>NZ_JBKGGU010000007.1:0-265625 GCF_052042015.1 Pseudomonas sp. SMV71 | reverse complement strand
CGGCGAACAACTGGAACAACCGCTGCGCTTCCAGGGCCAATACTTCGACCCCGAAAGCGGCCTGCACTACAACCGGCATCGCTACTACAATCCCGAGACTGGCCGCTACCTGACACCGGACCCGAGTAAGTTGGCGGGTGGGCTCAATGGGTACCGCTACACCCTGAATCCGACGGGGTGGGTGGATCCGTTGGGGTTGGCGTGTAACTGTCCGGGCGATATTGAGGCCGACGGGCCGTTTAGCGAGATTGTGCCGGGAGGCGGCCTGGCGGCGCATGAGGCTCGCGGTGGGCATTTGATTGAGAAACATATTGGTAGGACGGATGCGCAATTGGCTAAAAGGATAGAGAAGGAGCCAAATGTTCCCGCCGCGTCGACGTTCCCAGATCGAACTACAGCTGAGCTATCAGCAGCTAGGACGCTAGCAGCAAATCAGAGAAAAATTGAAAAATTCTTGGCAAGTAAAAAAGACAAGACGACTGTAACTCATGTTTTTGCTCATCCAGTTGGAGTCAGCCTGATAAATGGCCGTACCGACTACCTGCCAGCACACAAAGTATTACTGGTCTTGAAGAAAGATAAACAACAACCAGCAGGATACTTTTTGATTACAGGATTTCCGGAAGTATGAATCAACGATTTCCAGAACTGCATGATTTTTTTGGGGCCTATTTTCATCAAGATTGGCCAGCTGAGTATCAAACCGCTGAACAAGCGCTAGATGCATTCCTTTCAGAATCTGACTCGGAAATCCTAAAGACAGTTCTGCAGGAACTTGACGTTCTACTCAAGCAAAGAAAAACCGAGTGTGAGATGCAGGGATATCTGCTAAGGGAACTGAGCTGTTACTACAGCTATTGGACTGCCTGGGAAACGAGCGAAGCATGGCTACATCATATTACTTGCAGAATAGCTCGTAAGATCGACCAGATTGGCTGAGCCAGACAACTCGGAGTATCAGGAGGAATGAGCTTGCTGCTTTAGGGCTGCTACGCAGCCCAGCGGGAGTAAGCTCCCTCGCCACAAGGTTAGTGTCCGGCGTTCCGGCCGAGAGCGGCAGTGGGGAATCCGCTCAAACCGATAACCCCAACTCCGCCACAGCCTTCCGCTCGACCAAACCATCAACTAAATACACACTTCCCCCCAAAATCCCCTTCGCATGATGCTTCGCCTGCGAAGCCAGTTCCGCCAACTGGCTCGCATCCAACTCCCCACACGCTTCCGACCTCAGATGCACCACGCCAATCGATAGCGACAGCAAAGCAAAATCCTGGCGAACCCCCTGTCTATTCAACGCCGTGAAGTACCCGGCTTCCAGGTGTTCAGGACGGTAGAAGCGGCGGCAGTGGGTCTGGAAGTCGGTCAGGAGTTGGTCGAGGCGTTTGCGCCAGTCTTCCGGGCCGAGGACCAGGAGGAAGTCGTCGCCACCGATGTGGCCGACGAAATCGCGGGTGGGGTCGATGCGTTCGTTCAGGCATTGCGCCAGGCACAGTAGGACTTCGTCGCCGCGGCCATAGCCGTAGATGTCGTTGAAGGGTTTGAAGCTGTCGATGTCGACGTAGCAGATCACCGATTCCTGGCGCTGCTGCAGCACGCGGGTGAGGCATTGCTGGATCGGTACGTTGCCCGGCAGCAGGGTCAGCGGGTTGGCGTAGCGGGCCTGTTGGATTTTCAGTTCGGTGATCAGCTTGAGCACGTCGATCACTCGGCCCAGGCCCAAGTAGCTGCCATTGAGGGTGATGATGAAGTCCTCCTCGATGCGTTGCCGGGCGCGGCTGGTGATGAGGCGGCTGACCTGTTGCAGCGACTGGCTCAGTTCCACCGCGAGGAAGTCGTCGCTCATCAGGCGGCTGATGGGCTTGCGAGCGAACAGGTCGGTGGCGAAGGGCTTGAGCAAGGCGTCGGAAAGGGAATGGCGGTGCACAATGCCACAGGGTTGTTCCCGGTCATCCAGCACGGCCAGGGAGTTGAGGTTGGCCTGGCGCCGAAATGCTTCCAGCACGGTAGCGGTCGGGGTGTCGTGGGCCACTGCCGGTTGTTCGTTGAGCAGCGCGCCGAGATCGTTGATCTCGTCGTTCAGTGACGCCACTCCAGCGTCCTGCTTGGGCATCAGCGTCCTCGCATCGCGAGCCGGTTGTTCCTGAGGCCGGGCGAGCAGATACCCCTGGACCAGGTCGACGCCCATTTCGATCAGCACCGCCAGTTCTTCCGGCAGTTCAATGCCTTCGGCAATCACCTGGGCCCGTGACGTACGGGCGATCTTCAATATTGATCCGACGAACTCGCGCTTGAGGGCATCCTGATGAATGCCGTCGATGAAATGCCGGTCGATCTTGACGTAGTCCGGGCGTAATTCGGACCACAGCCGCAGGCTGGAATACCCGGCGCCCAGGTCATCCAGGGCAATCGAGAAGCCCATGGCCCGGTAATGATGCAGCGCATTCTGCAAAAGCTGGAAGTCATCGATAGGTGTCTGTTCGGTCAGCTCGATCACCACCTGGCTGGGCGGGATGCCGAAGTCTTGCAGCAGTTGCAGCGTGCGCCCGGTCTGGTGCGCGGCTTCCAGGAGGGATTCGGGCGAAACGTTGAGGAACAGCTTGCCCGGCAGCTTCTGCTCGTTGAAGCGGTGGCAGGCGCTGCGGCGGCAGGCCAGTTCGAGTTCGCTGAGGCGTCCGGCCTGGCGGGCTACGGAGAGCAGGGCGATGGGGGAATGCAACGGGCTGTTGGACGGGCCGCGAGTCAAGGCTTCGTAGCCGACGATACGTCGTTCGGATAGGCAGAGGATCGGTTGGAACAGGCTGTGCAAACCGCTTTGAGCCAGGATCGAACTCAAGGCGCCCAGCTGTTCTGTCGTGGTCATGGCTTTCTCTGGCGATAAAAAATGGACCGGGCGCTATCCGCTCAGGAAGCGCCCGGTCCATATTTCACGACAGGATGATGTCAGTTTGATGACACTCCGACGCGCATCACCATTAAATCGCCATCATCGTCAGTGTTTGGCAACCGCCGTGTTGAGTTTCAGGTAATCCAGCAGGATCCGCCCGGTTTCGCTCAGGTAGGCATCGTCTTCCGGCTTGGTTTTTTCCGGCTCGGTGATGAGGTCTTCGTCTTCTTTTTTCAGCTCTTTGAGCGGTTCTTCGCCCTTGGCCTTGCGACGCAGGTTTTCCATCGCCAGTTGCTTGGCTTCGATGTCGGCGTGCTGCGCGCGACGGTCGGCTTCGTTGAGGGTGACGGTTTTTTCCAGCATCAGTTTTTGCGCCAGGGCCAGCTTGTCGCGGATGAATACGAACTCCGCGTCCTGGGCCGTACGGCTGTCATGTTCGGACTTGAGCTGGGCCAGGAATGGCTTGAACGGATCCACGGCCGGCTTGATCGCAGGCTTGATGGTGTCCCACGGCATGGCCTCGGGCAGGGCGCTCTCGCCGATTTCCTTGGTGTCGATGATCGACGGGTAATCGATGTCCGGCAGTACGCCCTGATGCTGGGTGCTCTGGCCGGAGACCCGGTAGAACTTGGCCAGGGTCAGTTTCAGCTCGCCATGGTTGAGTGGCTGGATGGTCTGCACGGTGCCTTTGCCGAAGGTCTGGCCGCCGATGATCAGCGCACGGTGATAATCCTGCATGGCGCCGGCGAAAATCTCCGAGGCCGAAGCCGACAGGCGGTTCACCAGCAGCGCCATCGGGCCTTTGTAGAATGCGCCCGGGTTTTCGTCTTCCAGCACGTCCACGCGGCCATCGGCATTACGCACGAGCACGGTCGGGCCCTTGTCGATAAACAGGCTGGTCAACTCGGTGGCTTCCTGCAGGGAGCCGCCGCCGTTGTTGCGCAAGTCGATGACCACGCCGTCGACTTTTTCCTTCTGCAGCTCGGTCAGCAGCTTCTTGACGTCGCGGGTGGTGCTCTTGTAGTCCGGATCGCCGGCGCGGAACGCCTTGAAGTCCAGGTAGAAGGCCGGGATCTCGATGACGCCGAGCTTGTAGTCCTTGCCGTCCTGTTTCAGGTTGAGAACCGACTTCTTCGCCGCCTGTTCTTCCAGCTTCACGGCTTCCCGAGTGATGGCTACGATTTTGCTGGTCTGATCGTTCGGTGCGTTGCTGGCCGGGATGACTTCCAAGCGCACCACCGAGCCTTTCGGCCCACGGATCAGCTTGACCACTTCGTCCAGGCGCCAGCCGACCACGTCGACCATTTCCTTGTTGCCCTGGGCAACGCCGATGATCTTGTCCGCCGGACCCACCTGCTTGGTCTTGTCCGCCGGCCCCGCCGGCACCAGGCGCACGATTTTCACCTGGTCGTTGTCGCTTTGCAGGACAGCGCCGATGCCTTCCAGGGACAGGCTCATGTTGATGTCGAAGTTTTCTGCGTTATCCGGCGAGAGATAATTGGTGTGCGGGTCGTAGGACATGGCGAAGGTGTTGATGTACGCCTGGAAGATGTCCTCGGCACGGGTCTGGTCCAGGCGCGCCAGTTGGTTCTTGTAGCGCTTGGTCAGGGTTTCCTGAATCTGCTTGGGCTCCTTGCCGGCGATCTTCATGCGCAGCACTTCGTCCTTGACACGTTTGCGCCACAGGTCGTCGAGCTCGGCGGTGCTTTTGAGCCAAGGCGCGTCCTTGCGGTCGACCAGCAGGGTTTCCTTGGCATTGAAATCGATTTTATCGACGCCTTTGTTCAACTCGGCGAGGGCGTAGTCCAGACGCGCCTTTACGCGGTCCAGGTAGCGCTTGTAGATGATGAACCCGGCATTGAGGTCGCCGCTCTTGAGGAAGTCGTCGAACTGGGTTTTCCACTTGTCGAATTCGGCGATGTCGCTGGCCAGGAAATAACTGCGCGACGGATCAAGCAACTTAATGTAACTGTCATAAATGATGACCGAGCGCGCATCATCGAGCGGCGGCTTGCTGTAGTGGTGACGCTTGAGCAGCTCGACGACGTTAAGGCTGGCTATCACCTCGTCACGATCGGGCTGAAGCTTGTCCCAGCTGTTGGCCGCAAACGTATTGCTCGAGAGCGTGGAAACGCCAAGGCCAATGAAAAGGGCAAGTGCAGTGCTGGGGAACAAACGCTTCATACTGATTCGACGCAGGGACAATTGATCACGCATATTAGGCCGTCTTTGAAGTCGCCGGTTCCATGTGGCCCGGGCGCATAATGCAAGAAAGCCCGGCGTTACAGCAGCGGGCCCAGTCGAGACTCACTATGGAGGCACCGTGAAAGCATTGCAAGGCGTTGAAGGCCAAGTGGTATGGGCACAGGAGCCAACTCCTGTGTGTGATGCAGGGCAAGTTCGCATCCGGGTAGCGGCCGCCGGCCTGAATCGGGCCGATTTATTGCAGAAGGCCGGGCTTTATCCGCCGCCGCCCGGCGCGAGTCAGGTGTTGGGGCTGGAGTGTTCCGGGGTCATCAGCGAAGTCGGACCAGGCTCGTCCTGGGCAGTCGGCGACCGCGTTTGTGCCTTGCTTGCCGGCGGTGGGATGGCCGAAGAAGTGGTGGTCGATGGCCGCCACGTGTTGCCGGTACCGGAGGGCCTGTCCTTGGCCGAAGCCGCCGCGCTGCCTGAGGTCTACAGTACTGCGTGGCTGAATTTGTATCAGCTGGCCGCGCTCAAGCCGGGTGAAAAAGTGCTGTTGCACGCCGGGGCCAGTGGCGTCGGCTCGGCTGCGATCCAACTGTGCAAGGCGTTCGGCAACCCGTGTTGGGTCAGTGTCGGCTCGGCGGATCGGCTGGCCTATTGCCAAGCCCTCGGTGCCCAGGGCGGGGTGATTCGCACCGACGATATCAACCGCTTGAGCGAATTCGGTCCCTTCGATGTGATCCTCGATCCCGTGGGTGCGAACTACGCCGGACTCAACGTGAAACTTTTGTCAGTTGACGGACGCTGGGTGTTGATCGGGCTTATGAGCGGCCGCTCGGCGGAGTTTGACCTGGCCCAGGTACTGGGCAAGCGTATCCAACTGTTGGGCTCGACCTTGCGCAGTCGTGACGATCAATTCAAGGCTGATCTGATCAGTGAGTTGGGCCGGCAAGTCTGGCCGCTGTTCAGCGAAGGCCGCCTGAGCCCGCAACTGGCCCGCACCTTTGCCATTGGGGATGCCGAAGCGGCGTTCAAGGAACTGGCGACCAACACGGTGTCGGGGAAACTGGTGCTGGTGATCGATGAGAGCCTGAGCTGATTCGGCACGTTGGATAGGCGTACACCCTGTCGGATCTGACAGTAGACACCCTCAAATGCCTGACTCTAGAGTCGAGGTGAGAGAAGGTGTCTCTCTGGCCAGTCTTTTCCCGATCCAGGCAGGGCCCTGTCATGTCCGATTACGCCGCTTTACGCATGCTGGTTATCACGCTTTCCCTGTTGGCCTACGAGGGCGCCCGGGGACAAGAGACCGGAAGAGTGCCTCCGGATACTTCAGAACAAGGCCAATGGGGAAATTGGGGACCCATGGCGTATTGCCCGCAGAGGCAACATGTCTGGGGCTTCCGGCTCAAGAGCGAGCCCTATCAGGGCAACGGCGACGATACCGCCTTGAATGCGATCCAGTTGATCTGCAAGAGCAGCGCCACGGGAGCGCCGACCTACATCCAGAGCCTGGAAGGAGGGTGGGGAAGTTGGGGCAAGGATTACGTTTGCCGCGAACATCCCGCCATAGCTTTTGCCATTCAGGTGGAGCGGTTTCAGGGCAGGGACAAGGAAAAGGGCTCGAAGGACGATACCGCCGCCGGCAATATCAAGATCAATTGCGGCTCGCAAATCCTGGTCGGTGACCCGCCCGCCGCGTGGGGGGAGTGGACCGGATTCTACCGTTGCGCCGACGGCATAGGTGGCGGGAAAGTGAATGGTTTCAGGACTCGGGTGGAACCCGACCAGGGCAACGGCGACGATACGGCCCTCAACGCCATGCAGGTGTCTTGCGCGTACTAAGGCAAGGCATTGGATAGTTCGAAGACGGGAGCCACGCTGGATCAGCCGGTTCTGCGACTGCTTCGCAGCCGAGCGGGAGCAAGCTCCTTCGCCACAGGATCCGGGCGCTGGTACATGTGGGAGCGAGCTTGCTCGCGATGGCGTCGGTCAGCAATGGAGGATTGACTGACACACCACTATCGCGAGCAGGCTCGCTCCCACAGGTGCGTCACAGACCCTAAAAGCATTTACTTCCAGGTATGAATCGGCCATCCCGCTGATTCGGCATGGGCTTTGAGCACCGGGTCCGGGTTGACGACGTGGGGGAAGTCCACCCGTTGCAGCAGCGGCAGGTCGTTGCGCGAGTCGGAATAGAAACTCGCGCCTTCGAGGTTTTCTTCTTCGGCATCCAGCCAGTCCAGCAGTCGGGTGATCTTGCCTTCGCGGTAGGTCAGGGTGCCCACGGTCTTGCCTGTGTAAGCCCCGTTGACGACTTCAAGGTCGATCGCCAGGATCTCATCGATACCCAGGCGTTCGGCGATGGGTTTAACCAGGTGTGTGCCCGAGGCCGAGATCACCAGGATCCGGTCGCCGGCCTTGCGGTGCTCGGCGATGGCGCGGGTGGCGTCGCTGAAGATGATCGGTTCGATGAAGTCTTCCACCCACGGCGTCACCAGGTGTTCGATTTCCTCCGGGGTGCGGCCGATCATCGGCTCCAGGCTGAAATCCATGTAGGCCTCCATCAGCAGCTTGCCGTGGCTGTAGGCGTCCATCAGCTCGTTGTTGCGGCGCATGAAGGACTCGGGATCGACCCAGCCCAGGCGGCCCATTTGCTCGCTCCAGAGGGTGGCGCAATCGCCGTGGATCAGGGTTTCGTCCAGATCAAAAATTGCCAGGGCCATCAGCGCGTTTCCCTTCTCAAGATCAGCTTCAAAATCAACAAGGCCATCAGGCTACCTCACACAGGGCCGACGGATCGATGGAAAGCGACAGCCGAGCCCCATCGGGATGCAGATCGGCCGCCGAACGGTTGAGGACATCGACCACCAGCTCCACGCCACGGGCCTCGACCCGGTAGCGGATGACGTTGCCCAGCAGGCTGTGGCTGTGGATCAGCGCATCCGGCTCGCCGTTGCGACTCAGCTCGATGGCTTCCGGGCGAATGGCGATGCGTGCCGTCACCGGGCGTTGCAGCAGCCGGCTGGCGCTGTCGGCGTCCAGCAGGTTGTAGTTGCCGATGAAGCCGGCGGCGAACACATCGACGGGTGCTGTGTACAGGGTTTCGGCATCGCCGCTCTGTACGATCTTTCCCTGATTCATCAGGAAAATCCGGTCTGACATGGTCAGCGCTTCTTCCTGATCGTGCGTGACGAAAATCGTGGTCAGGCCCAATTCGCGCTGGATCTGACGGATCTGTTCGCGCAGGTGCTTGCGAATCCGCGCATCGAGGGCCGACAGCGGCTCGTCCAGCAGTAACAGGCGCGGGCGGGTCACCAGAGAGCGGGCCAGGGCCACGCGCTGGCATTGGCCGCCGGACAGCTGATGGGGATAGCGACCGGCAAATTCATGCAACTCCACCAGGCGCAAGATCTCCAGCACCCGCTGGCGGCTGTCCTGAGCATCGACCTTTTGCATGCGCAGGCCAAAGGCGACGTTCTGTTCCACGGTCATGTTGGGAAACAGGGCGTAGCTCTGGAACACCATGCCGATGCCGCGCTTTTGCGGGCTCAGCGGGACGATATCTTGCCCGTCCAGCAGGATCTGGCCGGCGTCCACTGGCGTCAGGCCGGCAATGCAGCGCAACAGCGTGGACTTGCCGCAGCCGGAAGGGCCGAGCAGGGTGACGAACTCGCCCTTGCCGATCTGGCAGTTGATGTCGCTGAACACCGGCGTGCCGGCATAGGTTTTCTGCAGGTGTTGGACGCTGACGTAGCTCATTGGCTTTTGTCCCTGTTCAAGATGTTGGCCGCCCAGGTCAGGACCAGTACGAAGAGGAAGTAGGAGATCACCAACGCACTGGTGAAGTGACCGCTGCTGTTACGCATGTTGTTCAGGTACACCTGCAGGGTTTCATAGCGGGTGCCGACGAGGATGTTGGCAAACACGAACTCGCCGAACAGGAAGGAGAAGGACAGCAGCAACGCGACCATCAGGCCCTTGCGCAGATTGGGCAACACCACCAGCACGGCGGCCTGGAAGGTGCTGGCGCCGAGCAGTTGGGCGGCGTCCATCAGGTCCCGCAGGTTGATGGCTTGCAGGTTGTTGGTGATCGCCCGGTACATGAAGGGCAGGGCGACGGTGAAGTAACAGCCGATCAGGATCCATGGCGTGCCCACCATGGCCATCGGTCCGGAGCCGTAGAGTTGCAGCAGCCCCACCGATGACACCACCGGCGGCACCGCGAAGGGCAGCAGGATGAGGATGTTCATCAGCGCGTCGAGTTTCGGGAAGTGGTAATGCACCACGAACAGCAGCGGCAAGATCAATACCACCGAAAGCACCAGCGCCCCGACGCAAACCAACAGCGACTGACCGAAGGCGCTGAGAAAGCGCGGATCGCTCCACAACTGCACATACCATTTGAAGGTGAAGCCTGCGGGCAGCACGGTGGCCGACCAACTGCTGGCGATGGAATAGATCAACGTGCCGGCCAGGGGCAGCAGCAGGATGGCGAACAGCAGGTACACCACCGCCCGATGATAGAGCCCGGCCGGGCTCGATTCAGCGCGAGACATGGTAGCTCCTCTTGAGCAACAGCTGATGGATCACGGTCACCAGGGTCATCAACGCCACCAGCACCACGGCCAGGGCGCTGGCCATGTTCGGGTCCAGGGAAATGTCCCCGGAGACCATGGCCGCGATGCGAATCGGCAGCACGTTGAAGTTGCCGGTGGTCAGCGCATAGACCGTGGCATAGGCGCCGAGGGCATTGGCCAGCAGGATCACGAAAGTTCCCAGCAGCGCCGGCGTCAGCACCGGCAGGCCGATGTGCCGCCAGAACTGCCAACCGCTGGCGCCCAGCAGTTCTGCGGACTCGCGCCAGTCTTCACGCAGGGCATCGAAGGCCGGATAAAGCAGCAGCACGCCCAGGGGAATCTGGAAATAGGTGTAGAGAATGATCAGTCCGGTCTTCGAATAGAGGTTGAAGTCCTCGATGATTCCCGCCTGCTTGAGCATCAGGGTGATGCTGCCGTTGAACCCCAGCAGGATGATGAAGGCGAAGGCCAGGGGCACGCCAGCGAAGTTGCTGGTCATGTTGGCGAATGCGTTGACGAAGTTGCGCAACCGCGAATCGACCCGGCGCAGCGAGTAGCTGCCAAGCACTGCGATGACGATACCGAACACGCTGGACCAGAAACTGATCTCCAGGCTGTGCTGGATCGCTTGCAGGTAAAACTTCGAATTGAAGATCTTGCTGAAATTGGCCAGGCCCCAGCCGAATTCTTCGGATTCCAGGCTGTTGACCAGCACCCAGAGCAGCGGGGCGATCTGGAACACGATAAAGAAGATCGCGAAGGGCACCAGGCATAGGGCCGCCAGCCATTTGCCGCGGGTCATGGCATTCACTTGAGCAGCTCCCGGCAATAGGGTTTGTCGTGGTCGACACCGAGCAATTGGCAGATGGTCCCGCACAGTTCGGTCTGTCTCGGTGCCGCGCCAGGGTCGAGGCTGAAGCCTTCACCGAGGACAAACAGGGGCACTTCGCGTTCTTCGGCCAGCAAGCCGTTGTGGGAACGGTCGTTGTTCATGCCGTGGTCGGACGTCACCAATACCTGGTAACCAGCGTCGAGCCAGTCTTGCAGATAGACCGCCAGGTTGATGTCGGCCGAGCGGGCACTGTTGCGGTATTGCGGGGTGTCGAGGCCGTGCTTGTGGCCGGCGTCGTCGATGTTCATCGGATGCACCAGCAGGAAATCCGGCCGGTAGCGCACCCGCAGGTGCTCGGCATCGGCGAACAGGTGGGAATCGGGATAGTGGTCATTCCAGTAGAAATGTCCGTATTGAATCGGCAGTTCGGTGTTGTCGGTATGGCGGTCCCTGCCGGCCACGAACGGTGAAGCATTGTAGAGTTCGCTGACCCAGTGATAGGCAGCGGCCGCCGTGCTCAAACCGGCATCGGTGGCGTAGTGGAAAATGCTGCGCTGGTTCGACAGGCGCGAAACATTGTTGTGCACGATACCGCTCTCGATGGGGGCGACGCCGGTAAGGATGCATTCGTAGAGTGGGCGGGACAGGGCCGGCAGCTCACATTCCAGTTTGTACAGCGCCGCGCGTCCTGCGCCGACATACGCCTGCAAATGCCCCATGGCGTGCCGGGCGACTTCGTAATTGAGGCCGTCGAGCACCACCAGGATGACGTTGTGCTTCATGGGGACCGGGACTCCGGAGGGGAACCAGAAAGTTCGGATTCACTGTGGTCTCCTGTGGGAGCGAGCCTGCTCGCGATCGCGGAGTATCAGTCGACTTCAATGTCGAAAAGTAGACCGCTATCGCGAGCAGGCTCGCTCCCACAATGAACCTCGGTTGGATATCCGAGCGGGCTGATTACCGCCTCACTGCATATTGATGATGACTTCTTCCTGCCATTTCTGCGGCAGCGCCTTGGAGGTCTTCTCCCAGGCATCGGCGTCCTTGATCGGTGTCACATGCTTGTACTGCTCGTTCGGCAGCAGCTTGGCCTGGACTTCTTCCGGCAGCTTCAGGTGCTCGGCGCGGATCGGCCGGGCGTTACCCTTGGCCAGGTTGATCTGGCCGGCGTCGCTGAAGATGTACTCACGGGTCAGTTTGGCGGCATTCGGGTGCTTGGCGTATTTGTTGATGATGGTGGTGTAGCCGGAGATGACCGAGCCGTCGGATGGGATCAGTACGACGTAGTCATCCGGGTTGGCCATCTTGGCCTTGTAGCTCAAACCGTTGAAATCCCAGACCACGCCGACCTCGACTTCACCTTTTTCCATGGTGGCGATGGTCGGGTTGGCCATGGACAGGCGGCCTTGCTTGGCAATCTCGGCGAACATCAGCAGGGCCGGTTGCAGGTTCTTCTCGTCGCCACCGTTTGCCAGGGCCGCGGCCAGCACGCCGTTGGCGGCCTGGGCGGCGGTGCTCACGTCACCGATGGAAACCTTGTACTTGCCGCTCTTCAGGTCAGCCCACTTGGTCGGTATTTCGGAGCCGTGCAGCAGCTTTTTGTTGACGATGAAAGCGATGGTTCCGGTATAGGCCAGGGCCCAGTTGCCATCCTTGTCCTTGGCCCAGGCAGGCACTTGGTCCCAGGTGCTGGGTTTGTAGGGCTGGACTACGCCTTGCTTGACCGCAATCGGGCCGAAGGCCGCGCCTACGTCGCCGATGTCGGCGCTGGCGTTGTCTTTCTCGGCGGCGAACTTGGCGATTTCCTGGGCCGAGCTCATGTCGGTGTCGACGTGTTTGAGGCCGTATGTTTTCGCCAGGTCTTCCCAGGTGCCTTTCCAGTTTGCCCAGTCATCGGGCATGCCGACGCTGTTCACGGCGCCTTCCGCTTTCGCAGCGGCTTCCAATGTTTTCAGATCGGTATCAGCGGCCATGGCGGCGGTGCACATGGCGATGGTCGAGCCTAACAGTGATGCCAGGAAAAGCTGTTTCATCCGAAGCTCCTATGGGCGTTTTCAACGCTGCGATTGCGGTTGTGTTGGTCTAGGTCAGCAATACCTGAGCCAATTTAGGCGAGCCCTGTGACAATTTGATGTCTGCGGTAGCGCGTTCAATCACGACCAGGGTCCTGCGCGTCGGCTGCGAATTAAGCGTAGACCATGCTTAAACGCCTGATATGAAAGGTTCTGGCTATAATTTTGCAGGGCTTGTCCGCCGACCGTTCAGCGCCGCTGTCATCGATCAGTCATGTGCGGTGCCTAGGCTTACAGGATGAAAATGGGGGCGATGGGAAATCGATCCTGCTCGAAAACAGTGCTGGTCTAGTCCAGATAGGTAACGTTGATGCGCATCGATGCAACCAAAGCGGTGACAACCATCGGACAGGTCCTGCAGGAGCAGCTTGACCACGGGCTGCTGGCCGCCGGCAGCAAGCTGCCGGCCGAGCGCAAGCTCAGTGAGTTGTTCGGGACCACGCGCATCACCGTGCGCGAAGCGTTGTTGCAGCTCGAAGCCCAGGGGCAGATCTATCGGGAAGAGCGCCGGGGCTGGTTCGTCTCGCCGCCGCGCCTGGCCTATAACCTGATGCAGCGCAGCCACTTCCACGCGATGGTCGCCGCCCAAGGGCGGGTGCCTTCTACCCAGGTGATTTCTGCGCGCCTGCAACCGGCTTCGGCGGCCGTCTGTGCCTGGTTGCAGTTACCGGCGCTGTCCAGCGTGATCCAGATCTGTCGCGCCCGACGTATCGATGAGCGATTGGTGCTTTACGTGGAACACTACCTGAACCCGCAGTATTTTCCGGACATCCTCGAGTTCGATCTCAACCAGTCGATGACCGAGCTGTACGCCCGGCATTACGACCTGCACTACGGTCGGGTGAAGTTCGAAATCGTGCCTACCTCTTTACAACCGGAAGCTGCGGCGGCGCTGAAGGTCTCGGTGGGTAGCCCCGGGCTGAGGATCGCCCGGGTCAATTACGACCAGCACCAGCGGCTGATCGACTGCGACCTGGAGTTCTGGCGCCACGATGCGATTCATGTCGGCGTCGATGTGCCCGAGCAACCGCCCGCGAATTGAAGCGAGGTCAGAGCGACTCGTTAAGTTTGGCGAGGATCTTGAACACCACCGTGGCGAGGATCAGCAGCATGCCGATCCACATGGCGAACACCCCGACGCCCTTGTCCCGGAAGTTGAAGCCGATGGCCAGCAGGATCATGCCGGCGATGATGGGCACCAGCATGGCGTGGAACGCAGACATCGAGATCATGACGACGGCCTTGTCGAGGGGGCGATAAGGTCAGTCTAGTTGGGGTTTGGTAGTAGGGTGACGGTATATGCCTTGGCCTTTGTGGCGAGGGAGCTTGCTCCCGCTCCAGTGCGCAGCACTGGCAACCGTGCATTCAGTTGCAGATGTTGGGGCTGCTGCGCAGCCCAGCGGGAGCAAGCTCCCTCGCCACGGGTTAGCGTTGACTATGGCAGTTCGCGAGACGCATAGAACGCACTCAACACCTTCACCAGGTGCGCCAGGTCATGGCTGCCGCACAGCTCGCGGATCGAATGCATGGCGAACGTCGGCAGGCCGATGTCCACAGTGCGTACGCCCAGCTGGCTGGCAGTGATCGGGCCGATGGTCGAGCCGCAGCCCATGTCGCTGCGCACCACGAAGCTCTGCACTGGCACTTCTTCGGCCATGCACAGGTGACGGAAGAACCCGGCGGTTTCGCTGTTGGTGGCGTAGCGCTGGTTGCTGTTGACCTTGATCACCGGCCCGGCGTTGAGCTTGGGACCGTGGTTGGCGTCGTGCTTGTCGGCGTAGTTGGGGTGCACTCCATGGGCGTTGTCCGCCGACACCAACAGGGATTTCTGAATAGTACGGACGAACTCTTCACCCTCAGGCAACAGGCGTCGCAGGGTCTGTTCCAGCATCGGGCCGTCAGCGCCACAGGCCGAGCAGGAACCGACTTCTTCGTGGTCGTTGCACACCAGGACGCAGGTTTCTTCGGTGTCGGCGTTGAGCAAGGCTTGCAGGCCGGCGTAGCACGACAACAGGTTGTCCAGGCGTGCACCGGCAATGAAATCGCCATGCAGGCCGATGACCGCGGCGCTCTGGATATCGTAGAAACTCAGTTCGTAATCGAGCACCACATCGGCATTCAGGCCGTGCTCGCGGGCCAGTTGGTCGGTGAGCACGGCACGGAAGTCAACGCGCTCATCACCGGCGAACTGAGCCAGGATCGGTGGCAGTTCGTTCTGCGGGTTGATCGCCCAGCCCTGGTTGGCCTCGCGATTGAGGTGGATGGCCAGGTTCGGAATCGTGGCGATGGGCGCCTGGAAATCGATCAACTGGCTCTCGACCTTGCCGTCGCGGCGGAAGGTCACGCGCCCGGCCAGGGACAGGTCGCGGTCGAACCACGGTGCCAGCAATGCGCCGCCGTAGACTTCCACGCCCAGTTGCCAGAAGCCATGGCGTTGCAGTTCCGGTTGTGGCTTGACCCGCAGGCAAGGGCTGTCGGTGTGGGCGCCGACCAGGCGAATGCCGTCGTGCAGCGGGGCATTGCGGCCCAGCTTGAAGGCAATGATCGAGGAGTCGTTGCGCGTGACGTAATAGCGACCGTTGGGCTCGGTGGCCCAGGTCTCGCGCTCGTCCAGACGCTGATAACCCGCCGCTTCCAGGCGTTTGGCAAGGCTGGCGGTGGCATGGAATGGGGTAGGGGAGGCCTTGAGGAAGTCGATCAGGCCCTGGTTCAACTCTGCGCGCATAAATAACTCCAGACAGCAATGGGCGGGAGTTTACCGTATTGGCGGGGCGGGTGATCAGTGGAAAATAACACTGTGACGAGGGCAGTAGAGTTCAGACTGCGAACATAATGCTGTTGTGGCGAGGGAGCTTGCTCCCGCTGGAGCGCGCAGCGGTCCCAGGCTTTTTGGGGCCGCTGCGCAGCCCAGCGGGAGCAAGCTCCCTCGCCACAAAAGCGCTTTTGCCAAAGAGGCTTTGTTTGCCAAGTCTCAAAACGGTGCCGGGCACTCGAAGCGCAGGCGTTCGCCGCTTTGCGGGTGGGTGAAGCTCAGCATGCTGGCGTGCAGACACAGGCGCGGCCAGGCGGCCAGGGCTTGCGGGTGGGCGTAGAGCCCGTCGCCCAATAGCGGGTGGCCGATGGACAACATGTGCACGCGCAGTTGATGCGAGCGCCCGGTGATCGGTGTCAGCTCGACGCGGCACCAGTCGCCGCAGCGTTCCAGCACGCGCCAGAAGGTCAGGGCATGTTTGCCGTGCTCATGGTCGACCACGTGGCGCGGCTTGGTTGGCGGGTCATAACGCAAGGGGAGGTCGATGCTGCCGCTGTCCAGTGCCGGCTGGCCCCAGCACAACGCGGTGTAGGCTTTTTCGGTTTCGCGATCATGGAATTGCCGGGACAGTTCGCGATGGGTGTCCGGGTCCCGGGCCAGCAGGATGATGCCGGAGGTTTCCCAGTCCAGCCGGTGCACGATTCGCGCTTCCGGGTAGCCGTTTTCCTGCAAGCGGGTGATCAGGCAGTCCTTGTTGTCGTCGGCCCGGCCGGGCACGGACAGCAGCAGGGTCGGCTTGTCGACCACCAGCACGGCGGCGTCCTGGTGAATGATGCGGATATTGGAAAGGGGCATTGAAAACAGTCTCGGTACAAACGCCAACGGCGGCTCGGGCCCTTGCTCTCTAACCTTTGGGGGATAGAGGGAAGGGCCCGAGCCGCCGTGGCTCCCGCAGGATCGATCAGCGATCCGGCAGGGTGATGTTGAGTTCCAGAATCGAGCAGCTGCCCTGGCTTTCCAGCGCGACATGCACGTCATCGTTACCGATGTTGACGTACTTGCGGATCACTTCGACCAGTTCCTTCTGCAAGGAGGGCAGGTAGTCCGGGGTGCTGCGTTGGCCGCGTTCGTGCGCCACGATGATCTGTAGACGCTCTTTCGCGACCGAGGCGGTACTGGGCTTTTTGTTGGCACGAAAGAAGTCAAAAAGGTTCATTACCTACCTCCAAACAGGCGCTCGAAGAATCCCTTCTTCTCGACGTTGAGGAACCGGTGTTCCAGGTCTTTGCCCAGCAAGCGGTCGACGGTATCGCTGTAGGCCTGGCCGGCGTCGCTCTGGTCGTCGAGGATGACCGGGACACCCTGGTTGGAGGCCTTGAGCACCGCCTGGGATTCCGGGATCACGCCCAGCAGCCGGACGGCGAGGATTTCCTTGACGTCTTCGACGCCGAGCATTTCGCCTTTCTCGACACGCTCCGGGTGGTAGCGGGTGATCAGCAGGTGTTCCTTGATCGGCTCTTCGCCTTTCTCGGCACGACGGGATTTGCTTGCCAACAGGCCCAGCATGCGGTCGGAGTCGCGTACCGAGGACACTTCCGGGTTGGTCACGACGATCGCTTCGTCAGCGAAATACATCGCCAGGTGGGCACCTTTCTCGATACCGGCCGGGGAGTCGCAGACCACGAACTCGAATTGTTCCTTGAGCTCCATCAGGACTTTTTCCACGCCTTCCTGGGTCAGCGCGTCTTTGTCGCGGGTCTGGCTGGCGGCCAGCACGTAGAGGTTCTCAAGGCGCTTGTCCTTGATCAGGGCCTGTTGCAGGTTCGCTTCACCGTTGACCACGTTGACGAAGTCATAGACTACGCGGCGCTCGCAACCCATGATCAGGTCCAGGTTACGCAGGCCGACATCGAAGTCGACGATGACTGTCTTGTGGCCGCGCAATGCGAGGCCGGTACCGATAGCGGCGCTGGTGGTGGTCTTACCCACACCACCCTTGCCGGATGTAACCACGAGAATCTTGGCCAAGGTGTTTCACCCCTAAGGAAAAAGGACTTTGTCAGCCCCTGAAAAACATCTCTAGAGAACGGCGGCAATTGTACAGGCCTGGCTGGAACAGGGCGCGGGACGAGGTTCACCTCCGGTAAACCCTGCCTGATCCTGTTTCCTACGTCGTTTCAGCCGTTTCGCTACGTTTTAGAGATGCTTGGAAAATGCGGCAGTATCCGTTAAAGCCGAATGATGTTCAACACGTCGCCCGACAGGCTGACCTGCACGCCGGCGCCCCACAACGGGTCACGGCGCAGATCCTCGGAAACCTTGTACTGCCCGGCGATGGAAACCAGTTCAGCGCTCAATTGCTGACAGAAGATCCTGGCTTTGGTGTCGCCCTTGACGCCAGCCAGCGCACGACCGCGCATCGGGCCGTATACATGGATATTGCCATCGGCCAGAAGTTCCGCACCCGGGCTGACCGAGGACACGACCACCAGATCGCCACCCTGGGCGTAAATCTGTTGTCCGCCGCGCACCGGCGAGGTGATGACCCGGGTCGGCTTGACGGTCGGCTCCGGCGGCTTTTCCGGGACTTTCCTGGTTTCGACGGGACTCAGCTCCAGCACCCGCTCCCGGGCCCCGGACGGTGGCAACACCGGGATGTCCACGGCGATGGCAGCGGCGATGTCTTCGATGCGGCTGGCGCGGATCGCCAGGGTACGCAGACCATGCTGGCGGCAGACGCGCATCAGGCCCGGCAGGTCCACCGAGCCCTGGTCGGCCGGCAATTTGTCGAGGGCCAGCACCAGGGGGGCATTGCTGAAGAAATTCGGCGCCTGGGCGACTTTGGCCGCGAGCTGCCGGTCAAGGCCCTCCAGGTCGTTGCGGGCCAGCTCCAGCACCGTAATGGCGAGCATGCTGCCCTTCAGCTGGAACACGGGATCTTGGTCTAGCGGTTCGGTTTGGCTCATGGTCGGCGTACAACGGCTTGTCACTAAAAGTGCCGAGACTTATAACGAGATCGCCCGCGAGCCGCAAGCCGGGTCGAACGATGTAGAATGCGCGGCCCATGTCTTTGTGGAAGCTGTAATGGATCGCCCGCGTTTTCGAGCTGCATTTTTTCATCCGCGTTTCTGGCTGCTGTGGTGCGGCCTGGGGCTGTTGTGGCTGATCGTCCAGTTGCCTTATCCCTGCCTGTTGTGGATCGGTCGTGCATTGGGTGCGCTGATGTACCGGGTGGCCGGTGACCGACGGCGCATCGCCCGGCGTAACCTGGAGCTGTGTTTCCCGGAAAAATCCGCCGCCGAGCGCAAGCGCCTGCTCAAGGAGAACTTTGCCTCCACCGGCATCGCCTTCTTCGAGATGGCCATGAGCTGGTGGTGGTCGCGTTCGCGGCTGGCGAAACTGGCCCATGTCGAAGGCCTCGAGCACCTCAAGCAGGCTCAGCGCGAGGGCAAGGGCGTGATCCTGATGGCCCTGCATTTCACCACGCTGGAGATCGGCGCGGCGCTGCTCGGCCAGCAGCACACCATCGATGGCATGTATCGCGAGCACAAGAATCCGCTGTTCGACTACATTCAGCGCCGTGGCCGCGAGCGGCATAATCTCGATTCCCTGGCCGTAGAGCGTGACGACGTGCGCGGCATGCTCAAGCTGCTGCGCGCTGGCCGGGCGATCTGGTATGCGCCGGACCAGGATTACGGTGCCAAGCAAAGCGTGTTTGTGCCACTGTTCGGCATCCAGGCCGCGACCGTCACGGCCACCAGCAAGTTCGCTCGGCTGGGCAAGGCGCTGGTGGTGCCTTTCATCCAAGAGCGCCTGGCCGACGGCAGTGGCTATCGTCTGGTGATCCAGGCACCGCTGGAAGATTTCCCGGGCGAGACCGAAGAGGCCGATTGCATCCGCATCAATCAATGGGTCGAGCGCTCGGTCAGCGATTGTCCCGAGCAATACCTCTGGGCCCACCGGCGCTTCAAGAGTCGTCCGCCGGGTGAGCCGAAGCTGTACGACAAACGCGGTTGAGCCTGTAGTCCACCTTCATGAGCACGGAGCAATGCGATGACCCCAGCTGAACCGGTAACGGGTTTGATTCTTTCCGGCGGCGGGGCTCGGGCGGCGTATCAGGTAGGGGTATTGGCAGCGATTGCCGAATTGTTGCCCGCCGGGGCAGATAATCCGTTCCCGGTGATCGTCGGCACGTCGGCCGGGGCCATCAACGCGGTCAGCCTGGCGAGCGGGGCGATGGATTTCAAGACCGCCATCGAACGGCTGACAGCCTTCTGGCAAGCGGTGCGCAGCCATCAGGTGATGCGCAGCGACTGGCGCGGCGTGCTGGCCCAGGCGACGCGTTTCATCACCCATAGCCTGCTCGGCCTGGGCGCCAAGTTGCCGGTGGCGCTGATTGACAGCTCGCCGTTGCGCGAACTCCTCCAGGCGCAATTCCACGCCTCGGGTATCGAGCAGGCCATCGCCGCGCAGCAATTGCGAGCGGTGGCGGTGACGGCGTTCGGTTATGAGTCCGGCCAGGCCGTGACCTTCTATCAGGGCCGCGGCACCATCGATGCCTGGCTGCGACATCGGCGCATCGGCGTGCCGACGCCATTGTCGGTGGAGCATCTACTAGCCAGTTCGGCGATTCCCTTGCTGTTCGCACCGGTCAAGATCGGCCCGCAATACTTTGGCGACGGCGCCGTGCGGCAATCGGCGCCGATCAGCCCGGCCCTGCACCTGGGGGCCAATCGCGTGCTGGTCATCGGTGTCAGTGGCAACCCGCGAGGCGCCGGCGGGCGGGATCCCATGGAGCGCAGCTACACCGGCCTGCAACCGACTCTCGCGCAGATCGGTGGCCACATGCTCAACAGTACGTTCATCGACAGCTTGGAAAGCGACATCGAGCTGTTGCAGCGCCTGAACGGCTTCAGCCGCTGGTTGCCCGACGACGTCGCGGCCCATACCTTGGGCGCGGCGCCGGTGGAGGTACTGGTGATTTCCCCCAGCCAGCCCATCGACGAAATCGCCGCCCGCCACCGCCAGGAATTGCCCCGCGCGCTACGGGTGTTCCTGCGCGGGCCGGGTGCGACCAAGACCAGTGGCGCCGGGGTGCTGAGTTATCTGTTGTTCGAGGCGGGGTATTGCAGCGAGCTGATCGAGCTGGGGCGCCAGGATGCGTTGGCGCAGCGCGAGGAGTTGCGGAGGTTTTTGCGGTTGGCTCAGGAATGACACAAAGAGCCAGTCGACCCAAATCCCGAGTGGGAGCGAGCCTGCTCGCGATGACGATTGGTCAGTCACTGCTGAGTCGACTGATGCGACGCTATCGCGAGCAGGCTCGCTCCCACAGGGGATTTGTGGCGAACGCTGAATCCGAATCCAATACAGGCCCCCCTGTGTATCAAGGAGCAAGTTGGGTAATCAGAAATGATACTTCAGCAAAAAGCTGGTATTGCTCTGGTTGGTCTTGAACCCTTCGCTGTCTTCGATCCCGTACTTGTTCTTCCAGTAGTCGTACTCCACACCCACATACAGCTGCTTGGCGACCAGGTGCAGGGCCTTGCCCAGGTCATACTTGATCTGCGGGTTGATGTGCAGGTTGGCGTGGTAGGTGCCTTTGGAATTGCTGTCGTTGTCCACCACCCAGTCGATGAAACCGTCGATCAGGATGTCGGACGAGCCCACGGCAACGGTATAGGCCCAGGCCGGGGTGATCTGCCAGACGTTGTCGCCGGCACGTGGGCCTTCGGTCTGGCGGTTGTAAAAGTTCAGCTGGAAGTAATCGAAGCCGGGAATCGCCAGGTCGAAGCCGGGGCCGATCAGGTAGGACTCGTTGTCACCTTCGCCGAACTCGTAGGTCATCGCCAGCAACACATCCTTGATCGGGCCCAGTTCCAGCTTCTGGTCGAAGATCTTGCCGAACGACAGGCGCGGGCTGAACTCGCCGTAGTAGGTGTTCGGGCCCGACTGGCCGTCTTCCTTGCCGTTGTAGAAGATCCGGTCGAGGAAGAAAAAGTTGTCGCCGTATTTCCAGGCATCGGCGTGTTCGAAGGTCACGGTCTGCTGGATGCGTGGGTTGACCTGAAAATCCTTGCCGTACAAATAGGTCAGGCTGTTGTTCTGCCACTGGAACAGATCGTCGGCCATGGCCTGGCCCCCGGCCAACAAGGATCCTGCGAGTACCAGGCTGGTGCACGTACGTTTCATTCGGTTTGCTCCCAAAGGTAAGTGATACCGTTTTTTTTCAATCAGCGCTCTGATGTGGCGCCTTTTTTCGGCGGATGAAACATCCGTTCGGTCAGCTTTTTGCTCGTGACAAAGGCTGACAGGATCTGGGCCATGACCGGAAAGGACTGGCAGTAGGTCAGGCGTTTTTTGGAATTATTGGAGTCGGCCGGATTCGAACGGCCGCGCAGGATACGGGCTTGCATCAACGGGCTCAAGTGGCCGGCGACGGCGCGTCAGCGCTGGTTCTGCAGCGGTGGGGCGGGGCTGGATCATCGGTCGCTTCGCTCTTGCTGTTATTGTCGAGGCGCAGCCTGCCGCCGGCAGGCGACCGGTCGTGTTCCGGCCTGCCTGTCAGCGGTATAACGGTGGTGCAGTGTTCGGCTCAGTTGGTCCGTGCGCCCTGGGTGATCCAGGCGCCGATCAGGTCGCGTTCCTGCTGGGTCATCTGGGTGATGTTGCCCAGGGGCATGATCTGGGTCGTCACGGCCTGGGCCTGGATCCGCGCGGCCTGTTGCTGGATCTGTTGCGGCGTATCGAACATCACCCCGCCGGGCGCAGCGCTGAACAGCGGACTGGTGGGCTTGGCCGAGTGGCAGACCGCGCAGCGTTCCTGAATCACGCCGTGGACTTTTTCGAAGGATGGACCTTGGGCAGTGGAAGCCTGGGCTGGAGCCGTCGCGGGAGCGGTCGGCGCGGCTTCAGGCTTGGCGCCGCCACCCATGGCGGTTTCCGGCAGCGGCTGGTACTCGATGGCCGCCGGCGCCTTGGCCACGTCTGGTGCGGTGGAGACAGGCTTGGGACCGGTGACGTAGGCCAGGCAGATCATCGCCAGGGCGCCGACCGGCAGCGTCCAGGCAAACCGGTTGCTGTCGTGGCGGGTGTTGAAATAGTGCCGTACCAGCACCGCCGCCACTGCAATCCCGGCCAGGATCAGCCAGTTGTATTGGCTGCCGTAGGTGCTCGGGAAATGGTTGCTGATCATGATGAACAGCACCGGCAGGGTGAAGTAGTTGTTGTGCCGTGAACGCAACAGCCCTTTGGCCGGCAGTGCCGGATCAGGCGTGCGATTCTCGGCAATGGCTGCTACCAGCGCACGCTGTGCCGGCATGATGATGCGGAACACGTTGCCGACCATGATCGTCCCGATGACCGCCCCGACATGCAGGTAGGCACCGCGACCGCTGAATACCTTGCTGAACCCATAGGCAGCGGCGATCAATAGCACGAACAGGATCAAGCCGAGCAAGGCGGGGCGCTTGCCCAGGGCCGAGTCGCAGAGAAACGAATAGATGAACCAGCCGACGAACAACGAGCCAATGCCCAGGGCAACGCCTTCGGGCCCGCTCAGGCCACTGCCGGGCGCCAGCAGGTAGACGGTCGGGTTCCAGTAGAACACCACGCACAGCAGCGCGATGCCCGACATCCAGGTGAAGTAGGCTTCCCATTTGAACCAGTGCAGGTTGTCCGGCATGGACGGTGGTGCGAGTTTGTATTTTTCCAGGTGGTAGATGCCGCCACCGTGGATGGCCCACAGATCGCCGGCCAGGCCGCTCCGGGGATTGACGCGATTGAGGTTGTTTTCCAGCCAGACGAAGTAGAACGACGCGCCGATCCAGGCCACGCCAGTGATCATATGAACCCAGCGAATGCTCAGGTTCAGCCATTCCAGCATATGTGCTTCCACAGTCTTTACCTCTCGCCCGTCACGCTTGTCTGCGCGTGATCGGACGCTTCTCTTATTGGTGGGGGGCGAGGATCAGTAACTCATCCTCTTTGAAGAAATGCTCATCGCAGTTATTGCCTGTGCCACTGCGATCAACCACCAGGAAGTCATCCCGCTTTTCGATCGTCAGCACCGGGTGGTGCCAGACGCCGCGATGGTAATTGATGCCCTGCCTGCCGTTGGTGACGAAGGCGCGGGCCAAGCCTGATACAGGTGCATCGCCAAGTGGCGCGACCACGATCAGAAAGGGGTTGCCGAGCAGCGGAATGAACGCCTGGCTGCCCAGCGGATGGCGCTCCAGCATGCGCACGGTCAGCGGCATGTCCAGCGCGTCGGCGCGGAAGATGCTGATGATCGCCTTGTCGTCAGGCAGGGCGGTTTCCACCGTCGCCAGGCGATGGAAGCGCATGGTCGAACCGTTGTTGATCATGAAGTGATCGCTGCCATCGGTTTCGATTACGTCACCGAACGGGGCGAAGGCTTCTTTAGTCAAGGGTTCGATCTTGAGTGTGCGCATGCTGGTCTTCTTAATCCAAAATTCTGTGTTGTCGGTTCAGCTTTTGTGGCGAGGGAGCTTGCTCCCGCTGGGTCGCGAAGCGGCCCTCAACAATGGGACTGCTGTGCAGTCCAGCGGGAGCAGGCTCCCTCGCCACAGGTGCTGGTTTACTTCGCGACCTTGCCCAAGACTCGCAGGCGACTCACACCCCCATCCGGGAACACGTTCAGGCGGATGTGGGTGATCGGGCCCAGGGCCTTGAGCTGCTCGGCGAAGGTATGTTCGGCATGCATCTGCAATTTCTGGCTCGGCAGCAGTTCGCGCCAGAACAGCGACTGGGTTTCGATCTGGCTGTCGGTGCCGCCCTTGACGAACGCGCCCTGGATCGAGCAGCTGTCAGGGTAGTTGCCCTTGAAGTGCAGGGTGTCGACGATGACTTTCTCGACCTCGCCGGCATGGCCCAGGGCGACGATGACCCAGTCGTTGCCTGGCGTGCGACGGCGCGCGGTTTCCCAGCCGTCACCCATGTTGATGCCACGGCCAGGGTTGAGGATGTTGCTCATGCGTCCGAAGTGCTCGTCCGAGCAGGCCAGGGCACGGCCACCGTTGAGGGCGGCGGCCAGGTCGATCTGTTCGTTGTCGCCTACGGCCGACCAATCGCGGTACGGGATGCCATACACCCGCAGGCGGGCCACGCCGCCATCGGGATAGATATTGAAGCGCAGATGGCTGAAGGCTTGGTCGTTGCTGATTTCATGGTAGTGGTGGCTGTTGCCCTGCAACTCGACCGCCGAGAGCACTTCTGTCCATTGGGTGTTTTCGTCCGGCTCGCCTTCGGTCAGGAAACAGGCTTCCAGGGACGCCGACGGCGGATAGTTACCGGTGAAGAACGAGGTATCGATATCCACGCCCTTGATCGAGCCCGCCACGCCCAGGCGGATCACTGCACTGTCGTAGCCTTCGAAGCGCTTGCGACGTGACTCCCAGCCGTCCATCCATTTGCCGTTGTCGTCGAACACGCCTTCTTTCCACACCGCCGGGGTCGGCTGGAACAGGCGGTTGGCGTCGGCGAACCAGTCATCGGTGACCGAGATGATCCTGGTGCCCAAGCGGGCGTCGGCCAGGTTGACGAACTTCTCGAAAGGTACGGCGTAAGCTTTCATTCTTCTTGTCTGCCTTTAATAAGTTTGGCTGGGGATGCTTGCAGTGCTGTTCGGCAGGCTGCTCGCTAGAGGGTCAGTAGTCGGAACAACGCGATTTTGTTGATCTCTGCCAGCGCGCATTTGAATTCAGTCTCGACCGAATGGTGGATGCGCGTTTCGAACGCCGCGAGGATCTGGTGCCGGTTGCTGCCTTTTACCGCCATGATGAAGGGAAACCTGAACCTGGCCTTGTAGGCTTCGTTCAGCTCGGTGAAGCGCTGGAACTCTTCAGTCGTGCATTGATGAATACCGGCGCCAGCCTGTTCGTTCGTGCTGGCCTCGGTCAGTTGCCCCTGGACGGCAGCTTTGCCGGCCAGGTCCGGGTGAGCGTTGATCAGCGCCAGCTGACTGGCTTGATCGGCACTCAACAGGATGTCGCTCATGCGCTGGTGCAGGGTTTCGATCTCGTCGATCGACGGGTCCTGGCCCAGGTCGAAGGCTTTTTCAGCCACCCATGGCGAATGTTCGTAGATCTCGCCGAAGGCTTCGACGAACGCCTCGCGGCTCAGGGTGGAGGGCTTGAGGGTCTGGAACGTAGTCATTTCGAACCCCCCGTTTTAGACGCGCCCGGATGCGGATGGACCTGCTGCCAGTGCCGGGCAATGTCGACGCGACGGCTGAACCAGACCTGCTCGTGGCTCTTGGCGTACTCCAGGAAACGCTTGAGGGAGGCGAGGCGGGCCGGGCGGCCGATCAAACGGCAGTGCAGGCCGATGGAAAGCATCTTCGGCGCTTCGCTGCCCTCGGCATATAGCACGTCGAAAGCGTCCTTGAGGTACTGGAAAAAGTCGTCGCCGTTGTTGAAACCCTGGACCTGGGTGAAACGCATGTCGTTGGTGTCCAGGGTGTAGGGAATCACCAGGTGCGGCTTGCCGTTGGGGGTGTTCGGCTCCCAGTAGGGCAGGTCGTCGTCATAGGTGTCGCTGTCGTAGAGGAAGCCGCCTTCTTCCATCACCAGCCGTCGGGTGTTGGGGCCGGTGCGTCCGGTGTACCAGCCCAGCGGACGTTCCCCGGTGATCTCGGTGAGGATGCGGATCGCCTCGAGCATGTGCTCGCGTTCCTGGGCCTCGTCCATGTATTGGTAGTCGATCCAGCGGTAGCCATGGCTGCAGATTTCATGGCCGGCGGCGACCATCGCACGGATCAGGTCCGGGTGACGCTGGGCGGCCATGGCTACGGCGAAGATGGTCAGCGGGATATCGAATTGCTTGAACAGCTTGAGGATCCGCCAGACCCCGGCACGGCTGCCATACTCGTACAGCGATTCCATGCTCATGTTGCGTTCGCCTTGCAGCGGTTGCGCCGCGACCATCTCGGAAAGGAACGCTTCGGACTCCTTGTCGCCGTGCAGGATGTTGCGCTCGCCGCCCTCCTCGTAATTGAGCACGAAGGACAGGGCGATGCGGGCATTGCCCGGCCACTGGGGGTGGGGAGGGTTACTGCCGTAACCGATCAGGTCGCGTGGGTAGTCAGCGCTCACTGCAGTCTTCCTTCTTGTTCGAACCATGTGGGTGGCGCCTGGAGGATGAATCGGGTCTGGCGTCACGACGATGGATTGATTGTATACAACTTTATGCGCGATTTGTAAGCCTGATTTTTTGCATTTTTCGCTCGACGCTCCCCATGACCTACACTGCAAGAAATCTGCCCGTTTGGTCAATTTATGCTTGGGAGGGCCGGATAACCATTGGTTTAACTCAATACCAGGTCGGGGAGGTCAGCAGGCTCGGGCGGAGGTAAAGAACTGTTTTTTATTGTGTACAATTTCGTTTTAAAGTGTCTTAATTCGTCATCGCCGCGCTGTTCGTGCCTTGAAACGGTGCGGCCTGTCTTTCAACTGATTCAGGAGGCGTCGGGCCGGGCTGCCTTGCAGCGTGGCGCGCACAATCAATGGGACGTTTGACTACTCACGTTTTGGATGCTGCACACGGCTGCCCAGGCAGCGCAATCACAATCGAGCTATACCGCGTGGAAGGCACGCAGTTGCAATGGGTTGCCAGTGCGCAGACCAACAGCGACGGCCGTTGCGATGCACCGCTGCTGCAAGGGGAGGACTACCGATCGGGGGTCTATCAATTGCAATTTCATGCCGGCGACTACTACCGCGCCCGTGGCGTCCAGTTGCCCGATCCGGCGTTCCTGGACGTGGTGGTGTTGCGCTTCGGCATTTCGGCCGAGCAGGAGCACTATCACGTACCCCTGCTGATTTCGCCTTACGCCTATTCAACCTATCGAGGCAGCTGACCCCAAGCAGTTGCCTGATCCTGGAAGCCACTGCGCATAAAGCTTCTCTGGTTTTCGCCCGCCCACACTGCGGGCTTTTTTTTGCCCGCGGGTTTACAGCCGGGCGTTGTCATCGCGGATGATGAAAACGGTGTCGGCAGCGCCTGGCAGGATCTGCGAACCGCCCCTGAGCCAGATGATCCTGTTGGCTTCGTGGGCGTCCTTGACGACTTGTGCGGCGGCGTCTCCGACCTGGGTTTCCAGGCTCATGCCCGTCGTGTTGGGGTTGTTTTGCGTGGGCATGGACAGCTTCGGGATCCGGGTGCGGTGCAGGCTCATGAAAAACAGGTAGTCATGGCCTGTGCGTCGAAAGACCAGGGCCGGAAAACTGTTGAAGCTGTTGGGCTCCATGACCGTGTAGCCATTGCGCCTCAGCAGATCGGCCATGAAGCGCTTGAAATCCACAGTGGAGTAGGTGTTGAGGAAAAATTCCCATTGGCGCCGAAACCGCATGGGGTCGAAGTCCAGCCGGTTCAAGGCACCCGTCGAGGACGGGGCAGGCAGCTCGATCGTGCGTGATGTATTGGTGATGCCTGATGTGGTGGGAAGAATCGACAGCATCAGCAACGGATCACTCCATTGCGGGTGCGGGGAAGGGGTGGCGTGTTTCCAGCTGTGGAAAATCTGCCGCAAGGCAGTCAGTCCTGCGGCGTCGGCATACGGTGAGCTGTTGGCCAGCTCGAATTGCTTCCTGGCGATGTTTTCCAGGGTGACAGTGGTGACCTCCGGAAAAATATCCCTGACATGAGCCGTCAGTGGTTTTTCGAAAGGCAGCCGGGTGTCGATTTCCCAGTGATCATCCGGTGGAACACGTATCACGGCCCTGGGCTGTTCCTCCGGTGTGTGCCTGAGAATGGCTTCCAGCACATCGAAATCATAGGCCGGATGCGTGGGCGGCTGGATGTACAGAATAGGGAATTGGCGTGCATCCATGCGGCTCATGACCTTGTAGTGGACATCGTTCACGGTGATGAACTGGGGCAGCGCGAGTGTCGGCGTGAACGCCCAATCCGGCCTGAAGAGCGCCGGCGCTTGCTCGGTGGCTTCGTTTTGCGGGGGCGGTGTCGTGCGCTGGCGCTTGGAGGTGGTCGAGGCGTCATCGTCCGACGAGCTGTGCAAGGTGATGGTCAGCACTGAGTCACTGCTGTCTGCATCGACCGCAACGACAACTTGCCGCCACAGCAGGCTGCCTGCCACTTGTTCCAGGCGTGGTCCGGAGGCCACCAGTTCGGCGCTAGAGCGGGCCCTGTAATGGCCTTCGGCATCGTGGCCCAGCAGCACCGTCCCGCCTTCTTCCAATTCGACGTACGTGCGTGTCCTGAAGGTGCGGATTCCCGAAATGGCGTCGGGCTCCGATAACAGGGGCACCAGTTCCGGTGAAAGGTAATAGGGGTCCAACGACAGGGCGACGGATATCGCTCCGACCGGCGCCGGTGAACTGATCTCGGAGAGGTGGACGGGGGTGTGCAGCGGCTCTGGTGCCTGGGTGTCGCTTCCTGACGATGAGCTGGAGCCCGGGTCAAAGCCATCCCCCCTGATGGGATTTCTGGGTAATGTCGGGGCCTGCGTATCGCGCGGGCTGTGGGGCGTCTCGGTGGATTGGCCTGGCACCGTGGGCCGAATAGGACGTTTTGGACTCATGAAATGTGTCTGCTCCTGGATTGAAAAATGATCGAGCCTGCGGCCTGTCGCGCTGACAGGCCGCGGTCTTGAAGATGTTCAATGAAAAGGCGCAGGCGGGTGCGTTACATAGATATGCCGTTCGAACGAACCTTTCGTAAGACGCGCCTCAGGGCTGGGAATGTCCTGGCAGCACTTCATCCAGCGCCCGAACCCAGGTGGAATAAGGGAGTTGCGGGCCGAATGTCGGGCTCAGGCTGACGGCGTAGGCCAGCATCAGCGACTTGCTCAGCGTAAAGCCCTCTACCAGTTTCACGCACTGTTCCCGCAGTCGGCGCAGTGCATTGTCGTCCAAAGGTGGGTGCTGGCTGAGGCCTTCGCGGACGAGGTCCTGATAGATCTCGAGATGGTGGTCGCACAGCTCGGTCTTTTTCAGCTGATGCGCCCTGATGACCCGGGAG
Source organism: Pseudomonas sp. SMV71 (assembly GCF_052042015.1). Classification (NCBI taxonomy): domain Bacteria; kingdom Pseudomonadati; phylum Pseudomonadota; class Gammaproteobacteria; order Pseudomonadales; family Pseudomonadaceae; genus Pseudomonas; species Pseudomonas sp. SMV71. The sequence continues at coordinate 236,323 of NZ_JBKGGU010000007.1, read as the reverse complement.
GGTTGTGTATCGAGGCGCCATTGACGTGACTTGAGGTGATAGCTCAAGGTGCCGGATGAGCCGTCCTTGAGGGCCATATGTGAGACTTTCAAGGATTCGGCCGCGACCTGGGCCAGCTCCGGTGGCCAAGCGTCGACGTCGATCATGGGCGCCAGGTAGCGGCCATCCAGCGATTCTACGTAGACCCGCTCGAACAGGCTGTCGACCTCATAGACGACACCTTGCGCCGTAATCACCCGTATCCGGTCGACCAGGTCCTGCGCCCCATAGGCAGGGAGATAGATGACCGTTGCGCCGATGTGCAGTCGGTTGGAGACCAGGGTGATCCGGACCGGGCCGAGGGCCGTGGCGTCGAGTTCCCAGGTGGAGGCGTGGGGCAAGCGGGGTTTGGCACTGGCCAGGGCGCCGGGCGTGGACAGGCGCAGCGTCATGTTCGGGCTCAGGTGGACAAGGTACGTCGCGCCCTGGCCGATCAGGACTTCGACACCGCTCTGTTGCACAGAGGCCGTGAGCTTGGCGCAGGTCGCCCGCTGGCCCATGTAATGCGGCTTCTTATCCAGCGGTTGTAGGTAGGCATAGCGCTTTCGAGTGGGCGTGAGCGCCTCGGGCGCTTCGGTCGTCCAGCTCACCGGAGCTTTGTCGATGAAGCGCTTGTCCAGCAACAGGCCGTAGTCGGGAGCGGGCTGAGCCAAGCGGTAGGACGTGCCGTCATTCATGACCAGGATGAACACATGCTGGGACACCAGGGCGGAAAAGGCCCGGCGCCCGGTGGGCTTTATTCGTGCGGTGTAGCGCTCATCGGAACTGGCCAGGTTGTTCAGCACGACCCGCCGTTCGCCGAAGTGCAGCGTCAGCCCACATTCGCCGTATCGGACGCTGTCGCCTTCGTCTTCCTGAGTGACATGGGCATTGTAGTGGGCGTCGATCCGGGTCAGTTCGGCGCGGGTGTAGTCCAGATGAAGGGTGGTGGACCGGTCACTTTTCTGCTTGACGTTCAGGGTGGTGAGTTCGACCAGGCGGGACACATAATGGCTCGTGTCTCGGTCGTGGGCGATCGAGACCTCGCTGCGATCGTTGAGGATGCTCGGGTTCCGCGGTGTGCCCTGTTGCACCATGATGGCTTCTACGGCAAGCCGGTGGCCATCCTCGATGCTGTCGGGCAGGTCGGGCACCCAATGAAAGCCGTCCTGGGTGATGAAGGTCAGCTTGTTGTTTTGCAGTGCTCTTGGGTAGGCGGTGTCGCTGTAGACGTGGTTGACGGTCACGGTGCGAACATCCCAGTCGTTCGCATCGAAGCAGGCCGTCATCACCAGGTTGCCGGCTTCGATGGCCCAGCTTTCAATCAGGTCCGCGCGCCAGTCCAGCGCGATGACACTGTGGTCTGCGCCATCTTCGCTGATCGAGACATGGCCGGGGCGATGGGCGATGGCATAGACGTCAGCCCCCGGCCCGCCATCTGCGTTGCGGTTGCTGCCGCCGAGGATGTGAATCCGGTCATCGCCGGCGCCGGCTTCGATGGAGTCGTGGCCGCGGGACTTCAATATGTTCGAGCCGGCCGTTCCTTTGATGACGCTGGTTCCGCCTTCGAGGATTTCGACGTGTTCGATGCTGTCCAGGACGGTCGGGCGGTAGGCGCCACTCGCCGCTTCAGGTGCTTGCGCGATGACGCTGACTTGCCCGGCGGCGAGGTCGACGTGATACCCCAGTCGCGGCGCCTGGGGGTTGCTGTTGCGGCCGGCCAATATCAGCGTGTCGCTGCCTGCACCGCCCACCAGGCGATTGGGCGAGGGCGCCGGCTCTGGCGCGACGATTTCTGGCAAACCCTCGAAAATGAACACGTCATCTTTCGCGCCGCCGGTCAGCGTTTTGACACCGCTGCCGTAATGGAACACGTTCGGCTTGTTTTCGGCGCCCAGGAGGGTGTCGTTGCCACCGCCGATGTACCAATGAATGCCCTTATGGTCCGCCGCCGCTTCAATAACGGCGCCGGGGGTTTGCTCGGTGACACCGTTTCGTGCGTCGATTGTGTCATCGCTGTCTTTGATTCGCGGGCGCACGGTCGTCGCTTGCTGGCGTTCGCCGGTCCACCAGTTCCAGGTGCTGTAGGTTACCCGTTCGAGTTCTACGGTGAAGTTGCCGTTCACGATCGCTTCGGTGCTGTCCTTCAACGGTCCCCTGAGCAGGTTCAGGGCGTTGGCCCGCAGCCGCCGGGTGTGCTCGGCGGTGGCCTTGGCGACGAGATAGCGATCGCGGATGTCGTCATCCGGGCTGATCATCCAGAAGGCGAACCAGCCCGTGCGCAGGCGTTCATGCACGGTGAGTTGCAGGTAGTCGTCGATTTCATCGACTTGACGAATGGCGCCCCAGACCTGTGAACCGACCACCAGGATCAGCCCTGCCGCCAGGCCCGCGGGACCGGCCGAGGTGAACCCTGCCAACGCGGCGACACCGAGGGTCACGGCCATGGCGGCACTGGTGACGCTCAAGGCGGCGCTGACGTAATGATCGGTGGCTTCCCGGCCGGTGGCGGTGGCGGCGGCCTTGAAGGCATCGACGGCGGCGATGATGTCGAAAGGCAGGGTCAGCACGCTGGCGATCAGGCCGCTGCCACGGGCCAGCCGGATGGCGAACGTGGTCTTGCCGAAATCCCCCAGCGAGCGCTGGCCCGCCTTGATCATCTGGGTGGCTTGCCGGGTCACCAGCGCCTCGACGCCGATGGACGCCACCTCGGCGCTCAGGCTGGCGCCGTTGAACAGCGTCTGGTAAGCGTCCTGGTCGCGGATGGCGTCTTGCAGACCGCGCAGGCCGCTGTAGATACCGAAGGCCTGGAGACCCAGACCGGTAGGAATGAGTACGTGGCTCTTGGCCTGGTTCAACCAGCTCAGTGACTGTTGTGCCAAGCCACGGCTGTCGAGGTTCTGGGCCAGTTTCAAGAGCCTGTCCAGCGTATTCCGGTAACTGCCCGGCTCAGCCTGGGTTTGCCGAGGTTGTCGCAGCAATGGGCGCGCGGCCCGGGACCGCAGGCTTGCCATTTCGAAGAGCAGGGTGGGCAGGCGATAGTCGTTGGCATCGGTGGTGTGCGTCAGGCGGGTTTCGATGGCATCCGGGTTGAACTGCAATGAGTCCAGGAAGAAGCGGCTGGGGATGCGAAAGAAAGTGTTGTCGCCATTCAGCGGCTGCCCATCGGTCGTCGCGCCCAGTGCATCCAGGGCCGAACGAGTGACGGCCACGGAGCCGATGTGGAGCGGGCCATAAAGTTGATCGACGACCTTGAGCTGGGCGCGTCTGTGGGTGTGTTCGGGGCTGGGCGGCGCCTCATCGGGCACTCGGAAATCGAGTGTCGCGGGGGTGTGTTCATTGGTATGCAGACCCAGGTCCGTGACGACGACACCGTGGTCGTCAGGAGCAAAGGGGGGTGGTGTAACCTCGGCCATGATGAACTTCCTTGTTCAACGGTACGTGAAATGGCCTTCTATCTAAGGTGTTTTCCCCAGAGGTGTATATCGATGGGTTGTTGCCACGTTTTGCCAAGGCCGGGGCTCGAACGCTCCGGCCACTGGTGGCAATCGATGCTCAGTGGGCGGACATCAGCGATGCCGCGCCCGCGCCGCCGAACAGGCCGGCGCTGATCCGGTTGAACCAGCTCTGGCCCCTGCCGGTGCGCAGATAGCGCGCCGCGCCGTGGGCGCCGAGGCCGTAGGCCAGCTTGCAGAGCAGGTCGAGGACGGTCCAGGTGGCGATCATGATCAGCAGTTGTGGCAGGAACGGCTGCTGGGCGCTCAAGAACTGCGGCAGGAACGCGGCGAAGAACAGGATGTCCTTGGGGTTGCTGGCGCCCAGCACGAACGCCCGCCCGAACAGCGCGCGAAACCGCGGGACGGCGGCGGCCTGGGGCACTTCGGCGCCCTGGGCGGGTTGGCGCGATTGCTGCCAGCTCTGCCAGGCCAGGTAGAACAGGTACAGCGCCCCGAGGATCTTCAGTGCACTGAACAGTTTTTCCGAGGCCAGTAGCAAGGCACCGAGCCCCAGGGCCGAAGCGCTCAGCAGGCAGATCGAGGCGAACACGCCGCCGAGAAACGCCGGATACGAACGACGCAGGCCGTAGTTCAGGCTGTTGCCGATCATCAACAGCGACAGTGGGCCGGGGATGAGGATCACCACCAGGGCTGCACCGCTGAACAACAGCCAGGTTTCCAGATTCATTGCTTTGCTCCTGATAGACAAAAGCCTCACCCGGCGGGGTGAGGCGGATGAAACCGTGGATCGCTTACAAGAAGATGAACTTGGCGATGAAAATCGCGCAGAGCACCCACAGGCTGACGGAAATTTCCTTGCGCTTGCCGGTGCCGGCCTTGAGTACCACGTAGGTGATGAATCCCAGTGCGATACCGTCGGCTACCGAGAACGTCAGGGGCATCATGATGGCCGTGACAATGGCCGGGATGCTGTCGGTCGCTTCGTCCCATTCGATGTGGGCCATGCCGCCCATCATCAGCATGGCGACGTAGATCAGCGCCCCGGCAGTGGCATAGGCGGGGATCATCCCGGCCAGCGGCGCGAAAAACATGGCGGCAATAAATAGCACACCGACGGTCACGGCGGTAAGCCCCGTACGACCACCCGCGGCGACACCGGCGGCGCTTTCCACGTAGCTGGTCACCGGCGGCACGCCGACCATGGCGCCAAAGACGCTGGAGGCGCTGTCGGCCTTCAAGGCGCGGGACAGGTTTTCGATCTTGCCATCGGGCTTGACCAGCCCGGCGCGCTGGGCCACGCCCATCAAGGTGCCGGCGGTGTCGAACATGTGCACGAACAGGAACGCCAGCACCACGCTGATCATGCTGACATTGAACACGCCGGCCACGTCCATCGCCATCCAGGTCGGCGCCAGGCTCGGAGGCGTCGACAGCACGCCGTTGTACTGCACCAGGCCCAGGCCCCAACCGGCCAGGGTGACGGCGATAATGCTGATCAGGATCGCGCCGAATACCCGGTGATAGCTCAGCACGGCGATCATCAGGAAACACACGGCGGCCAACAGCGGACCGGGCTCACGCAGCGAACCAAGCCTGATCAGGGTGGCGGGGCTGTCGACGATGATACCGGCGGTCTTCAGGCCGATCAGTCCAAGAAACAACCCGACCCCGGCGCCCATGGCGAACCGCAGGCTCACCGGAATGCTGTTGAGCAGCCACTCCCGGACCCGCGAGAGAGTCAGGACCATGAACAGCACTCCGGAAACGAACACCGCGCCAAGGGCGGTTTCCCAGTGGTAGCCCATGGTGCCGACCACGGTGTAGGTGAAGAAGGCGTTCAGGCCCATGCCCGGCGCCAGGCCCACCGGCCAGTTGGCGTACAAGCCCATCAACAGGCAGCCCAGGGCGGCGGCGATGCAGGTGGCGACGAATGCGGCGCCATGGTCGATACCGGCGTCGGCCATGATGTTGGGGTTGACGAAGATGATGTAGGCCATGGTGATGAAGGTCGTCAGGCCGGCAATCATCTCGGTCTTCACCGTGGTGCCATGCAAGCTGAGTTTGAAGAGGCGTTCCAGCCAGCCACTGCGAAGGGGCGGCGAAAGGTCCAGCGGCTGGGCTTCGGGTTTGCGGCTTTCCACAGCGAGTACTCCTCAAGAGTTTTATTGTTATTTCCAGCGCCGCACGCCCTGAGGCTGGTTGCGAGGCTTTGAGGCAGGTAAGGCTGGCGAAGTTGTTGACCGGATGGTCAGGAACTCGCACGAAGCGAATTATGCTTTTGTATACAAATAAAGCAAATAATGTTTTTCGTTTTGTGGACGAAATGTTGGGCGATAGGGATATATCGGCCTTGAGGAAGTCATCGCGAGCAGGCTCGCTCCCACAGAGGACTGTAGTGGCTGAAGGATTTGTATCGACGACGCTATCCTGTGGGAGCGAGCCCGCTCGCGATAGCGTCAGCCCAGGCAATCTCTGACCTAAGCCTTCCCCAACCCCAGGTTCACCGCCAACCACCCATTCACCGCCTCTTCCCCAGCCTCGGCAAACACCCGCTCCAGCAATTTCACCTGCTCACGCCGCAATGCCTGTTCGAACCGCTCGCCCTCGGCCGTCAGCTCCAACAAGCGCTTGCGCTTGTCAGTCTCGGAGGCAACGCTGTTCACCAAGTGCATTTCCATCAACTGGCGCAACGGCATGTTCAGCGCCTGTTTGCTCACGCCCAGCAGCGCCAGCAGTTCTTTCACGCTCAAGGATGGGTAGCGGGCGATGAAAAACACGATGCGCTGGTGCACCCGACTCAACCCACGGCGCTCCAGCATTTCATCGGCCTTGGCGGTGAACGCCTGGTAACCGAAGAAAAACGCTTCCATGGCCATTTGTTGGGATATCGGGTTTTTAAGGTCAATCATCTTGACGTATCCAGAGAGGGCGGAGTAATTTCGGTCAACCAGTTTGACTCATTATTCCCGCGACCGGCTACAGGTGACCCATGGCTTTTTCCGAACGTGTCTCGCGCCTCAAAAGTTCTCTGATTCGAGAAATCCTCGCGGCGGCGCAGCGCCCCGAGGTGATGTCGTTCGCCGGTGGCCTGCCGGCCGAGGCCATGCTGCCGAAAGTGCAGTGGGAAGACATGCCGCTGTCCATGGGCCAATACGGCATGAGCGAAGGCGAGCCGGCGCTGCGCGAAGCCTTGGCGGCGCAGGCGCGTTCATTGGGACTGGCCTGTGAGGCGAGCCAAGTGCTGGTGGTCAGTGGCTCCCAGCAAACCCTCGATCTGGCGGCGAAGCTGCACATCGATGTCGGTACCGAAATCATGCTGGAAGCGCCCACGTACCTGGCGGCGTTGCAGATTTTCCAACTGTTCGGCGCCGATTGCATCACGGTGCCCTTGGAAGCCGACGGTCCTGACCTGCAACAGCTGCGGGCCCGATTGGAGCGTCATCGCCCGGCATTCATCTATCTGATCCCGACGTTCCAGAATCCCTCGGCGGTGCGCTACAGCGAAGCCAAGCGCGATGCAGTCGCCGCCTTGCTGGATGAGTTCGGTGTCACCCTGATCGAAGACGAACCCTACCGCGAGCTGACGTTCGATGGCGCCAGCGCCACGCCGATCACCAGTCGCTTGAAAAAGGCCAGTTGGATCTACACCGGTACTGTGTCGAAAACCCTGTTGCCGGGGCTAAGGGTCGGTTATCTGATTGCCAGCCCGGACTTGTTCCCGCACCTGCTGCGGTTCAAGCAGTCGGCGGACTTGCACACCAATCGCATCGGCCAATGGCAGGCGTTGCAATGGATCGGGACCGAACAGTACCGAAGCCATTTGAGTGAACTGAGGGATTTCTACCGGGACCGGCGCGACCGCTTCCAGGCCGCGCTGCACAAGCACTTTCATGACATCGCGGACTGGGACGTGCCCCAGGGCGGGCTGTTTTTCTGGCTGACCCTCAAGCAACCCCTGGACACCCGCACCCTGCTCGCCGCAGCGCTGGCGGCCGATGTGGCGTTCATGCCGGGCGAGCCGTTCTTCCCCGAGCCGGACAAGCACCCCGGGCATCTGCGCTTGAACTTCAGTCACATCGATCCGGCGCGACTGGATGAAGGGCTCAAGCGGCTGGCGGGAGTAGTGCGGGAGGCTCTGGCGGCAGAGGCGGCTTGATATCAGGCCTTGTGGTGGCTATCCGCGCCCCATCGCGAGCAGGCTCGCTTCCACAGGGTTTTGGGGCACGTCTTGATAAGCTGGACGATCACAGTCCCAGTGTGGGAGCGAGCTTGCTCGCGATGAGGCCAGTAGCGACACCGGACAATTGTCAGATTGCCGCGAACCGCTTATCCAGATAATCAATGATCACCTTGGACTCATACATCCAGGTGGTCTTGCCATCTTCTTCAATGCGCAGGCAGGGCACCTTGATCTTGCCGCCTTGCTCCAGCAACGTCTGGCGATCCTGCTGGTTGTTTTTCGCATCGCGCAGGGCCACCGGCACGTTGAGGCGACGCAAGGTGCGGCGGGTCTTCACGCAGAACGGGCAGGCATGGAACTGATAGAGCGTCAGGCTGCGGGCTGCCTGGTCGACCTGCGCCTGGGCATCGGCCGGACGCTGCTTTTTGCTCGGGCGGGTAATGAAATCGATGAGGATGATCAGCTGGCCCAGGCCAACCCGAAGTGCTTTGACGATCACGGAACAAGCCTCGCGGCAGGGAAGAAGAGGGGCGCGCAGCTTACCTGATTTTTCACTGGCGAAAAAAAACCGGCGATGGATGCCGGTTTTTCTCGAGCGACAGTTTACTTGATGAGACTGAGGAACTCGCTGCGGGTCGCGGCGTTTTCACGGAATTCACCGAGCATCACCGAGGTGATCATCGAAGAGTTCTGCTTTTCCACACCGCGCATCATCATGCACATGTGCTTGGCCTCGATCACCACCGCCACGCCCAGGGCGCCGGTCACCTGCTGGACCGCGTCGGCGATCTGGCGGCTGAGGTTTTCCTGGATCTGCAGGCGCCGGGCGTACATGTCGACGATCCGCGCGACCTTCGACAGCCCCAGCACCTTGCCGCTCGGGATGTAGGCCACGTGGGCCTTGCCGATGAAAGGCAACAGGTGGTGCTCGCACAGCGAGTACAACTCGATGTCCTTGACCAGCACCATTTCGCTGTTGTCGGAACTGAACAAGGCACCGTTGGTGACTTCTTCCAGGGTCTGCCCATAACCACGGCAGAGGTACTGCATGGCCTTGGCAGCGCGCTTGGGCGTGTCGAGCAGGCCCTCGCGGGAAACGTCCTCGCCCAGTTGGCCGAGAATCGCGGTGTAATTCTGTTCCAGAGACATGAAACTACCTGTGGGATTTTACGCAAAGGGCAAGGGTACGGTGGCGGACACGGCGCTGCAAGCTCGGCAATCGTCGGCTACTCGTCGCGGCCTTCCATCATGGTGCGCTTGAGCATCACGTACACCGCGCCGGCGCCGCCGTGTTTCGCCTGGCAGGAGGTGAAGCCCAGCACTTGCGGGTGCTGGCGCAGCCAGGTGTTGACGTGGCTCTTGATCATCGGCCGCTTGCCGTCCAGTCGCACCGCCTTGCCGTGGGTGACGCGCACGCAGCGGATTTCGAACTTGGTGGCTTCGGCCAGGAATGCCCAGAGGGTTTCCCGGGCCTTTTCGACGTTCATGCCGTGCAGGTCGAGGCTGCCTTCGAAAGGGATCTGGCCAGCCTTGAGCTTGCGCATCTGGCTGTCCTGGACGCCGTCACGGGCCCACATCAACTCGTCTTCGGGGCCTACGTCGATCACGAACTGGTCGGACAGGCCGTCCACGGTGGTGGCGTCGGTGCGTACGGTGGCCGCCTGGCGCAGCTTGGCGATCTGGGCGCGATCGGCTTTGGGTTTGCCGGTCTCGGCGCGATCGTGTTTGATCGGTTTAACACCCTGGATCGCACTTTTGAACAGGGAAAAATCGTCGTCTTGCATGTCAGCCTCCGCGAAGGCCGGCCAGTTTACCCAACTCCAGCGGGGTCGGGCGCGACAAAACGTCGGATGGTGGGTCAGTCGTGCTTTTTCATCAGGTGCGGAGCCATCGCCAGCTCCAGGGATTGGCGGGCGCGACGGCGGCAGCGGCGCCAGAGCCAGACGCCCAGCCACAGCACCAGCAGGCCGACGACCAGGATGATGGTCGAACCGACCGGGGTGGCGTTCAAGTCGCCCAGGGCAGGGGGGCGGCCCAGCAGGCTGGCGGCACCTGCCATGGCCAGTAGCACACCGAGCGTTGCCAACAGCGCAGCGATCGCCGCGCCGATACGAAACCGCCAGTTGCTCTGGCCTTTGGGCCGCAACCGACGTGCGTCAAAACCATCGGATAACTTCATTCCGACCTTCCTCAATGGGTATCGGCCCTTCGACCGGAAGATGTTCGGGTTGTTCCTGAGGCTAGTGTCCTGTTTCGCTAATACGTTTTTTTTTTGACGAGTGGCTGTTGTCGTCAGGCAAGGCGCCGCGACGAGTCATAGCCCGCTATGGCGAGGAGCGGCAACGCAGCATGACGGCAACAGACGCCGTCAAAAAAGAACAGTATTTGTGATACAGGACACCAGGGCAATTGCCGCGAGTGAGAGGCTTTTGCGGATGAGCGGCTCCAGTTGCCGCTCACCGAGGATGATCGGATCAAATCAGGTCGTGCGTCAGGGCCAGGGTGGCGAAGTTGTCCGCCATGATCGCCATCTCGGTCTGGTGCACGTGTTCGGCGCTGAGCACGCCGCCCTTGTGCGGCAGGTCGCGGGTGGCGCAGGCGTCTTCCACCAGGGTGCAGCGAAAGCCCAGGTTCTTGGCGGCGCGCACGGTGGTGCTGACGCTGGAATGGCTCATGAAGCCGCAGACAATCAGGTCCAGCGGGCCGAACTCTTCCAGACGCTTTTTCAGTTCGGTGCCGTGGAAGGCACTGGGCAACATCTTGCCGATAATGGTTTCGTCGCCCTGGGGGTCGAGGCCGGAAATGAACTCGCCGCGCTCGCCCTGTGGATCGAACAGCCCGCCATGGGTGCCCAGGTGTCGCACATGCACCACCGGCCGGCCGGCCGCACGGGCCGCGCCGAGCAATTGCTTGATGTTCGCGACGGCTGCGTCCATGCCACTCAGGGCCAGGGGACCGGCCAGGTATTCTTTCTGGGCATCGATGATGATCAGGGTCGCTTGACTCAGGTTGGCCGCTGCGTAACCGCGACCGCTGAGTTGAAACATCGTTTTTGGAACGGACATTCTGGGGCTCCTTCGGGTGGGGCTTTTGCGACATTCTCCTCTGGCTGAGCGGTTCTGTGAATCGCTTCCATTGCAGGCGCCGTCATTGCTGGCCTACAGCCTTGTCAAGATGGTCGTCCTGTTCAATAGGTCGAGCAAAAAACGGAGATTTCCTACGGTTGGGTCGGTGTTTATCTTTCATCCCGGAGCCGGGTTTGGGTGCTGTCGCGTTTGGCTGCTAGACTCGCCCGTCGATTTTTCTGGAGTTTGCCGCCGTGATCACTTCCCGCCTTCGCACCCTGCGTGACCATATCCGTTGGGCCGTCAGCCGTTTCCATGGGGAGGATCTGTTTTTCGGCCATGGCACCGACAATGCATGGGACGAAGCCCGGCAACTGGTGTTGGGTGCGCTGCATCTGCCATGGGAAATCGCCGACAGCTATCTGGACTGCCGTCTCGAAGACGAGGAACTGGTGCATGTCCAACGCCTGCTGCACCGACGTATCGCCGAGCGGATCCCTACCGCCTACTTGCTGGGTGAGGCCTGGTTCTGCGGGATGTCGTTCATTGTCGATGAGCGCGTGCTGATCCCGCGCTCGCCCATCGGTGAGTTGATCGAAAAGCGTTTTGAGCCGTGGCTGGGCCAGGAGCCGGCGCGGATTCTCGACCTGTGCACCGGCTCCGGCTGCATCGGTATTGCCTGCGCCTACGAGTTTCCCCAGGCTGAAGTGGTGCTGGCGGACCTGTCGTTCGAAGCGCTGGAAGTGGCGAACCAGAACATCGAGCGCCATGGGCTCGACGAGCGTGTGTTCACGGTGCAGGGCGATGGCTTCGAAGGTTTGCCCGGACAGCGCTTCGACCTGATCGTGTCGAACCCGCCCTACGTCGATGCGGAAGATTTCGCCGACATGCCCCCGGAGTACCAGCACGAACCGGAACTGGGCCTGGCCTGTGGCGACGACGGCTTGAACCTGGTGCGCCGGATGCTGGCCGAAGCGGCGGATCACCTGACCGAGAAGGGCCTGTTGATCGTCGAGGTCGGCAACAGCCAGGTTCATGTCGAGGCGCTGTACCCTGAGGTGGATTTCGCCTGGCTGGAGTTCGAACGCGGCGGTCACGGCGTGTTCATGCTCAGCGCCGAACAGTGTCGTCAGCACCAGGCGTTGTTCGCTTCGCGGGTTTAGTTTATCTGGGAGGTGTGACTGCTTCGCTCTTGTGGCGAGGGAGCTTGCTCCCGCTGGGCTGCGAAGCAGCCCCAAAAGCGTCATAGCAGTTCCAGGAAAATCGCATCGCTGGCGTTCACGACTGCTGCGCAGCCGAGCGGGAGCAAGCTCCCTGGCCACAGGGGTTGCGATGAGCCCGGCTCTTAGCGCCGCGTCGCAATCCAGATCAGCAGCCCGGCCTGGAACATGGCAAAAGCCACCAGGCAGGTGATGGTGAAGCGCAGGCCGGTGTCTTCGCGCTTGAACTTGTTGACCTTCTCTTCATGCTGCTTGAGTTTGACTTCCTGTTCCGCCAGGTTCTGCTCGGCTTGTTGCAGCATCTGCGCAGCTTCGAGGATTTCCACGAACTGCAGTTTCTCGGTGTTCCAGTCCCCCACCAGATCGCCAACCTGGGCTGGCTTGATGCTGCCTTTGAGGTGCTGGGCGTCGGCGTACACCACCTCGAAGCCCTGGGCCTTGAGAAAGCGGTCACGGCGCAGACGGGTGTCTTCGTTCAGCGCGTCCTTGTTATTGAGATCCAGGCCATCGACCCGGTAGCCTGGCCAGCGTTTCTTGGCCCAGGTGATGCCCTGGGCGGCGAGAAAGCGGCCGATCCCACGGTTCAACGGCTCGACTTGCAGATTGTCCGGGGAAAAGGACAGGCACTTCTCGACGTGGTCGGCCCAGACATCCAGATGATTCTGTTCCTTGCGCACCCGCTGACCCGGCAACTGAATGCTCATGCGTAGCAGACTGTGTTCCTTGCTGTGGCGCTCGGCATAGCTGAACTCGACGAACCGCAGCGGCCGCACACCGGTGGCGCGGTCGGTCTTGAGCGGCGCCAGCCGCAGCATCTTGTGATGTTCGGCCTGCACGTCCGCCCAAGGCAACTCCACCGCTGGCGGGGCGGGCGTTTCGGTGGCAGTGTCGGGTGAAGCTTGAGTTTCGGTCATAACGGCAAAATCCTGTCCAGGCCGGCGGGTCGGCAGCCGTTGCGCTGTCCGACACCGGTTTATCGGCCGTTCTGGCCAGGACTGGAGGGTTAAAAGAGCTTAACGAGCCGTTATCGAGTCAATAAAACCCACGATCCGCTCGCCGAGCTCGGCGGCGAGGGGCAGGTTGGGGTCTTTATAAGAGGCCAGTTGCCGTTTCACGTCGTTGGGCACGATGCGCAGCACGTGGTTCATGCCCTCGATCAGCGCCAGCTCGGCGTCGGGCTTCGCGGCTTGCAACAGCCGGGCGTCATCGACGCTGACCTGGATGTCGCTACTGCCCTGGATGATCAGCGCCGGGATCTTCAGCGCCGCGAAAGCCTGGGCCGGATCCTGGCGAAACAACGAAATCAGGTACGGCTGCACGCTCGGGCGGAAGATGACTTGCAATTGCGGCGGTACATTCGGGTCGGGCCGGCCGGCCTTGAGACTGTCGAGCAGCTCATTACTGCGCAGCATCAAAGGCGGCAGGCGGCTGCTCAATTGTTGGCGCAATACCTGGTCAATCGGCCGGGCGCTGCCGGACAGCGAAATGATCGCCGCCGCGTTCGCCTGCGGTGCGGCAAGGCTGGCAATCAGCGCGCCTTCGCTGTGGCCCAGCAGGATCAACGGGCCGAGTCTCGGGTCGGCCGCGAGCTTGCGACTCCAGGCAACGGCATCGTTGACGTAGGCCTCGACGCTCAGGTTGCGTTCGTCCGGGGTCGCCGCCAGGCTGGTCGCCACGCCGCGCTTGTCATAGCGCACGCTGGCGATATTGTGCCGGGCCAGGACCCAGGCCAGGCGCTTGAGGCTGTCATTGCGCCCGCCCTCGGGGTTGTTTCCGTCACGATCCGTAGGACCCGACCCGGAAATGATCAGGACAACCGGCACCGGCCTGTCGGACTTGGGCAGCAATAGCGAGCCGTGCAGCTCGCCGCTGCCAGTGTCCAGGCTGATGGGACGTTGCAGAACGGTGGCCTGGGCCAGGCCGGTAAAGGTAAAAAGGGTAAGGCACAGGACAAGCAGCTTTAACATCATCAGGCCATGAGTTGCGAAGGTGCCGGTTGGACTGGCGGGCATCGATAAGGTTCGAGGATGAACTACGCGGGGAGCCTGCGTATACTGGCGGCCATTACGAATCGGCGAATTCACGGAGCACCCTGCATGTCCGGCAATACCTTCGGCAAGCTGTTCACTGTCACCACCGCGGGCGAAAGCCATGGCCCGGCGTTGGTCGCCATTGTCGACGGCTGCCCGCCGGGCCTGGAGATTTCCCTGGAGGACCTGCAGCGCGACCTGGACCGCCGCAAGCCCGGCACCAGCCGTCACACCACCCAGCGCCAGGAAGCCGATGAAGTCGAAATCCTTTCCGGCGTGTTCGAAGGCCGCACCACCGGCTGCGCCATCGGCCTGTTGATTCGCAACACCGACCAGAAGTCCAAGGACTACTCGGCGATCAAGGATCTGTTCCGTCCAGCCCACGCCGACTACACCTACCACCACAAGTACGGCGAGCGCGACTACCGTGGCGGCGGCCGCAGTTCGGCCCGGGAAACCGCCATGCGCGTGGCAGCCGGGGCGATTGCCAAGAAATACCTGGCCAGCCAGGGCATCCTGATTCGTGGCTACATGAGCCAGCTGGGCCCTATCGAAATCCCGTTCAAGACCTGGGATTCGGTGGAGCAGAACGCATTTTTCTGCCCCGATCCAGACAAGGTGCCGGAGCTGGAGACCTACATGGACCAGCTGCGCCGGGACCAGGATTCGGTCGGCGCGAAGATCACCGTCGTGGCCGAAGGTGTGATGCCAGGCCTCGGCGAGCCGATCTTCGACCGCCTCGACGCCGAACTGGCCCACGCCCTGATGAGCATCAACGCGGTGAAGGGCGTGGAGATCGGCGCCGGTTTCGCCTGCGTCGCCCAGCGTGGCACCGAGCACCGTGACGAACTGACCCCGCAAGGTTTCCTGAGCAACAATGCCGGCGGCATCCTCGGTGGCATTTCCTCGGGCCAGCCGATTGTCGCGCACCTGGCCTTGAAGCCGACCTCCAGCATCACCACGCCGGGGCGTTCCATCGACATCCATGGCAACCCGGTGGAGGTCATCACCAAGGGCCGTCACGACCCATGCGTCGGCATTCGTGCCACGCCGATTGCCGAGGCGATGATGGCGATCGTGCTGATGGATCACCTGTTGCGTCATCGTGGCCAGAACGCCGATGTGCGGGTCGCCACGCCGGTATTGGGTCAGCTTTGATGGCTGACTGGCCGAGCGCCGTGGCCTGACGGGCATGGCGGCGTTGCCGTACTGGCGGCTTTCCAGTTTCTACCTGTTCTATTTCGCGCTGCTTGGATCGACAGCGCCATTCCTGGCGCTGTACTTCGATCACCTTGGGTTCAACGCGGCGCGCATCGGCGAGCTGGTGGCGATTCCCATGCTGATGCGCTGCGTGGCGCCGAACATCTGGGGTTGGCTGGGGGATTACACCGGCCGGCGCCTTGCGATCGTGCGCTTCGGTGCGATTTGCACCTTGCTGACCTTCTCGCTGATCTTCATTCATAAAAGTTATGCCTGGCTGGCGATGGTCATGGCGTTGCACGCGTTCTTCTGGCACGCGGTGCTGCCACAGTTCGAAGTCATCACCCTGGCCCACCTGAGCGGGCAGGCCGCGCGCTACAGCCAGATCCGCCTCTGGGGCTCCATTGGTTTCATCATCACCGTGGTACTGCTGGGCCGGCTGTTCGAATGGCTGAGCCTGGACATTTACCCGATGGCGCTGGTGCTGATCATGGCCGGCATCGTCCTCGCCAGTTTCTGGGTGCCCAACGCCCAGCCGACCCAACCGCCGCGCGTGAACGGGGACGGCTTCCTGCGACAACTGCGCAGCCCCGGCGTATTGGCGTTCTACGTCTGTGTCGGCTTGATGCAGGTCAGCCACGGCCCGTATTACACCTTCCTGACCCTACACCTTGAGCGCCTGGGCTACAGCCGTGGACTGATTGGCATGCTCTGGGCTGTCGGGGTGGTGGCCGAAGTGCTGGTGTTCTTGCTGATGAGCCGGATCCTGGGGCGGTTTTCGGTGCGTCGGGTGCTGCTGGCGAGCTTTCTGCTGGCGGCGTTGCGCTGGTTGCTGCTGGGCTCGCTGGCCGAATTCCTCTGGGTCTTGCTGTTTGCCCAAGTGCTGCATGCGGCGACCTTCGGCAGCTTCCACGCCGCCGCCATTCATTTCGTACAGCGTAGCTTCGGCCCGCGCCAGCAAGGCCAGGGCCAGGCACTGTACGCGGCGCTGGCCGGCACGGGCGGGGCCTTGGGCGCGCTGTATTCCGGCTACAGCTGGAATGCGCTGGGCGCCGGTTGGACCTTCAGCCTCGCCAGCCTCGCTGCCTTTGCCGCAGCCGTTATCATTGCGACCCGTATGCAAGAGGACCGGCCATGAGCCTTCGAACCGTTAATTTGCTGGAGCCATCGTCATGAGCAGCCTGTCCGTCTACCACGTCTCAAGCCCTGACATTCCGAACAAGGTGTTGACGCATTTCGAAGACATCGTCGCGACCCTGGCCGAAAAAGGTATTCGCTTCGATCGCTGGCAAACCACCACGAAGCTCCAGCCTGGAGTGGACCAGGATGAAGTCATTGCGGCCTACCAGGCGCAGATTGACACGCTGAAGGCTGAGCGGGGGGATGCCTCGGTCGATGTCATCGGCCTGCACAGCGAGCATCCGCAAAAAGACGAGTTGCGTGCCAGGTTCCTGAAGGAGCACAGCCATGACGGGGACGAGACGCGGTTTTTCGTCGCTGGCCGAGGCTTGTTCAGCTTGCACCTGGACGACTACGTGTATGCGGTGCTGTGTGAAAAGAACGACCTGATCACCTTGCCGGCCGGCACGCCACACTGGTTCGATGCGGGTGAACACCCGCACTTCGTGGCGATCCGCTTGCGCGATGATTCCAAGGGCTGGGAAGAGCGCTTCACCGGCGATGAAATCGCCAGCCGTTTCCCGGCTTTAGAAGACTGAAAAACTGTGGGAGCGAGCTTGCTCGCGATGAGGCCCAGCCAGTCGATATCTCCATCACTGTCCCATCGCAATCGCGAGCAGGCTCGCTCCCACAGGGATTTGGGTGACGCCTGAATAAGTTGGACGCCCACAGTCCCAGTGTGGGAGCGAGCTTGCTCGCGATGAGGCCCGGTCAGTCGACATTTTCATTGACTGGCCTGACGCTATCGCGAGCAAGCTCGCTCCCACAAATCAGTATTTCCCGCCGGTTCAGGCGCTGTGGTAGGTCGGCAGGGCGAAGCGATGCTGGCTTTGTAGCAAGGTGATCTGCGGCAATTCGCTGGCTTGTTCGGCCAGGTCACGGCGGATGGCGCTGATCGCCCAGGACAGTTGGTCCCCAGCGTGCAACTGGGCGTAGGAAATCGTGCGTTTGAACAGTTTGCCTTCGCTGTTGCGCAGGGTCAGCAGGATGCCGCCATCCGGGCGGGCCTGTGTGGTCACTTCGTAGTTGGAAAACAGGGATGCAAACTTCTCTTGAATCATGTTCATCGTTGAGCTCCATGGTCTTGTTGGCAAACCGTGGAGGGGGAGTTGCAGCGTCTGTGCCAGCCTCGGCTGATTATAAAAATCCTTAAAAAACAACCAGTTATAGAAACGCCTGATTTTCGCTTTCGTGCATCTTGCATGAATGGCCATCGTGCATCCTGCATTTTGCGTGGTCGGGCGAATTTATTTGGAACCAATCGGCCCCACCGCGCTCCCGCTTCGCCTGCCTTCGGCTATGGATACAAAACATTGCAAAAACCGCGTGTACAGCCGCTCGAGCGCTGACGTACTTTTCGAGCACATTGAAGCTTCAGCCCGATAACAAGAAAACCGAGACCCACGAGGTCGAGCGGGGATCTACCATGAGTCGTACACCCAGCGACGCCATCACCTGGGGCATGATGTTGCGCAAACTGCCCGCCATTGCCCGAGCCGTACCCCGCATCGTCAAGGGCATGAAACTGGCCAACGTCCAGGATCCGTCGCAGCCGTGCGGCCTGGGCTGGTGTTTCGAACAGGCCGTCCGGCGCAATCCCCACGGCCCGGCGCTGCTCTGTGACGAAACAGTGTGGAGTTATGCACAGGTCAATGAGCGCGCCAATCGCATCGCTCATTACCTGATGGCGCAGGGCATCGGCAAGGGCGACTGTGTGGCGGTGTTCATCGAGAACCGGCCCCAACTGTTGGTGACGGTACTGGCGGTGGCGAAAGTCGGCGCGGTCAGTGCCATGGTCAATACCTCGCAGACCGGTGACGCCCTGGTGCATAGCCTGGCCTTGGTCACGCCAGTGGCGGTAGTGGTGGGGGACGAGCGGGTCAGTGCCTTCAAAGACGTGCGCGGCCGAACCGCGCTGTCGAGCACCAGGACCTGGTGGGTGGCCGATCAGGACGGCACTGATGTGCCGCCGGATTTCGTCGACCTGATCAGCCACAGCGATCCGTTCCCCACGGATAACCCGGCGTCCAGCCAACAGGTTTTCTTCAACGATCCGTGTTTTTATCTCTATACCTCGGGCACCACCGGGCTGCCCAAGGCCGGCGTGTTTCGCCATGGTCGCTGGATGCGCACCTCCACCAGTTTCGGCCTGATCGCCTTGGACATGCAGCCCGACGACGTCCTTTATTGCACCTTGCCGCTCTATCACGCCACGGGCCTGTGCGTGTGCTGGGGCGCGGCGATCTGTGGCGCATCGGGATTCGCGATCCGGCGCAAATTCAGCGCCAGTCAGTTCTGGGGTGATATACGTCGCTACCGGGCGACGACGCTGGGTTACGTCGGCGAGCTGTGCCGCTACCTGATCGACCAGCCCGCGGCTGTCGAAGACCGCCAGCACGGTGTGAAGAAAATGATCGGCAACGGCTTGCGCCCGGGGGCCTGGTCAGCGTTCAAGACGCGTTTCGGCATCGAGCATATCTGTGAACTGTACGCGGCCAGCGACGGCAATATCGGCTTTACCAATGTCCTGAATTTCGACAATACCGTGGGCTTTTCCCTGATGGGCTGGGAGCTGGTGCAGTACGACCATGACAGCGGAGTACCGTTGCGCAACCTGCACGGGCGCATGCAAAAAGTCCCCAAGGGCCAACCGGGTCTGTTGTTGGCGCGGATCGACGAAAAGGCGCCGCTGGACGGCTATACCGATCCGGCCAAGACCGAAAAAACCATTTATCGTGATGTCTTCACGCCGGGTGATTGTTACTTCAACACCGGCGATCTGCTGCGCAACATCGGCTTCGGCCACGGGCAGTTCGTCGACCGCCTCGGCGACACCTATCGCTGGAAAGGCGAAAACGTCTCCACCACCGAAGTGGAAAACGTCCTGCTGCAACACCCGCAAGTGGCCGAGGCGGTGGCCTATGGCGTGGAAATCAAGAACACCAATGGCCGGGCCGGCATGGCCGCGATTACCCCGGCCGAATCCCTGGCGACCCTGGATTTCAGCGAGCTTTTGCAGTTCCTGCAAGGCAGGTTGCCGCCCTATGCGGTGCCGTTGTTCCTGCGGATCAAAGTGAAAATGGACACCACTGGCACGTTCAAGTACCAGAAGACCCGTCTCAAGACTGAAGGCTTCGACCCATGCAGCTCGGGTGGGGAGCCGATCTATGCCTGGTTGCCCGGCACCGCGACCTACGTGCCGCTGGACCGGCATTTGGCGACGCAGATCCAGGGTGGGCAATGGCGTTATTGATTTTGGCTATACCGGGTACTGATAAAAAAGGGATGACAGGTTTCGGGCCGCTCGGGAAACTAGCCGCTTTGCGACGACCCGAATGGAGTTTTCAATGTCCGATACAAGCCGCCAGATGACCCCGGAAGAGGCTGCGGAATTTGCCGAGCAGGTGTTCAACGTGGCCCGCCAGGGCGACGCCGCCATGATGGCCGCGCTGCTGAGCAAAGGCCTGCCGCCGAACCTGCGTAACCACAAGGGCGACACCTTGCTGATGCTGGCCGCCTACCACGGGCATGTGGAGACGGTGAAAGTACTGCTGGAACACAAGGCCGATCCGGAAATCCGCAACGATAACGGCCAGAGCCCGATTGCCGGCGCGGCGTTCAAGGGCGACCTGGCGGTGGTCTCGGCCCTGGTGGACGGTGGCGCGCAAGTGGAAGGCGCTTCCTTCGATGGCCGCACGGCGCTGATGATGGCGGCGATGTTCAATCGGGTGGAAATCGTCGATTACCTGATCGGCAAAGGTGCCGATCCGAAAGCCAAGGATGCCAATGGTGTAACGGCGCTGGATGCAGCGAAGACCATGGGTGCGGTGGATACCACGGTCCAGTTGCAGAAGTTGCTTGGCTGAGGGGCCCGCACGTAGATATCGACCAGAGCTTTTTGTGGCGAGGGAGCTTGCTCCCGCTCGGGTGCGCAGCGCTCGCAGAAAATGGGTCTGCTTCGCAGCCCAGCGGGAGCAAGCTCCCTCGCCACAGGTTCCTGACTTGAAGGATCCGATGCGCTATCCTGCGCGCCCTTGAAATTCATCCCCACAGGATCCACCCCATGAAAGCCGCACTCGTCGAACTCATCAGCAAAATCAGTTCCGGCTGCCTCGGCGAGGCTGACATCGCACGGATAGCTGACGAAGCGGCCCAGGCCTACGCCGATCCGGCGGCTTTCCTGGCCGCCAACCCGGATATCAACTACGACGACACCTTCCCGATCCCGTTGGGTGAGTGGGTGGTGGTGGGCAGCCTGCCGGACACCGTATTGTTCCAGGCCGACAGCTACGTGGAGCTGTTCGAACAGATCGTTGCCTCGTTCGGCCCCGGCGTGGCGTTCAATCTCAAGCCCAAGCAACTGGCGAAAACCGAAGTCCTGACGGCGCTCAACCGCATTCAGATACAGATGAGCAGCCTGAACAAGGAAAACGGCGGCTACACCCTGATGAACTTCAGCCAGTTACTGGACGATGAATTGCAGATGGTGCTGGTCTATGGCAACGACGTGCCGCGAGTGCTGGAGCTCAGTGCCGAAGTCGGCATCGCCGCCGCGCCAGCTTTGGAAGCCCTCAAGGTCGCGGTGCACGTTTGATGCAATAAACGGAACCCTCGCCGGGCTGCGGCTATCCTAAGGATGCCTGTCATCAATTGGGAGCGACACCATGGGTTCCACCTTCAACGGCCTGGTTGGCCTGATCATCCTGGCGCTCGATATCTGGGCGATCATCAACGTGCTCAAGAGTGGCTCTGAAGTCGGGGCGAAGGTCCTGTGGGTGCTGCTGATCCTGCTGCTGCCGGTCCTGGGCCTGATCATCTGGGCGATCGCCGGACCGCGGGGCAACGTGCGGGTCTGATCATCAGATAATCACTTTCGGCTGACGAACATCATTGTGGTGAGGGAGCTTGCTCCCGCTGGGCTGTGTAGCAGCCCCAGTCCAGGCGACGCGACTGTCCGGATAGATCGCGCCGGCCGGTTTTACGACTGCTTCGCAGCCGAGCGGGAGCAAGCTCCCTCGCCACGGTTGATCGAATCTTTCAAGCCGTCGCCATGGCCCGTTTCTGCGCCGCGCTCAAGAAGCGCAGCAAGGCCAGCAACGGGAATACACTGCCGACAATCACCACCCACAGCCAGCCGCCGTGCTCATAAAGCGCACTGGCAATCGATGAGCCAAAGGCACCGCCGATGAAGATGCTGGTCATGTACAGCGCATTCAATCGGCTGCGGCTTTTTCCATCGAGGGCGTAAATGGTGCGTTGGCCCAGCACCATGTTCATCTGCACGCAGAA
Organism: Pseudomonas sp. SMV71; assembly: GCF_052042015.1. Classification (NCBI taxonomy): domain Bacteria; kingdom Pseudomonadati; phylum Pseudomonadota; class Gammaproteobacteria; order Pseudomonadales; family Pseudomonadaceae; genus Pseudomonas; species Pseudomonas sp. SMV71. Next base: position 214,684 of record NZ_JBKGGU010000007.1, on the reverse strand, counting down.
GTCCAGCACCACCCCGGTCACGGCCAGGCCAATCACACTGTAGATCGGGTGGATGAACGCGGGCAGGAAGCTCAGGCTGGCGAACAGCATCGCCAGCAGCGACGCCCTGTGAGTATGGCCGGCGTCAGCCAGGCGACCGGCGATGGGCGCGGCGATGGCGCCAATCGCACCGACCAGGGCGAACAGGGCGATTTCAGTCTGGGACAGGCCATGATTGCGCGACAGCTCAAGCGGCACGGCGGTCCAGAACAGGCTGAACGTGGCGAACAGGCACGCCTGGTAGAATGCCCGCTGGCGCAACAGCGGTTGCTGGCGCAGCAGGGTGCCGAGCGAGCCCAGCAGTTGCCCGTACGAGGCGCTGTGGTCGGGCTGGCGCTTGGGCACGGTCACGGCCAGCACCACGCTGATCGCCGCCATTAGCCCGGCCGCGATCATGAACATCGCCCGCCAGCCGAAATGATCGGCTACCACGCTGGAAATCGGCCGCGCCAGCAGGATCCCGAGCAACAGGCCACCCATGATCCCGCCCACGACCCGACCCCGGGACTCTTCCGGCGCCAGGTGCGCCGCCAGGGGAATCAATACCTGCACCGACACCGAACTGAATCCCACCAGCAGCGAGACCAGCAGGAACACATTCGGCTGATCGGTGAATGCCGCCCCCAGCAGACTGGCAATCGCCACCAGGGTGGTGACGATCATCAGCCGCCGGTTCTCCAGCAAGTCACCCAGCGGCACCAGGAAAAACAGGCCCAGGGCATACCCGATCTGGGTCAGCGAGACGATCAGGCTCGCCAGGGTGCTGCTCAGGCCGACGTCGGGAGCGATCAGGTCGATGATCGGTTGGGCGTAGTAGATGTTGGCAACGATGGCGCCGCAGCAGAAGGCGAACAGCAGGACCATGGCCCGGGTCAGGCTCGTGCCGGTGGAGGCGGTGGAAAGAGGCGCGCGCATGGCTATCTCGTCAGTGAACGGGAAGAAAGGGCGCAAGGCTAAAGGGTTATGCAGCTCCGGAACAGGCTTTGGGGGTGATAGCAGACATGCCTGTTGTTGATGTAGGGAGTGCTCTGCATATTGTGGACATGCGGGACGTTGTAGATGTGCCAGATATGTGGATGCAGGGCTGTTGTGGCGAGGGAGCTTGCTCCCGCTCGGTTGCGCAGCAACCGCAAAAAGCTGAGGACCGCTACGCCCGAGGCGTCGGACTGTCCCAGCGGGAGCAAGCTCCCTCGCCACAATGGATCTGTGTTCAGGCGTTACTTACCGCTATAGATCTGATCGAAAACCCCACCATCATTGAAGTGAGTCTTCTGCACCGTGCGCCAGTCACCAAAGGTCTTCTCCACCGACAGGAAATCCACCTTCGGGAAGCGGTCAGTGTACTTGGCCAGTATCGCCGGATCCCGTGGGCGCAGGTAGTTGGCGGCGGCGATTTCCTGGCCTTGCGGCGACCACAGATACTTGAGGTACGCTTCGGCGGCCTCGCGGGAGCCTTTTTTCTCCGCCACTTTGTCCACCACGCTCACCGGTGGCTCGGCTTCGGCGGAAACGCTTGGGTAGATCACTTCGAACTGATCGCGACCAAACTCGCGGGCGATCATCTCGGCTTCGTTTTCAAAGGTCACCAGCACATCACCGATCTGGTTGGTCATGAAGGTGGTGGTCGCGGCACGGCCACCGGTGTCCAGTACCGGCGCCTGCTTGAACAGCTTGCCGACGAAGTCCTTGGCCTTGTTCTCGTCACCGCCGTTCTTGAGCACGTAGCCCCAGGCCGACAGGTAGGTATAGCGGCCGTTACCGGAAGTCTTCGGGTTGGGCACGATCACCTGCACGCCGTCCTTGAGCAGGTCGGGCCAGTCTTTCAGCGCCTTGGGGTTGCCTTTGCGCACGATGAACACCGTGGCCGAGGTGAAGGGCGCGCTGTTGTTCGGCAGGCGGGTGACCCAGTTCTCGGGCACCAGCTTGCCGTTGTCCGCCAGGGCATTGATGTCGGTGGCCATGTTCATGGTGATGACATCCGCCGGCAGCCCGTCGATCACCGAACGGGCCTGCTTGCTGGAGCCACCGAAGGACATCTGCACGGTGATGTTTTCGTTGTGCTCGGCCTGCCAGTGTTTCTGGAAGGCGGCGTTGTAGTCCTTGTAGAAATCACGCATCACGTCGTAGGAAACGTTGAGCAACGTCGGAGCGGCGTGGGCGAGGCTGCCGAAAGTCAGGCCTGCGGCGAGAAGGGAGGCGCCAAAGAAGTTCTTCACTGCGAATTCCTTTTGTTTGAACAAGTTTTCCGAGTCATCAGCCGGCACACTAGCGGCAAGCTGATATCACTTCAAGCACTAAAAAGTGCTTTGCTTATTCCACTTTCTTAAACAACGCGCTGCCACAGCGGGAGCAAAAAGCCGCTGCCGGTTCATGGTTTTTCTTGCTGCACACCGGACAGTCGTGCTGGAGCTGGTCACCGCGCATGGCGGAGGCCAGTTCGGCGGTGAAAATCCCGGTCGGCACGGCGATGATCGAGTAACCGGTGATCATCACCAACGAGGACACCACCTGGCCCAGCGGGGTCTTGGGCACGATATCGCCGAAGCCCACGGTGGTCAGGGTCACGATCGCCCAATAGATGCCTTTGGGAATGCTGGTGAAGCCGTGCTCGGGGCCTTCGATGACGTACATCAAGGCGCCGAATACGGTGACCAGGGTCGAGACGCTGACCAGGAACACGATGATTTTCTGCTTGCTGCCACGCAGCGCCGACATCAGATAGTTGGCTTGCTTGAGATACGGGCTGAGCTTGAGCACCCGGAAAATCCGCAGCATACGGATGATCCGGACGATCAGCAGGTACTGGGCATCGCTGTAGTACAGCGCCAGGATCCCCGGCACGATTGCCAGCAAGTCCACCAGGCCATAGAAACTGAACGCATAGCGCAGCGGCTTGGGCGAGCAGTACAGGCGCAGGCCGTACTCGACGATGAAGATGAAGGTGAAGCCCCACTCGATGCCGGCCAGCAGGCCCGCGTAGTTCTTGTGCACGCTGTCGATGCTGTCGAGCATCACGATCACCAGGCTGGCGAGGATGATCAACAGCAGGGTGCTGTCGAAGCGCCGGCCGGCCACGGTGTCGGTCTGAAAAATCATGACGTAGAGACGTTCACGCCAGTTGTTGCTGTTGTCCATAACCTTCGCCTGAACCAGGAATCAGCGAAGCCTAGGGCGATTGCCGGGCAGAGTGCAAGGCGCGCTTTCGCTCAGGATCTGTCGCCACGTTCGCGCCGTGGCCTGCACCAGCCAGCAGGCGAGTATGAACGGCGCGGTGAGCGGCGCCAGGCCGAGGGCGGCAAACCCCGGCGCGAGCATCACGGCCAGCAGGATCCCGGCCAGGGGCAGCCAGGGTTTTCGGCGTTGTTGACTGAGGGCCAGCGCCACCAGGGCCGGGTTATAGCCGCCCAGTCCGGACAGCGCCGCAGCGTATTCCTGATCCAGCACGGCGAACGCGACGCCAATCGCCGAACCGAACAGCGCCCAGCTCGCGGCTCGACGGCTGGCAATCAGTAGGCCTGCCGCAATCAGCGCACCGGCTGACGGATGGCCGAGAAACATGACCTGGCCTAACCCGGCCAGACAGCCGGCCAGCAGGTTGGCCGGCGTCAGCTCGACCGGCATCAGCGCAGGCGGTGGCGCAGCGAAACTCAGCAGCAGCCAGCCCAGCCCCACGAAAGGCGCGGTGTAGGCGGGCAGGCAACGTGGGTCTTGACTGCGCTTTAGCCATTGCTCGGTCAGCATCGCGCTGAGCCCACCGCCGGCAAGGATCAACGGCGGTAACAAGGCTGACCAGGGCAGCGCCAGGCTCACCAACAACCCCAACAGGATGCCGTTGTAACTGAACAGTCCGGCCTGCCGATCGGCCTTGGCATAACCGCGCCGCTGGGCCGTGAGCAAACCGGCCACGCCGCCCAACAGCGCACCGCCAAACAGCCCGGGCGCGGTGAGCAGGATGGCCAACAGACACAGCAGGCCGCACAGCGGGTGGCGTTGGAGGAAGATTTGGCTGAAGCCGCTGAGCAGGGCGGTGGACCAGTCGCGGCAAGGGGCGTTTTGCATGGTTGTGTGTCTGGTAAACCGGGTTGAGTTCATCGCGAGCGGGCTCGCTCCCACAGGGGTTTTGTGGACGCCGCTGAATCCATGTGGGAGCGAGCCTGCTCGCGATGAGGCCAGTTCAGGCCCTAGATCAAGGTCTCGATACGCAACGAATTGGTCGACCCCGGCTTACCAAACGGCACCCCCGCTGTAATCAACAGGGTATCGCCGCGCTGGGCCATGCCTTGGGCCTGGGCGATTTCCAGGGCGGTGGAGCAGACCTCGTCCACCTGCCGCAGCCGGTCGTTGACCACTGAGTGCACGCCCCAGGCCACCGTCAAGCGGCGGGCGGTCGCAAGGTTCGGCGTGAGATTGAGGATCGGCACCGTCGGCCTTTCCCGCGCCGCTCGCAGGCTGGAGCTGCCGGATTCGCTGTAGTTCACCAGCACCGCCACCGGCAGGACCGCGCTGATCCGGCGGATCGCGCAACTGATGGCGTCCGACACCGTGGCCTCGGCTTTCGGCCGGCTGACGTCCAGTTGCGTCTGGTAATCGGGGCCGTTCTCGACCTGGCGGATGATCTTGCTCATCATCTGCACCGCTTCGAGGGGGTAATCGCCGGAAGCGGTTTCCGCCGACAACATCACCGCGTCGGCGCCTTCGGCCACGGCGTTGGCGACGTCGGTGACTTCGGCGCGGGTCGGTGCCGGAGAGAAACGCATCGATTCGAGCATTTGCGTAGCGACCACCACCGGTTTGCCGAGGGCGCGGCAGGTGCCGATGATGTTTTTCTGGATCTGCGGCACGCTCTCGGCCGGGACTTCCACACCCAGGTCGCCCCGGGCCACCATGATTGCGTCACTCAATTCGGCGATCTCCCGCAACTGGGTGACCGCTGACGGTTTCTCGATCTTGGCCATCAGGAACGCTTTGTCGCCGATCAATGCCCGGGCTTCGCGGATGTCCTCGGGACGCTGCACGAACGACAACGCCACCCAGTCCACGCCCAGCTCCAGGCCGAAGCTCAAGTCGCGGCGGTCCTTGGCTGTCAGCGGGCTCAAGTCGAGTACCGCCTGCGGCACGTTCACGCCTTTACGGTCCGACAATTCGCCACCGTTGAGCACTTCGGTGTCGATGGCATCAACGTGGCGGGCGATGACTCGCAGGCGTAGTTTTCCGTCATCCAGCAGCAGGTCCATGCCCGGCTCCAGGGCGGCGATGATTTCCGGGTGGGGCAGGTTGACCCGGCGTTGATCGCCCGGTGTCGGGTCCAGGTCCAGGCGCAGGGCCTGGCCGCGTTGCAGCAGCACCTTGCCTTCTGTGAATCGGCCGACCCGCAGTTTCGGTCCCTGCAAATCCATCAGGATACCGAGCGGGTAGTTGAGCTGGCGCTCGACTTCACGAATCCACTGATAGCGCTGGGCGTGATCGGCATGTTCGCCATGACTGAAGTTCAGGCGGAAGATATTCACCCCGGCCTGCACCAGTTCGCGGATGTCATCGATCCCACGGGTGGCGGGGCCGAGGGTCGCGAGGATCTTGACCTTTTTATCAGGCGTCATGTTTGGGGTTCTCGAGGATCAGGATGGCGCGAAAGTCGTTGACGTTGGTGCGGGTCGGCTCGGTGACGATCAACGCGTCCAGCGCGGCGAAGTAGCCATAGCCATTGTTGTTGTCCAACTCGTCGCTGGCACTCAGGCCCAGTTCGGCGGCTCGACGATAACTGTCCGGGGTCATGATGGCCCCGGCGTTGTCTTCGGAGCCGTCGATGCCGTCCGTGTCTCCGGCCAGGGCATAGATCCCGGAGTGGCCTTTGAGGCTGTCAGTCAGGCTCAACAGAAATTCTGCATTGCGTCCGCCGCGACCGTCACCGCGTACGGTGACCGTGGTTTCGCCGCCGGAAAGGATCACGCACGGCGCTGGTAATGGCTGGCCGTGCAGCGCGATTTGCCGGGCGATGCCGGCATGGACTTTCGCCACTTCCCGGGATTCGCCTTCCAGGTCGCCGAGGATCAACGGACTGAAACCGGCCTGGCGCGCCTTCACCGCGGCGGCTTCCAGCGACTGCTGGGGCCGGGCGATCAACTGGAAATGACAGCGCGCCAGGTGCGAATCGCCAGGTTTGACGGTTTCCGATTCCGCGCTCAGTAGCCAACTGCGCACCGACGCCGGGACATCAATCTGGTAACGCTTGAGGATCGCCAGGGCGTCGGCCGAGGTGCTGGGGTCGGCCACCGTGGGGCCCGAAGCGATAACCGTCGCCTGATCGCCCGGCACGTCGGAAATCGCATAGGTGTAAACCGTCGCCGGCCAGCAGGCCTTGCCCAGTCGCCCGCCCTTGATCGCCGAGAGATGCTTGCGCACGCAATTCATCTCCCCAATGCTGGCGCCGGACTTGAGCAGGGCTTTGTTGATCGCTTGCTTGTCGCCCAGGGTAATGCCGGCCGCCGGCAATGCCAGCAACGCCGAGCCACCGCCGGACAGCAGGAAAATCACCCGGTCGTCTTCGTTCAGGTTGCTCACCAGCTCCAGCACCCGCCCAGCCACCGCCAGGCCGGCGGCGTCGGGCACCGGGTGAGCGGCTTCCACCACCTCGATTTTCTGGCACGGCGCACCATGGCCGTAACGAGTCACCACCAGGCCGGTGACTTCGCCCTGCCAGCAACGCTCGACCACCTGGGCCATGGCAGCGGCCGCCTTGCCGGCGCCGATGACGATCACCCGGCCACTGCGATCAGCTGGCAAATATTGCTCGAGGACATGCTGCGGATGGGCCGCGTCGATGGCTGTGGCAAACAGCTCGCGCAGCAGTTGTTGCGGATCGACCGACATGGCGGGCTCCCGGATTCTTATTGTTTTTAAAGTGGATGCAGACCCTGTGGGAGCGAGCTTGCTCGCGATAGCGGTAGACCAGTCAACATTGTTGCCGAAGTTGAAATCGTCATCGCGAGCAAGCTCGCTCCCACAGAGGGCTTCGGTGGTGTCAGTTATCTCGGATCGAGAAGTTCGCCATATGCTCCAGCCCCTTGATCAACGCCGAGTGATCCCAGTTGCTGCCACCCATGGCCGCACAGGTGCTGAACACCTGCTGGGCATTGGCGGTATTGGGCAGGTTGATGTTCAGTTCCCTGGCACCTTGCAGGGCCAGGTTCAGGTCCTTCTGGTGCAGGCTGATGCGGAAGCCCGGGTCGAAGGTGCCCTTGATCATGCGCTCGCCATGCACTTCCAGGATCTTCGACGAAGCAAAGCCGCCCATCAGCGCTTCACGGACCTTGGCCGGGTCGGCGCCGTTCTTCGAAGCGAACAGCAAGGCTTCGGCCACGGCCTGGATGTTCAGGGCGACGATGATCTGGTTGGCGACCTTGGCGGTCTGCCCATCGCCGTTGCCGCCGACCAGGGTGATGTTCTTGCCCATGGCCTGGAACAACGGCAGGGCGCGCTCGAACGCAGCGCTGTCGCCGCCGACCATGATGCTCAGGGTCGCGGCCTTGGCGCCGACTTCACCGCCGGACACCGGAGCGTCGAGGTACTGCGCGCCTTTCTCGTTGATCTTCGCCGCGAACGCCTTGGTCGCGGTGGGGGAGATCGAACTCATGTCGATCACCACCTTGCCCGCGCCCACGCCCGCTGCCACGCCATCGGCGCGGAACAGCACGTCATCGACCTGCGGGGTATCGGGCACCATGACGATGATGAATTCGGCTTCCTGGGCGACTTCCTTCGGGTTCGCCAGGGCCACCGCGCCGCCGGCCACCAGGTCAGCCGGAGCCTGATCGTGATGCTGGGTAAGGAACAGGCTATGACCGGCTTTCTGCAGGTTCAACGCCATTGGGTGGCCCATGATGCCGGTGCCGATGAATCCGATTTTAGCCATTGGAAAATCCTCTTGTTTTTATTGCTGCTTCAGGCAAATGGAGAACTGTTCTTCTGTGGGAGCGAGCCTGCTCGCGATAGCGTTGGTCCAGTCAACATCGTCGTTGCATGTGAAATAGCTATCGCGAGCAGGCTCGCTCCCACAGGGGGACATTCGTGTCAGATCGCGTTATGGCTTTTCAGCCAGCCCAGGCCCGCTTCGGTGGTGGTCAGTGGCTTGTATTCGCAGCCAACCCAACCCTGGTAACCGATGCGATCCAGGTGTTCGAACAAAAAGCGGTAGTTGATCTCGCCGGTGCCCGGCTCGTGGCGGCCCGGGTTGTCCGCCAATTGCACGTGGTTGATCTCGGCCAGGTGCGATTGCAGGGTGCGGGCCAGATCGCCTTCCATGATTTGCATGTGGTAGATGTCGTATTGCAGGAACAGGTTGGCGCTGCCGACCTGCTCGCGGATCGACAGGGCCTGGGCGGTGTTGTTCAGGTAGAAGCCGGGAATGTCCCGGGTGTTGATGGCTTCCATCACCAACTTGATACCCGCCGCTTGCAGTTTCTCGGCGGCAAACTTGAGGTTGGCGACGAAGGTCTTTTCCACCAGGGTTTCGTTGCAGTTCTGTGGGCAAATCCCGGACAGGCAGTTGACCTGGGTGTTGCCCAGCACCTTGGCGTAGGCAATCGCCAGGTCGACTCCGGCGCGGAATTCCTCGACCCGGTCTGGCAAGCAGGCGATGCCGCGTTCGCCCTTGGCCCAATCACCGGCCGGCAGGTTGAACAGCACCTGAGTCAGGCCGTGGGCGTCGAGCAAGGCCTTGATTTCGGCGGAGCTGTAGTCGTAGGGGAACAGGTATTCCACACCCGTGAAACCGGCCTTGGCGGCCGCTTCGAAACGGGCGAGGAAATCCTGCTCGGTGAACAGCATGGACAGGTTGGCTGCGAAACGCGGCATGGTGGTCTCCTGCAAAGGTGTGGCGGCTTCTGTGGCGAGGGAGCTTGCTCCCGCTGGCTGCGCAGCAGCCCATTTTGTGAGTGCTTCGCACTCAAGCGGGAGCAAGCTCCCTCGTCACGGGGCCGGTGATTTCCTGAATGAACAGTATTGCCTGTGGGAGGGCGTCAGTATCAGTCAAGCAACGAAATAGCCGTCGGCGCATCGTTACCCACCAGCGCCAGGTCTTCAAATTCGTTGACGGCATTGATCTCGGTGCCCATGGAAATGTTGGTCACCCGTTCCAGGATCACCTCGACGATTACCGGCACCTTGAATTCCTCGATCATTGCCTGAGCCTGGCGCAGCGCCGGTTGGATGCCGGACGGTTCGAACACCCGCAGTGCCTTGCAGCCCAGACCCTCGGCCACGGCGATGTGGTCGACGCCATAACCGTTGAGCTCCGGCGCGTTGAGGTTATCGAAGGACAGTTGCACGCAATAGTCCATGTCGAACCCGCGCTGGGCCTGGCGGATCAGGCCCAGGTAGGAGTTGTTCACCACCACGTGAATGTATGGCAGCTTGAACTGCGCACCCACCGCCAGTTCTTCGATCATGAACTGGAAATCATAGTCGCCCGACAGCGCCACGACCTTGCGGCTCGGATCGGCCTTGACTACCCCCAGCGCCGCCGGAATGGTCCAACCCAAAGGGCCGGCCTGACCGCAGTTGATCCAATGCCGAGGCTTGTACACATGCAGGAACTGCGCGCCGGCAATCTGCGACAGGCCGATGGTGCTGACGTAGCAAGTGTCCTTGCCGAACACTTGGTTCATTTCCTCATACACCCGCTGCGGCTTGACCGGCACATTGTCGAAGTGGGTCTTGCGTTGCAGACTGGCCTTGCGTTGCTGGCAGTCCTGCAGCCAGGCGCTGCGGTTCTTCAGCTTGCCGGCGGCTTGCCATTCGCGAGCGACTTCGATGAACACGGTCAGCGCCGAGGCGGCGTCGGAAACGATGCCCAGGTCGGGAGTGAACACGCGGCCGATCTGGGTGGGCTCGATGTCCACGTGAATGAACGTGCGGCCTTCGGTGTAGACATCCACCGAACCGGTGTGACGGTTGGCCCAACGGTTGCCGACCCCTAGCACCAGGTCGGACTTGAGCAGTGTCGCATTGCCGTAGCGGTGGGAAGTCTGCAGGCCGACCATGCCGACCATTTGCGGATGATCGTCGGGAATCGTGCCCCAACCCATCAGCGTCGGGATGACCGGGATACCGGTCAGCTCGGCGAACTCCACCAGCAGCTCACTCGCATTAGCGTTGATGATGCCGCCGCCCGCCACCAGCAGCGGGCGCTCAGCCTGGTTGAGCAGCGCCAGGGCTTTTTCGATCTGCACGCGGTTGGCCGCCGGTTTGGCCAGGGGCAGCGGTTGGTAGGCATCGATGTCGAATTCGATCTCGGCCATCTGCACGTCGAACGGTAGATCGATCAGCACCGGGCCCGGACGACCGGAGCGCATTTCATAAAAGGCTTTCTGGAATGCATAAGGCACCTGGCCTGGCTCCAGGACGGTGGTCGCCCACTTGGTCACCGGCTTGACGATGCTGGTGATGTCGACGGCCTGGAAATCTTCTTTGTGCAGGCGGGCGCGGGGCGCTTGTCCAGTGATGCACAGGATCGGGATCGAATCGGCAGACGCGCTGTAGAGGCCGGTCACCATGTCTGTCCCGGCAGGTCCCGACGTACCGATGCACACGCCAATGTTGCCGGCCTTGGTCCGGGTGTAGCCCTCGGCCATGTGCGAGGCGCCTTCAACGTGGCGAGCAAGGACGTGATCGATGCCGCCCACTTTTTGCAGGGCCGAATACAGCGGGTTGATCGCTGCGCCTGGGATGCCGAAGGCGGTGTCCACGCCCTCACGGCGCATCACCAGGACGGCGGCTTCGATTGCTCTCATTTTGCTCATGGGTTTGTGCCTCTTACGTTTTGTAATTGTATACAAGTGGCTTTGCGAGGAGTGTATTCATGGCGAGCGGCGCAGGTCAATCCATTTCCTCAAGCATCTGTTTTATTCATCTGATCGGCCCGAAGACTGCGTCTTTTCGTCGCCTAAGGTGTTTTGTAGGAATTATTGTATACAAAAATTATTTCTGTTGTGTTCTATTTGCGGTGTGCGGATTTTCTCGAATCGAGAACCGAAAGGCCCTCCCATAACAAAAGAAGGACAGCACCCATGAGCGCTCTAACCTTGGAAGTCGCCGTCAAACTGACCGGCCAGGCCCTCGCCGCCGGCCGTGAAACCCACTGCGCCCCGCTGACTGTCGCGGTGCTTGACTGCGGCGGGCACCTGATCGCGCTGCAGCGCGAAGACGGTGCCAGCCTGCTACGCCCACAAATCGCCATCGGCAAGGCCTGGGGCGCCATCGCCCTCGGCAAGGGCTCACGCCTGCTCGCACTCGACGCCCAACAACGCCCGGCCTTCATCGCCGCGTTGAACAGCCTGGGGCAGGGCAGTGTGGTGCCGGTTCCGGGTGGGGTGTTGATCAGGGACCAGGACGGCACCCTGCTGGGCGCCGTAGGCATCAGCGGCGACACCTCGGACATCGATGAACAGGTGGCGATCCGGGCGGTGGAGGGGGTGGGGTTGATGGCGGATGCGGGGGTGGCTGTTTGATTTTGCGATGAGTTGACTGGCCTCTTCGCGAGCAAGCCCGCTCCCACAGGTTTCGGTGGTGGACACAAAATGTCTGAACACCGCAGTTCCCTGTGGGAGCGGGCTTGCTCGCGAAGACCAACAACCAGACACATCCGGCTAAAGGTTTGATCATGATCTTGCATTCACACTGCTAGCCTTTTCAGGAGTTCACTGCAAAGGAAGCGGAATGTCTGCCCGATCAGCTTCGCACCGCCTGCGCCTCGGTCGATGGGCAGAGCCAAATCGCATATATCTGCTGACAGCCAACACGTTGGCGCGCGAACCTGTTTTCAAGGACTATGGTTTGGGCAGAATAGTTATCCACCAGTTCAGAGACATAGAGACATGTGGCATTGCAGACTCCTTGGCTTTCGTCGTAATGCCAGACCATTTTCATTGGTTGATCCAACTGCGTCGCGGGTCTTTAGGGCAATTGATGTGTCAGGTGAAATCTCTAAGTGTCAGAGGAGTCAACGAGAAGTCTGGGAGATCGGGGAGTCTCTGGCAGCAGGGATACCATGACCGAGCGCTACGGAGGGAAGAAGATTTGGTCAAGTTGGCCCGGTATGTGGTCGCCAATCCGCTGCGGGCAGGACTGGTGGAGCGGCTTGGCGACTATCCGTTGTGGGATGCGATCTGGGTTTGACTGGAATCCGAGTCGCCTTCATCGCGAGCAGGCTCGCTCCCACAGGTTTCGGTGGTGGACACAAATGTATGAACACCGCAGATCCCCTGTGGGAGCGAGCCTGCTCGCGATGGAGCATTGCGGTCTAAGCCTGACGATCCACCTCACACCCCTTCAAAACCAACCGTATGATCGTCTGCGCAGCCGCTTCATAATCGGCTTCATCGAGCTTCGCCTTGCCCGTCACGGCGGTGATCTGCCAGTCGAAATCGGCGTAGGTCTGGGTGGCGGCCCAGATGCTGAACATCAAGTGGTTGGGGTCGATGGGGGCGATCTGGCCGCGGTCGATCCAGGTCTGAATGCAGTCAATATTGTGGCGGGCCTGGGCGTTGAGTTGCTCTACCAGGTCGGCGCTCAGATGCGGGGCGCCGTGCATGATTTCGCTGGCGAAGACTTTCGAGGCGAAGGGCAGGTCGCGGGAGATGCGGATCTTGGAGCGGATGTAGTGGCTCAGCACCTCGCCTGGCACGCCGTCGGCATTGAAAGGGGTCGAGGCCTGGAGGATCGGCTCGATGATGCTTTCCAGGACCTCGCGGTAGAGGTTTTCCTTGGATTTGAAGTAGTAGTACACGTTGGGTTTGGGCAGGCCGGCCTTGGCCGCGATATCGCTGGTCTTGGTCGCGGCGAAGCCCTTGTCGGCAAATTCTTCGCTGGCGGCACGCAGGATCAGTTCTTTGTTGCGCTCGCGGATAGTGCTCATAAACCCTGGGGTTCCTTGCCTGTTCTGGCGGTGGCGCATGGTAGCACCGGCCTCGCGCGGCGCTCAAGAATGCCCACGGCGGTGCGCCTCGCGGTATGCTGCGCGGCATTATTGTTCAAGGAGCCCCTCCCATGGCTGGAAGCAGTTTGCTGGTATTGATCGATGACATCGCCACCGTGCTCGACGATGTTGCATTGATGACCAAAATGGCCGCCAAGAAAACCGCCGGCGTGCTGGGCGATGACCTGGCGCTCAACGCCCAGCAAGTCTCGGGCGTACGTGCGGAGCGGGAGCTGCCGGTGGTCTGGGCGGTGGCCAAGGGCTCGTTCATCAACAAGCTGATCCTGGTGCCGTCGGCGCTGGCGATCAGCGCTTTCGTGCCGTGGCTGGTCACGCCGCTGTTGATGGTTGGTGGCGCCTACCTGTGTTTCGAAGGCTTCGAGAAACTGGCGCACAAATTCCTTCACAGCCCCGCCGAAGACCAGGCCGAGCACGCCCAATTGGTCGAAGCCGTGGCGGATCCGGCGGTCGATCTGGTGACCTTCGAAAAGGACAAGATCAAGGGCGCGGTGCGTACCGACTTCATCCTCTCGGCGGAAATCATCGCCATCACCCTCGGCACGGTGGCCGATGCGGCGCTGACCCAGCAGGTGATCGTGCTTTCCGGTATCGCCATTGTCATGACGATTGGCGTCTACGGCCTGGTCGCGGGGATCGTCAAGCTCGATGACCTGGGCCTCTGGCTGACCCGCAAGCCAGGACAAGCCGCCAAAAGCATTGGCGGCGCCATCCTGCGTGCCGCGCCCTACATGATGAAGAGCCTGTCGGTGATCGGCACCGCGGCGATGTTCCTGGTGGGCGGCGGCATCCTCACCCATGGCGTGCCGGTGGTTCATCACTGGATCGAAGGGGTGGCGGCCAGTGCGGGCGGCGCTGGGTTTATCGTGCCGATGTTGCTCAATGCGCTGGCGGGGATCGTCGCGGGTGCGGTGGTACTGGCGGGCGTGATGGTTGTTGGCAAGGTATGGAAAGCGCTGAAAGGCTAGCGCTGGCAATTGTTAATGGCTCTCGACCTCGGCGGGGCCAAACTGATATTTGGAACAATCAATGATCGAAACCTTTCAATTGCTGGCGCTGTATGTGCTTTGCATCGTTGCGTTCTGCTTGATTGCCGGGCGTTTCCCTTTGCTCGCTCCTGAAGCACTGCACCGGGTATCGTCGCTGGATGGCTTGCGTGGCGTCCTCGCAACAGCGGTAGTGGTTCACCACTTCACCATCACCTTTGTATGGCACACCACCGGAACCTGGCAGGTCACCGACAGTCGCGTGATCAACAATATGGGCGCTGTACCGGTGTCCTTGTTCTTTATGATCACCGGCTACCTTTTTACGCAAAAAGTGATCAGAGGGCAGCCTGAGTGGGGCTCGCTGCTTTCCTCTCGACTGCGCCGCATTTTCCCTATGTACATCGCGTCCGTGGTCCTGGTTGCGGCTATCAGTTTCTATCAGACAAGCGGGGAGCCAACCCCGCTGCTGGATAACGTCGTCGCGCTCGGTAGGTGGTTGATTTTCCTGGGGGGACCCATCAATGGGTTTCCAGACAGCAAACTGATCAACGCTTCTGTGCAGTGGACACTCCTCTACGAGGCACTTTTCTATCTTTCACTCCCGCTCATGTATTGCCTGTTCCGTCGCAAGTTGCCGATCCTCGCCCTGGTGATTTCCATCGGCGCGATGGCACTCCTATGGACAGAGTATCAAGACATATTTCACAAGCGATTCGTCAAGTTATTCCTGGTGGGTATGGCTGTCGCCTTTCTTGAACCTCGCCTGCGCAAGACGCCGATCGACTTTTCAGGTCTCAAGTGTTCCCTCATTGCCGCCGTTGTCCTGCTGGCGAGTCTGAAGATGCGTTCATACTCGACGGGGCAAATGTTGATTCTCGGTATTCCGTTTGGGCTATTCGTCCTGGGCAACAATCTGCACGGACTCTTGGAACACAAGGGGCTAAAGGTGCTCGGCGAAGCGAGCTACAGTATCTATCTGCTGCACGGTATCGTGATCTACAGCGTGTTCAGCCTGCTGAAAATATACGATTTCACAGACGGCACACTCGCTGGCTACGCATGGTATCTGCCGCTTATCATTCTGATGGTAAGCGCATTGAGCGTCTTGACTTACTGGTCAATCGAGCGACCATTCATCATTGCGCGCCGCAGGCGGCTTGATAAAGCTGCCGAAGAAATGTGATTCCAGGTGATCGCCGAACTCATTTTGGTCCACCGATCCGTAAGGACTCTGCGTGGCTGACGTCCACATTTGATCTACAGGTTTCTGGAAGGCCGCTATCTTTAATCCTTGTTACGAGAACGAAATGGCCTATCTGCCTCCCGCCATCACATCGCAAAAACTCCTGATCGTATGTCGGGACGTGGGCGGTTATGTAAAACGGCTTAGCGATTACCTGGCCAAAAACAATGAGGTCACTTTTGTCGATCTTTCTGCACAGCGCGGCGAGATCCGGTTCCTGCCTGGGAAGCTGCGGCGATGGCTGAAGAAGTTCCTGACAGTCCGTGCAGCGCAGCGCCTGATCCAAAAGGCCGGGAAAGTCGACGCTGTTCTCATCATCAATCCGGCGCAGATAGACGTCACTCTTGTCGATCAAGCAATGAGTGCGGCACAACAGACCATCGCGTTCCTGTCTGACGGCGTTGCCAGGCTTGCCATGCCGGTGGCTCAATTGGCCCGTTTCGACAAGGTCTACACCTTCGACGACGCTGATGCCCGGGAATACGGATTTCGCAAGCTCAACAATTATATTTACGAGCTCGATACAGAACTTGAAACCACCCGTGAGTACAAAGCGTTTGTAGTGATGGCGGGCAAGAACCGCATTGATGTGCTGGGCAGAATTGCAGCGGAGTTCGAGCGTCTCGGCCACACGAATTATAAGTTCCTGGTTCAGAGCAAGGTGGTCGAAAACGCCAGCCCCGGTATCACTTTTTTCAGGGAAAGAATGTCGCTCGAAGAGGTTGGGGAGCTGATCAGGCGCTCGGAGATCCTGATCGATATCGTCCGGCCGGGCCATGCAGGTCTGAGTTTTCGCTTCTTCGACGCTTTGTTCTACCGCAAGAAGATCATCACCAACAACCCGTCGGTCATGAATTACGATTTTTATGATGCGCGAAACATTCTGGTCATCGACAGTGACCGCCCTGTTATCCCGTCGTCATTTCTCGCTGAGGAATATATTGATCCACCTGCGCATGTGGTCCAGAAGTACAGCATGGATAGTTGGGCTAGCGAAGTGTTTGCTCGAGTTACCGATGACCAGCGATAGGAATCGCTTCGCCACGGCGCTTATCCACCTGCTATGAAAAACCCCCCGTCATCGAGTGTGCCGGGGGGCTTTTCATTTGTGGAAGATTATTCCGCTATCTGCAACTTGCGCGACTCGGTGTACACATACCGCACCTTCTCGTACTCGAACGGCGAGTTCAGCTGGCCGTAGCGGAAACTGGTCTGGTAGCGCTTGTCCACGCCGCGCAGGAGCAGCAGTTCCGGGTGATTGGAACTGACTTCGGAGACGTTCAGGAAGTTGATCGCCGATTCGGCGGTGTAGTCCACCAACAGGCCTGAGGTATCACGCAGGTTCGATGGGCCGAAAATCGGCAGCACGAAATAGGCGCCGGCCGGCACGCCGTAGAAGCCCAGCGTCTGGCCGAAGTCTTCGCTCTGGCGCGGCAGGCCCATGGCAGTTGCCGGGTCCCACAGGCCGGCGATGCCGACGGTGGTGTTGAGCAACAGCCGCGCGGTGGTTTCCATCGAACGCTTGCCCTTGAACTGCAGCAGGCTGTTCATCAGGTTCGGCACGTCTCCCAGGTTATTGAAGAAGTTGCTGACCCCGGTGCGCACGAAGCTCGGCGTGATGTAGCGGTAGCCATCGACAACGGGCAGGAACACCCATTGGTCGAAGCGGTAGTTGAAGTGATAGACCCGGCGGTTCCAGGACTCCAACGGGTCATAGACATTGAGGGCGTTGAGCGTCGAGCGCTCGAATTCGCGCTGGTCCAGCCCTGGGTTGAACTTGAGCTTGGTCAACGGCTCCTTGAAGCCATCCGAATCCACCACGGCAGGCGCGTTGGCCTTGCTGTCCTGGGCATGGACCATGCCTGCACTCATTAACGCAGCGATAAGCAGGAGATATTTAGCCACGGAAGAACTCCAGCATGGCGTCGCTGTTGACGCGGTAGTTGAGGTTGCCGCAATGGCCGCCCAGTGGATAAACCGTCAGGCGATCGCCGAAGGTCTTGCGCAGGAAACCCAGGTCGCCCGGGCCGAGAATGACGTCGTCGGCGTTATGCATGACAGCGATCTTCGGGCTGGCCTGCAGGTAGTCCTTGAGTGCGTACAGGCTGACCTGGTCGACCAGTTGCAACAGGCTCCCGCCGTCGGTGCGCGCTCGCCACATCGGAATCACCTGCTCGGTGAGGTAGCAATCGAAATCGCACTGCAATGCACGCTTGAGAAACGGTGTCAGGCTGGTGCTTTCGGTGATCGGGAATTTCGGCGGGATGATCAGGCCGCGACGGTTGATCAGGTCCGAGGTGAAGGCGATGTCGGCCGCCGAGAAGCGGAACGAGGTGCCGATCAGCATGGCCATCTGTTCGTTGTTCAGGTGTTGCTTGGACTGCTGGAAGTCGTAGAGCAACGCGTCATTGAGGTCGATGTAGCCTTTTTGCTGGAAGTAGCGAGTCAGCTTGTTCAGCACCAGCTCATAGAAGGTGGTGGTGCTGTTGATGCCCTTGACCTCGGTCTGTACCAGTCGGTCCAGGTTGGTGATCGAGGTGTAGAGGTTGACCGGCGGGTTCAGCAACAGCACTTTCTTGAAGTTGAAGCTGCGCCGGGTTTCATCCAGGTGCGCGACGAAGGCCGCGTCCAGGGCGCCGAGGCTGTAGCCGGTGAGGTAGTACTCGGTGACCGGCAGTTTGGGGTTCTGCGCACGCACGGCCTGCATCACCCGGTACATGTCCTCGGCGTCTTCCTTGGAAATGCCCGGCGTGGCAAAGCGCGAAGCGGCGCTCATGAAATCGAAGCTGGTGGGCGATGACAGCTGCACCACGTGGTAGCCGGCTTTGTAGTAGAGGCGCTTGAGGTACTCGTTGATGGTGCTGTCATAGCGCGCACCGGTGCCGGCGATCAGGAAGATCAGCGGTGCGGGTTTGTCCTGTGTCGCCAGGCGGTAGGTGAGGCTTTTTACCGGCCAGAAATTGTCCGGCAGGATGAACTCGCGCTCCGGGCGCAGCGTCAGGCTGTGGTCGGCCTGATTGATGTCCTCGATCAGCGGCAGCTCCGGACGCAGGTCCGGCGGGGTGGTGGCGATGGTCGCCTCGAACGGGTTGGTCAAGGGATAGCCATAGCTGGCGGCGTCGATATCTACCGCCAGCGCGGACGCACTCAGGATAAGGCCGCCGAAGAGGGCAGCGAAGGAACGGAGCATGACGAGATCCCTAAGAGGAAGGTGCCGATTGAGGTTCGCAGCCTATGACCACCGAAGCTGAGCCAAGTGCCATGACGGGCACGAAACAGGCACGGACGGGGTGCAATAGTAGCGGGACGATACACGTTCGCGTGTGGTGGCCGCTAGTCATCTGATGACTACTCGATTGGGGCGGGCAAAATGTCCGCGTCGACTACACTGCAAACGCCCGGGGGTCGTTGCTGGCTTTCTGATGTCGTTTCTCGATGCCTTGACGTCGCAGACAGAGCAGGTTCCGGATCGGCGCGGGTTGATGATCGACGGGTCAGTACTCCACTGGCGTTCGGGCCGGTTTGCAGGCGAGCGTGATGGGGGCGCTGAGCACCATAACTATACGTTGACGCTGCTCGGCATCCGTCGGGCGCAGCACTTTCGGGGAAGTAACGATGAAGATGCGACGACTCTTGGGCGCAGGTGCCGCACTGGTACTGGCGATCAGCTCCACCCTGGCCAGTGCCGAAAACAAAACCCTGAGCATCGGCTACGTTGACGGCTGGTCCGACAGCGTCGCGACCACTCACGTGGCGGCCGAAGTCATCCAGCAGAAGCTCGGCTACGACGTGAAGCTGCAAGCGGTGGCGACCGGGATCATGTGGCAGGGCGTGGCGACCGGCAAGCTCGATGCGATGCTGTCGGCCTGGCTGCCAGTGACCCACGGTGACTACTGGACCAAGAACAAGGACCAGGTGGTCGACTACGGTCCTAACTTCAAGGACGCAAAAATCGGCCTGATCGTGCCGGAGTACGTCAAGGCCAAGACGATCGAAGACCTGAAGACCGACGACTCCTTCAAGAAGCGCATCGTCGGCATCGACGCCGGTTCAGGCGTGATGCTCAAGACCGAGCAGGCCATCAAGGACTACGACCTGACCGGTTACCAGCTCAAGGCCAGTTCCGGCGCCGGCATGATTGCCGAGCTGACCCGTGCCGAGAAGAAGAACGAATCCATCGCCGTGACCGGTTGGGTGCCGCACTGGATGTTCGCCAAGTGGAAACTGCGCTTCCTCGAAGATTCCAAAGGCGTCTATGGCGCGGCTGAAACCGTGAACAGCATCGGCAGCAAGGAACTGGCGACCAAGGCGCCGGAAGTGGCCGAGTTCCTGAAGAAATTCCAGTGGGCTTCGAAAGACGAGATCGGCGAAGTCATGCTGGCGATCCAGGAAGGCGCCAAGCCGGACGCCGCTGCCAAGGACTGGGTTGCCAAGCACCCGGACCGCGTGAAGGAGTGGACCGGCAAGTAAATCGCCTGGTCTAGCTGCTGCGAAGAACCGCATGGCTCGCGTCATGCGGTTTTTTTATGCCTGCAACCTTTCGGTTTTGCCAATTTCCTGTGAAGGCGAGCTTGCTCGCGATAGCGGTATATCTGCTTGCATCTATATTGAATGTGCGACCGCAATCGCGAGCAGGCTCGCTCCCACAGGGAAAAGGAGAAAGTTTGCAGGAAACTGGCAGAACCATCATGTCGTTCTAATACTAAGGTCGTCTGGATCCTAACCTTGAGCCGCATAGAGTAGGGTCGTTCCAACTTAAATCTGTGCTGCGAGGATAAAAACAATGAACGACAGCATTTACCTCTCGATTCAAAACAGCCCGCGCTTCAAGGAGCTGGTGAGAAAAAGGGAAAGGTTCGCCTGGATTCTCTCGGCGATCATGCTCGGGCTGTATTCCGGATTCATTCTTCTGATCGCCTATGGGCCGCACGTTCTCGGGGCTAAGATCTCGCCTGAGTTGACGATCACCTGGGGTATTCCCATCGGTGTCGGCCTGATTGTCTCGGCGTTCATTCTGACCGCCATCTACGTGCGACGCGCCAACGGCGAGTTCGACGACCTGAACAATGCGATTCTCAAGGAGGCTCAGCAATGATCCGGCGTCTAATGGCTCTCTTGAGCATCGCAGCGTTTGCCCCGGGTGCCTGGGCGGCTGAAGCCCTGACCGGTGCCGTGCAGAAACAACCCCTCAACGTCTCCGCCATCGTGATGTTCGTGGCCTTCGTCGGCGCGACCCTGTGCATCACTTACTGGGCATCGAAGCGTAGCAAGTCGGCCTCCGACTATTACGCGGCAGGCGGCCGGATCACCGGTTTCCAGAACGGCCTGGCGATTGCCGGTGACTACATGTCCGCGGCGTCCTTCCTGGGGATTTCCGCGCTGGTATTCGCCTCGGGCTATGACGGCCTGATCTACTCCATCGGCTTCCTGGTGGGCTGGCCGATCATTCTGTTCCTGATCGCCGAGCGTCTGCGCAACCTGGGTAAATACACTTTTGCCGACGTTGCCTCCTATCGCCTGGGTCAAAAGCAGATCCGCACCCTGTCTGCCAGCGGCTCGCTGGTGGTGGTGGCGTTCTACCTGATTGCGCAGATGGTCGGCGCCGGCAAGCTGATCCAGTTGCTGTTCGGCCTGGACTACCATGTCGCAGTGATCCTGGTCGGTATCCTGATGTGCCTCTACGTGCTGTTCGGCGGCATGCTGGCGACCACCTGGGT
The DNA here is from genome assembly GCF_052042015.1 of Pseudomonas sp. SMV71. Classification (NCBI taxonomy): domain Bacteria; kingdom Pseudomonadati; phylum Pseudomonadota; class Gammaproteobacteria; order Pseudomonadales; family Pseudomonadaceae; genus Pseudomonas; species Pseudomonas sp. SMV71. The sequence goes on along the minus strand of NZ_JBKGGU010000007.1, from coordinate 193,708 downwards.
ACAGATCATCAAGGCAGTGCTGTTGCTGTCGGGCGCATCGTTCATGGCGCTGATGGTCATGAAGCACGTCAACTTCGACTTCAACATGCTGTTTTCCGAAGCGGTCAAGGTTCACCCTAAGGGTGAGGCGATCATGAGCCCTGGCGGTCTGGTGAAAGATCCTGTATCAGCCTTCTCCCTGGGGCTGGCGCTGATGTTCGGTACCGCTGGCCTGCCACACATCCTGATGCGCTTCTTCACCGTGAGTGACGCCAAGGAAGCCCGCAAGAGCGTGCTGTACGCCACCGGGTTCATCGGTTACTTCTACATCCTGACCTTCATCATCGGCTTCGGCGCGATCCTGCTGGTCAGCACCAACCCGGCCTTCAAGGACGCGGCAGGTGCCTTGCTGGGCGGCAACAACATGGCGGCGGTGCACCTGGCCGACGCGGTGGGTGGCAGTATCTTCCTGGGCTTCATCTCGGCGGTCGCCTTCGCGACCATCCTGGCGGTGGTTGCCGGCCTGACCCTGGCGGGTGCTTCGGCGGTGTCTCACGACCTGTATGCCAGCGTGATCAAGAAGGGCAAGGCCAACGAGAAAGACGAGATTCGCGTCTCGAAAATCACCACCATCGCCCTGGCGGTGCTGGCGATCGGCCTGGGCATCCTGTTCGAGAAGCAGAACATCGCGTTCATGGTAGGCCTGGCGTTCTCCATCGCGGCAAGCTGCAACTTCCCGGTGCTGCTGCTTTCGATGTACTGGAAGAAGCTCACTACCCGTGGCGCCATGATCGGTGGCTGGATGGGGCTGGTCAGCGCCGTGGGCCTGATGATCCTCGGTCCGACCATCTGGGTGCAGATCATGGGTCACGAGAAGCCGATCTACCCGTATGAGTACCCGGCGCTGTTCTCGATGATCATTGCGTTCGTGGGTATCTGGTTCTTCTCGATCACCGACAAGTCGACGGCTGCCGACAACGAGCGGGCGCTGTTCTTCCCGCAGTTCGTGCGTTCGCAGACCGGCCTGGGGGCGAGTGGGGCAGTAAATCACTAAAAAGCAGTGGCGAGTTGCAAGCTTCAAGCTGCAAGTTAGAAGCGATGCAGCATCGGAAAAATACCCCTGTCGAGAGGCAGGGGTATTTTTTTGTGCCTGGACTAAGGAGGTGATCAGGTCTGCCGCCACCGCGAGCAGGCTCGCTCCCATAGGCGACCGCATTCCAGTGTGGGAGCGAGCCTGCTCGCGATGGTGGCAGCCCCCTCACCACAGATCAAAGCGCTTACAAACAAAACGGCCCCCGCTCTTATATATAAGAAGCGGGGGCCGTTCCGGTGCAGCTTGAGACCTTAATGCAAGACCCGAGTCTTACTTGCGATCTTGCAGCTCGGTGATGTCACGCGACTCGTAGCCAGTGTACAACTGGCGAGGGCGGCCGATCTTGTACGGGCTGGAGAGCATTTCTTTCCAGTGGGAGATCCAGCCGACGGTCCGCGCCAGGGCGAAGATCACGGTGAACATGCTGGTTGGAATGCCGATCGCCTTGAGGATGATCCCCGAGTAGAAGTCGACGTTCGGGTACAGCGAGCGCTCGATGAAGTACGGGTCGGTCAGGGCGATCTCTTCCAGGCGCATGGCCAGTTCGAGTTGCGGATCGTTCTTGATGCCCAGCTCTTTCAACACTTCGTCGCAGGTCTGCTTCATGACGGTGGCGCGCGGGTCGCGGTTCTTGTAGACCCGGTGACCGAAGCCCATCAGCTTGAACGGATCGTTCTTGTCCTTGGCCTTGGCGATGAACTTGTCGATGTTCGAGACATCGCCGATTTCATCGAGCATGGTCAGTACCGCTTCGTTGGCACCGCCGTGGGCCGGGCCCCAGAGTGCGGCGATACCGGCGGCGATACAGGCGAACGGGTTGGCACCCGAGGAGCCGGCCAGGCGCACGGTGGACGTCGAGGCGTTCTGCTCGTGGTCGGCATGGAGGATGAAGATCCGGTCCATGGCCTTGGCGAGCACCGGGCTGATCGGTTTGATCTCGCACGGGGTGTTGAACATCATATGCAGGAAGTTTTCTGCATAGGTCAGGTCGTTGCGCGGATACATCATGGGCTGGCCCATGGAGTATTTGTAGACCATGGCTGCCAGGGTCGGCATCTTCGCCACCAGGCGGATCGCGGAGATTTCGCGATGCTGGGGGTTATTGATGTCCAGGGAGTCGTGGTAGAAGGCCGAGAGGGCGCCGACTACGCCGCACATGACCGCCATCGGGTGCGCGTCGCGGCGGAAGCCGTTGAAGAAGGACTTCAGCTGCTCGTGAACCATGGTGTGGTTCTTGACGGTGCTGACGAACTGGGCCTTTTGCTCTGCGGTTGGCAGCTCGCCGTTGAGCAGCAGGTAGCAGGTTTCCAGGTAGTCCGATTTTTCAGCCAGTTGCTCGATCGGGTAGCCGCGGTGCAGCAGGATGCCGTTGTCGCCGTCGATATAGGTGATTTTCGACTCGCACGAGGCGGTCGACATGAAACCCGGGTCAAAGGTGAAACGGCCCGTGGCCGTCAGGCCCCGTACGTCGATTACATCGGGACCAACGGTGCCGGTTAAAATGGGCAGCTCGACGGGGGCTGCGCCCTCGATGATCAACTGCGCTTTTTTGTCAGCCATGTGGCCTCCTATTAATGCTTGGAATCATCAGACAGACCCCCCACGCAGGGCCCGCACCACTATAGTGAGATAAATCCGAAAGTCAATTTGCCTAAAGTCTTGCTCCAGAAGGCTTTAAGCGGACTTTTTCCTCGAAATTGCCTGCCGTTTACGCCTTTTGCCACGCTTGTGCAATGCGCCATCAGTGGAAGGTGAACGCGTTGTCATTAGTAGCCTAACTGTCTATACTCGGCCACCGACCGCCAGGGGCTTTTGGGCCAGCTTTGCTGGGGGTCGTCACTCCCTGGGTGGTGAGTACCTGACCAGTGCGCGCCGCAACAACTTTGCCCTGATTCTTAGGGGCTCTTCAGTGTGAAAAAAGCCGTGAAAAGCCAACGACCTGTAAACCTAGACCTAAGGACCATCAAACTCCCAGTCACTGCTTACACGTCCATCCTTCACCGAATCTCCGGTGTCATTCTTTTCGTCAGCCTGGCCATCATGCTTTATGCATTGGACAAGTCGCTCGACTCGGAAGAAGGCTTCGGTCAGGTGAAAGCGTGTCTGACCAGTCCGCTAGCCAAGCTAGTGATTTGGGGCATCCTGTCCGCCTTGCTATATCACCTGGTTGCCGGTGTGCGCCACTTGATCATGGACATGGGCATCGGTGAGACGCTGGAAGGCGGCAAGCTGGGCTCGAAAATCATTATCGCCGTGTCTGCGGTGCTGATCGTTCTGGCAGGAGTCTGGATATGGTAACCAACGTCACGAACCTCTCGCGTTCGGGCCTCTATGACTGGATGGCGCAGCGTGTGTCTGCGGTCGTTCTCGCGGCTTACTTCATTTTCCTGATCGGATATGTCGTAGCAAACCCTGGCCTGGGCTATGCCCAATGGCATGAACTGTTCGCAAACAACTGGATGCGTATCTTCAGTCTGCTGGCACTTGTCGCACTGGGCGCTCACGCCTGGGTCGGCATGTGGACCATCGCCACCGACTACCTGACGCAGATGGCGTTCGGCAAGTCGGCGACTGCCGTACGTTTCCTGTTCCAGGCCGTATGCGGCGTCGCGATGTTCGCGTACTTCGTCTGGGGCGTGCAGATTCTTTGGGGTATCTGATTCATGGCTAACATTCCTACGATTTCTTTCGACGCCATCATTATTGGTGGCGGCGGTGCCGGCATGCGCGCAGCGCTGCAACTGGCGCAGGGCGGTCACAAGACTGCCGTGATCACCAAGGTTTTCCCGACCCGTTCGCACACTGTATCCGCCCAGGGCGGCATCACCTGCGCCATCGCATCTGCCGACCCGAACGATGACTGGCGCTGGCACATGTACGATACCGTCAAGGGTTCCGACTACATCGGTGACCAGGACGCTATCGAATACATGTGTCAGGAAGGCCCGGCCGCGGTGTTCGAGCTGGACCACATGGGCCTGCCGTTCTCGCGTACCGAAACCGGTCGTATCTACCAGCGTCCGTTCGGTGGCCAGTCCAAGGACTACGGCAAAGGCGGCCAGGCTGCCCGTACTTGCGCGGCGTCCGACCGTACCGGTCACGCGCTGCTGCACACCCTCTATCAGGGCAACCTGAAGGCCGGTACCACGTTCCTGAACGAGTACTATGCCGTTGACCTGGTGAAGAACCAGGACGGCGCGTTCGTCGGTGTGATCGCAATCTGCATCGAAACCGGCGAAACCACCTACATCCGTTCCAAGGCCACCGTGCTGGCGACCGGCGGTGCAGGCCGTATCTACGCCTCCACCACCAACGCCCTGATCAACACCGGTGACGGCGTCGGCATGGCCCTGCGTGCCGGCGTGCCGGTGCAGGACATCGAAATGTGGCAGTTCCATCCGACCGGCATCGCCGGCGCCGGCGTGCTGGTCACCGAAGGTTGCCGCGGTGAAGGCGGTTACCTGATCAACAAGCACGGCGAGCGTTTCATGGAGCGTTATGCTCCGAACGCCAAGGACCTTGCCGGTCGTGACGTCGTGGCTCGTTCGATGGTCAAGGAAATCATTGCCGGCAACGGTTGCGGTCCGAATGGCGACCACGTGATGCTCAAGCTCGACCACCTCGGCGAGGAAGTGCTGCACAGCCGCCTGCCGGGTATTTGCGAACTGTCGAAGACCTTCGCCCACGTCGACCCTGTCGTGGCGCCGGTTCCGGTCGTTCCAACCTGCCACTACATGATGGGCGGCGTTGCCACCAACATTCATGGTCAGGCGATCACCCAGGACGCCGCAGGCGTGGACCAGATCATTCCTGGCCTGTTCGCAGTGGGTGAAGTGGCTTGCGTATCGGTCCACGGTGCCAACCGTCTGGGCGGCAACTCGTTGCTCGACCTGGTGGTGTTTGGCCGTGCTGCCGGCCTGCACCTGGAGAAGGCGCTGACCGACGGCATCGAATACCGCGACGCCAGCGACACCGACATCGATGTGGCCCTCAAGCGTCTGGCCGGCCTCAACGAACGTACCGAGGGCGAAGACGTCGCCACCCTGCGTCGCGAGCTGCAAAGCTGCATGCAGAACTACTTCGGTGTGTTCCGTACCGGCGAATACATGCAGAAGGGTATCGCCCAGCTGGCGCAATTGCGTGAACGAATTGCCAACGTGAAGATCAACGATAAATCGCAGGCGTTCAACACTGCGCGTATCGAAGCGCTGGAATTGCAGAACCTGCTGGAAGTGGCCGAAGCCACTGCGATCGCGGCAGAAGAGCGTAAAGAGTCCCGCGGCGCCCACGCCCGCGAAGACTTCGAAGACCGTGACGACGAAAACTGGCTGTGCCACACCTTGTACTTCCCGGGTGAAAAACGCGTCGCCAAGCGTGCCGTGAACTTCTCGCCGAAGACTGTTCCGACTTTCGAACCAAAAGTCCGGACTTATTAAGGGTGACCGCTATGTTGCAAGTCAGTGTTTATCGCTACAACCCTGATCAGGACGCCGCGCCGTTCATGCAGGACTTCCAGGTCGATACCGGTGGTAAAGACCTGATGGTGCTGGACGTGCTGGCCCTGATCAAAGAACAGGACGAAGGTTTCTCCTACCGTCGTTCCTGCCGCGAGGGCGTTTGCGGCTCCGACGGCATGAACATCAACGGCAAGAACGGCCTGGCCTGCATCACGCCGTTGTCGGCGGTGGTCAAGGGCAACAAGCTGATCGTTCGTCCGCTGCCAGGTTTGCCGGTTATCCGTGACCTGGTTGTCGATATGAGCATCTTCTACAAGCAATACGAGAAGGTGAAGCCATTCCTGCAGAACGACACGCCGGCCCCGGCCATCGAGCGTCTGCAGTCCCCGGAAGAGCGTGAGAAGCTCGACGGTCTGTACGAGTGCATCCTGTGCGCCTGCTGCTCGACCTCGTGCCCATCCTTCTGGTGGAACCCGGACAAATTCCTGGGCCCGGCCGCCCTGCTGCAAGCGTATCGCTTCCTGGCAGACAGCCGTGACACCAAGACGTCCGAGCGTCTGGCTGCACTGGATGACCCGTTCAGCGTCTTCCGCTGCCGCGGGATCATGAACTGCGTCAACGTATGTCCGAAAGGCCTGAACCCGACTAAGGCCATCGGTCACGTGCGTAACATGCTGCTGCAAAACGGCGTGTGATTCAGCTGCTGTACCCGTAGAACCGCTGTACCCGTAGAGGCTAGGGCGCGGGCTTCAACCCGCGTCGTAGCATAACCAGAACAGCCGCTCACAAAGCGGCGGTTCTTATTTTGAAGAAATGAGACAAGCAGGGGCATCCGGGCTGGTACCCGGACTATCAGCGTGATCCTAAGTGGCTTGTTTTAGTCGCTGCATTCGGACTTCTGCAAGTTTGCTCGGTGTTTTCGCCGGTGGTGTTCCCCTAATCGAGGGTGACCAAGCATGCAAGAAAGCGTGATGCAGCGCATGTGGAACAGTGCCCACCTCTCCGGTGGTAACGCTGCCTATGTGGAAGAGCTCTACGAGCTCTACCTGCACGACCCTAACGCTGTGCCAGAAGAGTGGCGCACCTATTTTCAGAAGTTGCCGGCTGACGGTAATTCTGCCACCGACGTTTCGCACTCGACGATTCGCGATCATTTCGTGCTGCTGGCAAAGAACCAGCGCCGCGCTCAACCGGTGTCTGCCGGCAGCGTGAGCAGTGAGCACGAGAAGAAGCAAGTCGAAGTGCTGCGACTGATCCAGGCCTACCGGATGCGTGGCCACCAGGCAGCCCAGCTGGATCCGCTGGGGCTGTGGCAGCGTCCTGCACCTGCAGACCTGTCGATCACTCATTACGGCTTGACCAATGCCGATCTTGATACGACCTTCCGTGCCGGCGACCTGTTCATCGGCAAAGAGGAAGCGAGCCTACGCGAAATTCACGAAGCGTTGCAGCAGACATATTGCCGCACCATCGGCTCTGAGTTCACGCACATCACCGATTCCGAGCAACGCCAGTGGTTCCAGCAGCGTCTGGAAAGCGTTCGTGGCCGTCCGACGTACTCCGCGGACATCAAGAGCCACTTGCTCGAGCGCGTGACTGCCGGTGAAGGCCTGGAGAAATACCTGGGTACCAAATACCCGGGTACCAAGCGTTTCGGCCTGGAAGGTGGCGAAAGCCTGATCCCGATGCTCGACGAGCTGATCCAGCGTTCCGGTTCCTACGGCACCAAGGAAGTCGTCATCGGCATGGCTCACCGTGGCCGCCTGAACGTGCTGGTCAACACCTTCGGCAAGAACCCGCGCGAGCTGTTCGACGAGTTCGAAGGCAAGAAGAAGGTCGAGCTCGGTTCCGGTGACGTCAAATACCACCAGGGCTTCTCGTCCAACGTGATGACCACAGGTGGCGAAGTCCACTTGGCCATGGCGTTCAACCCGTCCCACCTGGAAATCGTTTCCCCGGTGGTCGAGGGTTCGGTCCGCGCCCGTCAGGATCGTCGCAACGATCCGACCGGCGAGAAGGTGCTGCCGATCTCCATCCACGGTGACGCGGCATTCGCCGGTCAAGGCGTGGTCATGGAAACCTTCCAGATGTCGCAGACCCGCGGTTTCAAGACCGGCGGCACCGTGCACATCGTGATCAACAACCAGGTCGGTTTCACCATCAGCAACCCGCTGGACTCGCGTTCCACCGAGTACGCCACGGACGTTGCGAAAATGATCCAGGCGCCGATCCTTCACGTGAATGGTGATGATCCGGAAGCCGTGCTGTTCGTGACCCAGCTGGCCATCGACTACCGCATGCAGTTCAAGCGTGACGTGGTGATCGACCTGGTCTGCTACCGTCGTCGTGGCCACAACGAGGCCGACGAGCCAAGCGGTACCCAGCCTCTGATGTATCAGCAGATCACCAAGCAGCGTACCACCCGCGAGCTGTATGCCGATCGCCTGATCCAGGACGGTGTACTGGAAGCCGAGCGCGTCCAGGAAAAAGTCGATGAATATCGCAACGCCTTGGACAACGGCCTGCATGTGGTGAAAAGCCTGGTCAAGGAACCGAACAAAGAGTTGTTCGTGGACTGGCGTCCGTACCTGGGCCACGCCTGGACCGCACGTCACGACACGCGTTTCGACCTCAAGACCTTGCAGGAACTGTCCGCCAAGCTGCTGGAAATCCCGGAAGGCTTCGTGGTCCAGCGCCAGGTTGCGAAGATCTACGAAGACCGGCAGAAGATGCAAGCCGGCGGCCTGCCGATCAACTGGGGCTACGCCGAAACCATGGCGTACGCGACCCTGGCGTTCGAAGGTCACCCGATCCGCATGACCGGCCAGGACATCGGCCGCGGTACGTTCTCGCACCGTCATGCCGTCCTGCACAACCAGAAAGACGCCAGCACCTACATCCCGCTGAAGAACCTGTACAAGGGCCAGCCGCTGTTCGATCTCTACGACTCCTTCCTGTCGGAAGAAGCCGTACTGGCATTCGAATACGGCTACTCGACCACCACGCCAAACGCGCTGGTGATCTGGGAAGCCCAGTTCGGTGACTTCGCCAACGGTGCGCAGGTGGTGATCGACCAGTTCATCACCAGTGGCGAGCACAAGTGGGGGCGTCTCTGCGGCCTGACGATGTTGCTGCCGCACGGTTACGAAGGGCAGGGCCCCGAGCACTCCTCGGCGCGTCTTGAGCGCTACCTGCAACTGTGCGCCGAGCACAACATCCAGGTGTGCATGCCCACGACTCCGGCACAGATCTACCACTTGCTGCGCCGTCAGGTGATTCGTCCGCTGCGCAAGCCGCTGGTCGTGCTGACGCCGAAGTCGCTGCTGCGTCACAAGCTGGCTGTTTCGACGCTCGAGGATCTGGCCGACGGTTCGTTCCAGACCGTTATCCCGGAAATCGATGCCCTGGACCCGAGCAAGGTCGAGCGCATTGTCCTGTGCAGCGGCAAGGTCTACTACGACCTGCTGGAAAAACGCCGTGCCGAAGGCCGTGAAGATATCGCCATCGTGCGTATCGAGCAGCTGTATCCGTTCCCTGAGGACGACTTGAAAGAAGTCCTGGCGCCTTACACCAATGCCAAGGCGGCTGTCTGGTGTCAGGAAGAGCCGATGAACCAGGGCGCGTGGTACTGCAGCCAACACCACCTGCGTCGCAGCATCAGCCACCTCAACAAGTCTCTCGTACTCGAGTACGCGGGCCGTGAGGCTTCTGCTGCACCTGCCTGTGGTTACGCATCGATGCACGCCGAGCAGCAGGAACAACTGCTGCAAGACGCGTTTACCGTTTAACGCCTTCGCGCACCTGAAACCGAATTTAAGGAACCAAAGACAATGGCTATCGAGATCAAAGCCCCCACCTTCCCGGAATCGGTTGCCGATGGCACCGTTGCCACCTGGCACAAAAAACCGGGCGAGGCCGTCAAGCGTGACGAACTGATCGTCGACATCGAGACCGACAAGGTCGTACTGGAAGTCCTGGCGACCGCCGACGGCGTGCTGGGCGCTATCGTCAAGAACGAAGGCGACACCGTCCTGTCCGACGAAGTGCTGGGTTCGATCGAAGAGGGCGGTGCCGCCGCCGCTGCTCCGGCCGCCGCTGCTGCTGCTCCTGCCGCTGCCCAGGCCGCCGCTCCGGCTGCCGATGGCGAAGACGACCCGGTCGCCGCGCCTGCTGCTCGCAAGATCGCTGAAGAAAACGGCATCAACATCGCTTCCGTTGCCGGCACCGGCAAGGGTGGTCGTGTGACCAAGGAAGACGTGGTTGCCGCCGTTGCCGCCAAGAAAGCTGCTCCAGCCGCCGCAGCTGCCAAGCCTGCCGCACCTGCCGCCGCCGCTCCGGTGTTCGCAGCCGGTGACCGCGTTGAAAAACGCGTTCCGATGACCCGCCTGCGTGCCAAGGTTGCCGAGCGTCTGGTCGAAGCCCAGTCGAACATGGCGATGCTGACCACTTTCAACGAAGTCGACATGACCGAAGTCATGGCCCTGCGTTCGAAGTACAAGGACCTGTTCGAGAAGTCCCACAACGGCGTGCGCCTGGGCTTCATGTCGTTCTTCGTCAAGGCGGCCACCGAGGCGCTGAAACGCTTCCCGGCCGTCAACGCGTCGATCGACGGTTCCGACATCGTCTACCACGGCTATGCCGACATCGGTGTCGCGGTCTCCAGCGACCGTGGCCTGGTGGTTCCGGTACTGCGCAACGCCGAGCTGATGAGCCTGGCCGAAATCGAAGGCGGCATCGCCACCTTCGGCAAGAAGGCCCGTGACGGCAAGCTGTCCATCGAAGAGATGACCGGCGGTACGTTCACCATCACCAACGGTGGTACATTCGGTTCGATGATGTCGACTCCGATCGTCAACCCGCCACAAGCGGCGATCCTGGGGATGCACAACATCATCCAGCGTCCGATGGCGATCAACGGTCAAGTCGTGATTCGTCCGATGATGTACCTGGCACTGTCCTACGATCACCGCCTGATCGACGGTAAAGAAGCGGTGACGTTCCTGGTGACCATCAAGAACCTGCTTGAAGATCCGGCTCGCCTGCTGCTGGATATCTGATATCGCCGCGAGGGCCGGTCGATTGGCCGGCCCCTTGCTGAAACAACCGGTTTCGTCCCACGACGGTCACCATAAGTGGCCGTCCGGTTTGATTCGAAAAGGAATGACCCATGACTCAGAAATTCGACGTGGTAGTGATTGGTGCGGGCCCTGGCGGCTACGTAGCGGCCATCAAGGCTGCACAACTTGGCCTTTCCACTGCCTGCATCGAGAAATACACCGATGGCGAGGGCAAACAGGCCCTGGGCGGTACTTGCCTGAACGTCGGTTGCATTCCTTCCAAGGCGCTGTTGGACAGCTCCTGGAAATACAAGGAAGCCAAGGAAAGTTTCAACGTCCACGGCATCTCCACCGGTGAAGTCAAGATGGACGTCGCAGCGATGGTTGGCCGCAAGGCTGGCATCGTCAAGAACCTGACCAGCGGTGTAGCCACCCTGTTCAAGGCCAACGGCGTGACCTCGATCCAGGGCCACGGCAAGCTGCTGCTGGGCAAGAAAGTCGAAGTGACAAAGCCAGACGGTTCGGTTGAAGTGATCGAGGCCGAGAACGTCATCCTGGCACCGGGCTCGCGTCCGATCGACATTCCACCGGCTCCAGTCGACCAGAACGTCATCGTTGATTCCACCGGCGCCCTGGAATTCCAGTCCGTGCCTAAGCGCCTGGGCGTGATCGGCGCCGGCGTGATCGGCCTGGAGCTGGGTTCGGTATGGTCGCGCCTGGGGGCGCAAGTGACCGTGCTCGAAGCCCTCGAAACCTTCCTGGTAGCTGCTGACACCGCGGTGTCCAAGGAAGCGTTCAAGACCCTGACCAAGCAAGGCCTGGACATCAAGCTGGGCGCTCGCGTGACCGGTTCCAAGGTCAACGGCGAAGAAGTCGTGGTCAACTACACCGACGCCAACGGCGAACAGACCATCACTTTCGACAAGCTGATCGTTGCGGTCGGCCGTCGTCCGGTGACCACCGACCTGTTGGCTGCCGATTGCGGCGTGAACCTGGACGAGCGTGGTTTCATCGCGGTCGATGATCATTGTGCAACCGACGTACCGGGCGTCTACGCCATCGGTGACGTGGTTCGCGGCATGATGCTGGCGCACAAGGCGTCCGAAGAAGGCATCATGGTCGTCGAGCGCATCAAGGGTCACAAGGCCCAGATGAACTACGACCTGATCCCTTCGGTTATCTACACCCACCCGGAAATCGCGTGGGTCGGTAAAACCGAACAGGCCTTGAAAGGCGAAGGCGTTGAAGTTAACGTCGGCACCTTCCCGTTCGCCGCCAGTGGCCGTGCCATGGCAGCCAACGATACCGGCGGTTTCGTAAAAGTCATCGCCGATGCCAAGACGGATCGTGTATTGGGCGTTCACGTCATTGGCCCAAGCGCGGCCGAGCTGGTACAGCAAGGCGCGATCGCGATGGAGTTCGGCACCAGCGCCGAAGACCTGGGCATGATGGTCTTCTCCCATCCGACCCTGTCCGAAGCCTTGCACGAAGCGGCCCTGGCCGTGAATGGCGGCGCCATCCACGTGGCCAACCGCAAGAAGCGTTAAGAAATAATAAGAAACCACGGCGGTACGGCCCGTCGTGAGCCTTGCGAGCAAGACTCACCGCGGAATGTCCGCTGGACGCAGTCTTGCGTAGCTCTGCCGGTTCACCGGAAGGCTACGCAAGCAGCAGTCACAGGTGGTGCGGCACTAAAAATGGTGCAGCACCGAATGCGCAGTACCTAACGAAGACGGTAATAAGCATGAATCTTCACGAGTATCAGGGTAAGCAGCTGTTCGCTGAGTACGGCCTGCCAGTATCCACAGGCTACGCGGTAGACACCCCGGAAGCGGCAGCAGAAGCTTGCGACAAAATCGGCGGCAGCGAATGGGTTGTCAAAGCCCAGGTTCACGCCGGTGGTCGCGGTAAAGCGGGCGGCGTCAAGCTGGTTCGCAGCAAAGAAGACGCCAAAGCCTTCGCACAGCAGTGGCTGGGCAAGCGTCTGGTGACCTACCAGACTGACGCCAACGGTCAGCCGGTCACCAAAATCCTGGTTGAATCGTGCACTGATATCGCTAAAGAGCTGTACCTGGGCGCTGTCGTCGACCGTTCGAGCCGCCGTATCGTGTTCATGGCTTCCACCGAAGGTGGCGTGGACATCGAGAAAATCGCTCACGATACCCCTGAGAAAATCCTCAAGGCCACTATCGATCCGCTGGTTGGCGCACAGCCATTCCAGGGTCGCGAGCTGGCATTCCAGCTGGGCCTGGAAGGCAAGCAGGTCACTCAGTTCGCCAAGATCTTCGTCGGTCTGGCCAAGCTGTTCCAGGACCACGACCTGGCCCTGCTGGAAGTGAACCCGCTGGTGATCAAGGCCGACGGCGACCTGCACTGCCTCGATGCCAAGATCAACATCGACGCCAACGCCATGTACCGTCAGCCTAAGCTGAAGACTTTCCACGATCCGTCCCAGGACGATCCGCGCGAAGCGCACGCTGCCAAGTTCGAACTGAACTACGTGGCCCTGGAAGGTAACATCGGCTGCATGGTCAACGGTGCCGGCCTGGCCATGGGTACCATGGACATCGTCAACCTGCATGGCGGCAAGCCAGCCAACTTCCTCGACGTGGGCGGCGGTGCTACCAAGGAACGCGTAACCGAAGCGTTCAAGATCATCCTGTCCGACACCAACGTCGCTGCAGTACTGGTCAACATCTTCGGCGGCATCGTTCGTTGCGACATGATTGCCGAAGGCATCATCGGCGCGGTGAAAGAAGTTGGCGTGAAAATCCCGGTTGTTGTTCGCCTCGAAGGCAACAACGCTGAGCTGGGCGCTAAAGTACTGGCAGAAAGCGGTTTGAACATCATCGCTGCTACCAGCCTGACCGACGCTGCTCAACAAGTCGTTAAAGCTGCGGAGGGCAAATAATGAGCGTCCTGATCAATAAAGACACCAAGGTTATCTGCCAAGGTATCACCGGTTCGCAGGGTAGCTTCCACACCCAGCAAGCCATCGAATACGGCACCCAGATGGTCGGTGGCGTAACGCCGGGCAAAGGCGGCACCGAGCACCTGGGCCTGCCGGTCTTCAACACCGTCAAGGACGCTGTTGCAGCCACTGGCGCGACCGCCAGCGTGATCTACGTTCCAGCTCCGTTCTGCAAGGATTCCATCCTTGAAGCGGCGTTCGGCGGTATCAAGCTGATCGTATGCATCACCGAAGGCATCCCGACCATCGACATGCTGGAAGCCAAGGTCAAGTGCGACGAGCTGGGTATCACCCTGATCGGCCCTAACTGCCCAGGCGTGATCACTCCGGGCGAGTGCAAGATCGGCATCATGCCAGGTCACATCCACTTGCCAGGCAAGGTCGGTATCGTTTCGCGTTCCGGCACCCTGACTTACGAAGCCGTGAAGCAGACCACTGACGCCGGTTTCGGTCAGTCGACTTGCGTCGGCATCGGCGGTGACCCGATCCCAGGCTCCAACTTCATCGACATCCTGAAGCTGTTCCAGGAAGACCCGAAGACCGAAGCGATCGTCATGATCGGTGAGATCGGCGGTTCCGCTGAAGAAGAAGCCGCAGCCTTCATCAAGGCGAACGTGACCAAGCCGGTTGTTTCCTACATCGCGGGTGTGACTGCTCCTCCGGGCAAGCGCATGGGCCATGCTGGCGCAATCATCTCCGGCGGCAAAGGCACTGCAGACGAGAAATTCGCTGCGCTGCAAGACGCAGGCGTGAAAACCGTGCGTTCGCTGGCAGACATCGGCAAGGCACTGGCCGAGCTGACTGGCTGGGAAATGAAGAAGTAAGCTTCGGCTGACCTTTTTCGTTCCAGCAACAAAGGCCACCTTCGGGTGGTCTTTGTCGTTTCTGGCCCTTGAGAATTCATGTGCTGTGGCAGCGGGCTCTAGTGGCGAGGGAGCTTGCTCCCGCTCGACTGCGAAGCGGTCGCAAAACCAGGCAGCGCGTTCCGTCTTGCTGAACCTCACGGTTATCGTTTGGGCCGCTTCGCAGTCCAGCGGGAGCAAGCTCCCTCGCCATGGGAGTAAGCAAGGGTCGTGGATAAATAGATACGTAAACGCGACACCAAACTGTCGCGCATCGGATAGTTCGCCCCTAAACAGTGCGTTTTTCGCCCGAATTCGTTAGGCTAGCCGCCATTTTTGCGCTCGCGGCCCACAAGGAAGCGGCGCGCTAAACGGGTTGGTCTGATACGGACCGACAGCATTTCCCTTTACCCTCGGGGAAATCCCTCTCTAAATTCCGATTCAGTAGTGTGGTTTCCTTAATGAAAGTGTTGAAAGGCCAGGACATCCTGGCACTTGGTTTCATGACATTTGCCCTGTTTGTCGGGGCTGGCAACATCATCTTCCCACCCATCGTCGGCTTGCAGTCCGGTCCCCATGTCTGGATGGCGGCGCTGGGCTTCCTGATCACCGCCGTCGGGCTTCCGGTCATCACCGTCGTGGCTCTGGCCAAGGTCGGTGGCGCCATGGACGCCTTGAGCAGCCCGATCGGCAAAATCGCCGGCGGCCTGCTGGCAGCCGTGTGCTACCTGGCGGTGGGACCGCTGTTTGCCACGCCGCGTACCGCCACCGTCTCGTTCGAAGTCGGCCTGGCGCCGCTGACCGGCGAAAGCCCGCTGGCACTGTTTCTCTATAGCGCTGTGTATTTCCTGGTGGTGTTCTTCATCTCGCTCTACCCGGGCCGCCTGCTGGACACTGTCGGGCGTTTTCTCGCGCCGTTGAAGATCATCGCCCTGGCGGTACTGGGCATCGCTGCATTTGCCTTGCCTGCCGGTGATATCGGCGTGGCGACCCCGGAATATGTTGCGGCGCCGTTTTCCCAAGGCTTCATCAATGGTTACCTGACCATGGATACCCTGGGTGCACTGGTGTTCGGCATCGTCATTGTGAACGCGATCCGTTCCCGTGGTGTCGAGTCGCCAGCGCTGATCACCCGCTACGCCATCATTGCCGGGCTGATCGCCGGGGTAGGGCTTGCGCTGGTCTACGTCAGCCTGTTCCGCCTGGGCTCGGGCAGCCATGAAGTGGCCGCCGGTGCGACCAACGGCGCCGCGGTATTGCACGCCTATGTGCAGCACACCTTCGGCAGCCTGGGCAGCGGCTTCCTTGCCGTGCTGATCTCCCTGGCATGCCTGGTGACCGCGGTCGGCCTGACCTGCGCCTGCGCCGAATACTTCAGCCGTGTCCTACCGCTGTCCTACAAGACCCTGGTGGTGATCCTGGCAGCGTTTTCGCTGCTGGTGTCCAACCTGGGCCTGACCAAGCTGATCGCCTTCTCGATCCCGGTTCTCACCGCGATCTACCCCCCGTGCATCGCACTGGTGGCCCTCAGCTTCTGTAAGGACTTCTGGCACGAGCAGGGGCGCATCGTCGGCCCGGTGATGCTGGTGTCGTTGCTGTTTGGCCTGGTCGACGCGCTCAAGGGCGCCGGCCTGGCAGACTGGATGCCGGCACAGCTGGCCCATCTGCCGCTGAGCGAGCAGGGCCTGGCGTGGCTGGTGCCTTCGGTGATGACCCTGGCGGTGGCCGTGGTCTGTGACCGCCTGCTGGGCAAGCGCAGCGAAGCACTGGCCTAAGCTTATCGGTAAACACTGAAATGCCCCGTATCACTCGATACGGGGCATTTTTTTTGGGCGGCAGTGTCTTTTCTGGTGAGCTAACGTCGAAGCAGTGCCTTCAAGATTTACACAAGCCCTTGTGGGAGCGAGCCTGCTCGCGATAGCGGAGTGTCAAGCGGCTTATTTGTAGCTGACCCCCCGCATTCGCGAGCAAGCTCGCTCCCACAGGGTTCATTGCAAGTGGCTCCATGTCCATTTCATACAAAGGAATTGCATGTCATTCATCCAAGCCAACCTGACCCATCTGCTGGCCGCCGCCTGGTTCATCATCTGCTGGGCCGGCTATACCCGCTACGCCTCCTGGAAAGCCCGCGACACCGCGTGCCTGGCCAGCGTGATGCACCTGTACCGCGAAGACTGGATGCGCCGCATGCTGCTGCGCGAGAACCGTATTGCCGATGCCAGCGTGATCGGCAACCTGGAGCGCAACGCCTCGTTCTTCGCCTCCAGCACGCTGATCATCCTGGCGGGGATCCTGACGGTGCTGGGGGCGTCTGACAGGGCAGTGTCGTTGCTGGCCGACCTGCCGCTGGTACAGCAGGCTTCCCAGGGCATGGCGGAGATAAAGTTGCTGTGCCTGGCGCTGGTATTCGTCTATGCATTCTTTACCTTCAGTTGGTGCATGCGCCAATACAACTTCGCCGCAGTGTTGGTTGGCTCGGCACCGATGATCGGCGAGCGCCACGTTTCTGAGCAGGAACGCAAGGCATTTGCTCTAAGGGCGGCGCGGGTTATTTCCATGGCGGCCAACCAGTTCAACTTCGGGCTGCGCTCTTATTATTTCGGCATGACCATGCTGGCATGGTTCGTCAGCCCGTGGTTGTTCATGTTGATGAGTGCCGGCGTGGTATTCGTGTTGTATCAGCGCGAGTTTCATTCCGATGTGCTGGACGTGATGGTGTACACCCCAACGACGGAAGCGCCTGCGCCTGAGGCCGGCAAGGAAGCGGCCTGAGCGCACCCTGGGCTTGTCAAATCGCAGACAAAAGAAAACCCGCACCAAGGCGGGTTTTCTTTTATCACTAAAACCGGATCAGTTGGTTTTAGGCGCAGTAGCCGGTGCGGTGGCAGGTGCTTGTTCCTGCGCGGCGGCTTTGTTCGCTTCGTTCTGATCTTTGGCAGCTTCGGCGTTTTCTTTCGCCGCTTCGTTCACTTTATCCTGTGCTTCGCCCATTTTCTGTTGGGCTTCCTGGGAATGTTGGTTGGCGTCTTGAGCTTTGTCCTCGGATTTCTTATCGCAGGCAGCGAGACCGAGGGAGGCGGTCAACATCAAGGCAATAGCTAAAGTCTTACGCATGGGGTGTTTCTCCTTATGGAAATAACTACTGGCCTTTTGAGCAGCACCCCTCAGGTTAAGTTCCTCTTTTGCTACAGATATATAACCTGGTGTTGCGATTGAACTTTTATCCGGATAGGCCGTTGTCAGGCCAAGCCACTCGCTAGAGCATCGATGAAAATGCCCGAAAATCCCGTTTTTGAGCGTGCCACACGCTTTTTATCCGCGCTGCGCCATTGCCAGGTGTTGGGCTTGAAGCTGCATAGCGCCAGTCGTGAGGGGCTGACGGTGGTCCTCCCGTTCAGCCCGCGAATCGTCGGAAATCCGCTGACCGGTATCATCCACGGCGGCGCGCTGACCTCGCTGATGGACACCGCGTGCGGCATGTCGACCCTGTGCGTGCTGCCGCAGTTCGAGGTCTGTCCGACCCTGGATTTGCGCATCGACTACATGCACGCCGCCGAGCCCCACAAGGACGTCTATGGTTTCGCCCAATGCTACCGGGTCACTCCAGACGTGATTTTCACCCGCGGCTTCGCCTACCAGGACGACCCTGAACAACCCATCGCCCATGTGGTAGGCACCTTCATGCGCCTTGGCCAGCACGCCAGGGGCGTACGAACAGGTGGCCCGACGCTCACCGGGGAAACGCCATGACCGACATCCCTCACGAACAACTGCGCCAGGCGTGCGAGCGGGGCGACTACGCGCTGCTGTTGGCGTCGATTCCCTATGCGCAACTCATCGGCGTCGAATGCATACGCCAGGACCAGGCGCTGCTTTTCCGCCTGCCGGCGAACAAGGACAACATTGGTAACCCTTTACTGCCGGCGATTCATGGCGGCGTGATTGCCGGGTTCATGGAGTTGGCGGCAGCCGTTCATCTGCTGATCGCCACCGGCGTGCCGAACGTGCCGAAGATCATCGACTTCTCCCTGGATTACCTGCGCGCCGGGCAGTTTCGCGACACCTATGCCAGATGCCAGGTCTGGCGCCAGGGGCGACGAGTCGCCAACGTTGCGATCACCGCCTGGCAGGACACCGAGGCCGAACCCATCGCCACCGCCCGGGCGCATTTCAAGATCCAGGAGCCTTCGAAAGCACCTCGCCCTTGAAATCATCCCCGTAGCCCCCACCTTGAGGTCATCCCGCCGCCAATCTCAGCGAGGCGGACACCACCATCCACTTGGAGTTTGATGACCATGAGCGTGGAAACTCAAAAGGAAACCCTGGGCTTCCAGACCGAGGTGAAGCAACTGCTGCACCTGATGATTCACTCGCTGTATTCGAATAAGGAAATCTTCCTTCGCGAGCTGATCTCGAACGCCTCTGACGCTGTCGACAAATTACGTTTCGAAGCCCTTTCCAAGCCTGAACTGCTGGAAGGTGGCGCTGAGCTGAAAATCCGTGTGAGCTTCGACAAGGACGCGAAAACCGTCACCCTCGAAGACAACGGTATCGGTATGAGCCGCGAAGAGGTGATCACGCACCTGGGCACCATCGCCAAGTCCGGCACCGCCGATTTCATGAAGAACCTGTCCGGTGACCAGAAGAAGGATTCGCACCTGATCGGCCAGTTCGGTGTGGGTTTCTACTCCGCGTTCATCGTCGCCGAACGGGTCGAAGTGTTCAGCCGCCGTGCCGGCCTCGCTGCGAGCGAAGGCGTGCACTGGTCGTCCAAGGGCGAAGGCGAGTTTGAAGTGGCCACCGTCGACAAGGCGGACCGCGGTACCCGCATCGTGCTGCACCTCAAATCCGGCGAAGACGAGTTCGCCGATGGCTGGCGCCTGCGCAACATCATCAAGAAATACTCCGACCACATCGCGCTGCCTATCGAGCTGCCGAAGGAAGTCACCGCCGCCGAAGGCGAAGAAAAGCCTGAAGTGGAATGGGAAACCGTCAACCGCGCCAGCGCCTTGTGGACCCGTCCGCGTACCGAGGTCAAGGACGAGGAATACCAGGAGTTCTACAAGCACATCGCCCACGATTACGAGAACCCGCTGAGCTGGAGCCATAACAAGGTCGAAGGCAAGCTGGAATACAACTCGCTGCTGTACGTGCCGGCCCGTGCGCCATTCGATCTGTACCAGCGCGAAGCGCCACGCGGCCTGAAGTTGTATGTGCAGCGTGTGTTCGTCATGGACCAGGCCGAGTCGTTCCTGCCGCTGTACCTGCGTTTCATCAAGGGCGTAGTGGATTCCAATGACCTCTCGCTGAACGTTTCCCGGGAAATCCTGCAGAAAGATCCGATCATCGACTCCATGAAGTCGGCGCTGACCAAGCGCGTGTTGGACATGCTGGAAAAACTCGCCAAGAACGAGCCTGAGCAGTACAAGAGCTTCTGGAAGAACTTCGGCCAGGTGATGAAGGAAGGCCCGGCCGAAGATTTCGCCAACAAGGAAAAAATCGCCGGGCTGCTGCGCTTTGCCTCGACCCAGGGCGATGACGGCGAGCAGATCGTCGGCCTGGCCGATTACCTGGCCCGCGCCAAGGAAGGTCAGGACAAGATCTACTACCTGACCGGCGAAACTTATGCACAGGTCAAGAACAGTCCGCACCTGGAAGTCTTCCGCAAGAAAGGCATCGAAGTGCTGTTGCTGACCGACCGCATCGACGAGTGGCTGATGAGCTACCTCAATGAGTTCGACGGCAAGAGCTTCGTCGACGTGGCCCGTGGTGACCTGGACCTCGGCAACCTGGATTCGGAAGAAGACAAGAAAGCCGCCGAGGAGATCGCCAAGAGCAAGGAAGGCCTGGTGGAGCGGATCAAGACCGCGCTGGGCGACGCCGTCAGCGAAGTGCGCGTGTCTCACCGCCTGACCGATTCGCCGGCGATCCTGGCCATCGGCGAGCAGGATCTGGGCCTGCAGATGCGTCAGATCCTCGAAGCCAGCGGCCAGAAGGTCCCGGATTCCAAGCCGATCTTCGAATTCAACCCGGCGCACCCGTTGGTGGAAAAACTCGACAACGAGCAGAGCGAAGAGCGCTTCGGCGACCTGTCGCACATCCTGTTCGACCAGGCGGCCCTGGCGGCCGGCGACAGCCTGAAGGACCCGGCGGCGTATGTGCGTCGCCTGAACAAGCTGCTGGTTGAACTGTCAGCTTGATCTAGTGCAGGAAAAAACCCGCTTCGGCGGGTTTTTTCATTCCAGGTGTTCCCTTTGATGAGGAGTCCGTCATGAGTCAGGTTACGGTTCGTTCGGTGGTCTATCAGATCGATGGTCAAAACTATGAAGGCCGCCTGGCCTTCGACGTCAGCCAACAGGGCTCGCGCCCGGGTTTGCTGATGGCGCCCAACTGGATGGGTGTAGGGGCGGGGGCTGAAGAGATTGCCAAGTCAGTGGCGGCCAACGGCTATGTCGTGCTGATCGCCGACCTGTATGGCCAGGACGTGCGCCCGAGCAATGCCGATGAGGCGGGCGCGGCAATGATGCCGTTGAAAAATGACCGGGCGCTGTTGCGCAAGCGCATGCAGGTGGCGCTGGAACAGTTGCAAAGCCAGGGCGAAGCGCAGGTCGATGCGTCGAACCTGGCCACTTTCGGTTTCTGCTTCGGCGGCTGCTGTGCCTTGGAGCTGGCCCGCACCGGCGCGCCATTGAAAGCCGCCATCTCGTTCCACGGCACACTGGACACGCCCAACCCGGCGGATGCGAAGAACATCAAGGGTTCGGTATTGGTGATGCACGGTGCCTCGGACCCGCTGGTGCCCAAGGAGCAACTGCCGGCCTTTGAAGAAGAAATGAATGCCGCCGGGGTGGACTGGCAACTGCTGAGTTACGGCGGTGCGGTGCATTCGTTCACCGACCCGCAAGCCAATGTGCCGGGCAAGATGATGTACAACGCCACGGTCGCCAAACGGGCGTTCCGGTCGATGCATAATTTGTTGGGTGAGGTGTTCAAGGATTGAAACCGGGGACTGGATCCGGTTTATCTGTTGTCTGATACGACGCTATCGCGAGCAAGCTCGCTCCCACATTGACCGAGTAGTTCGCAATATTTGCTAACCACACCGATCCACTGTGGGAGCGAGCTTGCTCGCGATGGCAATCTATCAGGCAGTGCTGAATTCAGGGCAACTCAATCCGCTCGCTTTCCCCCGGCACGCTCGGCCAGTCCCCGGCCGCCCAGCGTCGGCGGGCTTCATCGATCCGGGCCGGGTCGCTGGAGACGAAGTTCCAGTTCATCCGCCGCGGCCCATCCAGCGGTGCGCCGCCGAACAGCACGGCGTGGCAGTCACCGCCGGCGAACAAGGTCATTTCTTCTCCGGCCGGCAGGATTACCAGCGAACGGGGTTCCACCGGCTCGTCGTCTAACAGTGCTTCGCCGCTCAATACATACAACGCACGCTCTTCATGCTCAGTGGGGATCAGCAGGGTCGTCGCGGTTTGCAGGTTCAATTCGGCATACAGCGTAGGAGAAAGCACCGGCACTGGCGATTCCAGGCAAAAGCCTGACCCGGCAATCATCCGGATCTTCACCCCGAGGTTCTCACTCACCGGCAGTGACCGGGCCGGGTGATGGCTGTAATGCCCCGGCCCCTGTTCATGAGTCTTGGGCGAGGCCAGCCAGACCTGCAAGCCGTGGAGCACGAATTCGCGGCCCAGTTGGGGCTCGGGGGTACGTTCGACATGGGCAATGGCGCTGCCGGCGGTCATCCAGCTGACATCGCCGGCTACGACCACTTGATCGGAGCCCAGGCTGTCCTTGTGCTGGAGCGTTCCCTCGAACAGGTAGGTGAGGGTGGACAGGCCGATATGTGGGTGCTGACGGATGTTCATGCCTTTACCGGCCGGGTAGGACGTTTGCAGCATGTGGTCGAAGAACACGAAAGGTCCGACGCTGCGGCATTGGGCGGACGGCAGCGGCCGGAGAATCGGCTGGCCTTCAACGTCTTCGGCACGGGGGCGAACGGTCAGGGGCGTGGTCATGGTGGCTTCCAGGTTGTGCACGGTGGCGCAGAGCATAACCCGCCGCCATGAGGCGCGGCACGCACGTTTGAACCCAGGCGGGACGGGCGAGGTCTATCCTGCTCATGGCCTATGGAGATTGCCTGTGCCCTCGATCCGCCTGATCGTTGCCTGGTTGCTGGCTATTTGCGCCAGCAGCGCTGTTGCCCGCGAATATGCCTACAGCGATGCACACCTGCATTACGTGGACTTCTTTCAGGAAACTGCCGGCATGCCCAAGCTGCTCCAGGCGATGGCGGACAATCGCATCGAGCATGCGATGATTGCCGGGATTCCGGTGGCCAAGAAGTGGCACGAGGATGAACCCAAGCGACCGCGCTACTACGCCGGCGACGATGCGGATGCCTATTGGTACAGCGCCACCGATGTGATCGTCGCCGCAGCGGTGAGCAAACTGAGCGCTGAACAACGGCGGCGCTTCCATCCGTTCCTGTCGGGTTTCAATCCCAACGACAAGAACTCCGATGCGCATATCCAGCGCATGCTCGACCTGTATCCGGGGCTATGGCAGGGCATCGGCGAGGTATTTACCCGCCATGACGACCTGACCGCGCTGACGGCGGGGGATACACCGCGTGCCAACAACGAAGCGATGACCCGCATCTATCACCTGGCGGCCGAGAATGACCTGCCAGTGATGCTGCACTCCAACATCACCTCCAAGCGCGAGAAAAACCCGCTGTACCTGGCGGAGATCGAAGAGCCATTGCGTAATCACCCGCACACGCGCTTTATCTGGGCCCACGCCGGCACGAGCATGGAGATCCACCGGCACCAGACCCGACTGGATTTTCTGTTGCCGACCTTGACGCGGATGCTTGAGTCTTACCCCAACTTGTACATCGACCTGTCCTGGAGCCTGCTCACGCCTTATTTGCTGGATGAGGCGGGCAAGCCCAGGCAGGAATGGGTGGAACTGGTGGAGCGCTTTCCAGAGCGGTTCATGGTGGGGTCGGACGTGGTGGGCCGTTTCAACAAGTTGGGCCAGGAACTGCACGGCTTCGATCCGTTCCTGGATGCGTTGCCCGAAGAGGTGGCGAGGAAGGTGGCGCGGGATAATTTCCTGGCGGTGTTGCCGCGCTCCGCTCCCAGATGAGCGAACTTTGTGGCGAGGGAGCTTGCTCCCGCTCAGTTGCGTAGCAGCCGCAAAAAAAAAGCAGGGGCCGCTGCGTGGCCCAGCGGGAGCAAGCTCCCTCGCCACAGAGGAATGAGGTGCATGTAAAGCTCTTTGTCATCAGTCTGTCACCCCCGCGTCATACCCTCGCGCTCATCTCAATCAAGGAGCGCACTATGCACCTCACCCGTTCAAGCGCACTGGTCGCGCTGCTGTTGACCTGCGGCCTGGCGCAAGCCGAGGTCCGCGTCGAAGGCCCGGTGGAATACGGCGTTTTCGAAGGGCCGCAAGCCGAGCTGCAATCGGGGGAGCGGGTCCTGCGTCGCAGCAACGAGCAGATCCGCCAGACCGAAAACGTACCGGCGAAGCTGGGCACCAAGTTCGGCATGCGCTATCAACTGGCGGGCAAGGTCGCGGATGACCAGCCGTTGACCCTGTTGTACTTCACCCCGGGCATCCGCACTCCCGACGGCGTACGCCACGACAAATTCGAAGTGGTGCAGAAACTGGTACCCGGTGCGCCCCAGGATGTGATGGCCTACGAGTTCACCGAAAGCCATGAAGTCGTGCCGGGGGAGTGGCGGTTCATGGTGTTCCAGGGTGATCGGTTGCTGACGCAGCAGGGGTTTGTGGTGCGCTGATACTCAAATGCTGTGGATGCACCCGGACCCCTGTGGGAGCGAGCCTGCTCGCGATGACGGCAGCACATCCAACATCCCTGCAAGCTGACACACCGCATCGCGAGCAGGCTCGCTCCCACAGGGGACGTTGGTGCGTTCAGCAGGCATAAAAAAACGCCCCGAACCAGTCGGGGCGTTTTTCAGTGTGGCGTAGCGGCGGGGCTTACTTGCCCTGCCAGCGCTTCAGCACCAGGGTGGCGTTGGTGCCGCCGAAGCCGAAGCTGTTGCTCATCACGGTGTCGATGGTGGCGTCTTCGCGAGTCTTGGTCAGGATCGGCAGGTCAGCCACTTCCGGATCCAGCTCGTCGATGTTGGCCGAACCGGCCATGAACTTGCCTTCCATCATCAGCAGGCAGTAGATCGCTTCATGAACGCCGGCGGCGCCCAGGGAGTGACCCGACAGGCTCTTGGTGGAGCTGATGGCCGGTGCCTTGTCGCCGAAGACTTCACGTACACCTTTCATTTCCGCGACGTCGCCGACCGGAGTCGAGGTGCCGTGGGTATTGAGGTAGTCGATAGGCGTGTCGACGGTGGACATGGCCATCTGCATGCAACGGACGGCACCTTCGCCGCTCGGGGCAACCATGTCGTAGCCATCGGAGGTGGCGCCGTAGCCGACGATTTCCGCGTAGATTTTCGCGCCGCGGGCCAGGGCGTGTTCCAGCTCCTCGACCACCACCATGCCGCCACCACCGGCGATGACGAAGCCGTCACGCTTGGCGTCGTAGGCGCGGGAGGCTTTGTCCGGGGTTTCGTTGTACTGGGTGGACAGTGCGCCCATGGCATCGAACAGGAACGACTGGCTCCAATGTTCTTCTTCACCGCCGCCGGCGAAGACAATGTCCTGCTTGCCCAGCTGGATCTGCTCGACCGCGTTGCCGATGCAGTGGGCACTGGTGGCGCAGGCGGAGGAGATCGAGTAGTTGACGCCCTTGATCTTGAACGGCGTGGCCAGGCAGGCCGAAACGGTGCTGCCCATGGTCCGCGTGACGCGGTACGGGCCAACGCGCTTGACGCCCTTGTCGCGCAGGATGTCCAGCGCTTCCATCTGGTTCAGGGTCGACGCGCCACCGGAGCCGGCGATCAGGCCGGTGCGCACGTTGGACACTTGCTCGTCGGTCAGGCCGGAGTCTGCGATGGCGTCTTTCATGGCCAGGTAGGCGTAAGCCGCCGCGTGGCCGACGAAACGGTAGATCTTGCGATCGATCAATTCTTCGAGGTTCAGGTCGATGGAGCCGGAAACCTGGCTACGCAGACCCATTTCGGCGTATTCCGGATTGAACCGGATGCCCGGGCGACTTGCACGCAGGTTAGCGGAGACGGTCTCTTTGTCATTGCCCAGGCACGAAACGATTCCCAGACCAGTGATAACGACGCGGCGCATGCGGATAACCCTTAGAAGTTGTCAGTGGAGGTGAAAACGCCGACCCGAAGGCCCTCGGCGGTGTAGATCTCGCGACCGTCGACAGTGACCGAACCGTCGGCGATGGCCAGGTTCAGCTTGCCCTTGAGGACGCGCTTGATATGAATGTTATAGGTGACTTTCTTCGCGGTCGGCAGCACCTGACCGAAGAACTTCACTTCGCCCGAGCCCAGGGCGCGACCGCGACCCGGCAGACCCTGCCAGCCGAGGAAGAAACCGACCAGTTGCCACATGGCGTCCAGACCCAGGCATCCCGGCATCACCGGATCGCCCTCGAAGTGGCAGGCGAAGAACCACAGGTCCGGAGTGATATCCAGCTCGGCGACCAATTCACCTTTGCCGTACTTGCCACCCATGTCGCTGATCAGGGTGATGCGATCCACCATCAGCATGTTAGGGGCGGGCAGTTGCGCGTTACCTGGGCCGAACAGCTCACCGCGACTGCAGCGCAGCAGATCTTCCCGGGTAAAGGCGTTTTGTTTGGTCATGCGAGCTCCTCAATAGTCCCATGCGGCAGGGTGGGGCAAATCTTCCCGGTCGCTCGAAGCGGTCATGCCTCGAAGCGACAGCCTACTCATAGACTATTGCGTTGTAGTGAAAGTCACAGCACACGGGAAATGAATGTACACCTGTGCACTGAAATTTTAATCAAGCCTCCGGTGAAGGCTCGTTTGGGTGCCTAAGACTGCCGCACTTTCGCCTTTCACGCCAGTCGCAGATCGTCCAATGGCCGGGACTAATGCACCCAGCGCTGCAGAATCTGCTGCAGTTCCAGCCTTTTGAACGGTTTGGCCAGGTAATCGTTCATACCGGCCTCAAGACACGCTTCGCGGTCGCCCTGCAAGGCGTTGGCGGTCAAGGCGATGATCGGCACATCAGTGCATCCCGGCAGTTGGCGGATCCGCCGCGTGGCTTCGTAGCCATCGATGACGGGCAGCCGGCAGTCCATGAGAATCGCTTCGAAAATCAGGCTCTCGGCGCTGCGCACGGCCTGGGCGCCATCGGTGGCGACGCTGACGATGAACCCGAGGCTGCGCAGCATGGCTTCGATCACGGTCTGATTCACCGGATTGTCCTCTACCAGCAGGATGTTGCGACCTTCACCATCGCCGCTGCCAACCGGCGAGCGCGGCACCGGGGCGGGGGGCATCTGGCGCGACAGTGCCAGCGGGATTTCCAGGGTGAACACCGACCCCCGGCCTTCCTCGCTCTGGGCCCGCAGCGTACCGCCCATGCGTTCGGCCAGGGTACGGGCGATCGGCAAGCCCAGGCCGGTGCCGCCGTAGCGGCGGGAAATCGAGCTGTCGGCCTGTTGGAAAGCGTCGAACATCCGGTCCAGGCTTTCGGTGGCAATGCCGATACCACTGTCGCGCACGGTGCAGGTGAACCACAGCAGTTCGTGGTCCAAGGCCTGCCATTGGCATTGCACAGTGATCCGCCCCTGTTCGGTGAACTTCAGCGCGTTGCCGATCAGGTTGACCAGGATCTGCCGGATCCGCGTCGGATCGCCCTGGACCTGCAAGGCCTGCATGTCTTCAGGGATCTGCAGTTCCAGCTCCAGCTTGCGTTGCGCAGCGCTGTGTTGGAACGACTGGGCGCAACTGCCCACCAGTTCGGCCAGGTTGAACGCAATATGTTCCAGCTCCAGGGCCGAGCGTTCGATGCGCGAGAAGTCGAGGATGTCGTTGATCACCTTCAACAGGTGCTCGGTGGATTGCGAAGCCAGCGCCGTGTACTCGTGCTGCTCGTCGGTCATGCGCGTGGTTTCCAGCAGTTGCAACATGCCCAGCACGCCATTCATGGGCGTACGCAGTTCATGACTCATCATCGCCAGGAACTCGGACTTGGCGCTGTTGGCTTTCTCCGCTTCCTCCCGGGTCTGGATCAGTTGCGCCATGGCTTGGTGCTGTTCCCGGCTGGCCTGCTGCAAGCCTTCGGCCAGGTTATTGATGTGCCGCGACAACGCCCCCAACTCGCCGTCATCGACGATGGGCAGCGGTGTGCTGTAGTCCCCTTGTTGGATCGCCTTGACCGCGTTGCCGATGTCACGGATCGGTTGGGACAGGCTGGACGCCAGCCGCCGCGCCACCAAAAACGTGAACAGCAGTGCGAACAGCGCCAGGATTGCGGCCTTGAGCAGGATTTCCTGCTGACGCTGGCTGAACGCGTCGTTAGACATGCCGACAATGACCCGACCCAGATAATCCTCGAGCGGTGCCTCGATGGATGTGCTGGTGCCCTGCAGGAAATCATTGTTCAGGGCGATGCGTTGCAGGCGCACCGGCGCCTGGAACACTTCGACCTGCTGGGCGCGGCTGCGGGTCTGTTCGGGTTGCTCGACATACACCAACACTTTCCCGGCGCTGTCCTGGACTTCCAGAAAACGCACGTGAGGCGTCGCCAGGGTCGCGGTGAGCAGGCTTTCCAGGACCTCGTTGTTGCCGGAAATCACCCCGTACTCCGTGGCAGGAGCCAGTTGGTTGGCGATCAGTTGCCCGGTGTGATTGAGCTCCTGGCGCAGGTCCTGGATCCGCACGAAGGTAAAGAAGCTGATCAACAGTACGGTCAGCAGCAACGCCGGGCCGAGGGCGATGACCTGAGTGCGGGTGTTGATGTCCCAACGGCGACGCAAGGTCATGGGCGTTGTTCTCCTTCGGCCAGCATTGCCGCGACGGATTCGGCTTCGATCGGTTCGATCCCCAGCGAGCGGGCGACCTGGCGGTTGCCCAGGACTTTGAAGCGGGTCGGATAAAGGGTGCGCGGCCAACTGGCGGCGGGACGGTCGAGCAACTCGTCGAGAATCGCCAGCCAGTCTTCCTGGTCGCTGTAGCTGCTGGCCAGGCTGCCGGCCTTGACGAACGCAGCGCTCGGGCCGATCAGCGCACGCTGCCGGGCGTAGCTGCTGAGCAACAGGTTCTTGACCGTCTTGGGGTTGTACAGGTCGGGGTCATCGAGGCCCAGCAGCACATCGCTCTGGCCCAGCAGGTTTTGCAGGGGGCGGCTGTCGCTGGTGTCGTCCCAGCGCTCGGCGACGATCTCCAGGGCCAGTGGTGCGGCGGCCTGGCGAATGTCCTTGAGCAGGAATTCGCTGTGCCGGTCGTACAGCACGCCGACCCGCCGCACTTGCGGCAGGATCGTGCGGATCAGCCGCAATTGTCGCGCCACCGGCGGGTCGCTCCACAGCAGACTCAGATGCTCGGGTGTGGCGTCGCCGAGGCGCTCCCGGGCTTGCTGGCGACTGATGCGTAACACCAATGTCGCCGGTCCGCGGGCGTCCTGCAAACGCCAGTCGAGGCTGGGCATATCAAGCAGGATCAGGCGGACGCCGGCCGGCAGCTTGTCCGGCGCCGGCAGGCTGGCCAATGGCGTGAATCGCACCTCATCCTCGGGCCGCAGCGCTCTGAGGGCCTGGGTGAAGGATTGCACGCCGGGGCCGTCCTCGGCGCCGGTCAACAGAATGTCGGCGGCGCGGGCCTCGAACATCGCCAACCAGCCGGCCAGCAGCAGGCATAACGCCAGTGGCAGGCGGCCAGACAATGGCGTCTTGCGTGAGCGGCCCCGGGCCATCTAGAAGGACAACTCCGCACTGAAGTACAGGGTATGGCGCGAGTCGTAGCGGTTGTCGATGAACGTGGTGGGTTGATTATCCAGGCGCTCTTGCAGGACGCCGGCCAGCTCCAGGCTCGCCTTGCCCAGGGGGATGCGCCGGGCGAGGCGGGTGTCGACCCGTTCGAAGCGATAACCGTTGATGGCATCGGCGGCGTAGTAGAACACAGCGCTGTTCCAGCCTTGGCCCCAGTCCCGCAGCCAGCCGGCCGAACCGCTGTTGCGGGCTGTCAGTTGTTCGTCGAGCGGGTTGCTGGCCTTGGCGTCGACGTAGGCATAGGTCAGGCGCAGGCGGTCGGCGCTGGTCATGCGCCAGTCGAATTGGGTTTCGGCGCCGGAAAACTCTGACCGATTGCTGTTGCTGGCGATGTACTGATTGTTGCGCAGCGGTTCGCTGATCATGCCGGTTATTTCGTCATGGAACAGCTTTACGTCCATCGCCAGGCCCAGGTCCATGAAGAAACCGTTGTAGCCCAGTTCTCGGGAGCGCATGTGTTCCTGCTCCAGGTCGCCCGGGCCACGGGTTCGGACGAAGTAACGGGCACTGCGCTGGCCGAAGGCGGCGGGCTGCAGGCTGGTGACCTGATAGCTCCAGTTGACGTTGTTCTCGAACATGTCCGGCGAACGCACGGCTTCGGAGTACACCGCCCGCAGGCCGTGGCGCGGGGTGATCAGGTAATTGACCGCGACCCTCGGGGTCAGCGAGCTGCCGGTCAGGCGGGTGTCTTCGAACATCGCGCCGCCTTGCAGCAGCCAGTGTTCACTGGCTCGCCATTCGAGCTGGCCGAACAGCCGCCAGGTGGTGTCGTCCACGGTGCCGTTGAAATAGGTCTCGGAGTCGGCCCGGTCGTAGCGATAGTTCGCCCCGGTGACCAGGCGCAGGCTGTCGGACAAGCTCAGCGTGTCCTGGATTTCCAGGTCGTAGCGCGACTCCCGGGCGCTCTGGTCGATGTCCCCGCAGAGCGTGCGCGAAGCGCCGTTGCGCCACTGGTCGAGCACCTGGTTGCCGAGCGCCTGTTCTTGCGCGGTGCCGGGCGGCGCGCCGCTGGCGGTGAAGCTGGGCATATTGCGCGCCAGCTTCTCGGCGTAATAAGGGTTGAGTTGCCACAGGTCCGTCAGTTGCGGGCTGAAGGACACTTCGGCATCGCAGGCGCGCCAGGTCTGCTGGCGATCCCAGTGCTGGGCCGAGCCTTGTACATAAAGGCTGTGCTCGGGATTCAGGTCCAGGTTCCAGCGCAGGGAACCGGCATAGTCCTTGGCAATGACGTCGGAGTTATCCCCAGCGGCGGTGATCCCGGCAAATACCGGGCGGTAGGTGTAGGGCCGCTGGTTGGTCCCGTCCTTGGCATTGAGCTGCCAGTCGATGCTTTGCCGCTCATCGAGGGTCTGGCTGACGGACAGGTTGAAGCGGTTCAGGCGACGGCTGTCACGGTAGTCGGCGCCGTTGCGGTTGCTGTCAAAACCGTCGTCTTCCTGGCCGGACAATGACAGTCGCAGGTCGCCGCCGTCCCAGCCGCTGCCCTGGCTGGCGTACCAGTCGCTGATGCCGCGCTGGCCCCGGGTGATTTTCATCCGGGTGCCGTGGCTGTCGGCAGGCGCGCGAGTGATGATGTTGACCACCGCCATCAGCGCATTGGCGCCGTAGCTGACGGTATTGGGACCGCGGAAGACTTCGATTCTCTCGATGTCCTCCATGGCTACCGGAATATCGCTCCAGTCCACGGTCGCCAGGCCGGCGCGATACACCGAGCGGCCATCGATCAGCACCTGCATGCGCCGTGCTTCGCTGGCGTTGGTGCCGTGATAGTTCACGGCGGCCTGGTTGCCGCTGATATTGCCGACCATCATGCCCGGCACCAGGCGCAACAGTTCGCTGATGTCCCGGGCACCGCTGGACTTGATCAACTCGCTGTCCAGTACCGTCATGCTGCCTGGCACCGCCGCCGGCGATTGCTTCAGGCGCGTGGCCGTCAGCACTTGCGGCAACGGCTGGCTGTCGACAAACAGGTCGTCAGCCAGCACCGGCGGGCTGATGATCAGCGCCAGTAACAGCGACGAGCCTGGACGGAGGGGGCCAACTGACACGGCACAGCCTTCGGTAATGGAGGAATGGCGGGCATGGTAACTGAGCTGAACGACTTTTCCATTCACGTTGATGGCATTTTCCCAAGAGCTGAGAGTCAGCTTTCTACCATTGCAGGTAATTTTTGCCGGGGCTGGTCGCGCTCCGGCCGCTCCGTATAATGCCCCGCATTGCCACTTGGTATGGATGAACGGATTGCATATGACTGAACAGCGCCCGATTGCGGTCCTGGGAGGCGGGAGTTTCGGTACCGCCGTGGCCAACCTGCTGGCCGAGAATGGCCTTGTAGTGCGCCAATGGATGCGCGACCCGGAGCAGGCCGAGGCTATCCGGGTCAACCGCGAGAATCCGCGTTACCTCAAGGGCATCAAGATCCGCCCGGAAGTGGAGCCGGTCACCGATTTGCAGGCGACCCTGGAGGACAGCGAGCTGTTTTTCGTCGCCTTGCCGTCCAGTGCCTTGCGCTCGGTCCTGGCGCCCCATGCCGAACGCTTGAGCGGCAAGCTGCTGGTGAGCCTGACCAAGGGCATCGAGGCCCAGAGCTTCAAGCTGATGAGCGAAATCCTCGAAGAAATCGCCCCCAAGGCGCGGATCGGCGTGATCTCCGGGCCGAACCTGGCGCGGGAGATCGCCGAGCACGCGCTGACCGCCACCGTGGTCGCCAGTGAAGACGAAGCGCTGTGCCAACGAGTCCAGGCCGCGCTGCATGGCCGTACCTTCCGGGTCTATGCCAGCGCCGATCGTTATGGGGTGGAGTTGGGCGGGGCCCTGAAGAACGTCTATGCCATCATCGCCGGCATGGCAGTGGCACTGGGCATGGGCGAAAACACCAAGAGCATGCTGATTACCCGGGCGCTGGCGGAAATGACCCGGTTTGCCGTGAGCCAGGGCGCCAATCCGATGACCTTCCTGGGATTGGCCGGAGTGGGCGACCTGATCGTCACCTGTTCTTCGCCCAAGAGTCGTAACTATCAGGTCGGTTTCGCCCTCGGCCAGGGCTTGAGCCTCGATGAAGCGGTGTCGCGCCTGGGGGAAGTCGCCGAGGGCGTGAACACCCTCAAGGTGCTCAAGGCCAAGTCCCAGGAGGCGGGCGTCTACATGCCACTGGTCGCCGGGCTGCACGCGATTCTGTTCGAGGGGCGCACGCTGGAGCAGGTCATCGAACTGTTGATGCGGGGCGAACCGAAGACCGATGTCGATTTCATTTCCACCAGCGGTTTCAACTGAACCTTTACTGACCGCGAGCAGGAGCGAGCCATGAACGATCCGAAAGGGCAACCCCAATACGAGTCCATCCTGTTGCGTGTGCTGTGGATGGTGATCTACCTGCTGGTCTGGCAGGTGGCGCAGTTCATCCTCGGCGCCGTGGTGCTGGTGCAACTGGTTTATCGGCTGATCTACGGCGCCCCCAGCGCCAGCCTGATGAATTTCGGCGACAGCCTGAGCCAGTTCCTCGCGCAGATCGGTCGTTTCGGCACGTTCCACAGCGACCAGAAGCCTTGGCCGTTCGCGGACTGGCCGACCCCACGCGCACCGGACGGCGAAGCACCGCACGCCGTGGCGCCGGCGCCGCACCCGGTCCGCGATGAAGAGCCGAAGCTATGAAACTGTGGATATTGCGCCATGGTGAGGCCGAGCCTTACGGCGCTCGACCGGATCCTGAGCGAACCTTGACCTCCCACGGCCGCGAAGAAGTGCTGCGCAGTGCCGCCGGGTTGATCGGCCAGCCGCTGCTGGCGATTTACGCCAGCCCTTACCGGCGCGCCCAGCAGACGGCGCAACTGGTGCGCGAAGCGCTGGGGTTCGAGCCGGAACTGGTCACCGTGGATTGGCTGACGCCGGACACCCGGCCCCAAGCGGTGCTGGAGCACCTCGGGGACCAGGGCGATGTGCTGCTGGTCAGCCATAACCCGTTGGTGGGCAGCTTGCTGGGATTGCTGCAGCACGGTCATCTGCAACAACCCGAACAGGTGAAGACGGCCGGCCTGGCCGAGCTGGAAGGCGAGCTGCCGCTGGCCGGGGCGATGACGCTCAAGGGCCTGCGTCATCCGTGAGGTGGCACAATTGAATGCAACAAAAACAACAAAGGAAAGGCAACGATGAGTCTGTGGCGCACCACCCCCAACATCGAACAACTGAACGCGGCTGGTAAAAATACCATCAGTGAAGTCCTGGACATCCGTTTCGAGTCGTTCGACGACGAGTCCTTGACCGCCAGCATGGTGGTCGACCATCGCACCCACCAACCGTTCGGCCTGCTGCACGGCGGCGCTTCGGTGGTACTGGCCGAGACGGTCGGTTCCATGGCTGCCTACCTGTGCGTGGACACCAGCAAGTTCTATTGCGTGGGCCTGGAGATCAACGCCAACCACCTGCGCGGCGTGCGCAGTGGCCGGGTCACCGCCACCGCCCGGATGGTCCACCTGGGCCGCACCACCCAGGTCTGGGACATCCGCTTGACCAACGATGACGGCAAGGTCAGCTGCGTATCGCGCCTGACCATGGCCGTGGTGCCACTGGGCGAGCAGCCGCCGGCGCGTTGAGGTTTTGTGGCTGCCGAAGGCCGTATGGCTGGCAAATCCACCGTGGCGAGGGAGCTTGCTCGCGCTGGGCTGCGAAGCGGCCCCATACCTACCAACTCCATTCCCCTGGTACAGCGCGCATCCTGAAATAGGGCCTGCTACGCAGGCCAACGGGAGCAAGATCCCTCGCCACGGGGGATTCTGGGGCCATAGCCCAACCCCGCCTGTCATCATTCCTGTCACTTACGGTCATTGCCGCGCCAACGGCTTGTGCGGACAATCAGCCGCAGTTCCCCAATGGATCGGCTGTCATGTCGCAACAGGTATTTTTCGCCCACGCCAACGGTTTTCCATCGGCCACCTACGGCAAATTGTTCGCCGCGCTGGCGCCGCAGTACGAAGTCGCACACCTGGAGTTGCACGGGCATGACCCACGCTTTCCGGTGGACGACAACTGGCACAACCTGGTGGACGAGCTGATCCATCACCTGGAGCTGCAACCGGCACCGGTGTGGGGCGTCGGTCACTCCCTGGGCGGCGTGCTGCATCTGCACGCGGCCTTGCGTCGTCCGCAGCTGTACCGTGGCGTGGTCATGCTTGATTCACCGGTGCTGACCCGAGCCGACCAATGGGTGATCCTGGCCGCCAAGCGCCTCGGTTTCATTGATCGCCTGACCCCGGCCGGCCGGACGCTGGGGCGACGCGAGGAATTCGCGGACCTGGCGTCGGCCCGGCAGTATTTCGCCGGCAAGACCCTGTTCCGTGGTTTCGATCCGGATTGCTTCGACGCCTACTTGCAACATGGCCTGCGGCAGGACGGTGATCGACTGCGACTGCGTTTCGACCCTGCCACGGAAATCAGCATCTATCGCGGCGTACCGCACACCAGCCCCGGACGGGCGCGCAAGCTCAAAGTGCCGTTGGCGGTGGTGCGCGGGCGGCAGAGCCGGGTGGTGATGCGTCACCACACTCGTTCGGTGGGCCGCATGCCCCAGGGCGAGGCCTTGAGCATGCCCGGCGGTCACATGTTTCCCCTCGAACGTCCGCAGGACACCGCCAACCTGCTCAAGGACCTTTTCCAACGCTGGGAAGGGCGCAGCGCATGAGTGTGGTCGAAGAGGTCCGCCTGAGCCTGCCCCATATCGAACTGGCGGCGCATCTGTTCGGCCCGGAAAATGGCCGGCCGGTGATCGCCTTGCACGGCTGGCTGGACAACGCCAACAGCTTTGCCCGCCTGGCGCCGCGCCTGGAGGGCCTGCGGATCATTGCCCTGGACATGGCCGGCCACGGTCACTCCGGGCATCGGCCGCCCGGTGCCAGCTATTCCCTTTGGGATTCGGCCCACGACGTCCTGCAAGTCGCCGAACAATTGGGCTTGAAGCGTTTTGCGCTGCTGGGGCACTCCATGGGGGCCATCGTTGCGCTGGTGCTCGCCGGCTCTTTGCCGGAGCGGGTGACACACCTGGCACTGATCGACGGATTGATCCCTCCTACCGCCAAGGGTGATAACGCGGCCGAGCGCATGGGCATGGCCTTGCAAGCGCAGCTGGATTTGCAACACAAACGCAAACCGGTCTACGAGACCCTCGAGCGCGCCATCGAAGCGCGCATGAAGGGACTGGTCGCGGTGAGCCGCGAGGCTGCCGAGTTGTTGGCCCAGCGCGGCCTGATGCCGGTGCCCGGCGGGTATACCTGGCGCACCGACAACCGCCTGACCTTGCCGTCGCCCGTGCGCCTGACCGATGAGCAGGCCATGGCATTCGTGGCGCGGATCGGTTGCCCTGCACATCTGGTGGTGGCGTCCGGCGGCTTGCTCGTGCAACACCGTGCCCTGCTGGAGCGTCTACCCTTCAGTCATGAACAGCTGCCAGGCGGCCATCATTTGCACGTGAACGACGAGGCGGGTGCCGCGCTTGTAGCAGACTGTTTCAATCGGTTCTTCAGCGATTCTTGACTTGCGCCGGGCAACTGTCGAGGCTGGGCGGGTTGAAAGGGAGACAACCATGACAGATCTCTGTTTACTCGCCTCACGCTGCGTCGATGCCACCCGCCGTATCCAAGCCTTTCGGGCCAAGTCGACCCGATGAAATTATCCATTCGTATCTTTGTCCTGCTGATGCTGCCCTGCATCAGCCCGGCCTCGTTCGCCGCCGATGTGCCCGGCAGTCGCGACCTGGAACCTGTACCCCGCATGCCCGATGCGCAGATTGTCGATTATCGGCAATCCAGCGACGTGGAGCGGGTCTATCCCATGAGCGCGATCCGCAAGATCAGCGGCCAGTTGCGTTTCGACGGTCAGGTCGACAGCCGGGGTAATGTCACTTCGGTGACCTACGAGCTCCCGCCTGAGCATTCGGCCACCCACGGCTTT
This sequence comes from Pseudomonas sp. SMV71, assembly GCF_052042015.1. Taxonomy (NCBI): domain Bacteria; kingdom Pseudomonadati; phylum Pseudomonadota; class Gammaproteobacteria; order Pseudomonadales; family Pseudomonadaceae; genus Pseudomonas; species Pseudomonas sp. SMV71. The sequence goes on along the minus strand of NZ_JBKGGU010000007.1, from coordinate 157,450 downwards.
ACCGCCGCTCGCGAAGCCTTGCAGAAGCAGGGCGCGCAGGCGTTGTTCTGGTGCCAGGCCCGGGATTGCGGCGAGAGCAGCCTGTGGGCCAATGAAGTGTTCGGCAATGCCAAGCTCTACGGCGCCGACAACGGGCAGGCCTACCTGCTGCTGCGCCTGGCGCCGCCGGCGGACAACACATTGATGGCGCTGTACGCCATCACCCGCGGCAACCGCAAGGCCTACCTGCACGTCGAGCAGTTCGAGGCCGGTGCACCGCTGGGAGAGCTGCTGCCAACCTCGGCCACGCTGCTGCGCCAGCTCAAGGACACCGGGGTGCTGGATCTGCCGCGCCTTTCCGGCGCGCCGGACGACGCCTGGGTTCGTCTGTTGTCCCGGGCACTGAACCTGAACACGGGCCTGCGGGTCAGTATCGCCGGACCCAACGCCGAGGACTGGCTGCAGGCCCTGGCGGCGCAGGGCGTGCGACTGGCGCGCATGGAGACCGCAGCGGGCGATGCGGTGGGCCTGCACCTAGAGTTGCTGCGCTAAGCTGTTGCGAGGCGACGAATACCACGCCGTTGCCTCGACCCTGTTCATTTCCGAGACCCTACATGCTCAATAACGATCGACTGTTGGTGCAGATCCTGCTCCTTGTATTGTTCGGCGCAAGCCTCTGGGTGATGGCGCCGTTCTGGTCGGCGCTGTTCTGGGGCGCGGTGCTGGCATTTGCCAGTTGGCCATTGATGCGCCTGCTGACCCGTTGGCTCAACGGTCGCGAATCTCTGGCGGCGGCACTGCTGACGGTGGGCTGGATGCTGCTGGTGGCGGTGCCGCTGGTATGGCTGGGTTTCAACCTGGCCGATCATGTGCGCGACGCCACGTCCTTCATCAGGGATGTCCAGGTCGATGGCCTGCCCGACGCCCCGGTATGGCTGGCCGACCTGCCACTGGTGGGCGGTCGACTGGTGGCGATCTGGAACAGCGTCGATCAGCAGGGCGCGGCGATGATGGTGTCCATCAAGCCGTACCTGGGGCAGGTCGGCAACTGGCTGCTGGCCCGCAGCAAGCAGATTGGCGGCGGCATGCTCGAACTGACCCTGAGCATCGTGTTCGTGTTCTTTTTCTATCGCGACGGCCCGCGCCTGGCGGCGTTTGTCCACGGGTTGCTGGAACGCTTGATCGGCGACCGTGCCGGTTACTACATCGAACTGGTAGCCGGTACGGTCCAGCGGGTGGTCAATGGCGTGATCGGTACTGCGGCGGCCCAGGCCTTGCTGGCACTGATCGGCTTCCTGATTGCCGGGGTGCCGGGCGCCCTGGTCCTGGGGATCGTCACGTTCCTGTTGAGCCTGATTCCGATGGGACCGCCGCTGGTCTGGATCCCCGCCACGGCCTGGTTGGCCTGGAAGGGTGAATACGGGATGGCGGTGTTCCTCGGCATCTGGGGCACGTTCATCATCAGCGGCGTGGACAACGTGCTCAAGCCCTATCTGATCAGCCGCGGCGGAAACCTGCCGCTGGTCATCGTGCTGCTGGGTGTGTTCGGCGGCTTGATCGCCTTCGGCTTCATCGGCCTGTTCATCGGCCCAACCTTGCTGGCCGTGGCGTACAGCCTGTTGACCGACTGGAGCAAAAGCCAGGCACGCTAGTTTTACCGATTACCGGGTCCCGCAAGGGCACCGGTTCCGCTACAATGCGCGCCGATTTCGACCTTGCCTGAGAGCCCGCTCATGTCCGCCTGCCAGACGCCCATCATCGTCGCCCTGGATTTCCCTACCCGTGACGCCGCCCTGAAGCTGGCCGACCAGTTGGACCCCAAGCTGTGCCGGGTCAAAGTCGGCAAGGAACTGTTCACCAGCTGCGCTTCGGAAATTGTCGGCACTTTGCGCGACAAAGGGTTCGAAGTATTCCTGGACCTGAAATTCCACGATATCCCCAACACCACCGCGATGGCGGTCAAGGCGGCGGCCGAGATGGGCGTGTGGATGGTCAACGTGCATTGCTCCGGCGGCCTGCGCATGATGGCGGCCTGCCGTGAAGTGCTGGACCAGCGCAGCGGCCCGCAACCGTTGCTGATCGGCGTGACCGTGCTGACCAGCATGGAGCGCGAGGACCTGGCCGGAATCGGCCTGGACATCGAGCCCCAGGAGCAAGTGCTGCGCCTGGCGGCGCTGGCACAGAAGGCGGGCCTGGATGGTCTGGTCTGTTCGGCGTTGGAGGCCAATGCCTTGAAGACCGCGCACCCGTCGCTGCAACTGGTGACCCCGGGTATTCGCCCGGCGGGCAGCGCCCAGGACGACCAGCGGCGCATCCTGACCCCACGCCAGGCCCTGGACGCCGGTTCCGATTACCTGGTGATCGGCCGTCCGATCAGCCAGGCGGCCGACCCGGCCAAGGCATTGGCAGCGGTGGTGGCAGAGCTGGCCTGAGCAAGTACCAGGCCCTGTCTGGCGCAAATCAACTGTGGGAGCGAGCCTGCTCGCGATGGCGATGCATCAGTCAACTTTAATGTGTCTGATAAACCGCTATCGCGAGCAAGCTCGCTCCCACCGTTGTTTGTGTGTCAGACCTTCAATACCAGTTTCCCGAAATTCTCCCCACTGAACAATTTGGTCAATGTCTCGGGGAACGTCTCCAGTCCTTCGACGATGTCCTCCTTGCTCTTGAGCTGCCCCTTGGCCATCCAACCGGCCATTTCCTGCCCGGCAGCGGCGAATTGCGAGGCGTAGTCCATTACCACGAAGCCTTCCATGCGTGCCCGGTTGACCAGCAGCGACAAATAGTTGGCCGGGCCTTTTACCGCTTCCTTATTGTTGTACTGGCTGATAGCGCCGCAAATCACCACGCGAGCCTTGAGGGCCAGGCGGCTGAGCACGGCATCCAGGATGTCCCCGCCGACGTTATCGAAATACACGTCTACACCCTTGGGGCATTCGCGCTTGAGCCCGGCCTGGACGTCTTCGCTCTTGTAGTCGATGGCGCCGTCGAAGCCCAGTTCATCAATCAGGAATCTGCATTTGTCGGCGCCACCGGCAATGCCCACCACGCGACAGCCTTTGAGCTTGGCGATCTGCCCGGCGATGCTGCCCACCGCACCTGCGGCGCCTGATAACACTACGGTTTCACCGGCCTTGGGCGCGCCGACATCCAGCAGTGCGAAATAAGCGGTCATGCCGGTCATGCCCAGCGCGGACAGATAACGTGGCAGCGGGGCCAGTTTCGGGTCGACCTTGTAGAAACCTCTTGGCTCACCCAGGAAAAAATCCTGCACGCCCAGCGCACCGTTGACGTAGTCCCCGACGGCGAACCCCGGATTGTTCGAAGCGATCACCTGACCGACACCCAGGGCCCGCATCACTTCACCGATGCCTACCGGCGCAATATAGGACTTGCCTTCGTTCATCCAGCCGCGCATGGCCGGGTCCAGGGACAGGTACTCGTTCTTTACCAGGATCTGGCCGGCGGCCGGCTCGCCGACCGGTACTTGCTGATAGGTGAAAGTCTCGCGGGTCGCCGCACCCACCGGGCGCTTGGCGAGCAGGAACTGGCGATTGGTCTGGGCAGTCATGGCTGGCACTCAAGATGAATGAAGCTTTGTTGATAGACCTTCGGCGCACTGGCCGCAAGGTTTGCCGACCCAGCGAATGCACGCCAATCCAACGCAGTGATAGTGCCTGCCGTCCCGTTATCACCGGCGCCCATGATCCCTTAACCGGTATCTGGATAGTGCTGCCGCGCTGCCCGGGGCTATGACTACACTTCGTCGATCCCGCATTTTCGAGGAACTGGCAATGAGCATGACGTTTTCCGGACAGGTCGCCCTGGTGACGGGCGCCGCCGCTGGCATTGGCCGCGCCACCGCCCAGGCGTTCGCGGCAGAAGGCTTGAAAGTCGTGGTGTCCGATCTGGACGCCGCCGGCGGCGAGGGCACCGTGCAAGCGATCCGCGAGGCGGGCGGTGAAGCGGTGTTCGTGCGCTGCGACGTGACGCTGGAAGCCGACGTGCAGCACCTGATGAGCGAAGTGATCAGTACCTACGGCCGCCTGGATTACGCGTTCAACAACGCCGGGATCGAAATCGAAAAGGGCAAGCTCGCCGATGGCACCCTCGACGAGTTCGACGCGATCATGGGCGTCAATGTGAAAGGCGTCTGGCTGTGCATGAAGTATCAGTTGCCGTTGTTGCTGGCCCAAGGCGGCGGGGCCATCGTCAACACGGCCTCGGTGGCCGGCCTGGGGGCGGCGCCGAAGATGAGCATCTATGCCGCCTCCAAACATGCAGTGATCGGCCTGACCAAATCGGCCGCCATCGAATACGCCAAGAAAAAGATCCGCGTGAATGCCGTGTGCCCGGCGGTGATCGATACCGACATGTTCCGGCGCGCCTATGAGTCGGATCCGAAAAAAGGCGAGTTCGCCAACGCCATGCACCCGGTAGGGCGGATCGGCAAGGTCGAAGAAATCGCTAGTGCCGTGTTGTACCTGTGCAGCGATGGTGCGGCATTTACAACCGGCCATTCCCTGGCGGTGGATGGCGGAGTCACTGCGTTCTGACGATGCACGCTGTTGAGTTTGCAGGAACAAGCCCGCACTGGTTGCGGGCTTTTTCTTGGGCGATGGCAAAACGATTGGATCGAGCAGCCATTGTGTTTCAAAGGTTGAAAATCAGCACTTTTGGCGACGTTGTCGTACATCGCCCTGCGACGGCCTGTGCTTAACTGTTTCCAGAAATAAAACAAATGCTTAGGAGTTTGGTTACTCATGGAATTGAGAATCGACCGACAGGCCCTGGTGCCAGTCGTGCAGCAAATCGTCGACGCCTTGATCGGATGGATCCGACAGGACGCAGTCGAGCCTGGGACACGCCTGCCCTCCATCCGCCAGTTGGCACGGGACAATCTGCTCAGCCAGTCCAGCGTCAGTGAGGCGTGCGAGCGTCTGGTGGCTCAAGGGCTATTGGCGTCCCGCCATGGGTCGAGCTTTTTTGTGGCGCCGCCCCCTTCGCCCGGGCCAGTGTCTGCCAGCAGTAATCAGCGCAAGAATCTACATCTCAACCGCCTCGACCTCGATGACGGCTCGCCATGGGAGCTGAAGCTGGGTGATGGCGGGCTGCCGGAGAGCTGGCGTGAAAGCGACGACTTGGGCTACGCGATTCGCCAGGTCACGCGCACCGACATGGCGGGGTTGTTCAATTACAGCACGCCGCTGGGGCTGCCCGCCTTGCGCGAGCAATTGTCCAGGCGCCTGAAGCAGTTCAATATCGACGTCGACAAAGACCTGGTCCTGACCACCTCCGGGGCCACCCAAGGGCTCGATCTGATCGTGCGGACGCTGTTGTCGCCCGGGTCCTGCGTGGTGGTGGAAAGCCCCGGTTATCCGAATCTGTTCGACCTGCTCCGACTGCACCGGATTGAAATGCTCGAACTGCCCAGGACCCCGCGCGGCCCGGACGTCGAGGCGCTGAAAAACCTGTTGGCGACTCGCCGGCCCAGTGCCCTGTTCATCAACAGCGCCTGCCACAATCCGACCGGCAGCAGCCTCGCTCCGGCAGTGGCTCAACGGCTGTTGGAACTGACCAGGCAATACGCCGTGCAGGTGATCGAAGATGACGTCTATGCCGACTTCCAGAGTTCGACGCGCACCCGCCTGGCGGCGCTGGACCCGGAGGTGATCTACCTGGGCAGTTTTTCGAAAACGCTCAGCAGCTCGTTGCGAGTCGGATTCATCGCGGCGCCGTCACCGATCATCACACGCTTGAGCGAGGTCAAGGGGGTGACCAGCATGGGCGGCTCGCGGTTCTGTGAGTCGGTGCTGGCCAGCCTGCTGGCCAATGGTGCCTACCGCAAGCTGGTCCAGCGCCAGCGCCAACGTTTGGCGGGCGATATGGCCTCTGTGTTGCAAGTACTGGAGGATGCCGACTGGGAGGTGTTCGGCAAGCCGGCCGGTGGGCTTTTCATCTGGGCACGTCCGCCATTGTGTGACTACGCTGGATTACAGCGCCTGGCCAAGCGGTTCGGCGTGCTGCTGTCTTCGCATACCGCTTTCAGCCCTTCAGGTGCCGACAGTGACTGGCTGCGGATCAACGTAGCGTGTGCCCACGATCCGAGGGCCAAGGCGTTTTTCCAGGCCGCGGCTCTGGATCGACCTCAAGCGTTCTGAAAACGACGAAGCTGTAGCTTTTTGCCATTATTCCGACGCCAGCATCTTGTGTTGCAGGGCGTCTCGTTGCGAATCTGCGAACAACACACACTGGCAGAGGACTGAGCGCAATGAATTCGGCCGTGCAAGGACGTTTTGCCAACCTGGGTATGGCAAAGAAACTGGGTATCGGATTTGTCCTGGTGCTGCTGCTGACTGCTGTAGTCGCGGCGATCGGCGTCTGGTCCCTGCAGACCATCAGTCAGCGTTTCGAGGGGCTGAAGCAGATGTCCTCCCTCAACAGTGGTTTGCTCAAGGTCCGGTTGCTGGAACAGGAATTCGCCTCGCGCTCGGACCCCAAGACGGCCGATGCTTTGCGCCAGGGCGTTGACCAGCTGGTTGTCCTGGCCGGCGAGCTCAAGGCCCAGTCGGCCGCCAATGTGCCGGTGATGAACGATGTGGAGCAGGCGCTGACGGCGTATCGCAAAGCGTTCGACGAATTTGTCGGTTTGAGTCAGAGCAAGGATCTGGCGCTGGAGATGGCGAGCTGGTCGGTGTCCAGCGTGGCCAATAACCTGGATGTTTTACAGGCAGGCCTGGCGGACGATGGCGCCTATACCTTGAAGGATTCCGAAGGCAAGGAAGGTGCCGAGTTCATCGAGCAGGCCAATCAGGTCAGCGAGGTTTCGCGGCTGATGCTGCAGGCCATGAACGAGGCGCGGGTCCGCTTGGACCAGAGCCGCAAAGGCAACGCCGAGGGCGCCGGCCAAGGCACCATCGAACAGGCCGAGCAGGCCATGAAGCAGGCCGAAGCTCTCAAGACGACCGTCAAGGATCCAGGCTACCAGACTGTGCTCAACGAAGTGGCTGGACACATCGCCGGTTTCAATCAGCAACTGGCTGAGTACACCGGCCTGTTGGACAAGGAAAAGGCTGTCTACCAGCAATTGCACGAGCGGGCCGCCCAAGTGGTGGAACGGGTTGACCAGGCCTACGCCGCCGAAGACCACGCCATGCAGGCCGAGCTGAAAAAGAACTCACTGCTGATCATTGGATCGTCGGCGCTGGCGCTGTTGGTGGGCTTGATTGCCGCCTGGGTCATCACCCGGCTGATCGTGGGGCCGCTGCGTAGCGTGATTCGTGTGGCCCAGCGAATCGCCGCAGGCGACTTGAGCGCCACGGTCGAAGTGACGCGGCGGGACGAGATCGGTCAATTGATGCTGGCGATGCAGCAGATGGGCGCTGGCTTGAGTGGCATTGTCAGCGGCTTGCAGGCGGGTATTGAACAATTGGCCAATTCGGCCCAATCGCTGTCGGCCGTGACGGAGCAGACCAACCTCGAAGTGAGCAGTCAGAAAGAGGAAACCGAACAGGTCGCCACGGCGATGAACCAGATGACCGCCACCGTGCACGATGTGGCGCGTAATGCCGAAGAAGCGGCCCAGGCGGCTCAGACCGCCGACGATAAGGTCGAGAGCGGACAACAGGTGGTGCGCCAGAGCATGGCGCGCATTGAGCAATTGGCCGATTCGGCCACGTCGGCCAGCTCCAGCATCGAAAGCCTCAGCGCCGAGATCCAGAACATCGGCACGGTGCTGAGTGTGATCAAGAGCGTGGCTGAGCAAACCAACCTGCTGGCGCTCAACGCCGCCATCGAGGCCGCACGGGCCGGGGAGCAGGGCAGGGGCTTTGCCGTCGTGGCCGACGAAGTGCGAGCCCTGGCCAGGCGTACGCAACAGTCCACCGAGGAAATCGAGCGGTTGGTCAGCGCCTTGCGTGCAGCGGCCCAGGCTTCCGTGCAGCAGATCCAGGGCAGCGGTGAGCTGGTGAAGATGGCGGTCAGCGATGCCTTGCAGACCGAAAGCGCCTTGGGCAGCATTGCGGCGGCGGTGTCGTTGATCCAGCAAATGAATCAACAGATTGCCGCAGCGGCCGAAGAGCAGAGCTCTGTGGCCGAAGAAATCAACCGCAGCGTCACCAGCATCCGCGCCAGCGCTGATCAATCGTCCCTGGCGATGCGCGGTAACGCGGCGTCCAGCATCGAGCTGGCGCAGTTGGGCGTTGAGCTGAAGGGGATGGTGGGGCATTTCAAGTTGTGAGCCGGCGATAGCCGATTCAACACAAAAGCAGTTTTGTCTGCCAGGAGTGAATGCGGGCATAACTGCGGGGAACACAACCCCCCGTGGCGAGGGAGCTTGCTCCCGCTGGGGCGCGTAGCGGCCCTGAAACCTGATGGCGCGATGGATCAGGTTGAGGAGGGGATTTTCTTGGGGCTGTTGCGCCCGAGGCGTCGGACCGGCCCAGCGGGAGCAAGCTCCCTCGCCACAGGAGCTCTACCGCCACAGGGTAGCGCCGTATCAGTCGTAAACCTTCTTCTTCTTCCACTCGTCGTTTATTTCGTCTTCCTTCAAGCCTTCGGTCAATTGGTTGACTTCGCCTTCGACCGGCTGGGTGCTGGCCAGGACCATTGCGTTGGCGCGGGCCAGGAGTTTTTCCAGGTAGGCCAGTTGTTCGGCGTAGGCCTGTGGTTCCTGCTGCTTGCGCAGATACTGCACGCCGCGTTCGAACGCCAGGCGCGCTTGCCCCGGTTGTTCCTGTTGCAAGGCTTGTTGGCCGAGGTTGTTGAAGAACTCGATGTGCAGCAGTACCAGGATGTGCCGCACTTCACGGATCCAGCGCTTGGCTTCGTTGGGCGGCAGAAAACCGTCCTGGGCGGCGCGGGTGATCTGGCCATGCAAGGCTTCGAGCAGGAATCGCACATCCTTGGCCTTGGCTTCGGTCAGGATCGGGGCGGGCGGGTTGGACACAGGGATCGATTCACCCTGGGCGGCCAGAGCGCTCAACTCGTCCAGGCGTGCCTTGACCGCGGTATTGTTCTTCTCCAGGTTCAGCAGGCGCTGGCAGACGTTCATCTCCAGACGTGTCATCAGCAATTTCAGGGCTGGGGTCATCAACTGCCCGGGGAAGGTTTCGGTGAGCTCGCCGCAGCGACGCATGCGGTCATTGAGTTCGACCTTGGTGCGGACCTTTTCCAGCTTATTGTTTTCCACCACATGGTTCATGTAGCCAATGGCGATCAACAGTGCGATCCCGGCTACGACGAGCAGGGTGATCATGAGTGGTGTCACCGGTAAGACCTCTTTATTGGGGTACGCATGTCATGAGTGTAGTGGCTAGGCTATTAGGCGCATAGGCCGATTAGACGGGCGTCGCGCTGTTTATGGGCTGGATCGTCAGATGAATGCACATTGCCACCATTTCCTGGAGGCAACTATAGCGTCTTGGCGGGCGACAGAATATAGGCGCCAGAGACCGGGCGGGGGAAATCTGCGAATCACCTGCAAACCGGGCGAAGTCATTGATTTAAATAAATTTATATCTGGGGGTTGACGACCCCCCAATCCATCCATAGAATGCGCGCCACTTACAGCGTAAAGCACTCAGCGAAACGCGGTAGGGAGTGAATGTAGTACGTGTGTCCCCTTCGTCTAGTGGCCTAGGACACCGCCCTTTCACGGCGGTAACAGGGGTTCGAGTCCCCTAGGGGACGCCAATGCGGGAATAGCTCAGTTGGTAGAGCACGACCTTGCCAAGGTCGGGGTCGCGAGTTCGAGTCTCGTTTCCCGCTCCAATTTTAAACAGCGTTGCCTTTGGGCAGGGCTGAGTGAAACCAGAACCGCCATCTTCGGATTCGGATCTGGGCACTGGAACACACACCATGTGTTCCGGGCAGCGTGTCCCCTTCGTCTAGTGGCCTAGGACACCGCCCTTTCACGGCGGTAACAGGGGTTCGAGTCCCCTAGGGGACGCCATTTGCGGGAATAGCTCAGTTGGTAGAGCACGACCTTGCCAAGGTCGGGGTCGCGAGTTCGAGTCTCGTTTCCCGCTCCAAATTCAAAAAAACGCCGCTCATCGAGCGGCGTTTTTTTATGCCTGTGGAAAGCCGCTCCAGTCCTCCAGGCTGTGCACTAGGTTCTCTGTTTTTTCCGACCTCATCGCGCGGGTTGTGGGTCCTCATTCTCCTTCGCAGCCATTCTCCTGTGGGAGCAAGCCTGCTCGCGAACGGATGCATGAACGCCCCCTTCGACCGGGCAGAAAAAAGCCCGCCGGGTCAACCATGCGGGCTTTTGAACAGCGCTTATAAAATCAGTGCTTGCTGTCTTGGTCCGACATCGCCAGCAACTGCTTTTCCTGGTTCCAGTCGAAGGGCTCGTCGTTTTGTTCGGCTTCGAAGCGACGCTCCTCCAGGGCCTGGTACAGGGCGATTTCGTCGTCGGGCATGTAATGCAGGCAATCGCCGCCGAAATACCAGAGCAGGTCGCGAGGCACCAGGTGGGCGATCTGTGGGTAACGGACGATGACCTGGCACAACAGATCCTGGCCCAGGTACTGGCTTTCGATAGGGTCTACAGGCAGTTGGGCACGCAGTTCGTCGAAACGCTCCACAAACAGGGCATGGCTTTCTTCGGGAACCTGTTCGGCCTCACCCACGGCGACCAGGATGCTGCGCAAGTGGTCGAGCAAGACGAGGTGATCGGCAACGACGTTGGACACGAGATAAGTCCTCAAGAGCAAAACGGGCGCAGGAGTATAAGGGGCCCGCGCGCGGTTTTATAGGGTTGGGCGGATTGGGCCGATGAGAGTCATGTGTGTTGGCTCCTGACAAAAGGGGATTGTGGCGAGGGAGCTTGCTCCCGCTCGGTCGGTCCGACGCCTCGGGCGCAGCAACCGCAAAAGTCGGGTGCCGCTACGCGCCCCAGCGGGAGCAAGCTCCCTCGCCACATAAAGTACAAACCCTCGACACGGGGTGTTTGAAATTCCTCTCTGTCAGCGCACTTTAGCCTCGGCGGGTGTCAGTTGCTCCTTGTCGAAGTCGTCCACGTCAATGACCTTGCGCCGGGCCGCTTCGGCCGCACGCAGGGCCTGGGCTTCGCCCGCCTGCAGTACACCCGCCTCAAGCGCAGTGTCGATCAGCGGTTCGCCAGGTGCCGGATTGAGCTGACCATGTTTGAACGCCTCATGCAGTTTCTTGTGCAAGGGACGGGCAGCCTCCAGCAGGTTACAGGCATGCTGCAGGGCTCCGACCGGATCTTCAGGCGATTGCGGGCGATAGCAGCCCTGCAGCAACTCTTCGAGGGTCGGGTCGCCTTTGGATCGACCGATGACCGCAGCCACCTCTGCATCCAACCTGTCGCTAGGTCCCTTGTGGCGACGGCCGAAGGGGAATACCACCAGGCGCAGCAGGCAACCGAGCACGCGGCTGGGGAAGTTGGCCAGCAATTCGTCCAGGGCCCGCTCGGCCTGGCCCAGGCTTTCTTCCATGGCCCAGGTGAACAGTGGCGTCATGTGATCCGGCGAACCGAGATCGTGGTAACGCTTGAGCGCGGCGGAAGCCAGGTACAGGTTGCTCAGCACATCGCCCAGGCGCGCCGATAACCGTTCCCGGCGCTTGAGCTCGCCCCCCAGCAGCATCATGCTCAGGTCTGCCAGCAAGGCGAACGCCGCCGCTTGCCGGTTGAGCGCTCGGAAATAACCTTGGCTCAAGCCGTTGCCGGGCGCCCGCTCGAAGTGGCCCAGGCCCAGGTTCAGTACCAGGGTACTGGCGGCGTTGCTGACGGCAAAACCGATGTGCTTGAGCAGCAACCCGTCGAACTCGATCAGCGCCTGGTCCTTGTCCTCGCGGGTGGCCAAGGCCATTTCCTTGAGCACGAACGGATGGCAGCGGATGGCACCCTGGCCGAAGATCATCAGGTTGCGTGAGAGGATGTTCGCGCCTTCGACAGTGATGAAGATCGGCGCGCCTTGCCAACTGCGCCCCAGGTAATTGTTCGGGCCCATGATGATGCCCTTGCCGCCGTGCACGTCCATGGCGTGGCTGATGCACTCGCGGCCGCGCTCGGTCAGGTGATACTTGAGGATGGCCGACAGTACCGAGGGCTTTTCCCCTAGGTCGACCGCATTGGCGGTCAGCATGCGCGCGGCGTCCATCAGCCAGGCGTTGCCACCGATACGCGCCATGGCCTCCTGGATGCCTTCGAAGGCGGACAGCGGTACGTTGAACTGTTCGCGCACCTGGGTGTACTGGCCGGTTACCAAGCTGGTGAACTTCGCCGCCCCGGTGCCCACCGCCGGCAGCGAGATCGAGCGGCCGACCGACAGGCAGTTCATCAGCATCATCCAGCCCTTGCCGAGCATCTCCTGGCCGCCAATGAGGAAATCCAGGGGAATGAACACATCCTTGCCCCAGTTCGGACCGTTCATGAACGCGGCGCCGAGCGGCAGGTGGCGCCGGCCGATCTGCACGCCGGGCGTGTCGGTGGGGATCAGAGCGAGGCTGATGCCCAGGTCTTCTTCGTCGCCCAGCAGATGATCCGGGTCATACGCCTTGAAGGCCAGGCCCAGCAAAGTAGCTACCGGGCCGAGGGTGATGTAGCGCTTTTCCCAGTTCAGGCGCAGCCCTAGGGTTTCCCGGCCTTGCCATTCGCCCTTGCAGACGATGCCGGTGTCGGGCATCGCCCCGGCATCGGAGCCGGCCAGCGGCCCGGTCAGGGCGAAGCAGGGGATGTCATCGCCACGGGCCAGTCGCGGCAGATAATGGTCGCGTTGTTCGTCGGTGCCGTAGTGCAACAGCAGTTCCGCCGGGCCGAGGGAGTTGGGGACCATCACCGTAGAAGCGAGGTCGCCGCTGCGGGTCGCCAGTTTCATGGCGACCTGAGAGTGGGCATAGGCGGAGAAGCCCTTGCCGCCGTATTCCTTGGGAATGATCAGTGCGAAGAAGCCATGTTCCTTTATGTGCGCCCAGGCTTCGGGCGGCAGGTCCATGGCCTGGCCGATCTGCCAGTCGCTGACCATGGCACAGAGCTCTTCAGTGGGCCCGTCGAGGAATGCCTGTTCTTCTTCGGTCAGTTGCACCTTGGGATAAGACAGTAGTGTGTCCCAGTCCGGACGGCCGCTGAACAGTTCGCCGTCCCACCACACCGTACCGGCGTCGATGGCGTCGCGCTCGGTCTGGGACATGGGCGGCAAGGTTTTCTGGAACCAGTCGAACATCGGTGCACTGAAATAGCGCCGACGCAGGTCCGGCAGCAGTAGCGGGGCTGCAACGGCGGCGAACAAAATCCAGAGGACCAGCATCAGCCAACCGGGCGCGTGGCTGAAAATTCCCATGGCCAGCAGGTAGACCGCGACGATGCCCAGCGCGGGCAGCGGGTCGGTGCGCCGATGCGCGAGCCAGGCGACCCCGACGACCAGGACCAGTATCCACAACAACAGCATATGTAATCCTCCGTGAACCAAGGCAAGCCGACCTTCAGAGCTTAGACGGCATCTGCAAAGCCGGCGGTAGGCGCGATGTGATTGAAATCGTGGGAAACCCTGGATGTATTGCGCCAGTCTGGTTGGCAACAGCCGTAGGAAATCGTTCGTCGCTGAGGTGAGAAAACGCCATTGTTTGGCTGAAATGTCGTGATTGCTGGGGCAGGGCTGTGGATGGACTCGAGCTGCACTGGTGCAGGTCAGCGCAGGCCCGCTTTGTGGCGAGGGAGCTTGCTCCCGTTGGCTGCGCAACAGCCCCGGGCTTTTTTGCGGTCGCTGCGCCCGAGGCGTCGGACCGACCGAGCGGGAGCAAGCTCCCTCGCCACAAAGGTAGCGCCAACTTCACCCATGCAGGTGCTGTTCAAGAGGCACCCCAATAGCTGAATCCTGTTTGCTACCGGTGTCATGCAGACCGATTTGAGTCACACCAGATCCGGCGTATGCTGCTGCGGCATTTCATCCATAGAGGAAGCCGTGATGCTGAAGATTTGGGGCCGGAAGAATTCATCGAACGTGCGCAAGGCGCTGTGGTGCGCCGAGGAGCTGGGGTTGGCCTACGAGGCGATTGACGCCGGTGGGGCGTTCGGTGTGGTGGACACCCCCGAGTACCGGGCGAAAAACCCCAATGGCAGGGTACCGATGATCGAAGACGACGGCTTCGTGCTGTGGGAATCCAATACCATCGTGCGTTACCTGGCGGCTCGCCATGCGTCGGGAACGACCTGGTATCCCGCTGACCTGCAGGCGCGGGCCAGCGCCGAAAAATGGATGGACTGGACCACTTCGACCTTTGCCGCACCGTTTCGCACGGTATTCTGGGGCGTCTTGCGTACCCCGGCCGAGCAACAGGACTGGGCGGCGATCAACGAGGCGATCAAGGTTTGCGACGAGTCGCTGGTCATGGTAGATCAGGCGTTGAGCCAGCAGCCGTACCTTTCGGGCGATGAAATCGGCATGGGTGATATCCCCCTCGGCTGTTTCATTTATGCCTGGCTGGAGATGCCTATCCAACGCGCCCCACTGCCTCATGTAGAGGCCTGGTACGCCCGGTTGCAACAACGTCCGGCCTACCGCAAGGCGGTCATGACCGCGTTGACTTAATACTTACTATCGACACGCTTGACTGTACTTGCGCGGCGACGCCACGCACCATGCCCTTCGTGCGCCATGGTTGTATTGCTCGCTGCGCGCCCTTATCTATCTTTTTCATCCCTTCTTGGTGCGTAATCCGATATGAGTTCCGCTCTGTCCATCCGGCAGCTAACCAAAACCTACGGCAACGGTTTCCAGGCCTTGAGTGGTATCGATCTGGACGTCGCCGAAGGTGACTTTTTCGCCTTGCTCGGCCCCAACGGTGCCGGCAAGTCCACCACCATTGGCATTCTTTCCACACTGGTGAACAAGACCAGCGGCACGGTAAATGTCTTCGGCCATGACCTGGATCGCCAGCCTGCCGCCCTCAAGCGGAGCATCGGCGTGGTGCCTCAGGAATTCAACTTCAACCAATTCGAAAAGACCTTCGACATTGTCGTGACCCAGGCCGGTTACTACGGCATCCCGCCGAAGATCGCCAACGAGCGTGCCGAGCAATACCTGACTCAACTGGGGTTGTGGGACAAGCGCGACGTGCCGTCCCGTTCGTTGTCCGGCGGCATGAAGCGGCGACTGATGATTGCCCGTGCGCTGGTGCATGAACCGCGACTGCTGATCCTCGACGAGCCGACGGCGGGCGTGGACATCGAGTTGCGCCGTTCGATGTGGACCTTCCTGACCGAGCTGAACCAGAAGGGCATCACCATCATCCTCACCACGCATTACCTGGAAGAGGCTGAACAGCTGTGCCGCAACATCGGCATCATCGACCACGGCACCATTGTCGAGAACACCAGCATGCGCCAGTTGCTCAGCCAACTGCATGTGGAGACCTTCCTGCTGGACCTCAAGCACGACCTGAAAGTCGCGCCGCAGATCGTCGGCTATCCGGCACGCCTGGTGGACAGCCGGACCCTGGAAGTCCAGGTGGATAAATCCGTAGGCATCACCGGACTGTTCACCCAGCTGGCATTGCAGAACATCGAAGTGCAAAGCCTGCGCAATAAAACCAATCGCCTCGAGGAGTTGTTCGTGTCCCTGGTGGAAAAAAACCTGGCGAAGGTGGCGGTATGAGTTCCGAGCTACGCCCCAACCTGATCGCCCTCAATACTATCGTCTACCGTGAAGTCCGGCGCTTCATGCGAATCTGGCCGCAGACCCTGCTGCCGCCGGCCATCACCATGGTTCTGTACTTCGTGATCTTCGGCAACCTGATCGGTCGGCAGATCGGCGACATGGGCGGCTTCACGTACATGGACTACATCGTGCCGGGGTTGATCATGATGTCGGTGATCACCAACTCCTACGGCAACGTGGTTTCGAGCTTCTTTGGCAGTAAATTCCAGCGCTCCATCGAAGAATTGATGGTCTCGCCGGTTTCGCCCCACACGATTCTTATCGGCTATACCCTGGGCGGTGTGTTGCGCGGCCTCGCGGTGGGCCTGATCGTGACCCTGCTGTCGCTGTTCTTCACTCATCTGCAAGTGCATCACCTGGGCGTGACGGTGCTGGTGGTGGTACTGACGGCCACGATCTTTTCGTTGCTGGGTTTCATCAATGCCGTGTTTGCGCGCAATTTCGATGACATCTCCATCATCCCGACCTTCGTGCTTACGCCGTTGACCTACCTGGGTGGGGTGTTCTACTCGATCTCGCTGCTGCCCCCGTTCTGGCAGACCGTGTCCCTGGCCAACCCGGTGCTGCACATGGTCAACGCCTTTCGCTACGGCATCCTCGGGGTCTCGGACATCAAGATCAGCATCGCGATTACCTTCATGCTGGTGGCGACCGTGGTGCTTTATATTGGCTGTGCGCGGTTGTTGGTCAGTGGGCGGGGGATGCGTACCTGATCCCCTGTTGGAGCGAGCTTGCTCGCGATGGCGTCGGCTCATTCAGTAAACTGTTGCCTGACACACCGCTATCGCGAGCAAGCTCGCTCCCACATTGAAATGCAAAAAAGGCCTCCATTCACTGGAGGCCTTTTGCATCTCACATCCGGCTTTTCTTGCGCCGCTTCCATTGCCGGGTCACCCACCAGCGCCAATAGCTCATGGTCATGAAGTAGGCCAGGGCACCCAGCACCAGTCCCGTCACTACCGAACCCAGCAGGAACGGCTGCCACAAGGTAGACAACTGGCCGCTGATCCATTCCCAGGTCAGTTCGTCCGGGAGCGTGCGGGCTGGCACGTCCATCAGCCAGGCGCCGGTCTGGTAGGTGCAGAAGAACACCGCCGGCATGGTGATCGGATTGGTCAGCCATACCAGGCTCACCGCAATCGGCATGTTGCCCCGGACGGCGACGGCCAGGGCGGCGGCCAGCAACATCTGCAGCGGGATGGGCAGAAAGGCGGCAAACAGGCCTACCGCCATCGCCCGGGCGACCGAATGCCGGTTGAGGTGCCACAGGTTGGGATCGTGCAGCAAGGTGCCGAGAAAGCGTAAGGATTTGTGTTCCCGAATGCTCTCTGGGTCTGGCATGTAACGTTTGAATAAGCGCCGGGGCATAAGGCTTCTCGGTCGGGTGCAAAGCAATAAGCGGCAAGTATGTCTGGATTCTACGATTGGCTGATTCAGACTTTGTGACAATTGATAACGTCCGCGGTGCCCCAGAGCGGCTAAGCCTGTAGAGGGCACTTTCAAGGATGGGTTATGCGCACAGGGTTGGTCGCGCTTGCACTGGGGTTGCTGACCCCGGTTTTTCTGCCGGCGCTGCCGCCGTTGTGGTTGATGGCGGCCATGCCGGTGCTGGCGCTGATGGTGTTGCCATTTCGAACTTACCCCCTGGGTTTGTTCCTGCTGGGGTTGGCCTGGGCCTGCCTGTCGGCGCAACTGGCCCTGGACGAGCGGTTGCCTGTCGCGCTGGATGGAGAGACCCGCTGGGTCGAAGGTCGCGTGGTCGGCTTGCCGCAGTACGGTGGCGATGGGGTGCGCTTCGAACTGGCCGATGGACATTCACGGCGTACCCGCCTGCCGAAGTCGATGCGCCTTGCCTGGTTCGGCGGTCCGCCGGTCAACAGCGGCGAGCGGTGGCGACTGGCGGTCAAGCTCAAGCGGCCCGTCGGGCTGCGCAACCCGCACGGTTTCGACTATCAGGCCTGGCTGTTGAGTCGCGGCATCGGCGCGACCGGTACGGTCAAGGACGGTCATCGCCTGCAACCGGCCCATGGCGCCTGGCGCGATGGTGTGCGCCGGGCGCTGGCGCACGTCGATGCCCAGGGCCGCTCCGGTGCGTTGGCCGCGTTGGTGCTGGGCGACGGCGCCGGGTTGAGCCGCGAGGATTGGCAGTTGCTGCAAGACACCGGCACCGTGCATCTGCTGGTGATCTCCGGGCAGCACATTGGCCTGCTTGCCGGCCTGATGTACCTGTTGGTAGCAGGCGCGGCGCGCTATGGATTATGGCCAGCGAGGCTGCCCTGGTTGCCGTGGGCCTGCGCACTGGCCTTCGGCGCTGCCCTGGGCTATGGCTTGCTCGCCGGGTTCGAGGTGCCGGTACGGCGGGCCTGCGCGATGATCGGACTGGTGTTGCTCTGGCGTTGGCGCTTCAAACATCCTGACCCCTGGTGGGCCTGGCTGCTGGCGTTCAACGGGGTGTTGCTGTTCGATCCGCTCGCCTGCCTGCGGCCAGGGTTTTGGTTGTCGTTTGCCGCCGTCGCGGTGTTGGTGTTCACCTTCGGCGGACGCCTGGGGCCCTGGCGTTGGTGGCAGACCTGGACCCGCGCCCAATGGCTGGTGGCGGTCGGGCTGTGTCCATTACTACTGATACTGGGCTTGCCGGTCAGCCTCAGCGGGCCGTTGGTGAACCTGCTGGCGGTGCCCTGGATCAGTCTGTTGGTGTTGCCACCGGCACTGCTCGGCACGGCATTGCTGCCGGTGCCCGGGGTCGGCGAAGGATTGCTGTGGGTCGCCGGCGGCTTGCTCGATCTGCTGTTCAAGGGCCTGGCGTTGATTGCCGGACGCCTGCCCGCCTGGGTTCCGGCTTCGGTGCCGTTGTGGGCCTGGTGCATTGCAACTCTCGGTGCTGGCTTGTTGCTGTTGCCCAAGGGCGTGCCGCTGCGCGTACTCGGCTGGCCGATGGTGTTGCTGATGGCGTTCCCGCCCAAGGAATCTCCATTGCCCGGGCAAGCGCAGGTCTGGCAATTGGACGTGGGCCAGGGACTGGCGGTGCTGGTGCGGACTCACGGTCACACTCTGCTGTACGACGCCGGGCCGCGGTTTGGCGAGGCCGATGTCGGTGAGCGCGTGGTGCTGCCGACGTTGCGCAGGCTCGGCGTGCGCGGGCTGGACCTGATGTTGCTCAGCCATGCCGACGCCGATCATGCCGGCGGTGCCCAGGCCGTGCGCAACGGGCTGCCGACGCTGCGGGTGATCAGCGGCGATCCGGCCGCACTACCTGAGGAATTGCAGGCCGCGTCATGCGACAGCGGGACTACCTGGGAATGGGACGGCGTCAGGTTCCAACTGTGGCGCTGGCCAGCGGCCCTCGAAAGCAATCAGAAGTCCTGCGTCCTGCTGGTGGAGGCGGGCGACGAGCGATTGCTGCTGACTGGCGACATCGACGTCCATGCCGAACGCGCCTTGCTCGACGGGCCCCTGGCCGTGCCCATCCACTGGCTGGCGGCGCCTCATCACGGCAGCCGCAGTTCCTCGTCGATGCTCCTGCTGTCGCGCCTCAAACCGCACTCTGTGCTGATTTCGCGAGGGCATGGCAATTCGTTCGGCCATCCTCATCCACAGGTCATGGCACGCTATCGTCGCTCGGGCATGGCGATTTATGACAGCGCCGAGCAGGGCGCCATTCGTCTGCAACTGGGTGCCTTCGAGCCGCCGCACACCCAGGCAGGTGTGCGGCGGTACTGGCGCGACCCGCCGCACACAGGGCCAGCGGGCGGGCGTTGATCCAGCTCAACGGGCAAGGTGCTTGTCGGCGTCGCGGGTCTCCAAGGCGAGTCGGTGTGATAAAGTGGCGCACTTTTTCGAGGGGGCAGTCACTGTGTGGGAATTGGTCAAATCCGGCGGCTGGATGATGTTGCCGATCATTCTGAGTTCCATCGCGGCACTGGGTATTGTTGCCGAGCGGCTGTGGACCTTGCGGGCCAGCCGAGTGGCCCCGGACCATCTGGTCGGGCAGGTATGGGTCTGGATCAAGGACAAGCAACTGAACAAGGACAAGCTCAAGGAGCTGCGCGCCAGTTCGCCCCTGGGGGAAATCCTTGCCGCCGGCCTGGCGAACTCCAAGCATGGCCGCGAGATCATGAAGGAATGCATCGAGGAGGCCGCTGCCCGGGTCATCCACGAGCTGGAGCGCTACATCAACGCCCTTGGTACCATCGCCGCGATGTCGCCGCTGCTGGGCCTGCTGGGTACGGTGCTGGGCATGATCGACATTTTCAGTGCATTCACCACCTCCGGCACAGCCACGAACGCCGCCGTGTTGGCGGGCGGTATCTCCAAGGCGCTGATCACCACCGCTTCCGGCCTGATGGTGGGGATTCCGGCGGTGTTCTTCCACCGGTTCCTGCAACGCCGTGTCGATGAGCTGGTGGTGGGCATGGAGCAGGAAGCTATCAAGTTGGTCGAGGTGGTGCAGGGTGATCGTGACGTGGACCTGGCCGGGGGCAAGAAGTGAAATTCCGCCGCAAGCCACGGGAAACCATCGACATCAACCTCGCGTCGCTGATCGACGTGGTGTTCATCCTGCTGCTGTTTTTTGTCGTGACGACCACCTTCACCCGTGAAACCCAACTCAAGGTCGAGTTGCCTCAAGCCGTCAGTGGCTCGCCGGCCGAAGACCAGCAGCTCAAAAGCATTGAAATCACCATCAGTGCCGAAGGCGCGTTCTCGGTGAATAACCAACTGCTGCCCAAGAGTGACCTGGCGAGCCTGATCGAGGCCCTGCAGAAGGAATCCGGCGGCGATACCAATCTGCCGCTGTCCATCAGCGCCGACGGCAAGACTCCCCATCAATCGGTGATCACCGCCATGGA
Organism: Pseudomonas sp. SMV71; assembly: GCF_052042015.1. Taxonomy (NCBI): domain Bacteria; kingdom Pseudomonadati; phylum Pseudomonadota; class Gammaproteobacteria; order Pseudomonadales; family Pseudomonadaceae; genus Pseudomonas; species Pseudomonas sp. SMV71. The sequence continues at coordinate 136,941 of NZ_JBKGGU010000007.1, read as the reverse complement.
CGCGGCCGGCAAGCTCGGTTTCAGTCATCTGCGCATGACCACGGTCGAGGCGGCGCCGGCATCCTGATGGCCATTTCCGATCGATTGCTCGGCGCGTGGTATGAAGGTCATCCGGCCCTGGCCCTGTTGCGACCGCTGGAGTGGTTGTACCGGCGGGTGGTGGTCGGCAAGCGCGAGCGCTTCCTGGCGGGCGAGGGCAGCATTTATCAGCCGCCGGTGCCGCTGGTGGTGGTCGGTAATATCACGGTCGGCGGCACCGGCAAGACGCCGTTGATCCTGTGGATGATCGAGCATTGCCAACGCAGCGGCCTGCGGGTTGGCGTGGTCAGCCGGGGGTATGGCGCCAAGCCGCCGCAGTTGCCATGGCGCGTCGAAGCCGAGCAGGGCGCCGACGTAGCGGGTGACGAGCCGCTGCTGATCGTCCAGCGCACCGGTGTGCCGCTGGTGATCGACCCCGACCGCAGCCGTGCGATCCAGGCGCTGGTGGACGCCGAGCCGCTGGACCTGATCCTCTCCGACGACGGCATGCAGCATTACCGCATGGCCCGCGACCTTGAACTGGTGCTGATTGACAACGCCCGCGGCCTGGGCAACCAACGTTGCCTGCCCGCCGGGCCGTTGCGCGAACCTGTAGAGCGCCTGCAGTCGGTGGACGCCGTGCTGTTCAACGGCGCCAGCACGGATCGCGAGGACGGTTTCGCCTTCGAGCTACGACCGACTGCGCTGGTGAACCTGCTCAGCGGTGAACGGCGCGCCCTTGACCACTTCCCGGCAGGCCAGGCCTTGCACGCCGTGGCCGGTATCGGCAATCCCCAGCGTTTCTTCAAGACCCTCGAAACGCTACACTGGCGCCCCATACCGCACGGTTTCGCCGACCACGCCGAATACACGGTCCAGGCCCTGAGCTTCACGCCGCCGTTGCCCGTGGTCATGACGGAGAAGGACGCAGTCAAATGCCGAGCCTTCGCGGCGCCGGACTGGTGGTACCTGGCCGTGGACGCTGCACCATCGCCGGCCTTCGCAGCCTGGTTCGATACGCAGCTGATGCGCCTGTTGCCGGATCGACTTCTGCCTTAAACCTTTATTCAAGGGAATCTCATGGACACCAAATTGCTCGACATCCTGGCCTGCCCGGTCTGCAAAGGCCCGCTCAAGCTCAGCGCCGACAAGACCGAACTGATCAGCAAGGGCGCCGGCCTGGCCTATCCGATTCGCGACGGCATCCCGGTGATGCTCGAAAGCGAAGCCCGTACCCTGACCACCGATGAGCGCCTGGATAAATGAGTGCCGCCTTCACCGTTGTGATTCCGTCGCGTTTCGCCTCGACGCGCCTGCCGGGTAAACCGCTGTTGTCGATCGCCGGCAAGCCGATGATCCAACACGTGTGGGAACAGGCCAGCAAAAGCAGCGCCCAGCGCGTGGTGGTGGCGACCGATGATGCGCGCATCGTCGAGGCCTGCAAGGGGTTTGGCGCCGAGGTGGTCATGACCCGTGAAGACCATAACTCCGGTACCGACCGCCTGGCTGAAGTCGCGGCGAAACTGGGCCTGGCGCCCGACGCCATCGTGGTGAATGTGCAGGGTGACGAACCGTTGATCCCGCCGAGCGTGATCGACCAGGTCGCGGCGAATCTTGCCGCCCACACTGAGGCGCGCATGGCCACCCTGGCCGAGCCGATCGAAGATGTGCAAACCCTGTTCAACCCCAATGTGGTCAAGGTGGTCAGTGACCTCAACGGCCTGGCGTTGACCTTCAGCCGCGCCACGTTGCCCTGGGCCCGGGACGCATTCGCCCAAAGCCGTGACGTGATGCCCGAGGGCGTGCCGTATCGCCGTCACATCGGCATCTACGCCTACCGTGCCGGCTTCCTTCAGGACTTTGTCGCCTGGGGGCCGTGCTGGCTGGAAAACACCGAATCCCTTGAACAATTGCGTGCGCTCTGGCACGGCGTGCGGATTCATGTCGCCGATGCCGTGATTGCCCCGCCGACCGGCGTCGACACCCCTGAAGACCTCGAGCGCGTTCGTCGCCTGCTGGAGGCCTGATGCGGGTTCTGTTCGTCTGCCTTGGCAACATATGCCGCTCGCCCACCGCCGAAGGCATCCTGCGGCACAAGCTGCGCGAGGCCGGTTTGGCGGAGCAGGTGGAGGTTGCCTCCGCCGGCACCGGCGACTGGCACGTGGGCAAAGCCCCGGACAAGCGCAGCATGGCGGCGGCCTTGAAGCGCGGCTACGATCTGTCGGCCCAGCGGGCCCGGCAGGTGAGCCGCGCCGACTTCTCGGCCTACGACCTGATCCTGGCGATGGACAGCAGCAACCTGCGCAACCTCAAGGCGCTGCAACCGGCCAACGGCAGGGCCGAGCTGGACCTGTTCCTGCGGCGCTACGAAGCTGAACTCGATGACGTGCCGGACCCTTATTACGATGGCGAGCAGGGCTTCGAACAGGTACTGGACCTGATCGAGCGCGCCACGGATCGCCTGGTGATCGAATTGAAGGGGCGGTTATGACCTTACAGGTGCGGGCGGGCGTCAGCCTGAAGCCTTTCAACAGTTTCGGCGTGGATGTCAGCGCCCGACTGTTCGCTGAAGCCCATAGCGATGACGACGTTCGTCAGGCGCTGGCTTATGCTCGCGGCCATGACCTCCCGTTGTTGGTGATTGGCGGCGGCAGCAACCTGCTGCTGACCGGCGACATCGACGCCCTGGTGCTGCGCATGGCCAGCCAGGGAGTACGCGTGCTCGGTGATGACGGCGAGCGGGTGGTGGTCGAGGCCGAAGCCGGGGAGCCGTGGCATCCGTTTGTCCAGTACACGCTGGCCCAAGGCTGGTCGGGCCTGGAAAACCTCAGTCTGATTCCTGGAACCGTAGGCGCAGCACCGATGCAGAACATCGGCGCCTATGGCGTGGAGATCAAGGACGTATTCGCCGGCCTCACCGCTCTGGACCGCCAGACCGGCGAGCTACGGGAGTTCAGTCTCGAGGAGTGCTGTTTCGCCTACCGTGACAGCCTGTTCAAACAGCAGGCCGGTCGCTGGTTGATCCTGCGGGTACGCTTTGCGCTCAGTCGTGCCGCGCATCTGCATCTGGAATACGGCCCGGTTCGCCAACGCTTGACCGAGCAAGGTGTCGATCAGGCGACGCCCAGCGATGTCAGCCGGGCTATCTGCAGCATCCGCAGCGAGAAACTCCCCGATCCGGCCGTTCTGGGCAACGCCGGCAGCTTCTTCAAGAATCCGCTGGTGCCGGCCGCGCACGTGGCCCGGCTCAAGGAGCAATACCCGGACCTGGTGGCTTATCCACAGCCTGAGGGCCAGATGAAGATCGCCGCCGGCTGGCTGATCGAGCGGGCCGGTTGGAAGGGATTCCGCGAAGGCGATGCCGGTGTGCATAAGTTGCAGGCGCTTGTCCTGGTCAACTATGGCAGCGCCACGGGCCCGCAATTGTTGGACCTGGCCCAGCGCATCCAGAAAGACATCGCCGAGCGTTTCCAAGTTGAACTGGAAATGGAGCCCAACCGGTACTGAGCGAGTGAGAGTAAAGCTTGCTCGCGATCAACTGAAAAACGCCCTGTCTCAATCAGGCACACGATCATTTGTGCAGGATTGTGCAGGGCGTTTTGCTTCATCCTGGGTTAATTTAGCGAGCTGAAGATGCCATCATCGCATCATAGAAGGCCCGGTGCAGACGCCTTGCGTATCTGCACAAGAGAGCCCGATCAGCCTGAGCCAGTCTGCGACAACCGAACCGTTACCCACGCGGCAGATTGCTCGACCCCATAACTCCAAGACTATGCGGGCGTGCCCATGATTACCCTGAAACTCAATGGAAAAGACCATCAACTGGATGTGACCGAGGACATGCCGCTTTTGTGGGCGATCCGCGACGTCGCCGGTTACAACGGCACCAAATTCGGCTGCGGCATGGGCCTGTGCGGCGCGTGCACCATCCACATCGACGGTGCCCCGGCACGCAGCTGCATCACGCCGATCGGCTCGGTGAAAGGGCAGGCCATCAGCACCATCGACGAGCTTCATGCCGACCCGGTCGGGCAAATCGTCCAGAAAGCCTGGCTCGATACCGCCGTGGCCCAGTGTGGTTACTGCCAGGGCGGGCAGATCATGTCCGCGACCGCCTTGCTCAAGACCAACCCCAACCCGAGCGACGAGCAGATCGAAGAAGCCATGGTCGGCAACCTCTGCCGCTGTGGGACCTATAATCGGATCAAGACCGCCATCCGCCAGGCTTCCACGCATCTGAAGGAGGCCAAGGCATGAGCCGTCTGCCCAATGATTTTGTGCTGAGCAACCTCAGTCGTCGCGGCTTTCTCAAAGGCGCCAGCGCCACCGGGGTATTGGTACTGGCCGCCAGCTGGGGCTTGCCGGACGCCTTCGCCGAAGAGAAAAAATACGGTGCCGAGGGCATGCCCCACGGCGCGGTCGACGACCCGAAGGTCTATGTCAGCATCGCTGCCGACGGCAGCGTGACGGTGATTTGCAACCGCTCGGAAATGGGCCAGGGCATCCGCACCAGCTTGAGTATGGTGGTGGCCGATGAACTGGATGCCGACTGGGCGCAGGTCAAGGTACAGCAGGCGCCGGCGGATGAAGCGCGCTTCGGCAACCAGGACACCGATGGTTCGCGCAGTATGCGCCACTGGTACGAGCCGATGCGCCGCTGCGGCGCTGCCGCCCGGGCCATGCTGGAACAGGCCGCCGCTGCGCAGTGGAACGTCCCGGTGACTGAATGCCGGGCGCAATTGCACAAGGTGCTGCACCAACCGTCCGGGCGTGAACTGGGCTATGGCGCGTTGGCTGCCGCCGCCAGCGCCTTGCCGGTGCCGGCCCGTGACAGCTTGCGCCTCAAGCAGCCGTCGGAGTTCCGCTACATCGGCAAGGAAGCGAGCCGGGCCATCGACGGTGCGGACATCGTCAATGGTCGCGCGGTGTTCGGCGCCGATGTGCATCTGGAGGGCATGCTCTCTGCCGTCGTGGCCCGCCCACCGGTCTATGGCGGCAAGGTCAAGTCGGTGGACAGCAGCGCCGCGCTGAAAATACCCGGCGTGGTCAAGGTGGTGCAGATCGAGGGGCGGCCGTTGCCCTCGGAGTTCCAGCCCCTGGGCGGCGTGGCAGTGGTGGCAAAAAACACCTGGGCGGCGATCAAGGGCCGCGAAGCGTTGAAGATCGAATGGGACGACGGTCCGAATGTCGGCTATGACTCCGTTGCCTATCGCAAGGAGCTGGAGGCGGCAGCCCTCAAGCCCGGGAAAGTCGTGCGCAGCGCCGGTAACCTGGACGACGCATTGAGCAAGGCCGATTCGACCCTCGAAGCGACCTATTACCTGCCGCACCTGTCCCAATCGCCGATGGAACCCATGGTCGCCGTCGCCCGGTTCAAGGATGGCCAGCTCGAAGCCTGGGCGCCGAGCCAGGCTCCGCAGGTCACTCGCGAGCGTCTCGCTGAACGGTTGGGTATCCCCTTTGAAAAGGTTACGGTGAATATCACGCTGTTGGGGGGAGGGTTCGGGCGCAAGTCCAAACCGGATTTCGTCGTCGAGGCGGCAGTGTTGGCCAAGGAGTTTCCGGGCCAGCCCATACGGGTGCAGTGGACCCGCGAGGACGACATCCATCACTCGTATTTCCACACCGTGTCGGCGGAATACCTGAAAGCCGGGTTGAACCAGGACGGCATGCCCTCCGGTTGGTTGCACCGCACCGTGGCGCCGAGTATCACCGCGCTGTTTGCGCCGGGCATGACTCACGAGGCGCCGTTCGAGGTGGGAATGGGCCTGACCAACCTGGCCTACGCCATTCCCAATCTGCGCCTGGAGAACCCCGAAGCCGTGGCGCACGCCCGGGTGGGCTGGTACCGCTCGGTGTCGAACATCCCTCATGGTTTCGCGATCCAGAGCTTCATTGACGAGTTGGCCCACAAGGCCGGTCAGGATCCGCTGAAGTACCAGATCAAATTACTCGGCCCGGACCGCAGGATCGATCCCCGTACGTTGAGCGAAGAGTGGAACTACGGCGAATCCCCCGAGCGCTATCCCATCGACACGGCGCGGATCCGCACGGTGCTGGAGACCGCCGCCAAGGCCGCCGGTTGGGGGCGTCAACTGCCCAAGGGTCGCGGCCTTGGGCTGGCGGTGCACTACAGTTTCGTCACCTACGTGGCGGCAGTGCTCGAAGTCGAGGTCAAGGACGATGGGACGGTGATCGTGCACAAGGCCGACATCGCCGTGGATTGCGGCCCGCAGATCAACCCGGAGCGGATCCGCTCGCAATTCGAAGGCGCCTGCGTCATGGGCCTGGGCAATGCGATGGTCGGCGAGATCAGCTTCAAGGACGGCAAGGTCCAGCAGGACAACTTCCACATGTACGAAGTGGCGCGCATGTCCCTTGCGCCGAAGGAAGTGGCGGTGCACCTGGTCACGCCATCGGGCGAGGTGCCGTTGGGTGGTGTCGGTGAGCCGGGCGTGCCGCCGATCGCGCCGGCGCTGTGCAATGCGATTTTCGCCGCCACCGGCAAACGCATCCGCAACCTTCCCGTGCGTTACCAGCTGCAAGGCTGGCAACAGGCCCAGGCCTGATGGACAGCGTTGATCTGAACGTGCTGCGCAGCGTGCTTGAATGGCGCCGCGCCGGACAGCGGGTGGTGTTGTTCACGGTGGTCCAGACCTGGGGGACCGCGCCAAGACCTCCGGGGGCGATGCTGGCCTTGCGCGAAGACGGTGTGGTGATTGGCTCGGTGTCGGGCGGCTGTGTCGAGGATGACTTGATCGCCCGGCTGCACGACGGCCGTATTCCGGCCGAGGGGCCGCCGGTGCAGTTGATTACCTATGGCGTGACTCGCGAGGAAGCGGCGCGTTTCGGCCTGCCCTGCGGCGGTACTTTGCGCCTGACCGAGGAGCGGGTCGGCGATCCGCAATGGGTGGCGCAGCTGCTGGAGCGTTGTGAAGCCCATGAGATCGTGGCCCGTGAGCTGACAGTCGCCCGTGGTGATGTGGTGCTGACACCCGCCAGCAAGACTGACACCCTGACGTTCGACGGGCACGTTTTGCGGGCGATTTATGGCCCGCGCTGGCGGCTGTTGCTGATCGGCGCCGGGCAACTGTCGCGTTATGTGGCGGAGATGGCAAGGTTGCTGGACTTCGAAGTATTGATCTGCGACCCGCGCAAGGAATTCGTCTACGGTTGGGAAGAGCAGCATGGCCGTTTCGTCCCGGGCATGCCCGATGAAGCGGTGCTGAATATCCAGACTGACGAGCGCACAGCCATCGTTGCCCTGACCCACGATCCACGCCTTGACGACATGGCGTTGCTCACCGCGCTGGACTCCAGGGCTTTTTATGTCGGGGCACTGGGCTCGCGGGTCAACAGCCAGAAGCGCCGGGACAACCTGGCTCAGCTAGGCTTGTCGGCAGAGGCCATTGACCGCCTGCACGGACCGATCGGCCTGCACATCGGCAGCCACACCCCGGCGGAAATCGCCTTGTCGTTGCTGGCGGAAATCGTCGCCATCAAGAACGGTGTGGAGCTGCGTCAGAAAAAGCCGCTGTAACGCGTGGACGAGGAGGGCACATGGGCGAATCGATTGGCGTGATCATCCTGGCTGCGGGATCAGGCAGTCGTTTCCGGCAGGTTGCAGGTCCCGACAAGGATAAGTTGTTGGCCGACTGCACGGGACGTGATGGCGCTGTCCGTTCGGTGATCGAGCAGGTGCTGGTGAATCTGCCTGCATCGCTGGAAAAGCGCGTGTTGGTGACAAGTAGCGAACGGCCACAGGTCATGCGCATGGCCCAGGCTTACGGTTGCGATGTCGTGGCGCTGGATTCGCCGGGGCTGGGTGATAGCATCGCGGCTGGTGTCCAAGCCTGTCCGGACCTTGATGGCTGGTTGATGGTGTTGGGGGATATGCCTTTCATCTTGCCATCGAGCTATGAGCAGGTGACTGCCGGAATGCGCGAGGACGGCATCTGTGTGCCGGTCCTTGCGGGTGAGTACGGACACCCCGTGGGATTTGGCCGTGCCTTTGGTCCGAGATTAATGGCGCTGACGGGAGACCGCGGCGCCAAGGCTTTGTTTGCCGGGGCGTCAGTGGTTGAGGTAGTTGTGGACGATCCTGGCGTGACCTGGGATGTCGACGTGCCAGAGGCATTGGCCTTCAAATAACAACCATCACTGATTCCCCAGTCACAGCCTGGCAGCGGTCCTGTGCGGCCCGGCGCCAGGCTTTTGTGGCGAGGGAGCTTGCTCCCGCTCGGCTGCGAAGCCGTCGTGAACTGGCTGGCGCGGTCTGTCTGGGCAGTCGCATCGTCTGGATGGGGGCGGCTGCGCCACCCAGCGGGAGCAAGCTCCCTCGCCACAGCAGTCAAACAGTCCGAAACAAACCGCTCCCACATTTGAATTGAGATAGACAGTGATTCCATGGCCGTCGCAGATCCCCTGTGGGAGCGAGCTTGCTCGCGATTGCGGTCTGACATTCAGCATTGATGCAATCTGACCCGACGCCATCGCGAGCAGGCTCGCTCCCACAGGATTCTGGTGCGCCTGCTGCTTATGTTCCAGCCATGAAAAAGCCCCGCCTGGCATGACCGGGCGGGGCTTTTTTACTGGGCGATGGAATCAGGCGTGAGGTTTAGGCTCGTGCTCTTTTTCCAAGGCTTCAGTGTGACGCGGTGCGACTTCTTCGGCGAAGGGTTGAGGTTCGTCGATCACTGGAGCCGATTCCACCGGGGCTGGCTCGGCAGGCGCTTCGGCGACCGGGGCAGGGGCTGCCTCGACAACGTCCACTGCCGGAGCCGGCTCGGCGGCGGGTGTTTGAGCGGCAGCGGCCGCCAGTTCGGCTTCCTTCTGCAGGCGCTCGGCTTCGCGCTTGCGGCGACGCACTTCACGCGGGTCGTTCGGGGCGCGACCATTGGCTGTCAGGGCACTGGCAGGTGCCGGTTCCTGCACAGGGGTTGGCGCTTCGACAACCACCGGGGTTTCGACCACTGGAGCGGCCTCGACCACGGGTGTTTCGACCACGGGGGCTTCGACCGCTTTCACTGGCTCCGGAGTCGGCTCTGGCTCAGCGATCGGCGCCGGGGCGACCGGCTCGGCGTGCCAGTTGAACGCGGTCTGTTCCTCGCGGACCGGCTCGGCTGCCGGTGCTGGTGCAGCTGCCTCGACGGCCGGCTCAGCGGCAACCACTGGCTGCTCGATGACCGGCGCAGGCTCGGCAACGGCTTGGACGTCAGGCTGGGCTTCACGAACCGGAGCGAGCTCCACTTCCGGCGAAGCCGTCACTTCTACCGGGGTAGAAGCTTCAACCACAGGTGCTTCGACCGTCGGGGCGTTCTCCACAGCGGCAGTGGCGCGTTCGGCCTGCTCGTTGGCCTGGGCTTCAGCCGGGGCGCTGATCGTGCTGCTGGCAACCGCCGCAGTCACAGCCAGGCCGGCGGCCAGGTCGGCGGCGCTCGGCGCTTCGGCGTTCGCGGTGGATTCGGACTCTTCCGAACCTTCGATCACATTGCCGTTGGCATCGCGCTGACGCTCACGACGGTTGCTGCGGCGACGCTGGCCACGGGAGCGGCGGCGTGGACGATCGCCTTCGGCGGTGTCCTGGCCGTCTTCCGCTTGTTGCTCTTCGGCGCTCAGTACTTCTTCTTCGCTGGCTGCGGCGGCCTGTTCGGCGCGTGGTTGACGCTCTTCACGCGGTGGCCGCGGTGCGCGCTCTTCACGTGGCTGGCGAGCCGGACGTTCTTCAGCGGCAGTCGTGGCTACGGCCGGAGCGGCATCCAGTGGCTCGCGCAGTTCACGCACGCGTTCTTCACGCTCGCCACGTGGCTTGCGATCCTCACGCGGGGCGCGCGGTTGACGTTCTTCACGCGGCGGGCGCGGTGCGCGCTCTTCGCGAGCCACGGCTGGCGCGTCTTCACGGATTTCGCGAGGCTGGCGTTCTTCACGTGGCTCGCGCGGTGCACGCTCTTCACGCGGTGCACGCTCTTCACGAGGCCCGCGTTCTTCACGAGGCTTGCGCTCTTCGTCGCGGCGGCCATTGCGGTTGCGGGTCTGCTGGCGACCGTTGCGGCGTTCCTCGTTGCGAGCCGGACGCTCAGGAGCGGCAGGCTTGGCAACGACGGCAGGCGCGACGGGCTCTTCCTTGGTGGCGAACAGGCTGACCAGCGACTTCACCAGGCCTTTGAACAGGCTAGGTTCTGGCGCGGCGACCGGTGCCGCAGCCGGAGCAGCCACTTCGGTCGGGACCGGAGCGTTGGCGCGGGCCGGGGCAGTCTTGACCGCGGCTTCCTGGCGAACCAGGGTGCGGGTGGCGGCAGCCGGCTGGACGTCTTCGGCTTCGGCTGCGGCCGCGGCGATTTCGTAGCTGGACTGGTTGGTGTGGGCTTCCGGGCTGTCATCGCGCAGGCGCTGCACTTCGAAGTGCGGCGTCTCGAGGTGATCGTTCGGCAGGATGACGATACGTGCCCGGGTACGCAGTTCGATCTTGGTGATCGAGTTGCGTTTTTCGTTGAGCAGGAACGCGGCGACCGGGATCGGCACCTGGGCACGCACTTCGGCGGTGCGATCCTTCAGGGCTTCCTCTTCGATCAGGCGCAGGATCGCCAGGGACAGCGACTCGACATCACGGATGATGCCGGTGCCGTTGCAGCGTGGGCAGACGATGCCGCTGCTTTCACCCAGGGATGGACGCAGGCGCTGACGGGACATTTCCAGCAGGCCGAAGCGCGAGATGCGACCGACCTGCACACGGGCGCGGTCGGCTTCCAGGCATTCGCGGACTTTTTCTTCCACGGCGCGCTGGTTCTTGGCCGGCGTCATGTCGATGAAGTCGATGACGATCAGGCCGCCGATGTCACGCAGGCGCAGCTGGCGGGCGATTTCCTCGGCCGCTTCCAGGTTGGTCTGCAGGGCGGTTTCTTCGATGTCGCTGCCTTTGGTGGCGCGGGCCGAGTTGATGTCGATGGACACCAGGGCTTCGGTTGGATCGATGACGATGGAACCGCCGGACGGCAGTTCGACGACGCGTTGGAACGCAGTCTCGATCTGGCTTTCGATCTGAAAGCGGTTGAACAGCGGGACGCTGTCTTCGTAGAGCTTGATCTTGCTGGCGTACTGCGGCATCACCTGGCGAATGAAGGTCAGGGCTTCGTCCTGGGCTTCGACGCTGTCGATCAGTACTTCGCCGATGTCCTGGCGCAGGTAGTCGCGGATGGCGCGGATGATCACGTTGCTTTCCTGGTAGATCAGGAACGGAGCGGAGCGATCCAGCGAGGCCTCTTTGATGGCGGTCCACAGTTGCAGCAGGTAGTCGAGGTCCCACTGCATTTCTTCGCTGCTACGGCCAAGGCCGGCGGTGCGAACGATCAGGCCCATGTCGGCCGGGGCCACCAGGCCGTTGAGGGCTTCACGCAGTTCGTTGCGCTCTTCGCCTTCGATGCGACGGGAGATGCCGCCGGCGCGAGGGTTGTTCGGCATCAGGACTAGGTAACGGCCGGCCAGGCTGATGAAGGTGGTCAGGGCGGCACCCTTGTTGCCACGTTCTTCCTTTTCGACCTGGACGATGACTTCCTGGCCTTCGCTAAGGACGTCCTTGATGTTGACGCGGCCTTCAGGGGCTTTCTTGAAGTATTCGCGGGAGATTTCTTTGAGGGGCAGGAAGCCGTGGCGCTCGGAGCCGAAATCGACAAAGGCAGCCTCAAGGCTTGGTTCGATGCGAGTAATCCGGCCTTTATAGATGTTGGCCTTCTTCTGCTCGCGTGCACCGGATTCGATATCCAGGTCGTAGAGGCGCTGGCCGTCTACCAGTGCAACACGCAACTCTTCGGGTTGAGTTGCGTTAATCAGCATTCTTTTCATGTAGTACCGTCGGTTTCCGGGCTGCCGGAAACGGCGTTCGGCACACACGACTTCTCACGGTCGGTGTCAGGTGCGTCCTGGAAGTGGCGGGGCCGTTCCAGTGTCCAGCGAGTTCGACCCAATGATGGCGAAGTCGCGACGGACGCGTCCTGCTTGCTGGTACTCAAGCACTCAGTCAGGAGGAGGAATCAACCGGCGCCTGTGGACGAGATGAAGCGTCTAAATATAAGCCTAGTGCTACACAGTCCGACGGTTGTACATCTCCACCCTACACGTATCCCTGATAATTCGGGTGCTGCCGCGCGCAGAATCCGCAGCGGGTTGGCATTTACCGTGAGCTCCGAAAGGGGAGGTCACGCATCATGGCTCATTTAGGCGTTGTTTCCGAAGCTCTCGCTCGGGGTCGTTCATAGCTGACTGCACTTTGTGAACTGGCCGTGAATGTGGCGCGCAAGGCGAGTCAGAACTCTGCTTTGCGGCGTATTTCAGGCCTCATGTCACCTGCGCTCGTAACACCTGCAAACTCTACCGTTCGTAGCGAAAGCCCCGTAGGACGGCCTCTCGTCCTCGTGAATTGCGTTGGTCAGGGCCGGTTTTTGACCGTTGGTCCGCTGTCCAGCCACTTTTGGCGGCGTTCGCGACTATAGCAGCAATGATTAAGTGCTTCAATTCCATAAAAAATTGTTATGATCGCCGCCATGACAACTACTGCCCCTTCGACCCCTGGCGTTCAACTGCTCGAGGTCTCGCCGGAATATGCCGGCCAACGAATCGATAATTTCCTGCTGGCCCGACTCAAAGGCGTGCCCAAGACCCTGATCTACCGCATCTTGCGTAAAGGTGAAGTGCGGGTGAACAAGGGGCGGATCAAGCCTGAATACAAGCTCCAGGCGGGCGATGTCGTGCGTGTGCCGCCGGTTCGCGTGCCTGAGCGCGATGAGCCGGTGCCGGTGGCTCAAGGCCTGCTGCAACGCCTCGAGGCTGCGATCGTCTACGAAGACAAGGCCTTGATCGTGATCAACAAGCCCGCGGGCATTGCGGTTCACGGCGGTAGTGGGCTGAATTTCGGCGTGATCGAAGCCTTTCGTCAGCTGCGTCCGGACGCCAAGGAGCTGGAGCTGGTCCATCGCCTGGACCGCGACACGTCCGGCCTGCTGATGATCGCCAAGAAGCGCAGCATGCTGCGCCATCTGCATGAGCAATTGCGCGGCGACGGCGTGGACAAGCGCTACATGGCGCTCGTCCGCGGTCATTGGGCGACCTCCATCAAGCAGGTCCGTGCCCCGCTGCTCAAGAGCAACTTGCGTTCGGGTGAGCGCATGGTCGAAGTCAATGACGAGGGCAAGGAGGCGCTAACCGTGTTCAAGGTGCTGCGCCGCTTCGGCGAGTTCGCCACCCTGGTCGAGGCCAAGCCAGTGACGGGTCGTACCCATCAGATTCGCGTCCACACCCTCCACGCTGGACATTGCATTGCTGGTGACAGCAAATACGGCGACGATGATTTCACCAGGGAAATCCGCGACCTGGGCGGCAAACGCCTGTTCCTCCATGCCTACATGCTCACTGTGCCGTTGCCTGATGGCGGCGAGCTGAAGTTGCAGGCCCCGGTGGATGAAATGTGGGCCAAGACCGTGGAGCGCTTGAGTGCACCCTGATTACAAGTTGCTGATCTTCGATTGGGACGGCACGCTGGCCAATTCCATCGGCCGCATCGTGGAATCGATGCATGCCGCGTCGGACCGCTCGGGGTTCGCCCGGTGCGACGACTTGGCGGTGAAGGGCATTATCGGCCTTGGGTTGCCAGAGGCTATTCGCAGTCTCTATCCCGAGATCGATGACGAAGCGCTGGTGGTTTTCCGCCAGCATTACGCCGACCATTACATCGCGCTGGAAGCTGAGCCTTCGCCCTTGTTCGAAGGCGTAGCGGATACCCTGCACACCCTGCGTGCCGAGGGTTATCACCTGGCGGTCGCGACCGGCAAGGCGCGGCGCGGGCTGGACCGGGTGTTGAAATCCCATGGCTGGGATGATTATTTCGATATCACTCGCGCTGCCGATGAAACTGCCAGCAAGCCGCACCCTCTGATGCTTGAGCAGATCCTGGCGCACTGCAACGTGCGGCCGGAGCAGGCGTTGATGGTGGGAGATTCGTCGTTTGATCTCCAGATGGCGCGCAATGCCGGCATGGGCTCGGTGGCTGTCAGCTATGGAGCCCAGACTATTCAGGCGCTGCAGGCCTTCGAGCCGCGACTGTCGATTGATCATTTTCCTGAGTTGCACGCCTGGCTGAGCGGGCGGGCCTATTAAGTTTTGCTGGGGATGCACGCATGACCGATGAATGGAAGGCACCTGCCAAGGCAAGCGTAGAAAGCGGTGACGACAAAAGCTGGAAGCTGTTGGAAAAGACCTTGCTGGCCAGTGTGCAGGAGCAACGTCGCTCCCGTCGCTGGGGCATCTTCTTCAAGCTCCTGACGTTTGTTTATCTGTTCCTTGCGCTGGCGTTGTTCACGCCGCTGATGTCGGTGGAAAAGAGCGCCGTCAGCGGATCGGCCTACACCGCGCTGATCAATATCGAAGGCATGATCGCCGACAAGGAGCCCGCCAGCGCGGACAATATCGTCGGCAGCCTGCGGGCGGCTTTCGAGGACTCCAAGGTCAAGGGCGTGGTGCTGCGCATCAACAGTCCGGGCGGCAGTCCGGTGCAGTCAGGGTATGTGTATGACGAGATCGTCCGGCTGCGCGGTTTGCACCCTGATATCAAGGTCTACGCCGTGATTTCCGATCTCGGGGCGTCCGGCGCCTATTACATTGCCAGCGCCGCCGACCAGATCTATGCCGACAAGGCCAGTCTGGTCGGCTCCATTGGGGTTACGGCCGCTGGCTACGGGTTTGTCGGAACAATGGACAAGCTTGGGGTTGAGCGTCGGGTCTACACCTCTGGCGAACACAAGTCTTTCCTGGATCCGTTCCAGCCGCAGAAGCCTGAGGAAACCGCTTTCTGGCAGGGCGTGCTCGACACCACTCACAAGCAGTTCATCGCCAGCGTCAAGAAAGGACGGGGCGAGCGCCTGAAGGACAAGGAGCATCCTGAGCTGTTTTCCGGGCTGGTCTGGTCGGGGGAGCAAGCCTTGCCGTTGGGCCTGATCGACGGTCTCGGCAGTGCCAGCTCGGTGGCGCGGGATGTGATTGGTCAGAAAGAACTGGTGGACTTCACCATCGAAGAGTCGCCATTTGACCGCTTCTCGAAAAAGCTTGGGGCGAGTATCGCCGAGCATCTGGCGATGTGGATGGGCTTCCAGGGGCCGACGCTGCGCTGATTGGCGTGCGCTGTCATGTGGCGAGGGGATTTATCCCCGCTGGGGTGCGGAGCACCCCAAGTAAACAGGCACTGAGGTCTTCTTGGTGGATTGTTTTAGGCTGCTTCGCAGCTCGACGGGGATAAATCCCCTCGCCACAGGTTCAGTGTCTCTTGGGGCTGATGAATCAGGGGATCTGCATGCCCTCGGCCAGTAACATATCCACAAGGCGAATCAGCGGCAGGCCGACCAGGCTGGTGGCGTCCGGGCCTTCGGTGCTCTGGAACAGGCTGACGCCCAGCCCTTCGGCCTTGAAACTGCCAGCGCAGTCGTAGGGTTGCTCGGCGTGCAGGTAGCGTTCGACGCGCGCAGGCTCAAGGGTGCGCATAGTGACGGTGAACGGAACGCAATCGACCTGGCAAGCGCCGGTCTGGCTGTTGAGCAGTGCCAGCCCCGTCAGGAAAGTGACCCGGGTGCCGCTGGCGGCCAGCAATTGTTCACGTGCGTTTTCGAAGGTGTGCGGCTTGCCCAGGATGCGCTCGCCGAGCACGGCAACCTGGTCCGAGCCGATGATCAGGTGCGCCGGGTGGCTGGCCGCCAATGCCTGGGCCTTTTCCCGGGCCAGGCGCTTTACCAGTTCGACGGCGGGCTCGCCGGGGCGATGACTTTCGTCGATGTCTGGCGAGCTGCAGACGAATGGCAGTCCGAGTCGGGCCAGCAATTCCCGTCGGTAGACTGAGCTGGAGGCAAGTAATAAAGGCAGCATGGGCATCTCCTAGGGCAATGGCCGATTCTAGCGAGGCGTGCGAGTGACGCACAGGGCTGAATTTCCTTTGACATGGCCGGGGGCATCCCTATAATGCTGCGCCTATGTTGAATGACCCGATTCCACCTCACGTTGACCCGCGCAAATTGGCTGACCGTGGCACCACCCTCCAAGGTGAGTTGTTGCTGGCCGATTTGAAGAGACTCTGCGACCCACTTTCCGACGATGTCGGAACGGTCCAGGCCAAATTCGTTTTTGAACGAGATGAACGTAAATCTGTGGTGATCCACAGCTTTATCGACACTGAAGTCAAAATGGTTTGCCAGCGTTGTCTTGAGCTGGTCACCCTGCCGATCCACAGCGAATGCAGTTACGCCGTGGTGAAGGAGGGTGCGAATACCCAGTCGTTGCCGAAAGGTTATGACGTGCTGGAACTGGGCGAAGATCCATTGGATCTGCAGTCACTGATCGAGGAGGAGCTTCTGCTCGCCTTGCCCATTGTGCCTGCTCATCATCCGGAAGAATGCCAGCAGCCGGCGGGAGCAGATGAGCCCGAACCGAGCGAGGACGAGGTAACGCGGTCCAACCCGTTCAGTGTATTGGCGCAGTTAAAGCGTGACCCAAACGTTTAGGAGTTAATCAATTATGGCTGTTCAGCAGAACAAAAAATCCCGCTCTGCCCGTGACATGCGCCGTTCCCACGACGCTCTCGAGGCTAGCACCCTGTCTGTAGAAAAAACCACCGGTGAAGTTCACCTGCGTCACCACGTATCGCCAGAAGGCGTATACCGTGGTCGTAAAGTGATCGACAAGGGCGCTGACGAGTAATCCTTGTCCGCTCAAGTCATCGCGATTGACGCAATGGGCGGGGACTTCGGTCCCCGCAACATTGTTCAGGCCAGCCTCGCTTGTCTGAATGCTACGCCCTCGCTGCACCTGACCCTCGTCGGTCAACCCTCCCTCCTGGAAGGCATGCTCAGCGGCCAATCGGCTGTGGATCGCGCGCGCCTGACGATTACCCCGGCGTCCGAAGTCATCACCATGGACGAAAAGCCGGCGCAAGCCTTGCGCGGCAAGCCCGACGCCTCGATGCGGGTGGCCCTTGAGCTGCTGCGCGATGGCAAGGTGCAGGCCTGTGTCAGTGCAGGAAACACCGGTGCCTTGATGGCGCTGTCGCGTTATGTGCTCAAGACCCTTCCTGGTATCGACCGGCCGGCGATGGTGGCGGCGATCCCGACCCAGCGTGGCTTTTGTCAATTGCTCGATCTGGGCGCCAACGTCGATTGCAGCGCCGAACACTTGCTGCAATTTGCGGTGATGGGCTCGGTAGCGGCTGAAACCCTGGGTATCGTACGTCCGCGGGTGGCACTGCTGAACATCGGCACAGAGGACATCAAGGGCAACCAGCAGGTCAAGCTCGCGGCCACGCTGTTGCACAAAGCCCCCGGCATCAACTACATCGGCTTCGTCGAGGGGGATGGCCTGTACCGCGGCGAAGCGGATGTGGTGGTGTGCGACGGTTTTGTCGGCAATATCCTGCTCAAGTCCAGCGAAGGCCTGGCGACCATGATCGGTCAGCGCATCGAGAGCCTGTTCAGGCAGAGCCTGGCATCGAAAGTGGTGGGTGCGCTGGCATTGCCGCTGATGCGTCGATTGCAGGCTGACCTGGCACCGGCACGGCACAACGGGGCGAGTTTCCTCGGACTGCAAGGTATCGTGATCAAGAGTCATGGTTCGGCGGGTGCCGAGGGTTTCCAGAGCGCGATCAACCGGGCGCTGATCGAAATCCAGGAGAACCTGCCCAAGCGTCTGCATGGGCGCCTCGAAGATTTGTTAACTTAGGCGTTTTACTGTGACAGTGCTTAAATGTGACCGGTCGGTTCAAGCCGCCATCCAACTGTCAGTTTCCCAGGGCTCGTACGAAGGGCCGCCGAGCGGCGATCAGGCAGGGCGAAAACAGGCGAGGAGGCGCAGTTTACGGGTGGTAAATGAGCATCCGAGCCGGTTTTCAACGCGGCCTGATCGGCGCGCAGGCACTTTTCGTACAAAGCCTAGCGTCCCCAGGGGCGTCAATTTTTGACAACAAGATCATTAGGGGCTTTGTTTTCATGTCCGCTTCCCTCGCATTCGTCTTTCCAGGACAGGGCTCGCAGTCCCTCGGCATGCTGGCCGAACTGGGCGCGCAATATCCGCTGATCCTCGAAACATTCAAAGAAGCTTCCGATGCTCTCGGTTATGACTTGTGGGCACTGACCCAGCAGGGGCCCGAAGAGCAGCTCAACCAGACCGATAAGACCCAACCGGCCATCCTGACCGCCTCGATCGCGCTGTGGCGCCTGTGGCTGGCCGAAGGTGGTGCGCGCCCGGCGTTCGTCGCCGGCCATAGCCTGGGCGAATACAGCGCGCTCGTCGCCGCTGGCAGCCTGAGCCTGGGCGACGCGGTGAAACTGGTGGAGCGTCGTGGGCAGTTGATGCAGCAGGCCGTTCCGGCCGGGCAGGGCGCCATGGCCGCGATTCTCGGCCTGGAGGATGCCGACGTGCTGGCAGCCTGCGCCGAAGCGGCGCAAGGCGAGGTGGTCAGCGCGGTGAATTTCAACTCGCCGGGTCAGGTGGTGATCGCCGGTGCCAAGGCCGCTGTCGAGCGCGCCATCGAAGGCTGCAAGGCCCGTGGTGCCAAGCGCGCCATGCCGCTGCCGGTCAGCGTGCCGTCGCACTGTGAACTGATGCGACCGGCCGCCGAGCGCTTTGCCCAATCCATCGCCGCCATTGACTGGCAGGCCCCGCAGATTCCCGTGGTACAGAACGTCAGCGCCAATGTGGCGGCGGACCTGGAGACGCTCAAGCGTGACCTGCTGGAACAGCTCTACAAGCCGGTTCGCTGGGTCGAGTCGGTACAGACCCTGGCCGCCAAGGGCGCCACTGAACTGGTTGAATGCGGTCCTGGCAAAGTGCTGGCCGGTCTGAACAAACGCTGCGCCGAAGGCGTGTCGACTTCCAACCTCAACACCCCAGACGCTTTCGCTGCTGCCCGTGCAGCGCAGGCCTGAACAGGAGAAACTTGCATGAGTCTGCAAGGTAAAGTTGCACTGGTGACCGGTGCAAGCCGTGGCATCGGCCAGGCCATTGCCCTGGAATTGGGTCGCCAAGGCGCCATTGTCGTGGGCACCGCGACCTCCGCCGCGGGCGCCGAGCGCATCGCCGCGACGCTCAAGGAAAACGGTATCCAGGGCACCGGCCTTGAACTGAACGTCACCAGCGACGAATCGGTTGCGGCGGTACTGGCGAGCATCCAAGAGCAATTCGGCGCGCCGGCGATCCTGGTCAATAACGCCGGTATCACCCGCGATAACCTGATGATGCGCATGAAAGATGACGAGTGGTTCGACGTAGTCGATACCAACCTGAACAGCCTGTACCGGCTGTCCAAGGGCGTTCTGCGTGGCATGACCAAGGCTCGTTGGGGGCGGATTATCAGTATCGGCTCGGTTGTGGGTGCCATGGGCAACGCCGGCCAAGTAAACTATGCTGCGGCGAAGGCCGGTCTGGAAGGTTTCAGCCGTGCGCTGGCACGTGAAGTGGGCTCGCGCTCGATTACGGTAAACTCGGTTACCCCGGGTTTCATCGACACCGACATGACCCGTGAACTGCCGGAAGCACAGCGTGATGCCCTGCAGACGCAGATTCCGCTGGGTCGTCTGGGGCAAGCTCAAGAAATCGCGTCCGTGGTCGCTTTTCTTGCGTCGGACGGTGCGGCATACGTGACCGGGGCTACAATCCCGGTGAACGGCGGGATGTACATGAGTTAAATGTGACGGATTGCTTCAAAAAAATGTCATACGAGCTGTCTAAAATCCGTTATAAAGCTGCAACCAATTTATAGGCGGCGGGCCCCAGGGTTTGAGGAGTGAAGCTTTCGGTTGAAAAACCGAAAAGTTCTTCTATACACTTACCCACCGGCCAGCTGCCTGAATTTGTCCATTAGGAGTGAAAACAAGGTATGAGCACCATCGAAGAGCGCGTCAAGAAAATCGTTGCCGAGCAACTGGGCGTTAAAGAAGAAGACGTTGTGAGCACCGCTTCCTTCGTTGAAGACCTGGGTGCCGACTCCCTTGACACCGTTGAGCTGGTGATGGCTCTGGAAGAGGAATTCGAGACCGAGATTCCTGACGAAGAAGCTGAGAAGATCACTACTGTACAAGCTGCTATCGACTACGTTACCAGCCACCAGGCGTAATCGTTTTTAGTCGTCGCTAGCTGTCATGGAAAAACCGCACTGCCTTTCTGGCGTGCGGTTTTTTCTTTAGGCCTGATGCAAAGTCGTCATTAGAAAAAGGAGAGTGCTGTGTCGCGTAGACGCGTCGTAGTCACCGGTATGGGTATGTTGTCGCCACTGGGCACGGATGTGCCGAGCAGCTGGCAGGGCATTCTGGCTGGCCGCAGTGGCATTGGTCTGATCGAACACACCGACCTTTCTGCCTATTCCACCCGTTTTGGCGGCTCGGTAAAGGACTTCAATGTCGAGGAATACCTGTCGGTCAAGGAAGCCCGCAAGCTTGATCTGTTCATTCAATACGGCCTGGCAGCCGGTTTCCAGGCGGTGCGTAACGCCGGTCTTGAAGTCACCGATGCCAACCGTGAACGCATCGGCGTGGCCATGGGTTCGGGTATCGGCGGCTTGACCAATATCGAGGATACCAGCCGCACGCTGCATGATTCGGGGCCGCGGCGGATTTCACCGTTCTTCGTGCCGGGCTCGATCATCAATATGATTTCCGGTTTCCTGTCCATCCATCTGGGGGCACAGGGACCTAATTACGCCATCGCCACTGCCTGCACCACCGGGACGCACTGCATCGGCATGGCCGCTCGCAACATCATGTACGACGAGGCCGACGTGATGATCGCCGG
Source organism: Pseudomonas sp. SMV71 (assembly GCF_052042015.1). Lineage (NCBI taxonomy): Bacteria > Pseudomonadati > Pseudomonadota > Gammaproteobacteria > Pseudomonadales > Pseudomonadaceae > Pseudomonas > Pseudomonas sp. SMV71. The sequence continues at coordinate 116,115 of NZ_JBKGGU010000007.1, read as the reverse complement.
CGGCGCCGAGATGGCGGCCTGTGGCCTGGGCATGGGCGGTTTCGGTGCCTCCCGTGCGCTGTCGACCCGCAATGACGAGCCGACCCGCGCAAGCCGCCCTTGGGACAAAGGACGCGATGGCTTCGTGCTGTCCGACGGCGCCGGTGCGTTGGTGCTCGAAGAACTGGAGCATGCCAAGGCTCGCGGTGCGACCATCTATGCCGAACTGATCGGCTTCGGTACCAGCGGCGATGCATACCACATGACTTCGCCACCGGCCGATGGCGCCGGTGCTGCCCGTTGCATTGCCAATGCCCTGCGCGACGCGAAAATCAACGGCGAGCAGGTGCAGTACATCAATGCCCACGGTACCTCGACTCCGGCCGGCGACCTGGCCGAAGCCCAGGCGATCAAGACTGTCTTCGGCGAGCATGCCTATAAGCTTGCGGTCAGCTCGACCAAGTCCATGACCGGCCACCTGCTGGGTGCGGCAGGGGCAGTTGAGGCGATCTTCAGCGTACTGGCGATCAACAGCCAGGTCGCACCGCCGACCATCAACCTGGACGAACCGGACGAAGGCTGTGACCTGGACTTCGTGCCCCACACCGCCCGCGGCATGGACATCGATGTGGTGCTGTCCAACTCCTTCGGCTTCGGCGGGACCAACGGCTCGCTGGTGTTCCGCCGGTTCGCCGGCTGATGGAAAGCTGGGTCGACGGTCAGCCGGCCGACGTCCTGTCGCTGAAAGACCGTGGCCTGGCTTATGGCGACGGACTGTTTGAAACCATCGCCGTGCGCAATGGCACGGCGGTGTTGCTGGAGCGTCATCTGCAACGCCTGGAGACGGGCTGTCGGCGGCTGGCGTTGCGGATTGACTGGGGCACGTTGAACGCGGAGCTGGATAGCTACGCCCGGTCCCTGGGCGACGGAGTGCTCAAGCTGATCGTCACTCGTGGCGACAGCCTGCGCGGTTATGCCGCTGATCCTTCGAGCGAGGCCCGGCGCATCTTGCAGGGCAGCCCTCCGGCGGCCTATCCGGCGACCCATGCCGAACGCGGCGTGAACCTCTTCCCATGCTCCGTGCGCTTGTCCGAGCAGCCCTTGCTCGCCGGTCTCAAGCATCTCAACCGCCTGGAACAAGTGCTGGCTCGGGCCGAGTGGAACGACGCACAGTATGCCGAAGGCTTGATGCTGGATACGTCCGGGCGGGTGGTCGAAGGGGTCTTCAGCAACCTGTTCCTGGTGCGCGAGGGTGTCTTGATCACGGCGGACCTGGGCCGTTGCGGTGTGGCCGGGGTCATGCGTGCGGAATTATTGTTTCAAGCCGAGTCTTGTGGCATTGCCACCCGGATCACCGATGTGTCCCTTGAACAGCTGCACCAGGCCGATGAAGTCTTTGTCTGCAACAGCGTTTATGGCGTCTGGCCAGTGCTGAGCTGTGGTTCGGCACGCTGGTCGGCTGGGCCGCTCACCCGTAAACTGCAGACCCTTGCCCGCGCGTTATTGGATGTTTGATTCGTGAGACGTAAATTCTTGCTACTGCTGGAAACCGGACTGGTTCTGGCAGGGCTGCTGTTGGGTGCTTCGGCCTGGAAGATTCATTCGGCGCTGCAACAGCCGCTGAACATCACCCAGGAAGAATTGCTGGATGTGCCTAACGGGACCACCCCGACCGGGACCCTCAAGCGCCTCGAAGCCGATGGTCTGATCAAGGACGCTTTCTGGCTACGGATCTATTGGCGCTTCAATCTCGCCGACCAGCCGTTGCACTCCGGTGAATACCGGATGGTGCCGGGCATGACCATGGACGGCCTGATCGAAGTCTGGAAGCGCGGGGAAGTGGTGCAATACAGCGTCACGCTGGTGGAAGGCTGGAACTTTCGCCAGGTACGTGCGGCGCTGGCCAGGGACGAAAAGCTCCAGCAGACCCTGGCCGGCTTGAGCGACAGTCAGGTGATGGAGCGCCTGGGACATTCCGGGATATTTCCCGAAGGTCGGTTTTTTCCGGACACCTATCGCTTCGTGCGCGGTACTTCGGATGTCGACCTGCTGAAAAAAGCCTATGACCGTCTCGAGGATGTGCTTGCCAAGGAGTGGGCACAGCGAGCCGACGATGCGCCTTATACCCAGCCCTATCAAGCGTTAATCATGGCGTCGTTGGTAGAGAAGGAAACCGGCGTGCCCCAGGAGCGTGCCCAGATCGCCGGGGTATTCGTACGGCGGATGCGCCTGGGCATGCTGCTGCAGACCGACCCCACGGTGATCTATGGCCTGGGCGAGCGCTACACCGGCAAACTCACCCGTTCCCATTTGAAAGAAGACAATCCTTATAACACCTACCTGAACCCGGGTTTGCCGCCAACGCCGATTGCCATGGTGGGGCGCGAAGCGATTCATGCCGCCTTGAACCCGGCCTCGGGCAACAGCCTGTACTTTGTCGCGCGTGGCGATGGGAGCCACGTGTTTTCCGATGACCTGGAGACGCACAATAACGCGGTGCGCGAGTTCCAGCTCAAGCGCCGTGCCGACTACCGCTCCAGCCCGGCCCCGGCGACGCCGGACGAACAGGCCCCGATTCCTGCCGCATCGCCTGACACGGCACCGGAGGCCGTGCCCCAGGTGCCGGCGCAACAACCTGCTCCCGAACCGAATGCCAGCGAGCCGCCGAGCCCGCAATGACCCTGATTAAGGACCGCCCGTGACTGGCTTGTTTATAACGCTGGAAGGCCCTGAAGGCGCCGGCAAGAGCACCAACCGCGAATACCTGGCCGAGCGCCTGCAAGCCGCCGGCATCGAGGTGGTATTGACGCGCGAGCCGGGCGGTACACCGCTGGCCGAGCGGATCCGCGAAGTGCTACTGGCACCTGCCGAAGAGATCATGACCCCTGACACCGAGCTGTTGCTGGTATTCGCTGCCAGGGCCCAGCATCTTGCCGAGGTGATTCGCCCGGCGTTGGCCCGTGGCGCGGTCGTGCTTTGCGATCGCTTTACCGATTCCACTTTTGCCTATCAGGGTGGCGGTCGGGGCTTGTCCTTGGAGCGTATCGCTGCACTGGAGGCGTTCGTGCAGGGTGACTTGCGGCCGGACCTTACGCTGATATTCGACCTGCCCGTAGAAATCGGCCTGGCCCGCGCCAGCGCCCGTGGTCGGTTGGATCGTTTCGAGCTTGAGGGCCAGGTATTCTTCAATGCCGTGCGCAATGCCTTCCTGAGCCGGGCCAAGGCCGATCCGGTGCGCTACCTGGTGATCGATGCCGCGCAATCACTGAGCGAGGTCCAGCAGTCACTGGACGAATTGCTGCCGCGTTTGCTGGAGCGTGCCCGTGGCTGAAGCCTATCCCTGGCAGGACAGCCTCTGGCAGCAACTTGCCGGGCGCGCCCAGCATGCCCATGCATATCTGTTGCATGGCCCGGCGGGAATCGGCAAGCGCGCCCTCGCCGAGCGCTTGATGGCCAGCCTGCTGTGCCACAGCCCGAATGCGTCGAACGCCTGCGGTGAATGCAAATCCTGCCTGCTGCTCAAGGCCGGCAGCCATCCCGACAATTACGTGCTGGAGCCGGAGGAGGCGGACAAGGCGATCAAGGTCGACCAGGTCCGGGACCTGGTCAGCTTCGTGGTCCAGACCGCGCAGATGGGCGGGCGCAAGGTGGTATTGATCGAGCCAGTCGAGTCGATGAACATCAACGCCGCGAACGCCTTGCTCAAGAGTCTCGAAGAGCCTTCCGGAGACACCGTGCTGTTGCTCGTCAGCCACCAGCCGAGCCGCTTGCTGCCCACCATCAAGAGCCGCTGCGTGCAGCAGGCCTGCCCGCTGCCGAGCGAAGCGATGAGCCTGCAATGGCTGGCCCAGGCCTTGCCCGACAGCAGCGATGAAGAGCGTGTCGAGTTGCTGACGCTGGCCGCCGGTTCGCCCCTGGCGGCGGTCAGTCTCCAGGCCCAGGGCGTGCGTGAGCAGCGTGCGTTGGTGGTGGATGGGGTCAAGAAATTGCTCAAGCAGCAACAATCCCCCACGCAATTGGCCGAGGGCTGGAACGCCATCCCGTTGCTCTTGCTGTTCGACTGGTTCTGCGATTGGTCGAGCCTGATCCTGCGTTACCAACTGACCGAGGACGAGGCGGGCCTGGGGCTGACGGACATGCGTAAGGTCATCCAGTACCTGGCGCAGAAAAGCAGCCAGGATAAAATCTTGAACATTCAGGACTGGATTCTTGCCCAACGTCAGAAGGTGCTGAGCAAGGCGAACCTCAATCGGGTGTTGTTGCTCGAAGCGCTGTTGGTGCAGTGGGCGAGTTTACCTGGCCGAAACTGACAGCCTGCGCCTAGACTCAGCTCAATCGCAGCGGAGATCAGCATGAACGAACCCGTCAGCCCCGGACCACGCAACGGCATCCTGTCCCTGACCATCAAAGACAAGTCGGTGCTCTATGCCGCCTATATGCCCTTCATCAAGAATGGTGGCCTGTTCATTCCCACCAACAAGAACTATCGCCTGGGCGATGAGGTGTTCATGCTGTTGAGCCTGATGGACGAGCCGGACAAGATCCCGGTGGCCGGCAAGGTGATCTGGATGACCCCCAAGGGTGCCCAGGGCAACCGGGCCGCAGGTGTTGGCGTGCAGTTCAACGACGGCGATAATTCGGCGCGCAATCAGATCGAAACCCACCTGGCCGGCGCTTTGAAGTCCGACCGTCCCACTCATACGATGTAGCCCGTCTCTTTATGCTTGTAGATTCCCATTGCCATCTTGATCGTCTCGACCTCGCTGCCCATGACGGCTCACTGGATGCCGCGCTGGACGCCGCTCGCCAGCGGGGTGTCGGGCATTTCCTGTGCATCGGTGTCAGCGCCGACAACGCCGCCGATGTCAAGGCATTGGCCGAACGCTACGCGGATGTCGATTGTTCGGTCGGCGTCCACCCGCTGGATGTCCAGCCCGACGCCGCGCCGGCGCTCGATTGGCTGCTGCGTGAGCTCGACCATCCGCGGGTCGTCGCCATTGGCGAAACCGGCCTGGATTACCACTACGAGCCGGAGGCCGCCGAGGTGCAACAGGCTTCCTTCCAGTTGCACCTGGAGGCTGCCCGGCAGACCGGTAAACCCGTGATTATCCATACCCGGGGTGCCCGGGCCGACACGTTGGCCTTGTTGCGCTCTGCCGCGCTGCCCCAGGCTGGGGTGCTGCATTGCTTCACCGAGGATTGGGACATGGCCAAGGCTGCGTTGGACATGGGCTATTACATTTCCTTGTCCGGAATCGTCACGTTCCGCAATGCCGACGCCCTGCGCGACGTCGCCAGCAAAGTACCGGCCGACCGCTTGTTGGTGGAGACCGACTCGCCATACCTTGCGCCGATCCCGTATCGCGGCAAGCCGAACCTGCCGCAATACGTACGGGAGGTGGCGGAATTCCTGGCCATGCTACGTGGCGAGTCCTATGAGCGATTTGCCGAACAGACCACAGAAAATTTTAAGCAATTATTTCCACTGGCCCATGTCCGCTCGGCAGAAGCCTGAATTTTATGCAAAAAAAACCCGGGTTCTGGGGGGTGAATCCGGGTTAAGACCATTAGGAGTAAAACAAAGGCACGCGGTCCGTTGGTACCTTTATCAGGGCGTCACTTGGGGGAGATGTCGCCCCGACAGTTCAAGTATTGATCAGTATGCCGACCCGTCCAGTCTGGGCCGGGTGGTTTTTAAACGGATTTGGAATACGTTCGCTTCGGATAAGTTCTCACCGGCGCAGAGCCTGCCGCCGTGGCCTGCCAACAACCCAAGCGAAACCCGTAAAGCGATCGGTTTTGTGAAGAACTGCTGCCGGGAGCGGATGATCCGTGCATTTTTACGTAAGTTAGGCATAATACCCGGCTTCGAATTTTGACCCTTCAGACCTTTTTCTTATGCACAAAGAACCTCGTAAGGTCCGTGAGTTTCGCCGCCGCGAGCAGGAAATTCTCGACACCGCGCTCAAGTTGTTCCTCGATCAGGGCGAAGACAGCGTCACCGTCGAGATGATTGCGGATGCCGTGGGTATCGGCAAAGGCACCATCTATAAACACTTCAAGTCCAAGGCAGAGATCTACCTGCGCTTGATGCTCGACTACGAGCGCGATCTGAATGAGCTCCTGCATTCGGCCGATGTGGATAAGGACAAGGAGGCGCTGTCCCGTGCCTACTTCGAATTCCGCATGCGCGACCCGCAACGCTACCGCTTGTTCGATCGCCTGGAAGAGAAGGTGGTCAAGGGCAACCAGGTGCCGGAAATGGTCGAGGAGCTGCACAAGATCCGTGCCTCGAATTTCGATCGACTGACCCTGCTGATCAAAGGCCGTATCAGCGAAGGTAAGCTCGAGGACGTACCGCCTTACTTCCATTACTGCGCGGCATGGGCGCTGGTGCACGGCGCCGTGGCGCTGTATCACTCGCCGTTCTGGAGCAATGTGCTGGAAGATCAGGAAGGCTTCTTCCAGTTCCTGATGGACATCGGTGTGCGCATGGGCAACAAGCGCAAGCGCGATACGGACGTGCCGAGCAACTGACATTCAGCTGTCTGATTGCGCCATGTCTGCTTACATGGCGCAGTGCCCCAGGAATATACTCAGGCTTGGGTCTTGTTAAAACTTGATTTATAGGTCAAGTTTCGTCAGTCCGTTCCCTCTTTCCCGCCGGAGTGATCCATGATCGTTGACCGTCAAGGTAGGCGCTTTCGCAATTTGCGGATCAGCCTGACGTCAGCCTGCAACTATGCCTGTACCTACTGCGTGCCCGATGGCAAGCGGCTGGTGGCTGCGCAGGATGAGCTGTCGGCCGAGGCCATGGCGCGCGGCGTGGAATATTTGATCGAGGCCGCCGGCATCGAGCGGTTGCGCATCACTGGCGGCGAGCCGCTGGTCAGCCCCAAGCTCGAGCGGTTCATGACGGCGGTGGGGCAGATGGGCCTGGAAGACATCAGCCTGACCACCAATGGGCAGTTGCTGGCAAAAAAACTGCCGTTGCTGGTCGATGCTGGCATCCGGAGGATCAACGTTTCCCTCGACACCCTGGATCCCCTGGCGTTTCGCAGCATTGCCCGGGGCGGTGACCTGGCGACTGTGCTCAGCGGCATGGAGCAGGCCCGCGCCGCTGGAATGAAGATCAAGGTCAACATGGTGCCGCTGCGCGGGCAGAACCTGGACCAGGTGATGCCTTTGCTCGAATACTGCCTGGAGCGCGGCTATGAGCTGCGTTTCATCGAGTTGATGCGCATGGGCCACCTGGCCCGGGACTCGAATGCGTTTTTGCAGCAGTTCGTCAGCCTCCAGCAGTTGCTCAGTCTGATCGGCGATCAGTACGAGTACCTGCAGGCCAACGCGCCGGTGGATGCCACAGCGGTGCGCTATGAAATTCCAGGGCAGGGGTATTTCGGTGTGATTGCCAACGAAAGCGTGCCGTTCTGCCGCACCTGTTCTCGTTTGCGCTTGTCGTCCACAGGCTGGTTGCATGGCTGCCTGTCTTCGAGCAATCGGCACTTCGTCGGTGATTTGCTGGACAAGCCCCGCCACCAGGCGTTGCCGGCCCTTCAGCGCTTGCTGGTCAAGGCGCTGGGGGATAAGCAGGAAGTGGCGTTTTCCGGTGGTGCGACCATCATGAAGATCATCGGCGGCTGACAGCCCTTTGTGGCGAGGGAGCTTGCTCCCGCTCGGCTGCGAAGCTGTCGTAAGGCTTCAGACCGAAGAGGGCTGCTTTGCAGCCCAGCGGGAGCAAGCTCCCTCGCCACGGACATATTCCGAGACTGAAGACCCGACAAGTCGCTGAGCTGGCGCAAAAGCTGCATCCCACGACCATTCGCCGGTTTTCCGACACCGGTTTCTGGAGGGTAGGATGCGTAGCCTGGTTTTGCTGCTGGCCGTTTTAGCGCTTGGCGGTTGCATGAATGTCAGCGACATGGGGGAGGGCGTTCGTTATCACATGAGTGACGCCGGCCTGTTGGACCACAGCGACAGCCGTCGTATAAACAACCTGCGTATCCAGCCGGACTCGTTCATCTATATTGCCCAGGGCGCTTTCGCTCCGCCGGGCGGTGCCTATCCACGGCCCAATGTCGTGGCCGAGGAAGCCTTCAACGGTTTCATCGAATATTTCCCCATGGTCCGTCGTGCCCGAGTGCCCGAAGGGCTTGACCAGGCAATGGGCGAGGCCCGTGCCGCCGGCGCTCATTACCTGCTGTACACCCGGTTCGCCAAGGCCGACAACCGTATCGGCAACAGCGACGAGTGGGCCGACGAAGAGGCCGTGGATCGACTGGGCGTCGACACCAGCGTGATTCAGATCATGTTGATCGAGACCAGCACCCAGTATTTGATTGATACTGCACGGATCAAGAGTCGTGGCGGTTTACTGACGTTGCACGACAAACAACCCCAAGACCTCATCGCCGCGCCTTTGCGTGAGTATGCCCGCAGCCTGCTGGGGATGAGCGACGAATAATTCAAGGAGTCACCATGAGCGGACCGCAAAAAGCCAATGACTTGCTGGGGCAGATCCCCAAGACCAAAGGCCTGCCGCCGGTCCACTTGTGGAACCCCGACTTCTGCGGCGACATCGACATGCGCATCGCCCGTGACGGTACCTGGTACTACTTGGGCACGCCCATCGGGCGCAAGCCGATGGTCAAGTTGTTCTCCACCATCATCCGCCGCGACGGCGATGATTACTTCCTGATCACTCCAGTGGAAAAGGTCGGCATCAAGGTCGACGATGCGCCCTTCGTGGCCGTGACCCTCGATGTCGAAGGCGAGGGAGAAGGGCAGCTCCTGCGCTTTACCACCAATGTCGAGGAAACCACCGAAGCGGGCCCCGAGCATCCGATGCGGGTGGTGATCGATCCTCAGACCCAGGAACCCGCGCCCTACGTGCATGTGCGCAGTAATCTCGAGGCGCTGATCCACCGTAATGTGTTCTACCAGTTGGTGGAATTGGCAGTCAGTCGTGAGGTGGACGGACAACGCTGGTTGGGCGTGTGGAGTGGGGGTGAGTTCTTTCCGATAGGCCTGGAACCCTGATTTGCCCCTGTGGGAGCGAGCTTGCTCGCGATGGCGTCGGATCAGTTGACTCATGTGTTGCTGAAACACCGCTATCGCGAGCAGGCTCGCTCCCACAGTGGTTACCCAAAATTCGGATTGACACCCAATCATATGATGATTAGCGTGGGCCACCATAAGAACAGCCCGCGGGGTTTCCATGTCCAGCAGTTTTCACGCATCGACCGTCGATTGGCTGGGTGGCTGGATAGCGGCCGGCCAGGTCAAGCCTGGGCAGGCCATCAAGGTTGAAGCGGACCTCGGCGAGCAACTGGGGGTCAGCCGCACGGTGATCCGCGAGGCGATCAAGACCCTGGTGGCCAAGGGCATGCTGGAGGTCGGGCCGAAAGTTGGCACCCGGGTCCTGCCGGTGCGGCGCTGGAACCTGTTCGACCCGCAAGTGGTGGGGTGGCTGTCACGCAGCGGCCTGCCGGAAAACTTCGTCGACGATCTGCTGGACTTGCGCCGGACCATCGAGCCGATGGCGGTGCGCTGGGCTTGCGAACGGGCCACCAGCGAGCAGGTGCAAGCGATCCGCCTGGCCTACCATGCGCTGGAGAGGGCGGTGGACAGCGGTGCCGATTACAACCGCGCCGACCAGTTTTTCCACGAGTGCATCCTCGCCGCGAGCCATAATCAATTCATCGAACAGATGGTCCCGGCCCTGGGCGCCTTGCTGGCGGTGTCGTTCGAGGTCTCGGCGGCCGACCCCGATGAACTGCGCCGCACCTTGCCTATCCACAAGGATATCGCCGAAGCCATTGCTGCTCGCGATGCCACGCGAGGTGTCTGGGCCTGCATGACCCTGATCGATAACGCCGACCTGGCGATCAAACGTTTTTACCCCAATGTCATGGCCGGTCGAACCGACACCGCCAGGCACACCGGGAATGGGAGATTTCAATGAAGTGGACGGCAGTGACGGAACACCGGGCGCAACTGGGCGAGGGGCCGTTCTGGGATGAGCCGACCCAGGCGCTGTACTGGGTCGATATCGCCGGCAAGCAGGCGCTGCGGCTGATCGGTGCCAATGTGCAGATCTGGCAGATGCCCGAGCATGTGTCGGCCTTTATACCCACCCAAAGTGGCGACGCGTTGGTAACCCTGAGCAGTGGCGTCTATCGGCTGGACCTGGATTCGCCGGGCCTGGAGCCCAGGCTGACGCTGCTGTGCATGGCCGATCCCCAGCCAGGCAATCGGCCCAACGAGGCTCGCTGCGATGCCCTGGGCCAACTCTGGCTCGGCACGATGCAGAACAATATTGGTGAAAACGGCGAAGACTTGCCCATCGAGCAACGTTCCGGCGGACTGTTTCGCGTCGCTGCTGATGGTCGTGTGATGCCGCTGCTGCGCGGGTTGGGGATCCCGAACACCTTGCTGTGGAGCCCTGACGGCACCACGGTGTACTTCGGCGACAGCCTCGATGGCACGTTGTACCGGCACTTCATCTACCCTGAAGGCAACCTGGCGCCTGCCGAGGTCTGGTTTGGCCCGCATTCCCGTGGCGGGCCGGACGGTTCGGCGATGGATGCCCGGGGTTATATCTGGAACGCTCGTTGGGACGGCAGTTGCCTGCTGCGGCTGCACCCGGACGGTCACGTTGATCAGGTAATCGAACTGCCGGTCAGTCGTCCCACCAGTTGCGTGTTCGGTGGACCGGACCTCAAGACACTGTACATCACCAGTGCGGCGAGCCCGTTGGGCCATCCGCTGGACGGAGCGCTGCTGTCGATGCAAGTCGATGTTCCAGGCGTGGCCTGTACCCGGTTTGCAGGCTGAATCCCATAATATGGGATGTAAATATATATATTGAGATTATCCGGTGGCCGGGTTTATAGTCGGCTCCATAGCAATACGCACTCACACTAAAAAAACAAAACAGGTGAAGCGATGCAACGATCTCCCTCCGTGCGCTCTGGCGGTGTACGTGAACCCATGTTGTTCAAGCTTGCGTTGAGCCGGTCATCCTCGGGTGCCCGGCTTTTGTCGTGCCTGTACGTTGGGGACGTGGTCCATGGCTGAGCCACTGTCCCTGCCGCCAGTGCCAGAGCCACCCAAGGGCGAGCGCCTGAAAAACAAGGTGGTGTTGCTGACCGGTGCCGCGCAAGGTATTGGCGAGGCGATTGTCGCTGCGTTCGCTTCACAACAGGCGCGACTGGTCATCAGTGACATCCAGGCTGACAAAGTCGAGCAAGTGGCCGCCCACTGGCGGGAGCGTGGTGCGGATGTGCAGGCGCTGAAGGCCGATGTGTCGAAGCAGCAGGACCTGGTGGCCATGGCCCGGCTTGCCGTCGAGCGGCACGGGCGCATCGACGTGTTGGTCAACTGTGCCGGGGTCAACGTCTTCCGTGACCCGCTGCTGATGACCGAAGACGACTGGCGCCGCTGCTTCGCTATCGACCTGGATGGCGCCTGGTACGGTTGCAAGGCGGTATTGCCACAGATGATCGAGCAGGGCGTGGGCAGCATCATCAACATTGCATCGACCCATTCGTCCCACATCATTCCCGGCTGTTTCCCATACCCGGTAGCCAAGCATGGCTTGCTCGGCCTGACGCGTGCCCTGGGCATCGAATATGCCGCCAAAGGGATTCGCGTCAACGCCATTGCACCGGGCTATATCGAAACCCAACTGAACGTCGACTACTGGAACGGCTTTGCCGATCCCCATGCCGAACGCCAGCGTGCGTTGGACCTGCACCCGCCACGGCGAATCGGCCAGCCGATCGAAGTGGCAATGACGGCCATATTCCTGGCCAGCGATGAAGCACCGTTTATCAACGCCTCATGCATCACCATCGATGGTGGACGTTCGGTCATGTATCACGACTGAATATTCTTGAGTGGCAGCGGGAAACTTCGCCTGTCATTCAATCATCATACGATATGACTATTTAGCCCTATGCTGTAGCAACTTGTTGTACCGCCCAGCCTGCGTGAGTCCACCCTAGGTGGAGCAGAATCCTGGACGTTTTGGCTTTCAATAAAAAAAACAAGGAGTCAACTATGAAGCATCGTCGTGGGATCCGTTCCCTGTGTCGCGCCGCCCTGGCGGTAACCGCGGTCAGCCTGAGCTGCAACCTGCTGGCGGCTGAAGAAGTGAAAATCGGTTTTCTGGTCAAGCAGGCCGAGGAGCCCTGGTTCCAGACCGAATGGGCGTTCGCCGAGAAGGCGGGCAAGGACAAGGGCTTCAAGGTGATCAAGATCGCCGTGCCCGATGGTGAGAAAACCCTCTCGGCCATCGACAGCCTCGCCGCCAACGGCGCCAAGGGCTTCGTGATCTGCCCGCCGGACGTGTCGCTCGGCCCGGCCATCATGGCCAAGGCCAAACTCAATGACTTGAAAGTCATCGCCGTCGACGACCGTTTCGTCGACGCCAGTGGCAAGTTCATGGAGGACGTCCCGTACCTGGGCATGGCCGCGTTCGAAGTGGGCCAGAAGCAGGGCGCCGCCATGGCCGCCGAAGCGAAAAAACGCGGCTGGGACTGGAAAGAGACCTACGCGGTGATCAACACCTTCAACGAGCTGGACACCGGCAAGAAACGCACCGACGGTTCGGTCGACGCGCTGAAAAAAGCCGGTTTCCCGGAGGATCACATCCTCTACTCGGCCCTCAAGACCCTCGACGTACCGGGCAGCATGGACTCCACCAACTCCGCGCTGGTCAAACTGCCCAGCGGCGCGAAGAACCTGATCATCGGCGGCATGAACGACAACACGGTGCTGGGCGGTGTGCGCGCCACCGAAAGCGCCGGCTTCAAGGCGGCTAATGTAATCGGTATCGGTATCAACGGCACCGACGCCATCGGCGAGTTGAAGAAACCTGACAGCGGCTTCTTCGGCTCGATGCTGCCAAGCCCGCACATCGAAGGCTACAAGACCGCCGAGATGATGTACGAGTGGGTCACCACGGGTAAGGAACCACCGAAATACACCGCCATGGACGAGGTGACGCTGATCACCCGGGAGAACTTCAAGCAAGAGTTGGAAAAGATCGGCCTGTGGAATTGACGGCGGGTTGATTCAAAGCGGCCCTGGCAACCGGGCCGCTTGATCTCTGTAAGTTCGAGGTGGTTATGCAAGCGCAAACAGCGACACAACAACAAAGCATCGGCGGCAGCCTGCGCTTCAACGGGATCGGCAAGACCTTTCCCGGCGTGCAGGCGCTGGCCAATATCAGTTTCGTTGCGCATCCGGGGCAGGTCCATGCCCTGATGGGCGAGAACGGCGCGGGCAAGTCCACGTTATTGAAGATTCTTGGCGGTGCCTACATCCCGAGCAGCGGCGAGCTGCAGATCGGCGAGCAGACGATGGCCTTCAAATCCACCGCCGACAGCATCGCCAGCGGCGTGGCGGTGATCCACCAGGAACTACACCTGGTGCCGGAAATGACCGTCGCGGAGAACTTGTTCCTTGGCCATTTGCCGGCGCGGTTCGGCCTGGTCAATCGCGGGCTGCTGCGTCAGCAGGCGTTGAAACTGCTCAAAGGCCTGGCGGACGAAATCGACCCCCAGGAAAAAGTCGGTCGTCTGTCCCTCGGCCAGCGCCAACTGGTGGAAATCGCCAAGGCGCTGTCCCGCGGCGCCCACGTCATCGCTTTCGATGAGCCCACCAGCAGCCTTTCGGCGCGGGAAATCGACCGTCTGATGGCGATCATCGCCCGCCTGCGGGACGAGGGCAAAGTGGTGCTCTACGTCAGCCACCGTATGGAAGAGGTGTTTCGGATCTGCAATGCGGTGACGGTGTTCAAGGATGGCCGCTACGTGCGCACGTTCGAGAACATGAGCGAGCTGACCCATGACCAACTGGTGACCTGCATGGTCGGTCGCGATATCCAGGACATCTACGACTATCGGACTCGTGAGCGCGGTGAGGTGGCGCTGCAAGTCGAGCGCCTGCTGGGGCCGGGCCTGCGCGAGCCGGTGAGTTTCCAGGTGCACAAGGGGGAAATCCTTGGGTTGTTCGGGCTGGTAGGGGCCGGTCGGACCGAGCTGCTGCGCATGCTCAGTGGCCTGGAACGCCAGACGGAAGGGCGGCTGGTGCTGCACGGAAGGGAACTGAAGCTGCGCTCACCCCGCGATGCCATCGGCGCCGGCGTGCTGCTCTGCCCGGAAGACCGTAAGAAAGAAGGCATCATGCCGCTGGCGAGTGTGGGCGAGAACATCAATATCAGCGCCCGCAGCAGCCATTCCACACTGGGTTGCCTGTTGCGCGGCGAGTGGGAGCGAGGCAACGCCGAGAAACAGATCAAGGCGCTGAAAGTGAAGACCCCGACGGCGGGGCAGAAAATCATGTACCTGTCCGGCGGCAACCAGCAGAAGGCGATCCTCGGTCGCTGGCTGTCGATGCCGATGAAGGTCTTGCTGCTGGACGAGCCGACCCGCGGCATCGACATCGGCGCCAAGGCCGAGATCTACCAGATTATCCACAACCTGGCGGCGGACGGCATCGCGGTGATTGTGGTGTCCAGCGACCTGATGGAAGTGATGGGCATTTCCGACCGGATCCTGGTGCTCTGCGAAGGGACCCTGCGCGGCGAACTGCCGCGTGACCAAGCCAATGAATCCAACCTGCTGCAACTGGCGCTGCCACGCCAACGCGTTGCCGACGCGGCGAACTGAGAGGTAAACATGACCATTCAAAACAATGCACTGCCAACGGCACGCAAACCCCTGGATATGCGTCGTTTCCTCGACGACTGGGCGATGTTGCTGGCGGCCATCGGGGTCTTCGTGCTGTGCACGCTGATGATCGATAACTTCCTGTCGCCACTGAACATGCGCGGCCTGGGCCTGGCGATTTCCACCACCGGCATTGCGGCTTGCACCATGTTGTACTGCCTGGCCTCCGGGCACTTCGACCTTTCGGTCGGCTCGGTGATCGCCTGCGCCGGCGTGGTCGCGGCGGTGGTGATGCGCGACACCAACAGCGTGTTCCTTGGCATCAGTGCGGCGCTGGTGATGGGGCTGATCGTCGGTCTGATCAACGGCATCGTCATCGCCAAGCTGCGGGTCAATGCGCTGATCACCACGTTGGCTACCATGCAGATCGTCCGCGGCCTGGCCTACATCTTCGCTAACGGCAAAGCGGTGGGCGTCTCCCAGGAAGCGTTCTTCGTCTATGGCAACGGCCAGTTGTTAGGTGTGCCGGTCCCGATCCTGATCACCATCGTGTGCTTCCTGTTCTTCGGCTGGCTGCTGAACTACACCACCTATGGGCGCAACACCATGGCCATCGGCGGCAATCAGGAAGCGGCGCTGCTGGCGGGGGTGAACGTTGATCGCACCAAGATCATCATTTTCGCCGTGCACGGCGTTATCGGCGCCCTGGCCGGGGTGATCCTGGCCTCGCGCATGACCTCGGGCCAACCGATGATCGGCCAGGGGTTTGAACTGACCGTGATCTCGGCGTGCGTCCTGGGCGGGGTTTCGTTGAGCGGTGGTATCGGCATGATTCGCCACGTCATCGCCGGCGTGCTGATCCTGGCGATCATCGAGAATGCGATGAACCTGAAAAACATCGACACCTTCTACCAATACGTCATCCGCGGCTCGATCCTGCTGCTGGCAGTGGTGATCGACCGCTTGAAACAGCGCTGAAACCTGCATCGCCCGGGCGGGCCCCTTCGCGGGCAAGCCTGACTCCCACAGGGAACTGTGCCGGCCAAAGTTCTCTTGTGGGAGCGAGCCTGCTCGCGATGAGGCCTGCAGATCCAACATCAAAGTAACCTGAGCCACCGCTATCGCGAGCAGGCTCGCTCCCACCTCAGGGAACAGTGCCGGCCGCAAAACTGATACACGCCGCATAACCTGTGGGAGCGGGCTTGCTCGCGAATGCGTCATCCCTGACACCCACCATCACCCAGCCTTGCGCAACGCTTCAACCAACTCCTGCTTACGCATCTTCGAACGCCCTGGAATGTTTTTCGCCCGGGCTTCCTTCATCAGGTTGTCCACCGTCTGCGTCGCATGGGAGGCCTTGCTGCTGCGCGGATGGCCTTCGCGGGTCTTGGCCGCGCGCCGGGCGGATTCCTTGCGATCGGTGTTCTTCTCAGCGGCCGGTTTCTCTTTCCCCGAACCGCCGGAGCGTTCGCCGCCGCCCGACTGCTTGTTCACCGTCGCCCACGCGCGTGCCTCGGCCTTGTCTTCGGACAAGCCCTTCTTCTCGTAGCTTTCTTCGATGTGTTCGGCCTTGCGCTTTTGCTCGGCGGTGTATTTGTCTTTGCTTCCACGAGGCATGGGATCTTCCTCCTCTTGTGTGTGAGCAGAGGGCTACTGGCTGGCGCCACCGCCTTCAGAGCCCGAACCACCGGTGGTGGTCTTGGAACCCACGCCTGTCTCGGCGTTATCAGGAGCGGTGGAGTCCGGCGTGGTCACACCCTGACGCCCCATGTCATTGCCCTGCACTCGTGGATCGGTGCCGGTAGCGGGTGGCTGGCCATTGTTCAACGTGCCGCCGGTACCGTCAGTGTTCAGCTTGGGCAAGCCTTGGGTGGCTGGCGAGTTGGGTGCCTGCACCGGGTCGGTCGGCCCGGTGCCGGAAGTGGTCGCCGCGAACGCCGCCGAGGAAAGCAGCGTGGCAAGTGTGAATGCAGTCAGCCTTGAAGTGATCATGGTGTCGCCTCCATTTTTTGAATGCTTGCCTGATCTTGGGCTGCGCCCGAGCCGCGTGGTGCCTTGGCGGCGACGAATGGTCTAATCGCTCAGGCCGGCTTCCTCCATGAACTGCCTGAGGAAGTCTTTGAGTCGCTCGTGGCGGATCAGCGCCATACGTTGCCCCGTAGCGGTCTGGAAGCCATCGCACAGGTGCAGCAATTTGGTCTGGAAGTGATCGAGGCAGTAACGCTTGTCGTCATAATCCCTGGCGATGGCCAAGGGGTCCTGAGGGTCATAGAGCACACTGCCCATGCGTCCCGCGACATAAAACGTTCGCGCAACGCCGAGCAAGCCCAGTGAGTCGAGGCGATCAGCATCCTGGAGGATTTTTGCCTCCAGCGTGACTGCAGCAATATTGGCTGAAAAGCTGTGAGCTTCAATGGCATGGGCAACGGCGCTGATTTTTTCGCCGGGCCAGTCGAGTGTCGACAACAGCGTCGCTGCTTTGTCCGCCGCCAGGCGAGATGCCTGGTCGCGCAACGGCGAATTCTTTTCCACTGCCACACAGTCGTGCAGCAATGTTGCCGCGAGGAGGATGGCCATATCGCCGCCCTCATGGCGCTCAAGTGCGCGAACGTTGCTCCAGACCCGTTGCAAATGCGACAGATCGTGAGCGCCGTCCCCGGAAGATTCCAGCGCATGAGGCAGCAGTTGAGTGGCTAGGGCCTGCAATGGAGCGAAGTCGGCAGCGAACATGACAGTTTCTCGGATGCACGCGTCCGATGACTCGGGGCGCGAGATTGTTTTCATATGTGACGAGCGGCTGTTAGCGGCTTAGTATGGCGCTTTCAATTGGCTACAAGGCCTGTTCATGTCGATCGAGATCCGTCCCGCGCAACCCAGCGATGCGCCGCAAATCCTTGCTTTCATCACCGAATTGGCCGATTACGAAAAGGCTCGTCACGAAGTCATCGCCAGTGTGGCCGACATCGAGCGCAGTCTGTTCAGTGAGGGCGCGACCGCCCATGGCTTGATCTGCCTGCGCGATGGCGTGCCGATCGGGTTTGCGGTGTTCTTCTTCAGCTATTCCACCTGGCTGGGCAGCAACTGCCTGTACCTTGAAGACCTGTACATCACGCCGGATCAACGCGGCGGCGGGGCGGGCAAGACGTTGTTGCGGCACCTGGCAAAGATCGCCTGCGACAACGATTGCGGTCGTTTCGAATGGAGTGTCCTGGACTGGAACACCCCGGCGATCGAGTTCTACAAATCCCTCGGCGCGCAGCCACAGGAAGAGTGGGTGCGCTATCGGATGGACGGCAAGGTCTTGAGGGATTTTGCCCAAGGTAACTAAGACTCCTGCGCGGCACGTGTTGTCGGTGGGCCAGCTTCCTGCAGGGTGTTCACGCGTGCCAAACGAGGCATCAAGGATGCGGTCACCAGCAGCGATAGGGCACCGAATAGCGTAATTGTGTAGCCGGCTCCGAGGAGTTCGGCCGTGCCGCCCGCTGCCAAGGCAAAAATGCCCTGGGCCGCCAGCCGGCCGGAGGACTCCAACCCCTGGACCTGTCCGATACGATCCTGGGGAATGTGGGCCACTAGGCGTTCTTGAAGCCCCAGCGACGCAGAAAACCCGAGGCTGGCGAGCAAGACCAGCAGCGCGGCTACCATCCAAGGCAACTCGATGAAAAATATCAGGTAGGGTGCTGCCAGCAACACTCGCTGGTAAAGGTTGATCCTGCTGCGGGTGTCGGAGCGCATCCACCGGCCAACCATCAGATCACCGAACAGCATGCCAACCGCTCCTGCCGCCAGTAGATAGCCGGCATTGTCGTGAGCGTAGGGGATAAACAAGCTTTCGGCACCGACCACGATTCCGTTGGGTACCCACAGCGCCAGCAGCAAGACCCTGACGTTGGGGTGGCGTAGCGCCCACTTGTTAACCGCCTGGGTGGCAGCGAACCCGGTTGATCGACGTACAATGCCTGGTTCAATGCCTGGGCGGGGCGTGGGCGGTATCCCCCACAGCACCACGCAGGCACCCAGAGCCATGAGTATTCCCAGAGCCACGAACATGGGCGGGGGATCCACGAACTGGATAAGCGCCCCTGCGAAGGCGAAGCCACAGATCTGCATTGCCCCGTTCGTCAGGTTCAGAAGACTGCGAGCCATGGCATAGTTGTCACGTCCGACGCTGGTCACGACCAAGCCTAGTTGCAATCCACTGCTGATCGCCGCGAGCAGCCCACTGAAGATCAGGAGCACAAACCGCATCCACAAGGGCAGTGGCAAGGCCTGAGCGCCCATGCAGATGGCGCTGAGGAGCTGCAGGGCGGTCATCAGCGCACGAGGCGAGGAGGTGTCGGCCAGCGACATCAGGCTCGCCGCACCCAAAAGGCTGGCCAGCGACGGCGCAAACATCGCAAAGGATGTAAGAAATGTTGACCCGGTCGCGGCGTCGACTACGGTGCCCAGGTAAAGGCCGGATATGGAGGTGGCCAGCACATTGGTAACTTGCGTGGCGAACAAGCTGCCGAACTGACGTTCGCGCAGCAGCGAAAGGTATCCTGCTGACATCAACTACTCACTCCCTGTTCATGATCGCGCCGTCGAAGTCTCTCGTGCAGAGCCGTCCTTGACGAAGGCTTGGAACTGCCTGGCGATGTCCGGAAGCGACAAGCCTATACGGCCCACGGGATCGGGACCAGGCTGCACACGACAATTAAGTAGGGCACTGCTGCCGCCCGAAATAGCCGCTGCCGCGACGGGAAGCGCTTCGGCGAACGTCGTCGCTGACGTTTTCAGCTCTGTTACAAAGCCATACCCGGCGGCCCTGGCCAGGTCGCAGATGGAGTCAACGCTGGGCGGGATATCCTGGCCTCCCGTGGAGGCGTAACTGGAATCGTTGGCGACGATGTGCAGGATGGCGCTGGCGGTTTCCTGCTCAAGCAGCAGGCAATGGAGCCCCATGAGCATTGCACCGTCGCCATCGACGATCACCGGATGTCTAGAGCCGCTCCCCAACCCCCTCACTACGCCACGGCCGATGGCGGAGGCCATCCCCATGCTCCCCACCATGTAGAAGTGATTGGTGGAGGCGGGTCGCAAAGCGAACGCAATGCGCGACGCGTACCCGGTTGTGAAAATGATCGGATGTCCCTCGAAGCGAGTGACTATTTCGGCGATGAGTTCTGTCTTGTTCATGGGCACCATCCAAAATACTCGGGAGCGATCAGCACGGCACTGGGGCCGTTCCTGGCGAGATTTCGTGGAATAAGCAGGTCTTCGGGAGCTGCCAGGAGGGTCGTCGCGACGCCCCAATGAGAAAGAATCGACGCGGTTGTCGCACCCATGGCGCTGTTCTCGGGTGTCGTGTCGTTGCCGGTTCCCCTGAGGCTGATGACCAAGGTCACGTGGAGGTCATAAGGACATATGAGCGAGGCCATGACGTTGACGCAGTTCCCGAACCCGGAATTCTGCATAAGCACGGCCGGATGGCCGCCAGCGAGCGCCTCACCGGCAGCGAAAGCGAGCGCTGTATCCTCGCGGGACACTGTAACCAGGGAAAGGTCACTGTTTTTGTCGCGTGCCTGGCGCCACAAAGGCGCCAGGATTCCGCACGGGGTACCCGTCAGAGAGGTGGTGCCTGCGTCCCTCAGGACGCCGAGCAGATGTCTGGCTCGTTCAGCGGGTGAGTGCAGATCGATAGGGTGAATGGGCGTTGTCATGGCTTCTCCTTAATCGGGGGCGATGGCGGTTTCAAATGCTCCGAACCCTTCGCAACTGACGACACCGTAGCTGTCGTCGGGTCGGAACCGTGCCCAGCCACTGCCGGGACGGCCGCCGAACACGAAGAAGCTGATGATGGGGCGCATCTTCAGCAGCTCCGTCTGATCGTCGTGGGCCCCATGGCTCATCCACACCTGCTGCAGGCACGGTTCGACGTACGCTTGCACGATGGAGTTTCCAGACGCGGCCGCTGTTGTGACCAAGTCATGCCATTGCGCCTGCGACACCTCACGTCCGACTGTGACCTGGCGCCCCTGCATGCCGATCGCCTCTTTCAGGACCAGGCGCTCTTGATGCGTGATACAGAAAGGTAAGAGCGCTCCTTCGGCGCCGCCAAGCAGGGTCGTATTGCGATCCGTGAGGCAACGCGACCAAGGGACAAACTCCGCCACTGTTTCACGGTCCTGGCGTGTCATCCAAGGCAGGCCCTCGGAAAGCCAGGCAAGGGTTTTTTTGTTCGCCAGAAACGCCGAGGTCTGTGGGCCGAGGAGCAGTGAGCCACCGTCCAGCCAACGCCGCACGGTGGATAGGTCGATACCGAGCTCGGCCCATTCAGGAATGGTGAACATGCGCAGGCTGAGCGGGAACGCCGCGTGGCTATCGCCGTGGGTCGCTTCGAGAATGTTATCGAGGTGTTCCGGTTCGCAGAAATCTGCGACCAGGCCTTGGCGATGCAGGGCTTCGACTTCCAGGTCGAAAACCTTGGTGCTGTTGGTGTATTCAAGGTCGCGTACCGACCCTACTACCAGAACCCGGCCCTCCAGGTCCGTGCGCGTGGCGATCTCGCGAAAGGCCCTGGCGCGGTCGTCATAGGGACTGCTCCACTTGAAACGAATGGGTTCTCGCCGACCATAAGCGGCCTGGAGGCCGGCCTGGAGGCACGCCAGCTCGGGCACCCCACCCACGGCGCCACTGACGTTGAACTCTAGTACCTTGGGACCGGACGTGGTCAGGACAAAGTCAGGGCGGGCAAATACATCACTGTATGGATCCTCGAAATGCAGGTCGGTGCTGAACAATGGGTAGTCTTGCTCGGTAGCGCCGTAAGCGTTGAGTCTCGCCTGGGTGCAATCACCCACTGACAGTGCGGCGCGTTTCAAGAGCTTGAGCAGAGACACCGCCGCATTCTGTAATTGGTGGTGGACGCGACGATCAAGGATTATCGGCGAAATCGGGCAGGACTCCCGGGCCTGGATCCCAGTATCGGCCAGGTGACACTGCAGGATGCGACGGGTGAGTTCGATGGGCGTAGCGGGGCGCGGAGTATGGGGCATATCAGGACCTTCTCGCGTGAAAGCGGGTGTTGTTGGCAATGACGATGGCAAGCGAAGCGTTGCCCGAACGTCCTTCGACGGGCGGGACATGACGCCTGAATTCAGGTATCGCGTGGCCTTTCGGCGTATTGATTTACAGCACCCTCCGAGGACAGGAATTCATCAATCGGAATATGCAGTGGCGGATTCAACCCACCCATCCGGGCGCTGAATTCACACGCCGCGCCTTGCTCCCCTGCCGTGAAATACACCGGAGCGAAGCCGGTAGGCGTATCGATCAGCATCGGATTGTGCAGCAGGAATTGGCGTACCCCCGGGCTGTCGCGGTGGACCTTCAGCCGCAGGAATTTGTGCCGGAAATGGTTGGGGGCCGGACGTACCTGTGCGCCTAGTTTTCGTTTCCACTGGAATATGCCTTTGGCGATGAAGGCCTCGGTTCCAAAAAGATCCATAGCCTGGATAGCGCTGCTCCTGGCGCAGTGCTGGAGCATCAGGTGATAGAGGTTCTTGAACGCGCCGTTGTCATAGTGCTCATCAGCCCCTTCATCGACGCCCAGCAGTCGTGTGGTGAACACGCCGCCACGCTGGGTAAACAGGCATCCGGCTACCGGGCCTGCGGACGATTCGGACAAAAACAACCCGCCTTGCCTGGCGATGTGCAACGCCAGTGCCAAGGGCTCGGTCCGCGCTGCGTCAGCGTGCCGTTTGGCCATGGTTGGCAAGTGCATTCGAAAGTAGAAACGGCGTACTTCAGCCTCATCCGTCGTGATTCGCGCGCGCCATTGCTTTTGGTCGAACGACGACGAGAAGCGTGGTCGCTCGCGTTTTGAAACGGCTTGCTTGACCGATTCGAGGTCGGGAGTCGGAATCGCAAGGTGAACGCGAAAAGGCAGGATCAGCTCGCGTGGGCCCGCGGGAGACCCGCGTACCGAGGTGCCTTGCAGCGAGATATCGGCTGCGGCGCCGTCGTGGTCATCCTGCCAATGTACTGGCCCGGGAAAGTCTCGTGACCGCAGGACATCCATGAGCTTGAGAATGTTGGTCAGCCCTTGGGAAAGGCCCGCGTAGGAAATGGACGGCGCGTGCGGACACGTCGGAACTGTACTGGTCACGGTGCCGGTTTTCGGCGCCCATGAATCCAGTAGCCTGTGCATGTGAATGACCCCGGGATGGGACGAGTTTCTCCAACCATATCGTATCGCCGTCGCAAGTCTTGCTGGCATCGTCATAGCAATCCCTCCAGCGAGCTCACCCAGGTCCCAAGGTCAGTGCCGTTTAGCCGGTTGTCGGGCGGCGCCATCATCCCCATGCCAGCGCGAGCGTCTGATGAAAGCTCCAGTACGTCATCAAAAATATCCCATCCCTCGGCCATGCATTCCTGACGGTGTCTGGCGCGGACTTGATTCAGGTCCGCCCCCGAAAGCTTGATACATGGCTTCGCTGCGCGCCCCAATCCCAGGCTTACAGGCATCGCCCCGGTTTCCACGCCGACGCCGGGCAGGCATGCGTTCACCGAGGGCGACATGGCCAACTCGGCTATCAGCGATGCCGCCGCCGTGGCGCCTATGTCGTTGCGTTCCTCTCGGGATAAGGCCCGCCGCCGGTCAAGCGCTTCGATGCATGCCGCCAGGGGTTCGTGGATCAGGCCATTCGTTGCGTCGTACATCAACGGTATTTTCCTGGGGTTTTTCCCAAGGTGCGAATGGTGAGCCAGAGCCTGGAAACGGTCACCTTGAGCGCCAAAGTCCTGAGCCCAGTTCAAGGTCTGGGCGTTTCCCAGGCCCGCGTCGAACGGGGTTCCGAGCAAGCGAGCGACAGGGTTGACGAGTTCGGGGTAACAGGCGTTGAGCAACAACCCGTCGTTGCCGCATGAATGCGCCGCCCTGGCGACGTTGGTTGCGATGGGAAGCTGGAGCGGCAGTGTCGAGCCGAAAGGCGCTCCGGCCCCAGGTCCCGAGCCGTACGGCGAGTACGCCGATGCTGCAGACACGATCACGTCCGGCTTGAACGAGACCATCAACGCCTGAAGGTTCGCCAACCCTTCCTCGCCCAGCAGGGTATGCATCGGAGCCTGCCGGACGTGCGGTGCCGCAAAGGCGTTGCCCGCAGAGGAGGCGAGCCGGGCATCCCGGTAACATTGGACGATCTGCGCACCTTCATCGAGTACACCGCAAAGGTGTGCAAGCAGGGTCCGCGCAAACCGTCCACGTCCGATAACAAGAACCTTTACCGCAGCGTTTTCATTGCCGCTCATCGGGCGCATCCTTGCAGCCCACCGCTCGCGCTGATTTGCAGGCGCCGCAGGTGGCGTCGACTGTCCTGGAACGCGTTGCGTGCATGGAGCACACGCCAGTTGTCCCATAGCAAGATGTCGTTCTGCGCATAACGAACCCACACCGAGTCCGACTGATAGCGTGACTGCCAATCTTGTTGCAGGGTCGTCGCGATCACGTCGTTCTCGTGCAAGAGGTTATTGCAGGAAAACCGCACGATGCGGCCTGAGCCGGTGTCCTCGAGAATCGGATGCTCGGTGCGTAGATCCAGCCCCTGCCGTTGTATGCCCTCGGTGGTTTTCCAGGCATAGACGGTCTTCAACAGATGCTCGCGCGAAATGTCATCGAGCGCATCGATCCATGGCTGGGTCAGTGCAAGCGTGGTTTCCCCACCGTCGCCCTCTGCTGGGACCACACACCAAAGCATGATGTAGCGGGGCGGCAGGTGCTTGAAGTCGTATCCCTCGGTGTGCGGGGTGAGCGGTTGATGGTTGCCAGCGTGGTAGACGTCATCCATGCCCGGTTCGGGACGTACATTGCCTACCACCGCTCCGCCATAGTTCGGCACGAAGCTGCCCAACCGTCGACCGAAGCGGATGTAGTCAAATCCATCCGCAATGTTCACGACTTGTACGTAGCCGTGCTCCTCCAGGAGCGACTGAGCGGTGGCATGCAGGTTTTCAAGAGGGATGGGCTCATCGTTGAAGTCGATGGCCGAGACAATACTAATCGGCGAGTTCATCCAAGCATTCTCCCTCTGGTTCGCTCGATAAGGTCATCAAGCGCTTGGGGTTGGTCCTGGTGCAGGCGTGTCAGGTGTCGATGGGGTACTGGGTCAAAATCGCTATCGGTATAGCTGCCACTGTTATGGAGCACGACCGATCCGACACCCTCCAGCAACCCCCGCGTATGGGCCAGCCTTGCTCCGGTAGCTGCCATTAATAACGAGTGCTCTCGCAGGCGACCCGGATCGTCTGGCAAGCGCACGTCGGTATGCGCGAGCGCCTTTCGGACCTGGTCATAGCCTCTTTCACATTCGATACGGCTGACGACGATCCCGGTGCCTCCATGCCGAGCGATGTAGCCTTCCATCTCCGGCTGCGTTACAGGTGCGGAGGTGTAGAACGTTGTGTCGATGCATTCGTCAATTCGGTGGGTTTCAGTGGGGAAATGCGCCGAGTCTGTTTGCTTGAATCGCCCATTGGCGCTGGGCTGGTACTGGGGGAGCTGCGTTCGGTCAAAGGTGCCTCGCGTCAGATGCAAGACCATGTCAGGGGTATCGAGGTGTTGAACGAGCAGGTAACCGGGCCGTAACGGTGCGTCTGACCACCTTCGCTCCCACCCTCGACTATGTCCTATCAACCCGAACGCACTGGATACGCTGTGTGCGTGCCAGCGACGGACCTCCGGTGCGAAACGGTCAATCTCCAGAAAGGCCCGCAGTTGATCGGCGAGAACGTAGTTGTCCAGCGAGAGCGTGAACCACAATCGTCGCTTCGATGCCAGGGAGGGAAGCCTGCGAGCGGCGCTGGAAACCATTTTCTTGACGGTGTCACGAGTCGACGTTTCAACGGTCACGAGTGGATTGAGGGCGCGCAGCCGGTCGTCCGACGATAGGGGGCTATCCCACAGTTTGAGCTCCGCATCCGCTGGCACAACGCACACGATATTCAGCGTGTCTGGAGAGGCCAGTCCGAGCTCGTAGGCGCGGTATACCGCAGCGCGCAATGCGGTCGCTTTATTTCCTGAAGAGGGGGTGACTATGGTGACCGCCTCGCCGCTGCGACGACTATGTTCGATCGCTCGCGCCACCATGAGCAGGGAAGGATTGGTTTTAGTCGTACGGGTTCGTTCGAATCTCGACATATTGAGCAAGATGGTTTCAATTCCCAAACCCAAGTCAATCAGTGAGTAACTTATCGAAGACGCTGCAAAAAACTGCTTTATTTGCTGGTCCAGTTCCGGAAGGTATCGGGGACTGAATAATCCGTCCCCAGCCTGCTCCAGATGGTCAGTGGAGGCACGCAATTGGTTACAGATATGATCGTAATAATCACAAATCGGATTTTCAACAAGAGTGGTCATGTGAATACTCCCTAGCGAATAGCTAAGTTCTGGCGGTAGCCATTAGTGTGATATTGGATCCAAAATTCAAATGCCTCAGCGAGACTAGACGTGAAGTTTTTAAAAAACAAAATTTTTTTTGACTTTATTAAGTGAGCGGCCATAACAGGTTGGTAAACAAGATTTTTTTACAAAAATTGGAATGCAGTAACGAAATGGTACGTACGCTCGAATAAACGAAGCGGTGCAAGGTTCAATCTTTTTAAGCAATATTTTTTTATTTAAATCTATCTTGTAAAAATAAGAACTTATAAGTAAGTCTTGCCATGACTCAAGATGCGACTAGGCTATCCGTCAACTTCTTCGGCACGCACCAGCGTTGTGTCGTGAGATGAGAACAAGCTAGAGTGAGTTGACTATGAACACTAAATTCTTTGCAGAGGCTCGACGTGAAAATAGGGGCATTATGCTCTTGCCTCCGGACGCGCTTCTGCCCACTGAGCAGTTTATTGAAGCGCGGGTGCAGCAAGTCGCCTACGAAATTGCAAGCCGCGGCTTTTGGTTGCAACCGATTCTGGTAGAGCGCGGATCATGGGTCATAATGGACGGTCACCATCGGCGTGAGTTTGCACGGCGAACGTCGTTGAAAGTGGTTCCCTGCTTATTGCTCGATTATTCGCAGGTCGAACTTGAATCCCGTCAAGCGGGCATTGAAGTGACAGCCCACGAGATTATCGCCAGGGGCCTGGAAGGCCGTCCTTATCCACCCAAGACCACTCGGCATATCATGAACTCAAGGCTGCATGTCGAGTGCAGATATGCGTTGGCCGACTTGGCCAAGTCAATGCCTGTCGATTGAATAACCAGGAAGGAACTTGATGTTCGAACAATTCTCTCTCGATACCGTCGTCCTGCCTGAGGCGACGTTGAGGGTCAGGCATGGAGGCAGGGGTTCTCCCGTTCTACTGCTCCATGGTCATCCTCGTACGCACGCGACTTGGCACCGGGTAGCGCCGTTGTTGGCGCGGCACCACACGGTGGTTTGCCCCGATCTGAGAGGTTTCGGTCGTTCCTCCAAACCTGCCGATACGCCGGACCATGCCGGCTCGTCGAAACGTGCCAAGGCCCGTGATTGTATTGCGCTGATGCGCCATCTAGGACACGAGCGGTTTTCGGTTATCGGCCATGATCGGGGCGCTTATACGGCCTTTCGCATGGCCATGGATCATCCCGACGCCGTAACCCACCTCGGTGTACTGGACGGCGTACCTATAATCGAGGCACTGGAACGCTGCGACGAGCGATTCGCCGCCATGTGGTGGCACTGGTTCTTCTTCATGCAGGCCGAGAAACCGGAACAAGCCATCCTGGTCGATCCAGATGCATGGTATGGCGGCTCTCCCGAGAAAATGGGGGCACTTGCCTATGAAGACTACAGGGCCGCTATTCATGATCCCGAGACGGTCCATGGCATGCTTGAGGATTATCGCGCAGGTCCGGGGATCGACCGCGACCACGATGAGGCGGACCGGCGCGCGGGGCACCGGATTGCGTGTCCCACCATGGTCCTGTGGTCTCAGCGTGATGATTTGAAACTGATCTATGAGGATGTGTTGGCCGTTTGGGAGCCGTGGACGACGAAATTGCAAGGGCGTGCTCTGGACTGTGGTCATCACATGGCGGAAGAAGCGCCCGAGGCGTTGGCTGCCGAAATCCTCGGGTTTTTGAACGGCGAATCACGCTAGGGCATACCGGCACTTACTTGCATGATTGCCGGCTGTCCGCGACGTCACGGTTACACATCAAGCTACATTTCCCAATATATGAGATGCATTTTTATATATTGAGATTTGTGCGGGTCCAGGTTTATAGTCCGCCTCACTCACTGCCAAAAAACAAAACAGGTGAAGCGGATGCAGGCGCAATTGATTGCGCTCGACTGGGGGACCACCTCATTACGGGCTTACAAACTCGCAGCCGATGGCGAGGTGCTCGACCAGCGCTCGCTGTCGTCGGGGATCATGCAGTTGCCGGCGGGGCCGCGCACCGTGGCCGGTCGGCTATGCAGCGATGGTTTCGAGCTGGCGTTCGACGAGGCCTGTGGCGACTGGCTCGATGCACAGCCAGGCTTACCGGTGATCGCCTGCGGCATGGTGGGCAGCGCCCAGGGCTGGCGCGAGGCGCCTTACTGCGACACGCCGGCCAACGTGGCCAATCTCGGACATTCCCTACAAGTCATTCGTAGTCTTCGCGGTATCGAGGTGCACATCGTGCCCGGCGTGATCCAGCGTTCCCGCTTGCCCAATGTGATGCGCGGTGAAGAAACCCAGGTGCTCGGCGCCTTGCACAGCCTGCCGGACGAAGCCGTGTTGATCGGCCTGCCCGGCAGCCACTCGAAATGGGTCGAGGTGGCCGACGGCTGCATCGTGCATTTCGATACCTTCATGACCGGCGAGATCTTCGCCGTGCTCAGTGACCACAGCATTCTCGGCCGCACGCAGCAGCGGGGCGCGACGTTCGACGGCGAGGCCTTCGATCGCGGCGTGCAGGTGGCGCTGTCTACGGACGGCCAGATCGGCCCGCTGTCGACGGTGTTCAGCGCCCGAAGCCTGGGCCTGACCGGTGAACTCGGCGCCGCAGCCCAGGCGGACTACCTTTCCGGTCTGTTGATCGGTCACGAATTGACGGCCCTGGCCGCCGTGCAACGCCAGCGGCGCAACAGCGTCCACTTGCCGACGGTGGTGTTGATCGGCAATTCCCAACTCTGCGCCCGTTATCGACGAGCGCTCGACGCCTGCGGTTTCGCCCGGGTAACCCTGGCCGAACAGGCCACCGAACGTGGGTTGTGGCAGCTGGCCCTGGCGGCCGGGCTACTCGATCGCTGAATTTGACTGGAGGTCTGAAATGCTCACTCAAGCACTGGCACAAAACGGATTGATCGCGATCCTGCGCGGCTTGCGTCCCGAAGAGGCCGCCGCCATCGGCGAGGTTCTCTACAGCGCCGGATTTCGCGTCATCGAAGTACCGCTCAATTCCCCCGAGCCGTACGAAAGTATCCGCATCCTGCGCAGTACCTTGCCCGCCGATTGCCTGATCGGTGCCGGCACCGTGCTTACGCCGGAGCAGGTGGAACAGGTCAAGGCCGCCGGCGGCCAGGTGATCGTCATGCCCCACAGCGACCCGAAAGTCTTGCGTGCGGCGAAAGCGGCGGGGCTGTACCTGTCGCCGGGGGTCGCCACGCCTACCGAGGCTTTTGCCGCGTTGGCTGAAGGCGCTCATGTATTGAAGATGTTTCCCGCCGAGCAAATGGGCCCAGCGGTGGTCAAGGCCTGGCTCGCGGTGCTGCCGGCCGGGACCGTGCTGGTGCCGGTGGGCGGGATCACGCCGGACAACATGGCGGTGTTTATCGAGGCTGGCGTCAAGGGCTTCGGCCTCGGTTCCGGGTTGTTCAAACCTGGGCTGACCTGCGACGAAGTGGCGGTGCGCGCCAAGGCCTATGTGGCTGCGTGGAATGCCTTGAACTGAAGATTTTTCCGGCGCTGCAGGCGCTGCATCGACAAGAGAGACAACAAGATGAAAATCACCAAACTGACCACGTTTATCGTTCCGCCGCGCTGGTGCTTCCTCAAGGTCGAAACCGACGAAGGCGTGACCGGTTGGGGCGAGCCCGTGGTTGAGGGCCGTGCCCACACGGTGGCGGCTGCCGTTGAGGAATTGTCCGACTACCTGATCGGCAAAGACCCACGCAATATCGAAGACATCTGGACCGTGCTGTATCGCGGTGGCTTTTATCGCGGTGGCGCGGTGCACATGAGCGCCCTGGCCGGCATCGACCAGGCATTGTGGGATATCAAGGGCAAGGCCCTCGGCGTGTCGGTCAGCGATTTGCTCGGCGGACAGGTCCGCGACAAGATCCGCGTGTATTCGTGGATCGGCGGCGACCGCCCGGCCGACACCGCTCGCGCGGCGAAAGAAGCGGTAGGGCGCGGGTTCACCGCCGTGAAAATGAACGGCACTGAAGAGCTGCAATTCCTCGATACCTTCGAGAAAGTCGACCTGGCCCTGGCCAACGTCGCGGCAGTGCGCGACGCGGTCGGGCCGAACGTCGGCATTGGCGTGGACTTTCATGGCCGGGTCCACAAGCCGATGGCCAAGGTGCTGATGAAAGAGCTCGATCCCTTCAAGCTGATGTTTATCGAAGAGCCCGTGCTCAGCGAAAACTACGAAGCCCTCAAGGAGCTGGCGCCGCTGACCAGCACGCCGATTGCCTTGGGCGAGCGCTTGTTCTCCCGCTGGGACTTCAAGCGGGTGCTCAGTGAAGGCTACGTGGACATCATCCAGCCGGATGCGTCCCATGCAGGTGGCATCACCGAAACCCGCAAGATTGCCAACATGGCCGAAGCCTATGACGTGGCGCTGGCATTGCACTGCCCGCTGGGCCCGATTGCCCTGGCGGCCTGCCTGCAACTGGACGCGGCCTGTTACAACGCGTTCATCCAGGAGCAGAGCCTGGGCATCCACTACAACGAGAGCAACGACTTGCTGGATTACATCAAGGATCCGCAGGTGTTCGACTACGACAAAGGCTTCGTGAAGATCCCCAACGGCCCGGGCCTGGGCATCGAGATCAACGAGGAATACGTCATCGAACGCGCGGCCATCGGACACCGCTGGCGCAACCCGATCTGGCGGCATGCCGATGGCAGCTTCGCCGAGTGGTGATTCACGCCTGACCCAGTGGGACGAGCTTGCTCGCGATGGCGATGTATCAGTCACGCATGTGCCAACTGACACACCGTCATCGCGAGCAAGCTCGCTCCCACAAATTGATCTTCGCAAGCAGGAAGATCTTCTTCGATGCGCCCGTTTCCTCAATAACCATAAAAAGAGGCACCTCACATGCAAGCGCACACCTTGAGCGCGCAGGCGTCGTTGGTGACGCCCAGCCGCAAGCGTTTTTTCATCATGGTCCTGCTGTTCATCACTGTGGTGATCAACTACCTGGATCGCAGCAATCTATCCATCGCCGCCCCGGCGTTGACCAGTGATCTGGGCATCGATCCCATCCATGTCGGGCTGATTTTCTCGGCGTTCGGCTGGACCTACGCGGCCATGCAGATCCCCGGCGGCTGGCTGGTGGACCGGGTGCCGCCGCGCATCCTGTACAGCGTGGCGCTGCTGTTGTGGTCCGTGGCGACGGTGATGCTCGGTTTCGCGGCCAGCTTCATCGCACTGTTCGTCCTGCGCATGGCCGTCGGCGCTCTGGAAGCCCCGGCGTACCCGATCAACAGCCGTGTAGTCACCACCTGGTTTCCCGAGCGCGAGCGGGCCACGGCCATCGGCTTCTACACCTCCGGGCAGTTCGTCGGGCTGGCGTTCCTGACGCCGGTGCTGGCCTGGCTGCAACACGCGTTCGGCTGGCACATGGTGTTCGTGGTGACCGGTGCGGTGGGGATTCTCTGGGCGGTAATCTGGTACGCGGTCTATCGCGAGCCACGCGATTTCAAGGGCGCCAACGCCGCCGAAATCGAACTGATCCGCGACGGCGGCGGGCTGGTGGATATCCAGGCCGATACAGCCAAGGCCAAGGCGAAATTCAATTGGGCTGACCTGGGCATCGTCCTGACCCAGCGCAAACTGTGGGGCATCTATCTGGGGCAGTTCTGCCTGAATTCCACGTTGTGGTTCTTCCTGACCTGGTTCCCGACCTACCTGGTGAAATACCGCGGCATGGACTTCATCAAGTCCGGCCTGCTGGCGTCGCTGCCGTTCCTCGCGGCGTTTGTCGGCGTGTTGTGTTCCGGGTTCTTTTCCGACTGGCTGATCCGTCGTGGCAGCAGCGTGGGCTTTGCACGCAAGCTGCCGATCATTGGCGGTCTGTTGATTTCCACCGCAATCATTGGTGCCAACTTCGTCGAATCGACGCCGCTGGTGATCGCTTTCCTGGCCCTGGCGTTCTTTGGCAATGGCCTGGCCTCGATCACCTGGTCGCTGGTGTCGACCTTGGCGCCAGCGCGCCTGCTCGGGTTGACGGGTGGGGTGTTCAACTTCATCGGTAACCTGGCCGCCATCGCCACGCCGATTGTCATTGGTTTCCTGGCCAGCGGTGATTCGTTCGCCCCGGCCATTACCTACATTGCCGTCTTGGCGCTGGTTGGCGCGCTGTCCTACATCCTCCTGGTGGGAAAGGTCGAGCGCATCGAGTTGTAGTCCGACGGGGCGGGCGACCATAATGCCGCCCGTTCCCCGCTCACTGTTGAAGGCCGGATATGCAGCAAGACGATCCAAAAACCACCAAGGACGCGGCACCTACGGGCACACAGACGTTGCTGCGTGGCTTGGGCGTCGTCCAGGCGGTTGCCAGCGGCGCCCGTGACTTGAAGGAAATCGCCCGGCTGATCGGCACTACCCGCAGCACCACCCACCGGCTGGCCAGTTGCCTGGTGGATGAACGCTACCTGCGCGTGGTGCCGCAAGTGGGTTACCTGCTGGGGCCGAAGTTGATCGAGCTGGGTTTCCAGGCCCGGGAAGAGCTGCCATTGGTGAGCCTGGCGGGGCCGTATCTGGACGAATTGTCGGCACTCACCGGGGACACCGTGCACCTGGCGATTCGCGAGGGCGACGAGGTTTTGTACCTGCTGAAGAATCCGGGACGCAACGGCCCGGAGATGCGCTCGCGGGTCGGCCATCGCATGCCGCTGGCGCGCACCGGGATCGGCAAGGCGCTGATGCTCGATGACACTCAGGAACAATGGCAACGGCTGTATGAAATCAGCCTGCCATCGGGTGGGAAGAATCAGTTCTGGCCCCAGCACCAGGAGCAATCCTGGGAACAGTTCCAGCAGCGAATGATGGAATATGTGGCGGGCGGCTATGCGTTCGACCTGGAAGACAACGAACCGTCGATTCGTTGCGTGGCGGCGCCGATTCGTGACGCCGGCAAGCGGATCGTCGCTGGTATCAGCATTGCCAGCACCGTGCCGTACATGCCGCTGGAAAAAATGGCCGAGCTGATCCCCCTGGTCAAAGGGGTCACAGCCCGGCTGTCGGCGGAGTTGGGCGCCAAGGTCTGATGAGTGGCCTGGGTGGCTGATTCATGCACTCAACTTAACCGTACAGGCCACTGCGTCAGGCCTTGAGCGTGGCCATGTCGATGACGAAGCGGTATTTCACGTCCCCGGCAATCATGCGGCTGTAGGCCTCGTTGATCTGACGGATGTCGAGCATCTCGATGTCGCAGCTGATGTTGTGTTCGGCACAGAAATCCAGCACTTCCTGGGTTTCTGCGATGCCACCGATCAGCGAGCCGGCGAGGACCCTGCGGCCCATGATCAAGTTGGCCGCATGAACAGGTGGATCAATCGGTTCGACCAGGCCCACCAGGATGTGCACACCGTCGAAACGCAGGGTACTGAGGTAGGGGTTGAGGTCGTGCTGGACCGGGATGGTGTCCAGCAGGAAGTGGAAGCGCCCGGCCGCGGCGGCCATCTGCTCGGCGTCGGTGGACACGATCACATGGTCCGCACCCTGGCGACGGGCTTCTTCTGCCTTGCTGGCCGAGCGGGTGAACAACGTGACTTCCGCCCCCATCGCCTTGGCGAACTTGATGCCCATGTGGCCGAGACCGCCCATGCCCAGCACGCCGACCTTGTCGCCGGCTTTCACGCCATAGTGCTTGAGGGGCGAGTAGGTGGTGATGCCGGCACAAAGAATCGGTGCGGCGCCGGCCGGGTCCAGCGCGGCCGGGATGCGCAACACGAAGTGCTCCTGGACCACGATGCTGTTGGAATAGCCGCCCATGGTATGGCCACCGCTGACGCGGTCCGGGCTGGCATAGGTCTGGGTCATGCCCTGATAGCAGTATTGCTCCAGGTCGGCATGACAGGCTTCGCACTCACGGCAGGAGTCCACCATGCAGCCTACGCCCACCAGATCTCCGACTTTATGGCGGGTCACATTCGCACCAACGGCGGTAACCTTGCCAACGATCTCGTGGCCGGGCATCAGCGGGTAGACGGCGATGCCCCACTCGTTGCGCGCCTGGTGGATGTCGGAGTGGCAGACGCCGCAGTAGAGGATTTCGATCGCCACATCGTCGGCTCGCGGGTCGCGGCGTTCGAACTTCATAGGGGCAAGGGGCGCGGTGGGTGATTGAGCGGCGTATCCGATGGCGGTGTACATAGTGGACCTCGCTTAGCAGTGAACAGTGAGGTGATCTATTCTGGGAGCCATGGCGGCATCCGGCGATGGCGATTCCTACGGGTGTCATGCCTAATCCTCCGACCTTGGCGGTGGATTGATCCTATGGGGCGCCAGACCTGCGATGATGTTTCCATCCCTTTTTTCGTGAAGTTTTACCCATGTTGCTGACCCGTCATCTCGATGCCAACGCGGCGCTGGTTTCGTTGATCGAACCCTTGGCGACCCGTGACGGCTTTATCCCTACACGTCTTCCTGGGGTGCAAGTGCTGCGGTGCAGCCAGGACATTGCCCGTGGCCCGCAGCTCTACGAGCCGAGCCTGGTGATCATTGCCCAGGGCAGCAAATTGGCCTACCTGGGCCCGCGCACGCTGGAGTACGGCGCCGGGCATTACCTGATCCAGGCGCTGCCGGTGCCGTTCGAGTGCGAAACCTACGCCATGCCCGATGCTCCGCTGCTCGGGATATCCGTGGCGATCGATCGGGCGCTGTTGGGCGAACTCGTGCTGGCCATGGGATTGATGCCGGGGCGAAGCCTCGCGGCCCAGACGCCGGAGTCGATGACCAGCGCCGTACTCGATGGCGCCATGCGCGGCTGCGTCGAACGTCTGCTGCAATGCTTGCATGATCCGCTGGAGTGCCAGGTCATGGGCCAGGCGCGACTGCGCGAATTACTCTTCGCCGCCTTGCGCGGGCCTCAGGCGGATGTGCTCCGGGCGTTGGTGGAGCAGCACGGGCAATTCGCCCGGATTGCCGCAGCCCTGAGTCATCTGCACGCCCATTTCACCGAGCCGCTGAACGTCGAGACCCTGGCCAATTGCGCCAACATGAGTGCTTCGACATTTCATGAGCATTTCAAGCGCAGTACGCTGCTCTCGCCGGTGCAGTACCTCAAGCGCTTGCGTTTGCTCAAGGCCCAGCGGTTGTTGCTCATCGATGGCATGGGGGTGGCGCAGGTGGCGCATCAGGTGGGGTATCAGAGCTCGTCGCAGTTCAGCCGAGAGTACAAGCGCTACTTCGAGCGCAGCCCAGGGGAAGAACGCGCAGCTTGATCCACTGATGTCATCCTGTGGGAGCGAGCTTGCTGGCGATAGCGGTGTGTCGGTCGACATCTGTGTTGAATGAAAAATCGCCATCGCGAGCAAGCTCGCTCCCACATCGGGCTGTGGCGCTGCTTGGATGGCACGCAACAAAAAGGCCCCCATTGCGGGAGCCTCGTTGTTCAGCGAATCGGCTTACATGTTCGGGTAAGTCGGCCCGCCAGCGCCTTCCGGGGTTACCCAGGTGATGTTCTGCGAAGGATCCTTGATGTCACAGGTCTTGCAGTGGACGCAGTTCTGGGCGTTGATCTGGAAGCGCTTCTCGCCGTCTTCCTGGGTCACCACTTCGTAGACGCCGGCCGGGCAGTAGCGTTGGGCCGGTTCGTCGTACAACGGCAGGTTCTTGCCGATCGGGATGCTCGGGTCGGTCAGCTTCAGGTGGCAGGGTTGTTCTTCTTCATGGTTGGTACCGGAGATGAACACCGAGCTGAGTTTGTCGAAGCTGAGCTTGCCGTCCGGTTTCGGGTAGTCGATCTTCTTGCAGTCGGCCGCCGGCTTCAGGCAAGCGTAGTCGGGCTTGTTGTCGTGCAGGGTGAACGGCAGCTTGCCGCCGAAGATGTTCTGGTCGAGCCAGTTGAAACCGCCGCCGATGATCGCGCCGTACTTGTGGATCGCCGCGCCGAAGTTGCGGCTGGCGAACAGTTCCTCATGGAGCCAGCTGGCCTTGAACGCATCGACGTAGCTGGTCAGCTCATCGCTGCCTTCGGCACCGGCGAACAGTGCGTCGGCCACCGCATCGGCAGCGAGCATGCCGGACTTCATCGCAGTGTGGCTGCCCTTGATCTTGGCGAAGTTCAGGGTGCCGAGGTCGCAGCCGATCAGTGCGCCGCCCTTGAACACCATCTTCGGCAGTGAATTCAGGCCGCCCTTGCAGATGGCACGCGCGCCGTAGCTGACGCGCTTGCCGCCTTCCAGGTACTGCTTGAGCACCGGGTGGTGCTTGAGGCGCTGGAACTCGTCGAACGGCGACAGGAAGGTGTTGCTGTAGGACAGGTCGACGATCAGGCCGACCACCACCTGGTTGTTCTCCAAGTGATAAAGGAAGGAGCCGCCGGTGTTCTCGGTGCCCATGATGTCCAGCGGCCAGCCGGCGGTATGAACCACCAGGCCGGGTTGATGCTTGGCCGGGTCGATTTCCCAGATTTCCTTCAGGCCGATGCCGTAGTGCTGGGCGTCGGCTTCGCTGTCCAGGTTGAAGCGCTTGATCAGTTGCTTGCCGATGTGACCGCGGCAGCCTTCGGCGAACAGGGTGTACTTGGCACGCAGTTCCATGCCCGGTGTGTAAAGGCCTTCCTTCGGGTGACCCTCGCGGTCGACACCCAGGTCGCCGGTAATGATCCCGCGGACCACGCCGTTTTCGTCGAACAACGCTTCCTGAGCGGCGAAGCCGGGGTAGATTTCAACACCCAGATTCTCCGCCTGCTGAGCCAGCCAGCGGCACAGATTGCCCAGGGAAATAATATAGTTGCCTTCGTTGTGCATGGTCTTGGGCACGAAGAAGTCAGGGATTTTGCTCGCAGTGTCGGCACTTTTCAGGACATAAATGTCATCGCGCTTGACTGGGGTATTGAGCGGTGCGCCGAGTTCTTTCCAGTCCGGGAACAGCTCGTTCAGGGCGCGGGGTTCGAACACCGCGCCGGAGAGAATGTGCGCACCGACTTCGGAGCCTTTTTCGACCACGCAGACGCTGATTTCGTTACCGGCTTCGGCGGCCTTCTGTTTCAGTCGGCAAGCGGCAGACAGGCCAGCGGGGCCGGCGCCGACGATGACCACGTCGAATTCCATGTATTCGCGTTCCACAGGCTATCTCCTACTCAAGGCTCACGATTTTTCTAATTGGAGGTTTGGCGTTGCATCCATTGCTTCCTTCACGAAGCGGGCGAAAGCGACAATGGATGACACGCGGTTCTCTC
Organism: Pseudomonas sp. SMV71; assembly: GCF_052042015.1. Classification (NCBI taxonomy): domain Bacteria; kingdom Pseudomonadati; phylum Pseudomonadota; class Gammaproteobacteria; order Pseudomonadales; family Pseudomonadaceae; genus Pseudomonas; species Pseudomonas sp. SMV71. The sequence goes on along the minus strand of NZ_JBKGGU010000007.1, from coordinate 78,872 downwards.
TTGGCGGCGCATTATATCTACACCACTCTCAGGGTCCAATACAAACGTTTGTTTGAAATTGCCGCAGCCCAGATAAATCACTGACGTACGGCTTATGACTGACCATTTTGCCGTATTGACCGGAATAGGTGTTCCGGTCAAGATACGGGCGGTTTTGCGCTCGCCGTAGGCTGACTGTTGGTTTCAAGAGCACCTCTAAAGACAGGGCGAAGGCAGCACAAAGTGACGTAATGCGTGGTTTGGACGCGCAGTTTACACGCCGCGATAATGAATGACTCATCGGTCATCACTGACGAATGGTCTTCACTCCCGTGAGCAGGGTCATGTGTGGTTCATGCCGGCGTTTTTAGAGGTGCCCTTGCGCCCATGAGCATCAACCGCCAGGTTCGCCTAGGCGACTTTCTTTTCACCGGAGAGTAACGAGGAATCCATGAAGGTTCTTGTAGCTGTCAAACGAGTGGTCGACTATAACGTCAAGGTTCGCGTCAAGGCGGACAACTCCGGCGTCGACCTCGCCAACGTCAAGATGTCGATGAACCCTTTCTGCGAAATCGCCGTAGAAGAAGCCGTACGCCTGAAAGAAAAAGGCGTGGCGACTGAGATCGTCGTCGTCTCCATCGGCCCGACCACCGCCCAGGAACAACTGCGCACCGCGCTGGCACTGGGTGCCGATCGCGCCATCCTCGTCGAATCCGCCGAAGACCTGACTTCCCTGGCCGTGGCCAAGCTGCTCAAGGCCGTCGTCGACAAGGAACAGCCACAGCTGGTGATCCTTGGCAAGCAAGCCATCGACAGCGACAACAACCAGACCGGCCAGATGCTCGCTGCGTTGAGCGGCTACGGCCAGGGCACGTTCGCCTCGAAAGTCGAAGTCAGTGGCGACAGCGTTGCCGTGACCCGCGAAATCGACGGCGGCGCGCAGACGGTTTCCCTGAAACTGCCAGCCATCGTCACCACCGACCTGCGTTTGAACGAGCCGCGCTACGCGTCCCTGCCAAACATCATGAAAGCCAAGAAGAAGCCGCTTGAAGTGCTGACTCCTGACGCTTTGGGCGTTTCCACCGCCTCCACCAACAAGACCCTGAAAGTCGAAGCGCCGGCAGCACGCAGTGCGGGCATCAAGGTCAAGTCGGTGGCTGAACTGGTCGAGAAACTGAAAAACGAAGCGAAGGTGATCTGAACATGACTATCCTCGTAATCGCCGAACACGATAACAAGGCGCTGGCTCCGGCCACGCTGAACACTGTTGCAGCCGCTGCCAAGATTGGCGGTGATGTCCATGTCCTGGTAGCCGGGCAGGGCGCTGGTGCCGTTGCCGAAGCCGCCGCGAAAATCGCTGGCGTGGCTAAAGTGCTCTCGGCCGACAACGCCGCTTACGCGCACCAGTTGCCGGAGAACGTTGCCCCACTGGTAGCCGAGCTGGGCAAGGGCTACAGCCACATCCTGGCCGCCGCTACGTCCAACGGCAAGAACATCCTGCCGCGCGTTGCCGCTGCGCTGGACGTCGATCAGATTTCCGAGATCATCTCGGTAGAAAGCGCCGACACTTTCAAGCGCCCGATCTACGCTGGTAACGCCATTGCCACTGTGCAATCGACCGCTTCGGTCAAGGTCATCACCGTGCGCGCCACCGGTTTCGACCCGGTTGCAGCCGAAGGTGGTTCCGCCGCTGTCGAAGCCGTCGGCGCTGCCCACGACGCCGGCACTTCCAGCTTCGTCAACGAAGAACTGGCCAAGTCCGATCGTCCTGAACTGACCGCTGCCAAGATCGTCGTTTCCGGCGGCCGTGGCATGCAGAACGGTGACAACTTCAAGCACCTGTACGCCCTGGCCGACAAGCTGGGCGCTGCCGTCGGCGCTTCCCGCGCAGCGGTGGACGCAGGTTTCGTACCCAACGACATGCAGGTCGGCCAGACCGGCAAGATCGTTGCGCCACAGCTGTACATCGCCGTCGGTATCTCCGGCGCGATCCAGCACTTGGCCGGTATGAAAGACTCCAAGGTGATCGTTGCGATCAACAAGGACGAAGAGGCGCCGATTTTCCAAGTGGCCGACTATGGCTTGGTGGCGGATCTGTTCGAAGCCGTTCCTGAGTTGGAGAAGCTGGTCTAATCCGGCGCCTTCACAAAAAGTCCGATGCCAGATCATTGGCATCGGACTTTTTTGTGCCCGCTCGATAGGTGCGGCGGCGCACCTCAGGGCCAGTTTTTGACCAGCAGGCCGTCGGGCCCAACCGTGTAATTCGAAGGACGTCCCAGGCCAGGGATAATCGGCTTTCTTCCGAAGCTGTTGAAGTCCTCGCTGTCATGGGTGCCGTGGCAGTCAATCGCAACGTTATTGCCCGATCGATGAGCTGTCGAGCCGCCCAGGCTCAACGTGTGTCCTGTGGCTGCCTTATAGGCCGACGCATCGAAGACGCAGTTAACGACGCTGACAAAGCCCACTTGCGGGGTGTCCAGCGAAATATCGTTATCGTTATAGTTGCTTCCCAGCTTCACCTGGACATTGTCGAGGCTCAAGACCTTTAATTGGGCGTGCCCACCCCAATAGCACCTGAGGCGAGTGGCGCTGGAGTCGCGAATATGGATTTCCGACTTTTTGCTTCCCATCAGAAAGCCATAAACGGCGTCGGCATCGATCACTTTCAAGCAGAAGTGAACTTTATTCTGGCGAATGTCTGCTGCTCCTACGCGCAAAACAAAGCCTCGCGACGGTGGCATTCTTATGTTTTCCAATCTGATATTGACCACTGCGGAGTCAACGCCATTGAATGGCAGGAAGGCATAGTCGAACGAGATGCCTCCCAGGGCTGTCGTAGCATCTACACCTTGGATACTGATATTTCTGGGGGGCAGTAGTTTTCGCTGCGCAGTGTAGTGATCCTCGGTGGAAAAACTGATTAATTCGCAGGCTTCCTTGCTGAAGATTTTTATATTTCTGATAAAAATGTTTGACGGTAAGGCATAAGTTTCAGGTTGATCCGTCAATCTGATCGCGCTGTCTTCCAGGACGAGAATGCACGTGGTTCGTGTCTGCGCTTTATCCACGAACTGGAAAGTGCAGTTTTCTACGACCAGTGTCCCTCGTAGTTCGCCATAGTCGGTTCGCATGCCCAGGGCGCTCCAGGAGCGTGTCATGAACTTGCAATCGAGTATCCGGATGACCGAGTCGTCGCTGCCTGTTCCAAATGAACAGCCTTTACCATGGAAGACGCAATTTCTGACCTCAATATCCTGAGCATTGAAATGGCAGTGGAAGGCTTCCAGTTCGGAGTCAACGACACTGATGTTCCGTACGTTATTGCCGTCAATGGTTTTCCAGCCGGTATTCCCCGCGATATTAGCGAAGCTGATGTTCAAACATTTGTTGAGAATCACGTCATAGATGGCTTTGGACGAGACGCCTGGTTGGTAAGCTGGCCATCCGTATCCAGGTAAATTGGCACCCTGAAAGGAGACACCGTAACAATCGCTGCAACTGGTGAGCGCGTAGTAAGTGTCATCGAAGTTTCTACAGATGCACCGAAGGCCGATTACCTCAACCAGGTCGCGACTCACTTGAAAAATCGGGAAGGTGACCGGTCCCTGGACTTCCATGGAGGGTGCCTTGATCCTCAGCCTGTTTCGCGGAAGTTTGCGCAATTTGATCGTTACGGTGGAAGACCTGGAGTAGTCAAAGCTCAACGGGTAGACCAATCGTCCATACTTGGTCATCAGCGTGACCGTGCTTTTTTTCTGAGGTGCATTGCGGTCGCCGTTGCGGTAAATATAAATATCGTCACTGGATACTACGACAAAGCTTTCGGCGTACTGCTCAATCGTGTCATTGGGCAGGGTACTACTAAGGTCTGTGCCCAGATAAGTCAGTCGTGCCGGGACAAAATCACCTTTGGCTACGGACAAGGTCTGTTGCTTGCGCTGATCCGGATGTTCCAGGATCGCAATACCACCTGAGTCCATGATCAAATGAGCGCGGGTGAAATCGACGTCGGTATAGATCATGACTCGCTGTTTTATTAGAAACTGACCCGACGCCGAAATAGCTTTGTTCTCGAGGTAGGCAGCATCGGAACACTGTTGAAAGGCACGGGAGTCGTCGGTTACACCATCACCAACAGCCCCGAAATCCCGAACGTCAAGATAGGAATAGCTCATATTCTTTTTCCTCAAGTTTCTGGTTGTTGACAGTGCGTAGAATCCGGCCGTGATCAGGATTGGTTGGCAAGGATTACAGAATAGGTGAGCGACGATACGCAGAGGTGTTTTTCGGTATTACGTTAAGTTTCGGCCGGTGACTGATTGGCAGCAACTCAGTTAAGTTTGTATTTCCGGTAGCGGCTGTGCCCGTGACATTTCCCTCTGGAAACAGCGATCATCACGTTCGGAGCGACATTCGCTTCCAGCCGGTATCTGCACAGGAATCGTTATGGACAGGTTTTACATCGTTGCGCTGTCGCTACTGCTGGCCTTGCCCGTGGTGTCTTCGGATGTCCTGGCGTCGGGCAAATGTGAGCGCCTGGTCGCCACCGGCAGTCCGGATGCGCCGCCGTACCTCTGGCAGGATCCGCAGGATCCCAAGCATCTGATCGGCGCTGGCGCCGATCTGCTGGAGAAAGTGGCAGGGGAGCTGGGGATCAAGGTTGAACTGCTGTATGCCGGCAAGCGTGCCCAGGCCCTGGATGAAGTGCGCAGCGGGCGCATGGACCTGCTCACCGACGCGCCATTGACCAGCGCCGGTCTCGAAGCGCTGGACTACGTCCATCCGCCGCTGCTGGAAAACGATTACCTGGTCTGGACCCGCAAGGATTCGACACTGGTCATCAATCGACCCGAGGACCTTCATGGTCATCCCGGCGCATTGTCGGAAAAGTCTCGTATGACTGCCGGATTTGGCGTCTTTGCAGAGCAGCAATTGTCCCTGACCCGCACGCCCAACCTTACCCAGGCCTTTCAGAAATTGCTGCTGGGGGAGGTGGAATATGTCCTGGCCGGGCGCTATTCCGGCCTGGCAATGGCGCAGACACTGGGAATGGCCAACGACCTGCAAGCCGCACCACAGCCGGTGGATAAACCGGGGCTGTTTCTCGCGGTTTCCCATAACTCCGCCTGCAATGACCCATGGTTACGCGGACAGCTGGCGCAAAAGATGACAGAATTGGCCGCGTCCGGCCTGACGGAGGCTGTGTTGCAGCGCAATCTGGAGCGTTGGAGAACACAGTTGCAGCCACCTGTCGGTGCCCCAAAACAGTAGGGAACATTAGTGACTATTCGACCTCTTTTCGCTGCCCTGGCCGTTCTGGCTCTGGCGGGTTGCGCAGCCGATCCGGCGCCGAATGAACAGATCCGCCTGACCGAACGGGCGCTGGAACAAGCCCGAGCCGTGGGCGCCAATGCCGATGAAGTACCCGAATTGAAACTGGCCGAGGAAAAGTTCGCCCGGGCCCAGTCGAACATGGCCGACGAATCCTACAAAAAGGCCCGCATGCGTGCCGAACAGGCTGAACTGGATGCACGCCTGGCGGAAGCCAAAGTGCTGACGCTCAAGAGTCAGGAGCAACTGAACGTGCTCGATACCCGTATCAAGCGCCTGCGCAAGCAACTGCGGGAGGACGCTCAATGAAGCACTCCTATTTGCTGGGCGGCCTGGTACTTGTTGGATTGAGCGGTTTGTATGGCTGCGCCGGTCAGCGTAGCGAAGCAGCATTGGAACAGGCCGGTGCGAGCTTTCAGAAGGTAAAGGAAGATGCCAATGTCTTGCGTGCCGCACCCAGGGACGTGATACGTGCCGGCGAATCCCTGGCCCGTGCCGATCGCTTGTCGACCTACTGGGGCAGCGGCGAGGATGTGCAGCATTACGCCTACCTGAGCCAGCGCTACAGCGAGATCGCTCGGGAGCATAGCAACCAGGTGCTCAACGAAGAGCGTGCGGCGAAGCTGGAGCTGGAGCGTCAGCGCTTGCAGTTGGCCTTGCGTGAATCAAAGCTGCTGAGCGTGCAGCAGCAGGGCAAGTGGCTCGAAGAACAGATCATGGCGATGGCCACCACCCAGACCGATCGCGGCCTGGTGATGACCCTCGGCGACGTCCTGTTCGACACCGGCGAAGCCGAGTTGAAGAACTCGGCGAACCGGGTCGTGCTCAAGATCGTTCAATTCCTGCAACTCAATCCCAAGCGCGTCGTGCGTATCGAGGGATATACCGACAGCACCGGGGGCAAGCAGGAGAATCTCAAGCTGTCCCGTGACCGCGCGCAAGCAGTGGCAGATGTGCTGGTGGACCTGGGGATCGATGAGAAGCGTATCCAGGTCGAAGGCTACGGTGATGAATATCCGGTAGACGTCAACGCTACCGAGCGTGGTCGGGCGCAGAACCGCCGCGTTGAAATCGTCTTTTCTGACGAAAAGGGCCAGCTCGGCGCGGCCCGCTGAGGGACGCGTCACTGGAAAACCCGGCCCCTTTGACGGCGCCGGGTTTTTTTCGATCTGCCCGTTGGACAATCGATACAGTTGGGGCTGTCACTGCACTGTACGGTCGAGTAATCTGGCAACTGTCCCAGTACACTTCTAAACTGTTCCGGTATCGTTTCCTACAAGAATAAAATGCCCGTGAAATCGAGTGCTGTGTCATGACCAATCTCCTGCTCTATCAACGTATTGCGCAACAGTTGGCTGAAGACATCCGGCGTGGTGTGTACCAGCCTGGCGAGCGTGTACCTTCGGTGCGCAAGATGAGTTCGCAGCTCAACGTCAGCCATGCCACGGTGTTGCAGGCCTACGCGAACCTTGAGGACCAGGGGCTGATTCGCGCACGGCCGCAATCGGGCTACTACGTGCACCAGACACCGGCCCTGACGGCGCCGACGCCGGACATTGCACGGGTCGAACGTCCGGGGCTGGTGACACGCAGCAGCATCATTCAGCAGGTCCTGGTCGAATCGCGACGCGAAGGGGTGTTTCCCCTGGGCGCAGCGGTGCCGAGCGTCGATTATCTGCCGGTGCGGGCATTGCACCAGCAATTGGCCAAGGTCACCCGCTTCCACAGTCCGCGGGCGTTCAGCTACATGTTCAGCCCGGGCTTCGAGCCGTTGCGGCGCCAGGTGGCGATTCGCATGCGCGATGCGGGTGTGGTGGTGGACCCTTCCGAAGTGGTGATCACCCACGGCTGCGTCGACGCCCTGCAAATGTCCCTGCGCGTGCTGACCCGGCCCGGAGACCTGATCGCGGCCGAGTCACCTACATACTACGGTTTGCTGCAACTGGCCGACCTGCTGGGCCTGAAGGTCATCGAGATCCCCAGCGATCCAGTCACCGGCATGAGCCTTGAGGCATTGCAACTGGCCGCCAACCAATGGTCGATCAAGGCGCTGGTGCTGACCACACGACTGAGTAATCCCCTTGGCGGCACCATGCCGGAAGAGCGGCAGAAACAGTTGTTGCGCCTGGCCTCGGACTTCGACATCCAGATCGTTGAGGATGACATCTATGGCGAGCTGATGTTCGAACAGGGGCGCACCAAGGCCCTCAAGGCCTACGACCGACTGGACCGGGTCATCTACTGTTCGAGCTTTTCCAAGACCTTGTCGCCGGGTGTGCGCATCGGGTGGATGATTGCGGGCAAATTCCAGCAGGAGATCCAGCGGCTCCAGACTTTCAGCACGCACTCGGCGTGCAGCGTCACGCAGATGGGCATTGCGGCGTATCTGGAAAATGGCGGCTATGATCGGCACCTGCGCTATATCCGTCAGGAGTACCGCAAGAACCTCAGCGCTTTCCAGCTGGCGGTGCAGCAGTATTTCCCTGAAGGCACCCAGATGAGTCGTCCTACCGGGGGCTTCATCCTGTGGGTCAGCCTGCCGGGGCGGGTCAACACCCAGGAACTGCATGTGCGGGCGTTGCAGCAGGGCATCAGCATTGCGCCCGGGCTGATTTTCAGTAACACCGAACAGTTCAACCACTGTATCCGCTTGAACTGCGGCATACCCTGGAATCGCGAGGCAGAGCGGGCGCTGATGACGTTGGGGTTGCTGGCTACCCAGTTGTGCCAAGAGACGGCGAACGGAATTTTTTAAGAATCAGCGGCTTAGCCTGAGGTGCTTGTCAGCGCGTCATTATCAGGCGAGCATGGGCTTCTCTGTCATGACTGCCGTTGTATTTATGAAAGCCATTGCTCCTGCTGCCTGGGTTTTGATCGGTCTGTTGACTACCTTCCATTGCGCAGGTGTCTCGGCCGCTGCAGCGCAGGAAAAACCGACCGCCAGCGCCACGAAAGAGACGCCAAAAAAAGCGGCTACGGCCAAGAAGACGCCAGCCAAGAAAACCGTTTCCAAAAAGAAACGCGCGCCCATCGCCTCCAAGAGTAAGTCCGCCCGCGAGGTCGCCAAGACCCCACTGCCGCCGGCCAAGCTGGACTTGAGCCTGCCCCATGATATGGTCGAAGACCTTGAGCCGCCGGGTAAAGTGCCCTTGCCCAAGCGTGAACCCTTATTGCCGTCCATGTTTGATCAGAAGCCCGGGCCGTTCCAGCTCAACGGTCGGCTGCTGAGCAACGAGATGCAGCTGCCGTTGCGCAATCAGGAGCGCAACGAGGTGGAAGGCGCCGCGCTGGATTTCGAGTTCAAGCAGTAAGTCTTCAGTTTGAGTGCAGTTCGTTACTGACTGTTCGGTCATCCGGCCCAAGGCGAAAAAACACTCGGACGGTAATTTAAAACGGGTGTTTTAGCCGTTACTCTGTGTCCCGTTACTAACCACTACCTGTCGTGAGGATGTCGTCGTCATGAAATGCCGTGAAGGCTGTGGCGCCTGTTGCATCGCCCCTTCCATCAGCTCGCCGATTCCCGGGATGCCCCAAGGCAAGCCGGCGGGAGAACGTTGCGTTCAGTTGTCGGTCGATAACATGTGTCGGATTTTTGGCCAGCCAGAGCGTCCAGCGGTGTGCTCGGCATTCGAGGCCGACGTCGAGGTCTGTGGCAGCGGCAGTGAAGAAGCCATCCGGCTGATCGGCTGGTGGGAGCAAGTCACGGCGGCATGATGATCAATGACCGCGATTGAATGATCGAACTTGGACAATAAGGAAAAGATTATGGGTTCGCTGCATCGTATGGCTGTGTTGTGTGGGATGACCGTGCTATTGGCGACGGCCACTGCCCAGGCAGAAGACTGGCAGGTCGCGAAGGAAAAGGACGGTATCAAGGTCTCTCTCACTGAAGTGCCCGGCTCCAAGTACAAGGCTTACCGTGGCGTGACGGTCATGAAGACCACCATGGAAAAACTGCGGGCCCTGCAAGAAGACGTGCCCGGCGCCTGTGCCTGGATTCATGAGTGCAAGAGCCAGAAGCTGCTCAAGCACGAAGGTGACAAGAGCTGGACCTACACTCAATTCAACACGCCTTGGCCGGTCACCTCCCGAGACTCGGTGCTGGAAGTCACCACTGAACAGGGCGTCGATGGCAGCCTCACCCGCCACCTCAAAGGCGTACCGACCTACTTGCCGGAGGAGAAGGGATTCGTGCGGGTGACTCAGGTCGACGGGTTCTGGAAATTCGTACCCAAGGGCGCCGACCAGATCGAAGTGACCTATCAGGTCCATACCGAGCCGGGTGGCGATGTACCGTCCTGGCTGGCTAACAAGTTTGTCGTGGATGCCCCGTTCAACACTCTGAAAGAGCTGAAGGAACGTGCCGAAAAATAAACGGCCAAGTCAGTCTTCGAGACCGCCCGCGAGGCGGTCTTTTCATGTTTGCCGTCCGCCAATTCGGCGGAACGAATAATCAGCGCTCAATGTCGAGATAGAGGTAAGCCAGGCCCTGAATTGATCGAGGAGACACCGATGCAGAAGTGGGAAATCACTTTCGTGGATGATCACGGCGAAGCCATCGCCGAGCAGTTCAACTATGAGCAGGAGCCCACCATGGAACAGGCTGCACAATTGATTCGCGAAAGGCTGTTGCCCGTACCCGCCAAGCTGGACCTCAACGATCTTGAAGGGCGGACCGAAGAGCCTACGGTCAAGAACCTGAAGACTCAGCACAGCATCGAGATCATCAGCATTACACCGATTTCATGAAAACCCTGGCTGGCCTCGCTTGGCAGCGGCGATCACTTGCGGCTACTCTGCAATTGAGATCAGCGAAGAGGATCGCCAAGGTCCGGTCTTGTCAGCTACATGCTTGTGTCCCGACGGTCATTTGATGCCGTACCACGTGCAGCCCTGCGGCTGCACGTCCGGGAAGAAGGAAAGTCTATCCATTGCGTTTCAGGAGGACGTTTCATGAGCACAGCCTATCAAGAAGACATCAGCACCAGCGTGTTGCGCCGCATGAAAGAAGGCGGTTTCGATTTTTCCAGATTCCATCCCATTGAGTTCTACGCCATTTTCCCGGACGAGGAGCGGGCGCGCAGGGCGGCGGGGCATTTCCGGGGTGAATCGCTGAATGCACAGATCAGTGCACGGGACGATGGTGCCTGGTCATTGGAATTGAGCCGGGTGATGTACGCTACCTACGATGATATTGGAGACTTTGAGCAAGACTTCGAAGCCGTCGTCGAACCCTTGGGTGGGGTCATCGAAGGCTGGGGTGTCAAGCAGGAGATCCGGCGCCTGCAGGCTTGATGTTCCCCTACCGCCATACTGCAACGGCTGACCGTCGGGTCGGCCGTTTTCATTGGCGTCAGGTCATCACCGCTGAGAGGTGAGCCTTGAGGATTACCTTGTGGGAGCGAGCCTGCTCGCGATGACGACCGCACCTCCAACACGTCTCAACTCCTCACCGCCATTGGGTAAGCCCAGCTTTTGTAGCTAACTGTATCCAAATCCGCCTGCATGGCTTTTCCATGACTATGCTCAGGGAAGCGACTCCCTGCGTCGTAATGAAGCGGGGGCGGCGGAGTGGGACGTTGGCTGCACGACAAGGGTGCATAGCCGATCACTAAAAAATCCAACCCGTTGATCATAAAGCGTTTATGCCGATGGCACGGGCCTTGCGATGCCTGCTGCCAGGGTGACAAGGAGTACGGCATGATCCGCACGGGTTTTGATGAAATGTACGATGCCGACGGCCAGGTCCGTCCGCATTACCGGGCCTTTGCCCGCTGGCTGGCCGAGACGCCTGATGAACTGCTGGCCCAACGCAGGCGCGAAGCCGACCTGTTGTTCCATCGCGCCGGCATTACCTTCACGCTCTACGGGGACGAGCAGGGCACGGAGCGCCTGATCCCGTTCGATACCATCCCGCGCAGTATCCCCGCCAGCGAATGGCGGGTGGTCGAGCGCGGCTGTATCCAGCGGGTCAAGGCACTGAACATGTTCCTGGCCGACCTCTACCACGAGCAACGGATCATCCGCGCCGGGGTCATACCGGCGGAACAGGTGCTGGCCAACGAGCAATACCAACTGGCGATGCAGGGGCTGGATCTGCACCGGGACGTCTACGCGCACGTTTGCGGGGTCGACCTGGTGCGCGATGGCGATGGCACGTACTACGTGCTGGAAGACAATCTGCGTACCCCCAGCGGCGTCAGCTACATGCTTGAAGACCGCAAGATGATGATGCGCCTGTTTCCCGAGTTGTTCTCCGCCCAGCGCATCGCGCCGATCGACCATTATCCGAACCTGCTGCTCGATACTCTGAGAAGCGCCAGTGCGTTGGATGACCCCAGCGTCGTGGTGCTCACCCCGGGGCGCTTCAACAGCGCGTTCTTCGAACATGCCTTTCTGGCCCGTGAGATGGGCGTGGAGTTGGTGGAGGGGGCCGACCTGTTCGTGCGCGACGACAAGGTGTTCATGCGCACCACCGACGGGCCGAAAGCAGTGGATGTGATTTACCGTCGCCTGGACGACGCCTTCCTCGATCCACTGGCCTTCAATCCGCAGTCGATGCTCGGGGTGCCGGGGCTGTTGGCGTCCTACCGCTCCGGCAACGTAGTGCTCGCCAATGCCATCGGCACCGGCGTGGCGGACGACAAGTCGGTGTATCCATTTGTCACCGACATGATCCGTTTCTACCTGGACGAGGAGCCGATCCTGCAGAACGTTCCGACCTGGCAGTGCCGCAATCGCTCTGAACTTTCCCACGTGCTGGCGAATCTTCCGAGTCTGGTGGTCAAGGAAACCCAGGGCTCCGGCGGCTACGGCATGCTGGTGGGACCTGCCGCGACGACAGAGCAGATCGATGCCTTCCGCGAGCGGATCAAGGCCAAGCCACACGCCTACATCGCCCAGCCGACGCTGTCACTTTCGACATGCCCGACCTTCGTCGAGAACGGCATTGCCCCGCGCCATATCGACCTGCGTCCGTTCGTGCTGGCGGGCCTGGAAACCCGGGTGGTGCCTGGCGGCCTGACCCGGGTGGCGTTGCGCGAAGGCTCGTTGGTGGTCAACTCATCCCAAGGTGGCGGCACCAAGGATACCTGGGTGGTCGAGGATTGAAGGAAGCAAGCAATGCTGAGTAGAACCGCCTCTGACCTGTACTGGATGTCGCGTTACCTGGAGCGTGCAGAAAACCTCGCACGCATGCTCGACGTCAGCTACTCGCTATCGCTGATGCCCCAGGACGGGCGCGGCGACGGCCTCCACGAACTGGCGATGCCGCTATTGATTACCGGCACGCTGGAAGACTACCGCGAACGACATGGCGACCTGCACGCCGAGCGGCTGCTGCAATTCTTTGCTTTGGAGGCCGCCAACCCGGCCAGCATCTATAGCTGTCTGGGCGCTGCGCGAGCCAGTGCCCATGCCGTCCGGGGGCGAATCACCGCCGACATGTGGGAAAACATCAATGCCACCTGGCTGGAAATACGCGAGATTGCCGGGCAAGGCTTGAATCGCTACGGCATGAGCCGTTTCTGCGAGTGGATCAAGGAACGCTCGCACCTGTTCCGAGGCGCGACCTACGGCACGATCATGCGTAACGACGCGTTCAGGTTCATTCGCCTGGGGACCTTCATCGAGAGGGCCGACAACACCCTTCGCCTGCTCGACGCCCGCTACGAAATGGCCGGCGACCAGGCCGACGCCGTCAGCGACGGCACGGCCCACGCGTATTACCAGTGGAGCGCCTTGCTACGGGCCTTGTCCTCCTTCGAGGCCTACACGGAGATCTACCGCGACGCTCCCGGTGCCCGTCATGTGGCGCAACTGTTGCTGTTGCGTGCCGACGTACCGCGCTCGCTGCGTGCCTGCACCGAAGAAATCGACCAGATCCTCGCGAGCCTGCCGGGCACCAATGGCCGACAGGCTCAACGCCTGGCTGCAGAAATGGACGCGCGCCTGCGCTACACCGGCATCGACGAAATACTCGACGGTGGCCTGCACGCCTGGCTCACCGAATGCATCCCGTTGGTCCGCGAACTGGGCAATGCCATCCACAGCTCCTACCTGGAGGTCATATGAGACTCTCGATCAGCCATGAAACGGCGTACCACTATGAAGACCAGGTTCGCGCCAGCATCCAGTACCTGCGCCTGACGCCCCACGACAGCGAGCGCCAGCATGTGCTGAGTTGGCAACTCGACCTGCCGCGACCGGTACGGGCGCAACTGGATCCGTTCGGCAACATCCTGCACGTACTGACCCTGGACGAACCCCACGAGACGGTCATTATCGGAGCCCGAGGGCAGGTGGATATCGATCCGTCCCGCGAAGCCGAGCATGAAAGCCAATCGGCGCTGCCATTCCTGCGCTTTACCCGACTGACCGAGGCAGACGATGCCCTTCGGGATTTCGCCAACCAGCAATGCAAACGGCGTCGCGATCGTACGGCGCTCATCGACCTGATGCATGGGCTCAACCAGCACATGGTCTACACCCCCGGCGTCACTGACGTCGAGACCAGTGCCGTCCAGGCTTTTGCCGGACGTCGCGGAATCTGTCAGGACCATGCCCACGCATTCCTGGCTTGCGCCCGCAGCCTGGGTGTGCCAGCGCGGTACGTGTCAGGCTATTTGTTCAACGAGCAGAGCGAACACCTGGCCAGCCACGCCTGGGCTGAAGCCTGGCTCGATGACGCCTGGTACAGCTTCGACGTGACCAACCAGCTCGCACGCCCGGAGCGGCACCTCAAACTGGCCGTGGGCCTGGATTACCTTGATGCCTGTCCGGTGCGTGGCATGCGCCGTGGCGGAGGTTATGAGCAGATGCATGCCAGGGTGGTCGAGGCACCGGCTCCGGTGATCAAGGTGCAGCAGCAATAGTTGTATGGTGCATGGTCATTGGCCCAGCGGCTGCTTGCGCCCGGCCATGTGCTTCAAATATCCCACCAGCAAATCCAGCTCGGCATCCGGCAGCACGGCTTCCGAAAACCCTGGCATCTTGCCTTGGGGCCAATGGCGCAGGCCTTGCGGATCGCGGATATAGCGCTTGAGGAAGTCACCGGAGAAGTACTCGGTCGGGTTGAACGGTACGTTCAGGTCGGGACCGAATTGTGCGTCGCCAGCACCATTGAGCCGGTGGCACGCCAGACAGTTTTTCTGAAACAACGCAAAGCCTTTGTTGACCGGGTCTTCCTTCGTCAGGCTGGGGGCCGGCAGCAGGGCAGGGAAGCGTTCAGCGACGCCGGACAAACGCTTGATGCTCGCTACGGCGTAAGGCCATTGTTCCGGGCCGATATGCCCCGCCTGGGGATCGGTCCAGACCAGATAGAACGGCCCGGCGCTTTGCTTGCCCTCGCCGAGCGATGGCCAGGGTTTGGCCGGGTCCTCGATCGCCAGCCAGGCGCGGGAGCCATTCTTGTTCAGCAGCGGCGCAGCAGGCATCTCGGCGGCGAAGCCGTCCAGTGCAATCGCTTGCAGGTGTTCGTTCGGCTGGACGCCCGCCAGCAGTGCCGTCAGCGGCACGGCGCGATAGGTCATCGGCTTCTTGTAGGAAACGTCATCATCGACCCGGACCGTTCGGGCTTCAGGATGCTTGAGCAGTTCCTCGGTCTGCCAGGTACGCGTATTCGCGCCCAGCTCCATGACCAGTTGCGCGGCGGACAAGGGCGTGCTGAGCAGCAACGCCCCGAACACGATGAGAGCTTTCAAGTGGTGTGCCTTCCATGTCTTGGGAGTGCCGCAAAGGTTGGCACAGCCACCTCGGCTCGAACAGCAGACCCGCGAAATTTTCTGGAAGCACACAAATCATTGATGCAGGCGCCCACGCGCAGGGTTCAGCCGATCACCTTAGGGATATTCGGCAAAATCAACAGCAGCGTCGTGGCAAAGAGAATGAGTCCGGCTTGACGAACTTTCGAATGTTTGAACATGGCTGACCCGCCTTTATTGTTATTTCCTGAGGCCAGCCTGCATATCCATGATGGCTGGCGTTGCACTTCCTGTTCGACAAGCGCCCCGGCAAAACCCGACGACTTTTCTTGTACTAGGAATACATTAGGGGCCGCAGCCGCGTTGACTTAGAACCAATTCACATCAACATCAGACTATTTACTATCAAAACGGCATGAGGCCTATTGCCAGCTACGTGGAGGCCCGTTTGCTAGACAGCTCGCCCTCCTGAAACGGTTAACCCGATAGCTCGCTACCGTTCGTCTGAGCGTGGCCGTCAACGTCATTGAGCACTGTGGTCATTGAATCCAGCGCCGCTGGGCTTATGGTGAACGCATTGGATTACCCAGGTTCGAGGACGCCATGACCCAAGCTTTGATTTTCGATGCGCTGCGCACACCTCGTGGCCGGGGCAAGCCTGATGGCGCGCTACATAGCGTCAAGCCGGTGAGCCTGGCGGGCGGTCTGCTCAGTGCCTTGCAGCAGCGGATGGACCTGGACACCAGCCAGGTCGACGACATTGTGCTTGGTTGTGTAACACCGGTGGGTGAGCAGGGCGCCGATATCGCCAAGACCGCGGCGCTGCTGGCCGACTGGGACGTGTGTGTCGCGGGCGTGCAGCTCAACCGGTTCTGCGCCTCGGGCCTGGAGGCGGTGAACCTGGCGGCGATGAAAGTCCGCTCCGGCTTCGAGGACCTGGTGGTTGCCGGCGGCGTCGAATCCATGTCCCGGGTGCCCATGGGCAGCGATGGCGGCGCATGGGCACTGGATCCGCAATCCAACCTGCACGGTCATTTCATTCCCCAAGGCATCGGTGCCGACCTGATCGCCACCCTGGAAGGGTTCAGCCGCGAGGATGTCGATACCTATGCATTGCGCTCCCAACAGAAAGCCGCACGCGCTCGGGCCGATGGGTCATTCGACAAATCCCTGGTCGCCGTACGGGACCAGAATGGCATCGTGCTGCTGGACCACGATGAGTTCATACGCGCCGACGCTTCGCTAGAGGGCCTGGGCAAGCTCAAGCCGAGTTTCGAAGCCATGGGCCAGATGGGGTTCGACGGCACGGCGTTGCGAGTCTACAGCCATGTCGAACGGATCGATCATGTGCACACGCCTGGCAATAGCTCTGGCATCGTCGACGGTGCAGCACTGATGCTGATCGGCTCCGAAGCCAAGGGCCGTGCGCTGGGCCTGCAACCCCGGGCGCGAGTCGTCGCCACGGCCGTCACCAGCACCGACCCGACCATCATGCTCACCGGCCCGGCGCCCGCCACGCGCAAGGCATTGGCCAGGGCCGGGTTGCGGGTGGACGACATCGACCTGTTCGAGGTCAACGAAGCCTTTGCCTCGGTGGTGCTCAAGTTCATCAAGGACATGGCCATCGACCCCGCCAAGGTCAATGTCAACGGCGGCTCCATCGCCCTGGGCCATCCCCTGGGCGCTACGGGATGCGCGATTCTTGGCACGCTACTCGATGAAATGGAAGTGCGTGGCCTGCGCTATGGCCTGGCGACGCTCTGTGTCGGCGGCGGCATGGGCATCGCCACCATTATCGAACGCCTCTGAGCCCCGACTTGAAGGAAGCAATTTTGATGACCGACGCCATTCGTTATGAAATCGACCAGGACCGCATTGTTGTTCTGACGTTCGACATGCCGGGGCAGAGCGCCAATACCATGAATGCGGTCTACCGCGAGGCCATGGCGGCCTGCGTCGCTCGCTTGCAGGCAGAAAAGGACTCGATTGCCGGTGTGATCATCACCTCGGCCAAGAAGACCTTCTTTGCCGGTGGTGATCTCAATGAGCTGGTCAAGGTCGGCAAGCCCGAGGCGCAGGCGTTCTATCAGATGGTCCTGGGCCTGAAGGCGCAACTGCGTGCTCTGGAAACCCTGGGCAAGCCGGTGGTGGCGGCGATTAACGGCGCGGCTTTGGGCGGCGGCTGGGAGATTTGCCTGGCGTGTCATCATCGTGTGGCGCTGGACCAGCCGTCGGTGCAGATGGGCCTGCCGGAAGTCACCTTGGGCCTGCTTCCGGGCGGCGGCGGGGTGGTGCGCATGGTGCGGTTGCTCGGGCTGGAAAAAGCCTTGCCCTATCTGCTCGAGGGCAGGAAGGTCGGCCCGCAACAGGCGCTGCAGGCGGGGCTGGTGAATGAGCTGGCGCGAGATCGTGATGAGCTGCTGGCCAAGGCCCGGGCCTGGATCCTGGCTAATCCAAGTGTCGTGCAGCCTTGGGATACCAAAGGCTACCGGATCCCGGGCGGCGGTCCATCCGACCCGAAGGTGGCGCAGATGCTGGCCATCGCACCTTCCATACTGCGTCACAAGACCCAGGGTTGCCTGCCGGCTCCGGAGAAAATCCTTTGCGCAGCCGTAGAAGGCGCCCAGGTGGATTTCGACACCGCGCACCTGATCGAGACCCGTTATTTCACCGAATTGACCACAGGCCAGGTGGCGAAGAACCTGATCGGCACGTTCTGGTTCCAGCTCAACGAGATCAAGGCCGGCGGTTCTCGCCCACAGGGTCCGGCGCCGTTTCTGACAAAGAAAGTCGGCATCCTTGGCGCAGGCATGATGGGGGCCGGCATTGCCTATGTCTGCGTGGCGGCTGGTATCGAGGTGGTGCTCAAGGACGTCGATCTGGCCGTCGCCGAGAAAGGCAAGGCGCGTTCGGCAGCGCTATTGGATAAACAGGTCGCCCGCGGCCGGTTCAGCACCGAACAACGCGAAGCCATCCTGTCGCGCATTCACCCCACCGACAGCAACGCGGACCTGGTCGGCTGTGACATGATCATCGAAGCGGTGTTTGAGGATCGTGCCCTGAAAGGGAAGGTATCGGCCGCCGCCGAAGCGATAGCGGGCCCTGAGGCGGTGATCGCTTCCAACACCTCGACCCTGCCCATCACTGGCCTGGCCACGGCCATGGCTGACCCGACCCGGTTCATCGGCCTGCATTTCTTCAGTCCGGTGGAAAAGATGCCCCTGGTGGAAATCATCAAGGGCGCCCGTACCAGCGATGAGACGCTGGCCCGCGGGTTCGATTTTGTCCTGCAGATCAACAAGACGCCCATCGTGGTGAATGACAACCGGGGCTTCTTTACCTCGCGGGTCTTCGGCACCTTCATCAACGAAGGCATCGCCATGCTCGGCGAGGGGGTCAGCGCACCGATGATCGAGACCGAGGCGCGCAAGGCCGGGATGCCGGTCGGGCCTCTGGCGGTCTCTGATGAAGTCTCACTCAGCCTGATGAGCCATATCCGCACGCAAACAGCCAAGGACTTACAGGCAGAAGGTAAACTGCCGGTCGAACACCCGGCGTTCGCGGTGATCGACTTGCTGCTCAATGAATACAAGCGCCCAGGCAAGGCAGCGGGCGCGGGATTCTATGACTATCCGGCCAATGGGCAAAAACACCTGTGGCCGGCGCTCAAGAGCCGGTTCGAGAAGGCTGATGGGCAAATCGCAGCGCAGGATATCCGTGATCGGCTGCTGTTTATCCAGGCCCTGGAAACCGTGCGCTGCGTGGAGGAGGGCGTGCTCTTGTCCACAGCCGATGCCAACGTCGGCTCGATCTTCGGCATCGGCTTTGCGGCCTGGACCGGTGGCGCGTTGCAATTCATCAACCAATACGGCCTGCGGGACTTCATCGCCCGGGCCCAGTACCTGGCCGAGCAATACGGCGAGCGCTTCTTGCCGCCGGCCTTGTTGGTGGAGAAGGCTGCGAGGCAGGAACTGTTCTGACCGCTTGGGAGGGGGCTTGCTTGGGACCGTGTTTCAGGGCAGGCTCTGGGGTGTGCAATATTCCCATCATCGTGTCAGGTATTTTTTATGTCGCTACGCATCTGCATTTTGGAAACCGATATTCTGCGTCCGGAACTGGTCGATCAATATCAGGGTTACGGGCAGATGTTCCAGCGGCTGTTTTCCCAACAGCCTGTCGCGGCGCAATTTGTCGTGTACAACGTGATGCAAGGGCACTACCCCAGCGATGACGAACAGTTCGACGCCTATCTGATTACCGGCAGCAAGGCCGACTCCTTCGGCAGCGACCCGTGGATTCAAACCCTCAAGACCTACTTGCTTGAGCGCTACCAGCGGGGCGACAAACTGTTGGGTGTGTGCTTCGGCCATCAATTACTGGCGCTGTTGCTGGGCGGCAAGACCGAGCGCGCGAGTCAAGGCTGGGGCGTGGGCACCCATCGCTATAAAATGGCCGCCAAGGCGCCATGGATGAGCCCGGTGATGGAAGAACTGACACTGCTGATCAGCCATCAGGACCAGGTCACCGAGTTACCCGAAAACGCCACGGTCATCGCCTCCAGCGATTTCTGCCCGTTCGCCGCCTACCATATCAACGACCAGGTGTTGTGCTTCCAGGGGCATCCGGAATTCATCCACGATTATTCCCGGGCCTTGCTGGAGATCCGCCAGCAGCACCTCGGCGAACAGATCTACAGCCAAGGCATGGCCAGTCTCGATCAGGAGCATCACGGCGCGACCGTAGCGGAGTGGATGATGCGCTTTGTCGCCCACCAACCACAGGCCTGAACAAACCGGACTCCCCTGTGGGAGCGAGCCTGCTCGCGATAGCGGCTGACGAATCTCCCACAGGATAGCCATCCACCCTACAACCACCCCGACCGCTTGAAACTGGCCCACAGCGCGGTGCATCCCACAGTAATCACCCCCAGCACCATGAAATAGCCATAGTGCCAGCTCAACTCCGGCATATTCTGGAAATTCATCCCATAGATCCCGGCAACCGCTGTCGGAAATGCCAGGATCGCCGCCCACGCCGCAAATTTACGCTGCACCACGCTCTGGCGTGACGCTTCGAGCAGCACACCGACTTCAATGGTCTGGCTGGCAATGTCCGCCAGGGTCGCCAGGTCTTCCATCTGCCGCGTGACATGAATTTGCACGTCGCGAAAATACGGACGCATGTTCTTGTCGATAAAAGGGAAGCTCAGCTTCTGCAATTCTTCGCTGATCTCCACCATCGGCGCCGCATAGCGGCGCAGGCGCAGCACATCCCGGCGCAAACTGTGCAGGTTCTGGATGTCCCGTTCGTTCAAGGCGCTGCACAGCACGTGGCGCTCCAGCTCATCGATCTCGGCATGAATGGCTTCGCCCACTGGCTGGTAGTTTTCAATGACGAAATCGAGAATGGCATAGAGTACGAAATCTTCCCCATGCTCAAGCAGAAGCGGACGCGCCTCACAGCGTTGTCGGACATAGGCGTAGGACGCGGAGTGGCCATTGCGGGCGGTGATGATGTAGCCCTTGCCAGCGAAGATATGGGTTTCGATGAATTGCAGTTTGCCGTCCTCGCGGATCGGCGAATACGTGACGATGAATAGCGCGTCGCCAAAGGTTTCCAGCTTGGGACGGCTGTGCTTCTCCATCGCGTCTTCGATCGCCAGTTCATGCAGGTTGAACTGGCGCTGCAGGGTGGTCAGCTCGTGGGCGCTGGGTTCTTCGAGGCCGATCCAGACGAAATGTCCGGGTTTGGCAGCCCAGGCGCTGCCTTCTTCGAGGGTGATATTGGTGACTTTCTTACCGGCGCTGTAAACCGCAGCAGCAACGACTCTACCCATAGTGGTGATCACTTCTTCTTGGAAAATGGCAGTGACAGGCACGGTTCAGCTTAGCGTGCCCTGCTGCTTGAGAGTCAGCAGAATCTCTGGAGTTCGTCGATCTCAGGCTGGAGCGCGGTACTTGTGGCGAGGGAATTTATCCCCCCGTTGGGCTGCGTAGCAGCCCCAACACAGCCAACTTGATCTGCCTGATACTTCGAGTCGTCAGCTTTCAGGGCTGCTGCGCAGCCCAACGGGGATAAATCCCCTCGCCACAAGAGGGTGTAGGGGGGTATTCAGACAGGTTGCAACTGCCGATCCATTGACTCGATACACTCACGCATTTGCTCGCGGCATCGGGCCATGAGCTGGGGCATGTCATCCATGGTCAGCCCCGCCGTAGGAATAGCCGGCAACGAGCGTATGAGAATGTCGCCGCTGCGCCAGCGATTGAGTCGCATATGCTTGATGTAATTGCTGGCACACACCGGAACAATCGGCACGCCGGCGGCAATCGCCATCTGGAAGGCGCCTTTCTTGAACGGCAACAATTCTCCGCCAAGATTGCGCGTCCCTTCAGGGAACACCCAGATAGAGGTGTCCTCATGTTGCAGGGTGTGCGTGGTGGTCAACATCGACCGGCGTGCCTTGATCGCATTACCACGGTCGATCAATACGTTGCCGGACAGCCAGAACAATTGCCCGAACAGCGGCACCCATTTCAGGCTTTTCTTGCCGATGCACACGGTACGGCGCGGCACCACGTTGCCGAACACGAACAAATCATAGTTGGACTGGTGGTTGGCGATGACCACGCAGTTATCGGGCATATTTTGCAACGTGCCGACGTCGGCCTTTACCCGCAGGCGCAAAATCCACATGGCGGGCAGCGCGTACAGCCTTGCGCATAAACGGCTGTTGTCCGGATTGAACGGTCGGCATAGACCCAGGATGATTCCCAGCACGCCCGCCAATACAAAGTGCAGGCCCATCAACGACATACGCAGTACAAACAGCATCTACAGGCCCCATTGGGACAAAAGGTGGCGCAGTGTACGAATGTGCACTGTTTTCGGCAATTGTCCCTATAGAGGTAGGAGATGGACGATGTTTAAGCGTATGTTTCGCAATAGCGTGTCGGAAGCGGACTAGAGCGGCCGCTAGTTTTTATACGTTGCTTGTAGGAAATGCCGACGCCGGGGGGCGGTTCACTCGGTTAAACGCTTGTCCCGTGGCGAGGGAGCTTGCTCCCGCTGGGCTGCAAAGTAGCCCTAAGATCAGCAAGCACGATATTTCAGGCCGGATCTGCTAAGGCCTTATCGCGCTGCTGCGCAGCCCGGCGGGAGCAAGCTCCCTGACCACGGGGTTATGCCGGTCCTGGGACCTCAGCCCATATGTTCCTGATCCAGCAAAATCGCACTGTCCAGGGTCTCCAGCAGGGCCTTGCGCACTTTCAGCTTGGTGTTCTTGTGAGCGCTCATGTTGATTTTCTTCAACTGCCGCGCCGCTTCCAGGGCGGCACTTTGCAACTCTTCGGCCGCCACCACCTTGTCGAGGAAGCCGGCATCCACAGCCGTCTGCGGATTGAACATCTCGCCATTGATTACCGAGCGGTGAAACGCCGATTTGCGCAGGCGATCACGGGCCAGCTCGATGCCGGCGTGGTGCATGGTCATGCCGATCTGCACCTCGTTCAGGCCGATACTGAACGGCCCGTCCACACCGATGCGGTAGTCCGCCGACAGCAGCAGGAACGCGCCCTTGGCCACGGCATGCCCGGGGCAG
The DNA here is from genome assembly GCF_052042015.1 of Pseudomonas sp. SMV71. NCBI lineage: Bacteria > Pseudomonadati > Pseudomonadota > Gammaproteobacteria > Pseudomonadales > Pseudomonadaceae > Pseudomonas > Pseudomonas sp. SMV71. The sequence goes on along the minus strand of NZ_JBKGGU010000007.1, from coordinate 56,261 downwards.
GCGACAATAATGGGGAAGGGGTGTGACAACAGGCGGCGAGCTAATGTCGAGCCGGCCGTGACCAGGTTCACCGCTTCCTTGGGGCCGGCAGTCATCACCTTCAGATCGTAGCCGCCCGACAGAATCCCGGGCTGTCCGGTAATGATCACCACCGCCCGATCCGCTGTCGCCTGGTCCAGCGCAGCGTTGAACGCGGTAATGACATCCGGCGAGATGGCATTGACCTTGCCGTTGTTCAAGGTCAGGGTCGCGATACCGTCTTCGAGGTGGTAGGCAATCAAATCGCTCATGGCGCTATTTCCTGGTAGAGAATTGACGCTGACGTTACCCACCGCCGCAAGTCAGGTAAAGCGTTGTGACTGACTCACCGGTCAGCCCGGTATTCTGCAAACGGTCTGGCCGGCCCATCCCGCCACGCGTCTGTCTATAAGCGCAGCGCCAGAGCCACCGAAGATTGGCCGGTTTGCCATGCCCGGTTCGTTTGAAACGCCGGTTACCTTAACCGCATGAAAATTCTGAAAAAAACCTTTGCCATTGGAAAAGCTTTCGACTACATTAGCGCGCCTCGACAGACTGAACAGGTCGTCGAGATACGGTGAAGTGTCCGAGTGGCTTAAGGAGCACGCCTGGAAAGTGTGTATACAGGAAACTGTATCGAGAGTTCGAATCTCTCCTTCACCGCCAAATTCTGCAAACACAAACCCCTGATTTTCCTAGAGAAAGTCGGGGGTTTGTGGTTTTTGGCGTCTGGAAAAAGAGCCTGATGAGACAGTCCCAGACTGCCAGGAAAGACAGCTGAATCGATCACGAGTCGTCCCTTATGCGAAGGGACGACTGGCCGCCCCAGGGGTCTACCCCATATCCCCATGACGGCCAGGATTTCCCATGACGCATCCCCGAATCGGCTTCGCCTGCCAATACCGACACCCCGAGCGAGGCCTTTCCACCCGCGAGTTGAAGGGCATCGAGGGGCCGTTCAATCCTCGTACCACCACGTTACGCTGGATGGAGACTGTGGCGCCCCACGTGGCTCGCGATAAGCTCATCGAGATCACGAATCACAATCTCGATGCCCAGTTGCGCTTGATCGCCTATGTTGCCGATCTCCCGCCCACCCTGCGCATGCTGCGATTGAGCAGCGACTTGCTGCCGTTCTACAGTCATCCCAAGGTGCGTGGGTTCTATCAGGATCCGGTGGTCCGGCAACCACTGGAGGATCGCTTCGCCGCGATCGGCGAGCTGGCGCGTTCGGCAGACGTCCGGTTGTCGTTCCATCCGGGACAATATTGCGTGCTGGGCTCGGACAAGCCAGCGGTGGTGGAAAACAGTGTTGCCGAGTTCGAATACCACGCCGACATGATCAGGATGATGGGTTTCGGCCGGCGTTTTCAGGATTTCAAATGCAACGTCCACATCGCCGGACGCTTGGGGGGCGAGGGGATTCGTTCGATTTGGCCGCGGCTTTCAGAGGTGGCGCGTAACTGCATTACCTTCGAGAACGAGGAAAAAACCTATGGCGTGGACGACTGCCTTCAACTGGCCGATCTTGCGCCTGTGGTGTTGGATATCCACCACTGCTGGATCAACGAGAACGACTACATCGCGCCCGACTCGCCACGAGTCGAACGCATCCTGGAAAGTTGGCGTGGGGTCCGGCCCACCATGCACTACTCGCAACCGCCAGAGAGCCTGCAAGCGCTGGGTTTTGACGCCGATCAGCGCCTGGAGATGGACGCCTTGCTTAAAGTGGTCTCCAAGCGCGACCTGTATGCTCACAGTGCACAAATGTGGAACCGTTGGACCAACGAGTACGCGCTGCTGTTTCTTGACCGTTTCGACATCATGCTGGAAGCCAAAGACAAGAACCTGGCGGCGCTGGCGTTCTATGAACGATTCGTCACGGCCCGTCGCCACGTCACGTGAGCGGTCTTCGCCAAACAGCATCAGACAAACGCGCAGCAGTATCGAGCAAAAATTTCCGGACCCGGGCCGTTAAGGTTTCCCTACTGAAATTTCTTTGAACGGTGAGTAAACATCATGACCTTCTGGATGAGTTCGGCGATGCGTCTTCAGGTTTTTGCCTTGTGCCTGGCGCTTTCAATAAACCCTGTTTCAGCCTCGCAATCCGCTACCCAGGACACCAACGCGCAACGAGTCCATCAGGCGTTCAGCAACTGGCAGCAAGGCACAGGTACGGTGTTCGACCTACTGGCGCCGGACGCTGTGTGGACGGTGGCCGGATCGAGCCCGGTCTCGGGCGTGTACCGCGGCAAGGCGGATTTGCTCGATAAAGCCGTACGGCCTATCACTGCGCGACTGGCAACGCCTATTTCCCCCACTGTCCAGAGCATCGTGGCCCAGGATGACGTGGTGGTCGTGCTGTGGAGCGGGAAAGCGACCGCGCTGGACCAGCAGCCCTACAACAACACCTACTTGTGGCACATGACGTTCAAGGACGGGCAGATCCGCGCCGTAACGGCTTTGCTGGATACCTATGTACTCGACGATCTGATGCGCCGGGTCACGCCTGCACGGTAAGTGTGGCAGGGCTATGTCCCTGGCACGCCAGGGACATCCATGTTTATTCTGCGCCAGGCGGCTTCGGCAAAGCTGTACACGGAAAACGCAATCAGCCCCAACGCCATCACCATCAACACCACGCCGCCCGCCGGCAGATTCTGCAGCGCATCGAGGGCGTCTTTCAGGCCGGGCGGGTCCATGGCTTTATACGCCGAGCCACTGACTGCCAGCAGCACGGCGATCTCGATGAAGACCACGCCGCGGGCAATGAGGCCGAACCGCGAGACCGGACGCACGTAGCGCATGACGTCCTCGTCGGCCTCGAAGTATTTCTCGAAGGTGGCTTTCCAGCCTTTGATGATGTGAGCGATCCCCACGCCGAAAGGAATCAGTGCGATCAGGTAGAGCAGCAGGTTCGAATGATCCCAGGACAGCAGACGCGCCAACAGGTCTTGAGTCTGCCCACCGCCCGAGTCGCCGGAGCTTTTGAGCCCGCTGATAAGCAAGCTCAGCGCAAAGAACGCCAGTGCACCGTTGATCAAACCGCCCGCCAGCAAACCTGCGCGAATCACCAGCCCCTTGAGTTCTTTACCGTGATGGTCCACATCCCGGGTGGCCTGCAAGACCCGCCAACCGGCAAAGGCCAGTAACCCGGCCACCACCAGACCAACCAAGGCATGCCCGAATGGTTGGCTGAGCAGCAGCTCCAGGCTGCTGTGGCTGTCTTTCGGTTTGCTGGAATCGCGGGCCGCCAGCAGGGCAAAGAGACCGATGATCAGGTAGATGACGCCTCGGGCGGCATAACCGCCCCGTGCAAGCAGGACGAGGCTCTGGTGTGGGGACATGCTTCAAGCTCCAGAGAAGTGTTAAAGGAGCAGACCGATAGCGCAGCGAGGGGTTCGATCAGGTTCTGCCCCTCGCCGGCAGGCGCGTGTCAAAGCGCCAGAATCGCACTCGCCAATTGCTGGTCGGTGACGTTGGGATCTTTCAGTACATCGCGAATCCGGGCAAACGCGGCCTCCATGCGAGCGCCGCGGATCTCGCCGTTGCTTGCGACGAAGGCGGCCGCATCGTCTTTGGCCGCCAATACAATCTTGTCGTCCTTGAACGAGCTGCTGGTGCCTTTGCTGGCGCTCATGCTCAGGCTTACGGTGAGGTCGGTGGTCATGACGAAACTGGTGGCCTGAGCCTGGGCGCCGGTCAGGCAACACACCAGGCACAGCAGGCGAAGCGGGTATACGGTTTTCATATGAAGCTCGAAGCGTTGCAAATGGGACGCGCACCCTAACAAGCGTGATCGCGCGGCAACTTCATGAGCTTTGCAAAGTATTGTTAAAAAGCGCGTGGCGCCGCTATTTACAGTCTTTGACAATTTCCCGACAAAGCTGCCAAAGATTCCCGTCCAACCCCCGCCTAGCATGGGCGCATCTCAACCCCATCGGATGCCACCATGTCTCTATCGCTTCGTTTGTTGTGTCTGTCTTGCACCTGGCTGCTCCTGCCCGCGACCGCTGTACGCGCCGAGGACTGGCATTACACGCTAAAAGCCGGTGCCGCCAGCGCGCCGCGTTACAGCGGTGCCAGTGAGCGCGCAGTGGTGCCGTTGCTCGGCGTGGGAGTGACCAGTCCCGGTGGCTTCTTCCTGGACATCGAAAAGGGACTGGGGTGGGCTTACGAAGATGACGATTTCGGACTCAGCGCCTACGTCAACGGCAGCGCCTCGCGCAAGGATCGCCGCTCCGGATTCAAAGGCTCGGACAGGCTCAACGGCATGGGCTCCATCAAATCCCGGCCCGTGGTCGGCCTCGATGGCACCTATCACATGGGCCCGCTGATCCTGGGGGCCAACTTTGAACATGCGTTGGAGGAGGACGAAGACGAGCCGGACACCGGTTCAGCCTACAACCGGCTGAAACTGAGCCTGAGCCTGCCACTGTACAAGGGCCGTTTCGGTGAGCTGGTCGGCAGCATCAATAGCCAGTTCGGGGACACGGATTACCTGCGCACCTGGTACGGCGTCAGCGAGGCCCAGGCGTCGCGCAGTCGATTCCGCACTCACGACGCCAGTGGCGGCATGTTCAGTCGCGGAGCCGAGCTGACCTGGACATTGCCGATTGACGAGCGCTGGAGCCTGTCGGCCGTCGCGACGGCGGACTATCTGGCCAATGATGCGGCTGACAGTCCGATCGTCGAACGCCGTTTGCAAACCTCGTTAGCCGCGCAGGTGATCTACGCCTTCTGATTACCGCCGCGCCGGCCAGGCCATGCGCAAGGACGCGCCGCCCCAGGCTGACTCCGAGACTTGCACTTGCCCACCGTGGGACTGTGCCACACGGCGCACCAGGGCCAGTCCCAGGCCGAATCCTCCGGTGCGCCGGTCGCGACTGGTGTCCAGGCGCGCGAAGGGCTCGAAGATCTTTTCTCGTCCGTCGACCGGTACGCCGGGTCCATCATCGTCGACAAGCAACTGATATTGCCCCGCGTCGCACAGCAATGACACGTGAACGTTTGCTTGAGCGTAGCGAATGGCATTTCGCAGCAGGTTGATCACCGCCCGGGCCATGAAGCGTGGCTCAATATCGAAGGTCTCGACCTGACACTCCACCAGCCGGACCTCCACCCCGGCGGCCTCGGCTTCCAACGTCACGCTGGCCACCACACTGTCCAGCCAACTCCCGGCTTCGATGGGTTGCAGGCTGATCGCTGTCGCACCGTGCTCCAGGCTGGCGTAGGTGAGCAACTCGGAAACCATGTCCTCCAGCTCGCCGAGGTCGGCATACATGTCCTCGATCAGTTCCCGGGCATTGGCCGGATCGGGCAGTTGCTTGAGTTGGTCGAGTTCAAAGTTCAGTCGTGCGATGGGTGTGCGCAATTCATGGGACACGGCATTGGTCAGCTCCCGCTGATTGGCGATCAGGCCCTCGATGCGTGCCGCCATCAGGTCGAAATGCCCGGCCACTTCGCTGATGCTTGAGCGCCGGGACATGCCGATGCGCACCGACAAGTCATTGTTGCCAAAACGTTGTGCGGCCAGGCGTAGCCTCTCCAGGTCTCGCCAATGAGGACGCACCCAGAAGAACAGCACCACACCCACCAGCAGCGCCAGCATCAGGTAGGCGGCCGCGATATAGAACGTTACGAGACTGGGCTCCAGCGGCAGCTTGAGGCTGAGCAATTGGTCGCCGCCATCGATGGGACTGAAAATGCGCGTGTACTTGTCCCGCAGCACCAGCTTGCCCTCGGCCAGCAAGGCTTTTTCACGTTCGCTCAGGCCCAACTGGTCGCTTTGCACCAGCGACAGCTCGATGCCGTAGTCGGCGCGCAGGGCGGCCAGTCGCTGTTGCCGTTGTTCGCCTTGCAGCCCGCGCAGTTGCTCGACCAGCGCGTGCGCCTGGCCGCGATACGTTTCGCGGTTGTAGGCTTGCATCTGCTCATCCAGCAGGGCATCGAACGTGTGCTCCACCGCTTGCATCGCCGCTATCAGGCCGACCGCCAGCACCAGGTACAGGCCCAGGAAAAGCCGCAGCATTCAAAGCTCCCAGGCAAAAGGATTGAACAGGTAGCCCTTGCCCCAGATAGTCTTGATGCACACCGGTTCACGCGGGTTGTCCTTGAGCTTGCCGCGCAGTTTGCTGATGTAGACGTCGACGCTGCGGTTCATGCCGTCGAAGGCAATACCGCGCATCTGGTTGAGAATGTCGTCGCGCGACAGGGTCGCCCCGGCGTTGCCCGCCAGCAGCCAGAGCAACTCGAACTCCATGGTGGTGAGCTCTATCAGCTCGCCGGCCAGGCGCACTTCGCGACGGGTACGGTCGATGCTCAGGCGGCCGAATTCCATGACATTGCCGACATGGTTCTGGGGTGTATGTCGGCGCTGCAAGGCGCGCAGGCGGGCAAGCAGGACCGGCGGCTTGATCGGCTTGATCACGTAGTCGTCGGCGCCGGACTCCAGGCCGAGGATATGGTCCAGGTCATCTTCCCGTGCAGTGAGAATCACCACGGGAGTATCGCTCAGCGCACGGATCTCGCGACAGATGTGCAAGCCGCTCTGGCCCGGCAGCATCAGGTCGAGCACCACCATCGTCGGTTTGAACTCGACAAATGCAGCCAGCGCCAGATCGCCTCGATGCACTTCACACACTTCAAAGCCATGTTGGCCGAGGAAATTGGCGATCAGCCCACAGAGCTTTTCGTCGTCCTCCACCAATAGCACCTTGCCCGAACCCGAGTCTTCCATTGCCAACTCCCACCCTGAACCAAGAGCGGGGCATTATGGCGTCCAGCCTGTGTCACGACTATTGCGCAGCTGCAATAAATCGTCGTGGATGGCTAGGTGTTCAACGGTGACTGTGGCGTGTCCGGATTGAGCTGCTGACGCCTGAACTGCCCCGGCGGCTGTCCATGGATCTGGCGAAAACGCCGAGAAAAATAAGCCTCATCGGCGAACCCGCACAACCTTGCCACTTCGCCCACCGGCCGTGTCCCATTGAGCAGGTAATTACGCGCCGCGTGCATCCGCCGTTCGAGCACCAGTTCGGTGAAGGTCTTGCCGATTTCCTTGCGCAACCAGTGGGTCAGGTAGGTTGGCGCCAGGTAGGTGGCGGCCGCGACTTTGATCAGGTTCAGGTCGGGGTCGGCGATGTTCTTGCGCAGATACTCGGACATCCGGCTCAGCGCATCGCGCCGGCTGACCTCGGCGGCGTTTTCCTCGGCCAGCCGCTTGAGTGGCTCGGCGTACAAGGCGCAGACGCTGCCGATCAATTGCAGCAACAAGCCTTTGAGCATTTCCCGGGTGCCAAACTGGCGGTTCACGTCCAGCACCCGCATCTGTTCGATCAGCGCACAGACCTTGCTGAAATCCTCGTCGCCCAGGATGAAGTCCAGGTGTTCCTGGAAACGGAAGGGCGACAGCTCCGGTGCCAACAGAATCGAGACTTCTTCCAGGTCCATCGGGTCGCATTGCAGGTGCGGCAGCAGGAAGGTCTGGGAAAAATTGATCACCATGAAATTGCTGTCGACCGGGTGCGGGATCACATGCACCCGGTGAGGCAGGATAAAGGCCAGGGTGTTGCGCGGAAACGGACGTTCGACGTTGCCGATGTGTTGCACGGTATCGCCACCGAGGTTGATCTGGATCTGGAAGTACTCGTGGCGATGGGGGCTGGTTTCGGCGCGCCGACCCTTTTTGTCGCGGATGTAGAAGTCAGTCAATTCGCTGCGTTGCTGCATGACGTAGGTGGGGACGCGGCTCGGTGATGACATCTCCTGGAATCCTCTGTGGGGGGCAGGGTGATGACGGGATTGTGAAGGCGCATCTTGTCGATTATCAAGGGGTTATACGACGACGAGTCTGGCGTGGCATTTTCTCCCCACGGCGGGCCGAAGGCGGGTGTCCAAAAACTGCTTGCCGGCTAAGAGTTAAAATTCATATTAAAAACAATAAGTTATGTATGTATGAAAAAAGCCGGTCGAATGCCTTCGGCTTTGACTTTTTTTGGACAGGTTTCTCCACCGCTGTTTTCACTGGGAAAAATGATCTAACGCCTTGGTTGATTTTGAGTGGTTGTACGACCACTGTGGCGCCACGCAACCCCAACCCTGTCCAAAAACAATCCAAAGGTGCGCACATCATGATCCTGTTCCCGCTCGTGGCTGACCCTCCCGACCGCTCCCTTGGCAGGCCCTGTTGCAAGGCGTTTTCCAACCCCTGACAGCGCCGTTCGCGCCGCTCATTCCAGTAGCAAATGTTTTGCCCCGGCATCGAGGGCAATGGTTTCGGCTGCTCGTAGACATTTCGACGCCCCTAACAATAACGAGGTTTTTCATGTCGAATTCCCACACCTCCCAGACCACCGCTGCGCCGGCGATTGCCGGCGCCCTGGACGCAGCCGTGCCGACACGCCTGCCATCGCGTCGGCGTTGGTTCATGCTGTCGCTGCTGTTGATCGCGACGATCATCAACTACATCGACCGGGTAAACATTTCGATTGCGGCGCCGTTCCTGTCCAAGGACCTGGGCCTGGACAAAATTGAAATGGGCCTGATCTTTTCCGCATTTGCCTGGACCTACGCCATCGCATTGGTGCCCGCCGGCTTCATCGCCGACCGGTTCGGTTCCCGGTTCACCTACGGGGTGTCGCTGATCAGCTGGTCGACGGTCACTGTGTGCCAGGGCTTCGCCACCGGCTTCGCGTCGCTGTTCGGGCTGCGGCTGGCGGTGGGTGCGATGGAAGCACCGGCGTTCCCGGCCAACAGCCGTGCGGTCACGGTGTGGTTCCCGGCGCGGGAGCGTGGCATGGCCAGCAGTATTTACGTCTGCGGCCAGTACCTGGGCACGGCGCTGTTTACCGGTGCGCTGCTCTGGCTGGCGACCACCTTCGACTGGCGCCATGTGTTCTACAGCACCGGTGCGCTCGGCATCGTTTTCGGGGTGGCCTGGCTGTACCTGTACCGCGACCCGATGGACTGCAAGAAGGTCAGCAAGGAAGAATTGAAATACATCGAGGCCGGGGGCGGGCTGGTCAAGAGCAGCCAGGAGCGCACCCGGTTCAACTGGCGGCAGATCGCCGAGCTGTTCAGCTACCGGCAGGTCTGGGCGATTTGCATCGGTAAGTTCGCCAGCACCTCGGCCCTGTATTTCTTCCTCACCTGGTTCCCCACCTACCTGTTCGAAGAGCGCCAGCTGACAACGATCAAGGCCGGGATCTTCGCTGTCATGCCGTTCGTGGGCGCGACGGTGGGCATCCTGCTGGCGGGGATCGTTTCCGACTTGCTGATCCGCCGTGGCTACTCGATGTCCTTCGCCCGCAAGTTGCCGCTGGTGGTCGGGTCGATGCTGGGCATGTCCATCGTCCTGGTGAATTTCACCGATTCGAACGCGATCTGCATCGCTGTGCTCACCATTGCCTTTTTCGCCCAAGGCATCGCTTCGTCCTCCTGGGCGGCGGTGTCGGAAGTGGCGCCCAAGGAACTGATCGGCTTGACCGGCGGCATCACCAGCCTGGCGGCAAACATCGGCGGCATTGTCACGCCCATCGTGATCGGCGCGATCGTTCACAAGACTGGCTCGTTCGCCTTGGCCTTCTGGTTCATCGGAGGCGTGGCGCTGATCGGCACCTTGTCTTACTCGTTGCTGCTGGGGCGCCTGTATCGCATTGAGCTCAAGGCGCGCTGAGCCCGAGTAGCTGAACAAGAAAACGGATTAATCCAACACGAGGCGGCATTCCTCCAACTTCACACAGGCTTGCCGCCGTACGCTGATATTTCCAACAGGACTTTTACCAGGATGAACATGCTCGAATACGTCTTTACTCCGGACCTGCCAGTGACCTTGCCCGTAGTCGGCACCGAGCAGCGTTTTCCCGTCGGCCGGGTCTTTTGTGTCGGCCGCAACTATCCATGGCCGGACACCCAGGGCCAGTCCCGACAACCACCGGTGTTCTTCATGAAGCCGGCAAGCTGTGTGGTGGACGCGGTCGGGGAGGTGGCGTATCCGCCGGTCAGCGAGGAGTTCGTGCACGAAGTCGAGCTGGTCGTCGCCATCGGCGAGGGCGGCGCCAACATTCCTGAAAGCCAGGCGCTGGCTTACATCTGGGGTTACGCGGCGGGCCTTGACCTGACCCGACGTGATGTCCAGCGCCTGGCCAAGCGCAACGGCCTGCCCTGGGAGGGCGCCAAGGTGTTCGACGGTGCCGCGCCGATGACGCCCATCGTACCGGTTTCGCGAGGGGGGCATCCCGAGGGTGAGTTGTGGTTGAACGTGAACGGCGAAGAGCGCCAGCGCGACAGCCTCGACAGCCAGATCTGGTCGGTCAGCGAAATCATCAGCCGTATCTCGCAGTCGGTGGCGCTGCGGGCCGGCGACCTGATCATGACCGGCAGCCCGGCGGGCGTCGATCTGCTGTTGCCAGGAGATGTCATCACCGCGGGCATCGACGGCATCGGCCAATTGGAAATGCGCGTCGGTCCACGACCTTGAGCCCGGCGCGGGTCTTAGTGAATTGAAGAAGGAAAACAACATGTCCGACACATTGAAAGTGGCGCTGGTGACCGGTGCCGGCAGCGGGATTGGTCGCGCCGTGGCCCTGGGTCTGATGGAAGATGGCTACACACTGGTGTTGGCCGGCCGCCGGCCTGAGCCGTTGCAGGCATTGGTGGAGTTGGCGGCCGGGCAGGGCCGCGAAGCCCTGGCGGTGCCCACCGATGTGCGCGATCCGGCCAGTGTCGATGCGCTGTTCGCCAGCATCGCCGAAGTCTATGGACGCCTCGACGTGATGTTCAACAACGCCGGGGTCAACGCACCCGCCGTGCCACTGGATGAACTTACGTTCGAACAGTGGCGCAACGTGATCGACACCAACCTCAACGGGGTTTTCCTCTGCGCCCGTGGCGCCTTCGGCCTGATGCGCCGACAACAGCCCCAGGGCGGGCGCATCATCAACAATGGTTCGATCTCCGCGCATACGCCACGACCGCTCAGCAGCGCCTACACCGCTAGCAAACACGCGGTGCTGGGGCTGACCAAATCCCTGGCCCTGGATGGGCGTGAATACAACATCGCTTGCAGCCAGATCGACATCGGCAACGCCCTCACCGAAATGTCGGTGCGCATGACCAAAGGCGTGCGCCAGGCCAACGGCACCATCGCGGTAGAGCCGATGGTCGACGTCAAGCACGTCGCCGATGCGGTGTGCTACATCGCCGGCCTGCCGCTGTCGGCCAACGTCCTGAACATGACGGTCATGGCCACGGCCATGCCTTTTGCCGGCCGCGGTTGAGTCGGCGTTTTCATTCGCTACATGAGGTTTTTATGAAGCCAGAAGTCTTACAGCTCAGTCCGATCCTGATCCCGGAAATCAACACCCGGCTCAACGAGCTATTTACCATCCGTCGCTACTTTGAACAGACTGACAAAGCGGCGTACGTGCAGGAGCACGGTGCCAACATCCGCGGCGTCATCACCGGCGGGCACACCGGTATCAGCCAGGCGCTGATGGCCCAACTGCCGAAACTGGAAGTGGTCGCGGTCAACGGCGTAGGCACCGATGCCGTGGACCTGGCCTACGCCAAGGATCGCGGCATCCGCGTCACCGCCACCATCGGCGCGCTGACCGAAGACGTCGCCGATCTCGCCATCGGTCTGCTGATCGCCGTTTGCCGCGGCCTGTGCACCGGGGATCGCTACGTACGCTCCGGCCAATGGCCCCAGAGCCCGACCCCGCTGGCACCGCTGCCATTGGCCCGCCAGGTGTCCGGCATGCGCATCGGCATCGTCGGCATGGGCCGGGTCGGCCGCGCTGTCGCCACCCGCGCCGCCGCGTTCGGTTGCCCCATCAGCTATACCGACCTGCAGTCGATGAACGACCTGAACCACACCTTCGTCGCCGACCTCAAACAACTGGCCCGCGACAGCGACGCCCTGATCCTGGCCGCCGCCGCCGACAAGGGCGAAGCCATCATCAACGCCGAGGTGCTGCAGGCGCTGGGCAAGGGCGGATACCTGATCAACGTCGCGCGGGGCAAACTGGTCAACGAGACCGACCTGGTGGCGGCACTGACCGCTGGCGACATCGCCGGAGCGGCGCTGGATGTGTTCGTTGATGAGCCAAACGTGCCCGAGGCGTTGTTCGACAACGAGCAAGTGGTGCTGCAACCGCACCGCGCCAGTGCAACGTTGCAGACCCGCACGCGGATGGGGGAGATGGTGGTGGCGAGTCTGGTGGATAGCTTTGCGGGGAAGGTTCCGCAGGGGTGTGTGGTGGGTTGAATATTTAGCCGTTGTAGCGAGGTGCCTCGACTTCTGCCCTTGCGGGTGGAGTCGAGGCATGTGTTGCGCAGAGCGAGAAAGGGGTGAGGTCTTAGGTGGTGCGATGGTCCGTGCTTGCCCGTCGCATCAAAAAAAGTCCAAAATAACGACCTATTTCTGAAGGAGACATCTCCATGCAACTCGTTCTGGCTGATGTGGCCGTCAGCGTATCCGAGCTCAAAAAAAATCCTTCCTCGGTCCTGAGCGGTGCTAATGGGGCGCCCGTGGCTGTATTGAACCATAATCGGGTCATGGGCTACATGGTACCGGCAAGTGTCTACGAGGCGATGGTCGAGCGTTTGGATGAGCTGGAACTGGCACAGGTCGTAAAGGCGCGGCTCGAAGCCAACGAAACGCCTGTCCGAGTGTCTCTTGATGAACTCATTAGCGAGGCTGAGGCAGATATCGCTGATGGGCGTTGATTACGGTGTCGAGTGGGATCCGAAAGCCCTGAAGGAACTTAGAAAACTGGACGGCGCTATTCGTCTGCAGCTTCTGAAAAAGCTTCAGGAGCGCCAGAGTCATCCCCGGGTGCCAGGCGACGCGCTTTAAGCCATCACGATGGAGGCAAGCGCCATTGGTGAAGTAGCGCCCACTGGTCAGGCCGAAGAACGGAGTTTTGATTCAGCGGCGTTCCGGATGATACGAACCGCCATGACCACTCCAACCAGCACTGCGGCAAGGCCCGATGTTTCCGAGAGGGTCGGTAGCCGGTGATGAAACCACAAGCCAAGCAGCGTAGCGAACAGCGACTCCAGAGCGATCAATTGCCCGGAAAGCACCATGGGCAGGCGACGAGACGCGGCGTTCCAAGCCCAGGCCCCGACGACAGACGACATCAGTGCAATCACGAAGCCCCAAAGGTATAAACGGCCAGCAACGTCAAGACTGAAGCCCAGGCTTGGCAGTTTCAGCAGATCGAGCGCTTGCACCGCCGGTAACAAACACAGCGTACCCAGTCCGGCGCCCGCCATCATCAGCCCTGTCCATGCTCCGGATGCGCTGCTCTCAAGCTTGAGCAAGGCTTGCTGATTCAACCAACTGAATGCCAGCCACAAGGCCACGGCACCCATCGAAAATACCAAGCCCATCAGCCACGAGCCGTTGTCTGCAACAGGCTGGTGGACAGCGCCGAGATTCGACAGCACAAGCCCGACCGTTAAAAAAGCCAGGGGGATTGCCAGCTTGCGCCACTGAATGGTTTTGGCGGTGGCGTTGCCGAGCAGCGCCAGCAAGACCGGCACCATGCCGATAAAGGCTGGCGTCAGCACCGGTCCGCCAAAGATGATGCCGGCGGCGATGCATGCGCTATAGCCCAGATAACCGATGACGCCCAAGCCTGCCGCTAGAAGCACCTGCTCACGGCGCAGCAGGCGAAGCTGGGCGCGATAAAGCAGCACGACACCCAAGCCCAACGTACCGGCGATCAGGAATCGAACGATCATCAGATCGTAAATCGTGTACGCACCGGTGACGTGGGGCGCGATGAAGTTCAAAGCCCAGCTCAACGTCGCGACCACCGCCAGGATGAGTCCGACGATAAGATTGGAGCGAGGCTTGTCCATCAAGCGGCCTCCTCGATACACCACCCATGCACATCGACTTCGTCATCACTCTGGGGCAAAGGAAGGTCCTCATGTCGTCCGGTTTTTCCGGGTATGAGCTTGCAATGCGGATAGCGAAAAGTCAGCCTTCACCATTGAAGGAAAACAAACTGTGCAGGGTTACAGATAACCTTTAGAGCAGAAGTTCGCCAGGACGCAATTATGTTTGAAAAGGATCTTCACAATGCAAACCCTCCAAACCCGACGCCTCATGCTCACGCCCTTGGCGTTGACGGACGCACCGGCTATCCAGCGGTTGTTTCCTCATTGGGAAGTGGTCCGTTACCTGGACAGCCGCGTGCCCTGGCCCTACCCGGATGACGGCGCGCTGACCTATATCCGTGATCACGCGTTGCCCGCTATCGCCGCGGGACGTGAATGGCACTGGATGATCCGCCGGTGCGAAGAACCAGCGCAAAGCATTGGGAGTATCAGCCTGTACGACCAGCCGGGGAATAATCGCGGCTTCTGGTTGGCGCCTCAGTGGCAGGGAAGGGGATACATGCGCGAGGCGTGTGAGGTCATCAACGCTTATTGGTTTGAAACGTTGGAGCGCCCGGTGATGCAAGTGCCCAAGGCTGTGGGCAATACTGCATCGCGCAAGGTTTCGGAATATGAAGGCATGCGCATGATCGGGACGCAGGAGGGCGATTTTGTTTGTGGGCGGTTGGTGAAGGAGATCTGGGAAATGAGGCGTGAGGATTGGTTGCAGAGAAAGCCTGACGGGAACTTCACTCCAATCTTCGATGGCGTGCCCATATGCCGTTGAACTTCCAAAAAATGCACGCCAATGGCGATGACTTTGTCATCGTCGACTCGCGAAACGCGGCCAATCCGATAACCAGTGCCGTGGCGCGGCGGATGGGCGACCGGAGTCGAGGCATCGGCTTCAATCAGCTCGCCGTGTTGCTCGATTGCGACGACGCCGACGCCCGCGTGCTGTTCTGGAACGCCGATGGCACTGCGTTGGATGTCTGCGGCAGTGCAACGCGTGGGGCGGCGGATGTGCTCATGCGTGAATCCAATGTCACGTCGATAACGTTGCGCACCAACCGTGGTTTGCTTACTTGCGAGCGAACGGCAACCGGCGAGATTTCCGTCGACATGGGACAACCGCTTTTCGGCTGGCGAGACATCCCCTTGGCTCGTGAACTGGACACCGCTGTTTTGCCACTTGCGGGTGGTCCGGCAGCGTGTAGCATGGGTAATCCACATTGCACTTATTTTGTGGATAATCTGGCAACCATGGATATCGCAGCAATCGGCGCGGCCATCGAAACCAACGAGCTGTTTCCTCTCAAGACCAACGTACATTTCGTCCAGATCCTAAAGCGTAATCACATCCGGCTGCGTATCTGGGAGAGGGGCGCTGGTATTGCGCTCGGTTCGGGGTCTTGCTCTTGTGGCGCTGCGGTTAACGGGATACGGCGTGGCTTGCTTGATAGCTGTGTCGAGGTGGAGTGCGATGGAGGAAGCGTGACGGTTCGATGGGATGGGGTGGGCCCGGTCTTCCTTAGTGGGCCGGTGGAGATGAGTTTCTGCGGGAGGGTGACTTGAGAGCCAGGTGCGCGATCCGCACTAGCTGAGCGGTATGTTCATGTACGCGGGAATATCCCGGATCTGGACGCCTTAAAGGCCTCAGTGATCATCAAGATCGGCAGTTTCATAGGGATCATTGAAATACAGGTCCAGTGGATCGGCGAACCAGTCCGTATGATGCGCTGCCGTCATCTGCGTGTTGTGATGCGCATTGAAATCCGTGGCGCTCACCCAGATCACGTCGTTGAATGGCTCGTCGAGCGGGTGGGCCGGGCGCCTGATGGACCTCATGAGGCGCGCCCGTTGAGCAAAACTCGCGTCAATTGCCGTGTGATGCTGGGACAATGTCAATATCAGAAACGAGCGGTTGTCATTGGCATTATGCTGATCATAGTAAGAGGCGTGCTGTACAGGTCCATTCACGTGGGCTTTAGGCAGCGTCTTGATGGGATAGCCGGTTTCTTCGGCACACTCGCGCAAGGCGGCTTCCGCCGCGGTCTCGCCCTGGTTGATTGTTCCCCCTGGGAGATGCCAACCCTGGCGTTGAGCCCCCGCGCTTGAGCCTCCCCGGCCAATCATTACGTGTTGGCTGTTGTCCAGGACAATCAGATAAGCCTTCATGCCAGCTCCAACTCAGGGTAGCCAGACCAACCCGCTCGCTGCAATTGCCAAGCAAGGGAATGAATGCGACAGGCCAAGGGAATTCAGTATCAACTGGAATCTAGTACAGTCTGGACAAAGTTCAACCTCCTATCACTTGCCCGTGCTTGCGGCGCACTTTTCAAAAGCATGACGGACAGGCATTACGCGCCGTATGAGGTCGTTCAGCACGTCAAGAATGCACGGGCAACGCCAAGCCAAACGCTATGAAGAAACCTCCACAGACCTTATTGAACCGACGCCCAGCCCGAGCCAACCAAGGCCTGACCCGATACGCGGCGCTGGCCACCAGGTATTCCACGATGAACTCCACGACTGCATAAGTCAGCGCGATGGCCGCCGTCTGGGCGATCAGGTTTCTGCTGGGGTCGAGGAACGGTGGGATAAAAGCCGTAAACAGCAGCAGCGCTTTTGGATTGGAAATCGCTGACAGCAAACCCTGGCGAAAGAGTGACCATGAATTGGAGCCTATGGCATTAGTCACGTCCAAAGAAACAGGTGCAGACCGCCACAGCCCCAGGCCTAACCAGATCAGGTAAAGCCCGCCGACGATTTTCAGGACCGTGAACCAGGTCAATGAAGCCTGGATCAACGCCCCCAACCCCAGGGCACAAAGCGAAAGCATCACGATGAAACCCAATACACCGCCGCTGATGGTAAACAGGGTCTTGCGGTTTCCATGAAGCGCGCCGTGGGTCAGGACCAGCAGCGCGTTGGGCCCTGGCACTACCGCGATGCCGAAGCATGTCAGCAGGTAAAGCAGCCAGGTATCGAAAGGCATGTGATTCCCCTGAAGAGACATTGGTGATGCCTGATGTTGCTAATGAACCGGGGTAAAGAGAAGCGCATAATTCACGCGTTAATCATTCGATAATCGAATATAGGATTGAGCGATGCCTGCCGGCGATTTGCAAATTGATTGGCTCAAGTGCTTCGTCGCGGTCGTGGACGCAGGTTCGCTTTCCGGTGCATCCCTGGAAATCCACAGGTCGCAGTCCGCTGTGAGTATGCAAATGAAGAAGTTGGAAGCGGCGCTTGGACGACAATTGTTAAGTCGTGGCCCGAGGCACTTGCAGCTCACCGCAGACGGACAAACGCTTCTGGGTTACGCACGACGCATGGTTGCGCTGCATGCCGAGACGCAAGCCGCTTTTCATGGGGAAGCGTTATCCGGACGCATTCGCCTGGGTGTCGCCGAGGACTATGCAGCCAAGTACCTCACACCTGTTCTCAAGCGCTTCGCCCCTCGCTACGCCGGCGTTGAAATAGAACTGGATTGCGAGCAGTCGACCGCGTTGATTCCGCGTGTGGCCAGTGGTGATCTGGATTTGGCACTCATCTCCCGAGATTCGACCCAGCGCGGCACCTTTCTTTTCAAGGAGCCCATGGTGTGGGTAGGGTCGCCTCAGTTCGAGCTTTGGCGGCGCGACCCGATACCGATTGCCGTTTATGAAAGCGCCAGCCTGGCCCGGCGCTATGCGGTCAACTCGCTGGTGTTATTGGGGCGCGAGTACAAGGTGGTCTACAACAGCTCCAGTCTTGCTGGGCAAATCGCGGCAGTTGAAGGCGGTATTGCGATTGCGGCGATTACCCAGTGCACTGTGCCTTCTTCATTGCAGGTCCTGGGCAGTGATCAAGGGCTCGGGCATATAGATCCGATGGATGTTTCAGTGCTTCGAAGCCGCGCATCTCGCGGTTCCAAGGCAGTCGATAGCCTGCATGCCTTTATCATCAGTGCATTGAGGGGAGCTCGTTAGTCAAGGTGCTGGTACCGGCCACCACGAGTCGGGTGCACTTCGTGGAAAAAGTTGCCGAGACACTTGGCGTCACCAGCGACGCGCCCCGGTCATTTCAACCGCAATTTCGGTGTCAACCTGTCACTGTGGGACTGGCTGTCCGGCACGTCTACGTCACTGGCCCCAGCCTGAGGACCTTCGCTCTGGCACGGGTGAGAGAAGTGCACAAGAGAAATCTGTGGTAACGCAATCCCCGTGGCGAGGGAGCTTGCTCCCGCTGGGCTGCGAAGCGGCCCCTCTAAAAGTTGATACTTCAATCAGGCCGCGTTGAGGCTGTTCGGAGGTTGCTGCGCACCCCAGCGGGAGCAAGCTCCCTCGCCCCGGAGAGTTTGGCGCTTATGTAGGACGTTTCCGTAGCCCATCCGCCATTTCCCCTCTACAACGCTCATTTACCCCCGGACTTATCCCACAATCCGGTCGCCCATCCCCACCTCATACGGGATAATACGCCGCGGCTTGAGGTCACAAGCGCTACCTCCGATGGTATTGGCGACTCAGAAGGATCGATCGCAATGACAGACTGGCTGCAAAGCAACGCGCAGATGGCCGAACGGATGCGGCGCCATCGTTGGGAGGACACGCCGCTCGGGCCGCCGCGGGGCTGGCCGGATGTGCTGAAGACGACAGTGGCCTTGAGCCTGGCGTCGCATTTTCCCCAGGCCATTATCTGGGGACCGGAACTGGTGACGCTGTATAACGATGCGTTCCTGCCGATCCTGGGCAACAAGCCTGAAGCGCTGGGGCGCAGGTTCGATGAGGTCTGGCAGGAGGCCTGGAGCGACATCGGGCCTATCGTGCGCGCGGCATTCGACGGGCAAGCGACCTATATCGAGAATTTTCCGTTGGTGGTCGAGCGCGGTGGCGGGCCGGAGCAGGCTTACTTCACGTTCTGCTACAGCCCCATCCGCGACCAGTTCGGCAAGGTCGTGGGCATGTTGGACACCGTTACCGAGACCACCTCGACGGTACTGATGACCCAGCGCCTGGCGGTACTGGATGCCATTGGCAATGCCGTCGCCAATGTCACCGAGCCGCAGGCCATCATGGCGACTACGGCGCGGATCCTGGCGGCGCATCTGAACCTGTCCAATTGCGCCTATGCGGACATGGATGAGGACGAAGACGGTTTCACCATCCGCGGCGATTGGGCCAGGGCCGGTTCGCCGCATATCGTCGGGCATTATCGGCTGGCGGATTTCGGTCGGCTGGCGGTCGCCAATCTTCGGTCCGGCAAGCCGTTGGTGATCAACGACAACCTCAAGGAACTGGCGCCGGATGAAGCGGCGACATTCCAGGCCATCGGAATCGCGGCCACCATTTGCGTGCCGCTGATCAAGGGCGGGCGATTGACCGCGCTGATGGCCATCCACGATAAAACCCCTCGGGTCTGGTCATCCAACGATCTGGCGTTATTGATGGAGGTCACGGAGCGGTCCTGGGCTCACATTGAGCGCGCCCGTGCCGACGTCGCCGTGCGCGATGGCCTGGCGGCGCTGGCCGAGCTCAACGCGACCCTGGAGCAACGGGTCGAGGAACGCACCACGCGCCTGCAACAGACCGAGGCGGCGCTGCGCCAGTCGCAGAAACTCGAAGCCATCGGCCAGCTCACCGGCGGCGTGGCCCATGATTTCAATAATCTGCTGACGATCATCCGCTCGTCCGTGGACTTCCTGCGCATGCCCAATTTGTCCGAAGAGCGCCGGCAGCGCTATATGACCGCGGTTTCCGAGACCGTGGAGCGCGCCGCCAAATTGACCAGCCAGTTGTTGGCCTTCGCCCGACGCCAGCCGTTGAAGCCGCAAGTCCTGGAAGTGGGCAAGCAGGTGCAGAGCCTGGGGGACATGCTGCAGACCGTCACGGGGGCGCGTATCCAAGTGGTGGTCGAGCTGGATGATCGGCCCTGTTACATTCGTGCGGATTTGAGCCAGTTCGAAACCGCCATCATCAACATGGCCCTGAATGCCCGGGATGCAATGAACGGCCAAGGCACACTGTGGCTCAGGCTCAAGTGCGCCCAGGGCATGCCGCCGATCCGGGGTCATGCCGGGGCCGGGCGGACGTTCGCGGCCATTTCCCTGGCGGACACGGGGACCGGGATCAGCCCTGAGGTACTCGAGCATATTTTCGAGCCGTTTTTCACCACCAAGGAGGTCGGCAAAGGCACGGGGCTGGGGTTGTCCCAGGTATTCGGCTTTGCCAAGCAGTCTGGCGGCAACGTCGACGTCTCGACCGTGGTGGGCGAAGGAACGGTGTTTACCTTGTACCTCCCCGAAGTGGAGGCCGAAGTCATACACGAGCCCGGCAAGGAGGACGCTACGCAGCTGCTGCTGGAAAAAGGCAGCCGCCGACGGGTATTGATCGTGGAAGACAACCTGGAAGTCGGGCGTTTCGCTACCCAGATCTTGCAGGACCTGGGCTACGAAACGTGCTGGGCAACCAACGCCGAGGAGGCGCTGAAGTTGGTCGGCCCGGACGCGATGGCGTTCGACGCGATATTTTCCGACGTGGTGATGCCCGGTATCAGCGGTGTGGCCTTGGTCAAGGAACTGCGCCAGCGTCGCCCGGATCTGCCGGTCGTACTGACCTCTGGCTATAGTGAAGAGCTGGCCCACAGTGGATACGAAGGGTTTGAATTCTTATCCAAACCCTATTCAGCCGACCAGGTGGCACGGGTTCTGAACCGTACGATGAGTGGTACTCAGTGAGTGTTTCCTTTATGAAACAGTAGCTTCCATTCGTCGGCCAAGCAGTGCAAGGACCGGCAGTCTGTAGATGACCGGCTAGTCTCATGGCTGGAAGGCCAATATTTTTGAGGCAATGGGTTATTGCCGGTAGCGGCCTCGACAATAGGGGAAAGGTAATGGGAGCACCGTACAGCGAGGAGCACGGAGCCGCGTATCCGATCAATGAAGGATTGCAATGTGGTCAGTCGACCTACCGCTCTGATTTTGGCGGCGAGCCGATTCCGTCAATCAAGACAAAAGTGGCGAAAGTGCAGCGAGGAGAGAAGGCCAAGTTTTTGCCCAGGATTCCAATCAAGAAATAGCCGCAAGCACAGCCCCGTCACCGAATGGGGCTTTTTTTACGCGGTTTTTTTCCTTCAAAAAAATGGCCACGGCGAAAATATTTTTCATCTTTTTTCAACGACCGGTTTCTTTCACGTTTCTTTCACAAGCGGCCACGTAGTCTGAACTCATCCGTTAGAAAGCAGTACCTGCCCGTTTCCCCAGCGGGCTTTTTTTTGCCTGTCATAAAATAATTCCTGTATCCGCTGTCCAACCGGCATGGCCTGGCCGTTTGGCGTAAACTCGCGCCCGCGCGCAGCGGCCGTCTTTCCGATGCGGCATTCTTGAGGTTTTTATCATGCGTTTGACGTTGTCCACTCTTGTCCTTGGGTTGCTGGTTGCACAAGGCGCAATGGCTGCCGGTGACGGGACCGCTGCGGTTGGCGGTGGCCTGGGCGGTGTGTTGGGGAATGTGGTCGGCCAGCAGATAGGCGGCAGCACCGGCGCAGCGATTGGCGCGGGTGTCGGCGGCGCGGCCGGCAGCGCGGTAGGGGCTCGCAAGGGCAGCCGTACTGAAGCGGCCATCGGCGGTGGTCTGGGTTCGGCCGGCGGTTCAATTGTCGGAAACCGCCTGGGTGGCTCGACCGGTTCTACCATCGGTGCGGGCATCGGCGGCGCGGCCGGTGGTGCGTTGGGTAGCAATCTGTCCGATGACGATGACAGGCATTCAGGTGGCAAGAAGCACAAGCATAAGCGCAAGCATCGTTAAGCGGATGCTTGCCTGAATAGATCCGGCCTGGTGCCCAATGCTGTTCACTTAATGATGTCGCCGCCCCGTGG
Source organism: Pseudomonas sp. SMV71 (assembly GCF_052042015.1). NCBI lineage: Bacteria > Pseudomonadati > Pseudomonadota > Gammaproteobacteria > Pseudomonadales > Pseudomonadaceae > Pseudomonas > Pseudomonas sp. SMV71. Next base: position 34,492 of record NZ_JBKGGU010000007.1, on the reverse strand, counting down.
CGAGGGAGCAAGCTCGCTCGCCACGACCAGTGATAAATCTCAATTAAGCAGCATTAGGCCTGGTGCCGGTTTTTTTGTTTTTCCGCTCAGGACCGAGATCACCGTTAGTGTGTTGGCGGTTCCCAGGCCTATGCGTTCCAAGACATTTCTTCGGAACGTTCACCGTTCTCCCGCCTCGAATTCATACATCCACCACAATCACGAGGTGTGTCATGACGCCTGAAACCGAAGGCAAGGAAGAAAAAGGCCCGACGGGTGTTCCGTTCGTCAATGACCCAGGTAATGAAGATCCCGGTTCGCTGATGGACGATGCCCAGGTACCTCTGATCGACGATGAAGACGCCGAGCTTGAGGATGAGTCCTACGAATGAGGTCGGGAATTCCCACTCAGGAGGTTGTAATGACTGCCGATTCGCCTGTCCCCAATGATGAAACCCCGGAATATCCACTGCCATCGCCCACCAACCCGCTGAGCCGCGACCAGTTGCCGCCCGACGATGAGGCCGGAACGGAGCAAGCCCCGAGTGATGATGACGATATCGAAGCCGCGCCGGATGACCCGGACATTGCCGGTGACGACGCGTCGGGTAAACCGAGCTGATCATCAGCGCCGCCTGTCGATCCACAGGCACCATCAGCGCGTCATGATTGCCACACATCAGGTAGGTACCATGAAAAAGGAGATCCACCATGATGAAATCCAACGTGACAGCGCTGACGCTCGCCGGGATTCTTTCGGTCAGTTCCGTGGCTACTTTCGCACAGACTTCAGGCGGCAATGCCCCTGTGGATAAAGGCGGAATGCCGCCGTCGACACAAATGGATGCGGGAGGTACTTCGGACGTCGGCGGTAACGCCTTGCCCCCTGGCTCCGTGGGCGGTGGTAATGGAGGCGACGCCAGTGGCAGCAGCACCAGCCCGGGTACGGGGACGGGTTCGACCAGCGGTGGCAGCACGATGGGTGGTGCACCTGCCGGGGGCAGCACCAACGGCGGGACCGGCACTAGCGACAGCGGCGGTGCCGGAGGCTCGGGCGGTGGCTCCGGTTCTGGAGGCTCTGGCAGTTCGGGCCAATAAAATAACCGGACCGATCGATGTTACGGAGAGGGACTACGCTCCCTCTTCACATCGGATTGCATGACATCTGGATTTCTCATTGCCTGTTTCAGGGCGCTGTCGTTATTCTGCTGAATCCTTTAAGGCAAACATCCTGCGCGGGATTTCCCTGCATGGGGGTGTTGATGACGGATCCGATGCGATGAAACCACCGCACAAAGAGCTAGGCCCTATCAAAGCAGTGATTTTCGACATGGATGGGCTGCTGCTGGACACCGAGGGGATCTACACCGAGGTGACTTCCATCATCGCCGAGCGCTACGGGCGCACCTTCGATTGGAGCGTGAAGCAAAACATCATTGGTCGCGGTGCCGCAGACCTGGCCAATTACGTGGTCCAGGCGCTGGAACTGCCGATCACTCCGGAGCAGTTCCTGGAGATCCGCGAGCCGCTGATGCGCGAGCGTTTTCCCCGTGCGCTGGCGATGCCCGGCGCTCAGGAACTGGTACGGCACTTGAAGGCCAGCGGCATTCCGATTGCGGTGGGCACCAGCTCGTCGAGCCAATCGTTTGCCCTGAAAACCACCCTACATCGCGACTGGTTCGCGTTGTTCGACTTTATCGTGACGGCGGACGACCCGGAAGTTGGCGCAGCCAAACCGGCACCGGACATCTTCCTGACTGCTGCACGTCGCCTCGGCGTTGCGCCTCGCGATTGCCTGGTGTTCGAAGATTCGCCGTTCGGGGTCACGGCCGCGAAAGCGGCAGGCATGACCGCCATCGCGATTCCGGACCCGGCCATGGCCGATGAGAAATACGCCCACGCCGACGCGATCATCCGTTCGTTGAAGATGTTCCAGCCGGGTCTATGCGGCCTGCCAGAGCTGGAATGGGCCTGACAAAGAAGCGCGACACAACACAACGCCGGTCATGGTGATCCATGACCGGCGTTTTTTTATGCATGGATCAAGCGCCGAAACCACCGTCGATGGTCAGGCTGGCACCGGTGATGTAACCAGCTTCCGGGCCTGCCAGGTAGGCGACGAAACTGGCGATTTCATCCGCCTTGCCGTAGCGTCCGACGGCCATCAACGACATCAGGCTGGAGGCGAAGTCGCTGTCGGCCGGGTTCATGTCGGTGTCTACCGGGCCGGGCTGCACGTTATTGACGGTGATGCCCTGAGGGCCCAGGTCACGGGCCAGGCCTTTGGTCAGGCCCACCAGTGCGGCCTTGCTCATGGCGTAGGGGGCACCGCCAGCGAAGGGCATGCGGTCGGCGTTGGTGCTGCCGATGTTGATGACCCGACCGCCTTCAGCCATGTGCCGGGCAGCCGCCTGGGTGGCGATGAACACGCTGCGCACGTTGATGGCCAGGGTCTGGTCGAAATCTTCGAGCTTGAATTCGTTCAGCGGAGCCATTGCCAGCACGCCGGCGTTATTGACCAGGATGTCCAGCCGGCCGAAGGCTTCGACCGTGGCTTCCACCGCATTGCGGATCGCGTCAGCGTCGGCGCTGTCAGCCTTGATCGCCAGGGCCTTGCCACCGGCCGCAGTGATGGTGTTCTGCAGTTCTTCCGACTTGGCGGCCGAGCTGACGTAAGTGAAGGCCACCGCTGCGCCTTCGGCTGCCAGACGTTTGACGATGGCGGCGCCGATACCGCGTGAACCGCCCTGGATCAGGGCGACTTTACCGCTCAATGCTTGAGTACTCATGGGATTCTCCAAAACTGCCGAGGCGGGATGCCGCGGTTGATGGAGGCGAGTATCAGCAATTGTCGATCGGCTGAGTAGACGTCAGCTGATACAGTCTGTGTAAACCAAAAGTTTAGAGTGGCGCTTATGGAAACCTTCAGCAGTATCGAATGCTTTGTTCGCAGTGCCGAAGTCGGCAGCTTTGCCGAGGCCGCGCGCCGCTTGAGCCTGACGCCTGCAGCCGTGGGTAAGAGCGTCGCCAAGCTCGAGGCGCGGCTGGGAGTGCGGCTGTTTCAACGCAGCACCCGCAGCCTGACGCTGACCGAAGCCGGGCAACTGTTTCTGCGGGAAGTCGGCAGCAGCTTCAGCACCATCCAGAACGCGGTCGCCAATCTGGCAAGTGCCGGCGGGCAGCCTGCGGGCACGCTGAAGGTGAGCATGGGCACGGCATTTGGCCGGTTGTACGTGGTGCCTTTGCTGAGTGACTTCCTACAGCGCTACCCGGCGATCAGCCCGGATTGGCATTTCGATAACCGCCAGGTCGATCTGATCGGCCAAGGTTTCGATGCGGCCATCGGAGGCGGTTTCGAACTGCCTCAGGGCGTGGTGGCGCGCAAGCTGGCGGTGGCGCATCGGGTCCTGGTCGCCTCCCCGGACTACTTGCAAAACCATGCGCCGATCATCGAGCCTGAAGACCTGGCGTATCACCAGGGCATCCTGATCCGCTCACCGCAAACCGGGCGGATTCGCTCCTGGCAATTGACCAGTCGCACGCGCCAGCACAGTCCACTCATGCTCAAGGCGCGCATGACCATGAGCGACTCGGAAGCCGACTGCGCGGCGGCGGCCCAAGGGTTGGGCATTGGTCTGGTCAGCATGCCGGTGGCCGTGCCTTACCTCGACTCCGGCGGGTTGCTTCGGGTGCTGCCGGACTGGTACGTCGATGATGGCAACATCTCGATTTATTACGCCGAGCACAAGCTGCTGCCGGGCAAGACCCGGGCGTTTGTGGATTTCATCATCGAGCGGTTTGCGCAGCTGGGATGGGGGGAGCGGTTCAGTGCGGTTTGAGCTTGGCTTGGGACCGAGTCGCGCCTATCGCGAGCAGGCTCGCTCCCACCCTGTTTTGTGGTGACTGTAATGTTGCGGTCACTGCAATCCCTTGTGGGAGCGAGCCTGCTCGCGATGAGTGCAACTCGGTCTTGAGCGAACAGCTCACCGCCCAAACCGCCCCGGCCAGCCAATGATGGTCTTGGGCCGAGGCGTTGCATAAGTGCGCACCTTCGACGTCGACAACCCCAGCCGCACCAGGGATTCGGCAACGGTCACCGCCGCAGTCACGCCATCCACCACCGGCACTCCGGTGCGTTGGCGGATCTGTTCATCGAGCCCGGCCATGCCGCCGCAGCCCAGGCAAATGACCTCGGCCTTGTCCTGGCTGACCGCCAATTCGGCCTGCTGCACCACCGCTTCAACCGCTCGCTGTGGATCCTGCTCAAGTTCCAGCACCGCCAGGCCACTGGCCCGCACCGAGGCGCAGCGGTCGAACAGGCCGGATAGTTTGAGGCGGTCCTCGATCAACGGTACGGTGCGATCCAGGGTCGTGACCACCGAATACGCATGGCCGAGGAACATCGCGGTGCTGGCGCCGGCATCGGTGATGTCCACCACCGGTACGTTCAGCAGCTCCTGCAAACCTTCGCGACCGTGCTCGCCGTAACCGGCCTGGATCACTGCTTCGAATGGCTGGTCGTAGGCCATCACTCGGTCCATCACCGCGATGGCCGCCAGGTAGCTTTCAAAATTGCCCTCGATGGAATCGGCACCGAAATGCGGCGTGAGCCCGACGATCTCGGTGCCAGGGGCCGCAACGGCTTGGGCCTGCCGGGCGATGGCCTGGGTGATGGATTCGGTGGTGTTGACGTTGACCACGAGAATTCGCATGAGCATTTTCCTTGATTCACAAAAAGTTAAGCGGCCCGAACGCAGCGGGCCGCCTGAACAATCAATGGCTGACATTATCCACAGCTATGGATTCACCGCTGACGTCCTCGTAGTACGGCTGGCGCTTGGCGATGATCAGGTAGAGCAGCCCTGCAATCGACGCGCCGATCAGCCAGGAAAACGGGGAAACACTGTCGAAACCGGGCACCAGCGCGAGGATGATCGCGATCAGCGCCGCCGGAATGAACGCCGCCACCGCCCGCAGGTTTACCCCGTTACTATAAAAGTACGCACCGTTCGGGTCTTCGCTATACAACTGCGGCACGTTGATGCGGCCTTTTCGCAGCAGCCAGTAGTCGACCATGATCACGCCGTACAGCGGCCCGAGCAGCGCGCCGAGGCCGGACAGGAAGTACACGATCACCAGCGGGCTGTTGTAGAGGTTCCACGGCAGGATCAACACAGCGATGGCGGCGCTGATCAGCCCGGCGCGGCGGAAGTTCAGGTATTTGGGGGCCAGGTTGCTGAGCACGAAGGCCGGCGCGACGAAGTTGGCCATGATGTTCACCGCCACAGTGACGATCAGGAAGGCCAGGCAGCCGAGCACCAGAAAGAAGGTGTTGGGAATCGAGGCAATGACTTGGGTCGGGCTTTCGATGATTTGCCCGTTGATCTGGAACTGCGCGCCGCAGAGCAGGATGGTAATCCCGGCAAACACCAGAATGTTCACCGGCAGGCCCCAGAAATTTCCCACGACGATGGTCCGCCGGCACGGCGAAGAGCGGGCAAAGTCGCAAAAGTTAAGGATCAACGTGCCATAGATCGCCAGCCACAATGCGCCGCCGGCAAAAATGTTGCGCCACATCTCGCCCCCGGTCAGCGGCTCGCGGATCGACCAGGCGATGGTGGCGCCGGCCTGGGTGTACATCCACCCGGCGAGAGCGGCGACGGTGACCAGGATCACCGGCCCGGCAAACCCTTCATAACGGCGCACCGTTTCCATGCCGTAGGCCAGGATCACCAGTTGCACGAACCAGATCATCACGAAACACACCCAGCCCAGGCTCGACAGGCCGAGGATCGAGTTGTGGTCGTAATCGGCGAAGCCAGGGTGGATCGCCACCAGCAGCACCCGGAACACCACCGAGGCCAGGTAGGTCTGGATGCCGAACCAGGCAATCGCGATGACCGCGCGGATCAATGCAGGAATCTGCGCCCCGTGGATTCCGAAGCTGATCCGGCTGATCACTGGAAACGGTACGCCGGTCTTCTGCCCCATGTAGCCGGACAGGTTCATGAAGCCGTACACCAGCGCGGCGCCGATGCCCAGCGACAGCAAGATCTGCCAGCCGCCCAGGCCCAGCGCATACAAGCCGATGGCAAAGGAGTAGTTGGCGATGTTGTGTACGTCATTGGTCCACAGGGCAAAGATGCTGTAGCGGCCCCAGCGGCGGCCTTCGACCTTGGTCGGCGCTAGGTCCTTGTTATGCAACCTTGGGCTCAAGGCCAGGGAAACCGCGCCTTTGTCTTCGAGGGCAGTAGGAGAGGAAGGTAGATCCAGCGCAATGTTATTGGAGAGACTTGTACGCATTCCGGCAGGCTCCTGATTCTCGGCGCCGCGATGACTGTGCATGAGCGCCAGGCTCGGCAATCTTCGTCGTGGCGGGGCGAGCAACCATTGGTTACGGGGCATCTGCAGCCTGTACGGGATAGGGCGCTTCAGGCTTGCGGATCTAAAGTGTGTGTAGGTTTTATAAATGTTGTATACAAAACACTTGTCGACTCAAGCCAGATTTATGCCACTTACGGATCTATCCAGCTCCGCGATAATTTCGTTTTGTTATGAATTTTTGATAAGTAACTGAAAATCGGCGCTTTAAAACTGACCGATTAAACAGGTATTTTTTTGTCCGAACGCCAAGGAGGGCAGAAGGGGCGGGCGGGGTGGGAAGATCGATGTAACTTTAAGGGGCAATGAACAGGTAAGTGCACACAAAAATGACACTTATAGTGACATTTTTGTGTACAGGTGCGGTGGTCGCTTAGACAGTCTTGGATTTGGCAATGATGTTCCCGGCGTGCAGCCCGCATTCTTTCTGCGTGGCTTCTTCCCACCACCAGCGACCTTCACGTTCGTGCTGGTTCGGCAGCACCGGGCGCGTGCAGGGCTCGCAGCCAATGCTGATGAAGCCGCGTTCGTGCAGGCTGTTATAGGGCAGCTCCAGCATGCGGATGTAGCCCCAGACTTCCTCGCTGGTCATTTGCGACAACGGGTTGAATTTATACAGAGTGCGCTCGGGGGTAGAAAACGCCGTGTCGATTTCCAATACAGCCACCTGGCTGCGGGTGCCGGGGCTTTGGTCGCGACGCTGGCCGGTGGCCCAGGCGCGTACGTCGGTGAGCTTGCGGCGCAGCGGCTCGATCTTGCGAATGCCACAGCACTCGCCGTGGCCATCCCTGTAAAAACTGAACAGGCCTTTTTCCTTCACGAACGGGTCCAGCTTCGTATGGTCCGGGGAGACCAGTTCGATATCGATCTTGTAGTGCTCGCGCACCTGATCGATGAAGCGGTAGGTTTCAGGATGCAGGCGACCGGTGTCGAGGCTGAACACCTTGACGTTCTTGTTCAGCTTCCAGGCCATGTCCACCAGCACCACATCTTCGGCGCCGCTGAAGGACAGCCACAGGTCGTCGCCGAATTCGGCGAAGGCCAGCTTGAGGATGTCCTGGGGGGACTTGTTGGCATAGGTCGTGGCGAGTTCCACGACGTCAAACGATGGGCTCATCAGGGCGGTTTCCTACAGGTCGGTGGCGCTGGGCGCTCTATATGGGGCTGATGGTAACAAAAGCTGTCGGGGCTGGCGCGCTCCTGTGCGTTGCGCAGGTTCGGACGAATGGCTAGAGTCGGCGGGGCTTTTATTCGCTCAACCGATAAACATCAGAATAAGTGGGAGTGTCTTGTGGAAATTGCCTGTCTCGATCTGGAAGGTGTGCTGGTCCCGGAGATCTGGATCGCCTTCGCCGAAAAAACCGGGATTGAATCCCTCAGGGCGACCACTCGGGACATTCCCGACTATGACGTGCTGATGAAGCAGCGGCTGCGCATCCTCGATGAGCACGGCCTCAAGCTCTCCGATATCCAGGAAGTCATCGCCACGCTCAAGCCCCTGGAAGGCGCCATCGAATTCGTCGATTGGCTGCGCGAACGCTTCCAGGTGGTGATTCTATCCGACACGTTCTACGAATTTTCCCAACCGCTGATGCGCCAGCTGGGTTTCCCGACGTTGCTCTGCCATCGGCTGATTACCGATGACAGCGGGCGCGTCACCGGCTACCAACTGCGTCAGAAAGATCCCAAACGCCAGTCAGTCCTGGCCTTCAAGAGTCTGTATTACCGGGTGATTGCGGCGGGGGATTCCTACAACGACACCACGATGCTCGGCGAGGCCGATGCCGGAATTCTGTTCCATGCGCCGGAGAACGTGATCCGCGAATTCCCGCAATTCCCGGCGGTGCACAGCTTTGCCGAGTTGAAGCAGGAATTCATCAGGGCGTCGAAGCGGATGTTGAGCCTGTAAACCACATCCTCTGTGGGAGCGAGCCCGCTCGCGATAGCGGTGGTTCAGTCACCATGGATTTTGCTGACAAACCGCTATCGCGAGCAGGCTCGCTCCCACAAAGGGCCGGTTACAAGCTCTGCAATGTGTCCAGCAGCACCTTCACCTTGGTGATCGATTCCTGGTACTCCGCCTGCCAGTCCGAATCCGCGACAATCCCGCCACCGCCCCAGCAACACACCTGCCCATCCTTGACCAGCAGACTGCGGATGGCGATGGAGCTGTCCATCTCGCCACGCACGTCCAGGTACAGCAGCGATCCGCAATACAGTCCGCGTCGGGTCGGTTCGAGTTCGTCGATGATCTGCATCGCGCGGATTTTCGGGGCGCCGGTGATCGAGCCGCCGGGGAAGCTGCCGGCGATCAGGTCCAGGGCATCTTTGTCCTCGGCCAGTTCGCCGGTCACGCTGCTGACCAGGTGGTGGACGTTCGGATAGCTTTCCAGGCTGAACAGTTCCGGCACACGCACCGAGCCGATACGGCAGGTGCGGCCCAGGTCGTTGCGCAACAGGTCGACGATCATCAGGTTTTCCGCTCGGTCCTTGGGACTGGCCAGCAGCTCGGTCGCGTGGGCGGCGTCTTCGGCGGGCGTAGTGCCGCGGGGGCGGGTGCCTTTGATCGGTCGGGTTTCCACATGACCGTGGCTGACCTTGACGAAGCGTTCCGGCGACAGGCTCAGCACCGCACCGCCATCAGCCAGGCTCTGGAACCCGGAAAACGGCGTTGGGCAGGCTGTCCGCAGTGCCTGGTAGGCGGCCCAGGCATCGCCCCGGCACGGTGCGCGGAAGCGCTGGGCAAAGTTGACCTGATAACAATCGCCGGCCCGGATATACCCCTGGATGCGTTCGAAAGCCAGTCGATAGGCCTCGGCGCTGAGGTCGGGCGCCATCGGTCGTTCCAGGCTGAAGTCGTTGAGCGGCGGCGTCTGCGGCTGGTTGAACAGCTCGATCAGTCTCTGGCGTTCGCGCTTGGCGCATTGGGGGTGGAACACCAGTTGGCTGGTGGCTTCCTGGTGATCGCTGACCAGGGCCCAGTCGTACACGCCGAAACGGGCATCGGGCAGGTGCAGGTCGTCGGTGGCGTGGGTCGGCAGGGCTTCCAGGTGTCGACCGAAGTCGTAGCTCAGGTAGCCAATCAGGCCGCCGGCGAAGGGCAATTGCACCGAAGAGGGCAGTTCCGCAGGGCCCAGCTGTGTCAGGTGGCTGCGCAAGCGTTGCAGGAAGTCGGCACCGCGTTCGTCCGGCAACACCGCCAGTTGCGCCAGGGGCCAGGCGCTTAGCAGGTCATAACGCCCGCGCTCGGCGCTCGGCCGACCGCTGTCGAGCAGCACGCTGCCGGGGGCATGACGGATCGCCGCAAAGTACTCGGCGGGGTTGGCGCGGTAGGGCAGCGGATGTACGGAACAGGTTGGCATGGGCGAGGCGGGTCAGCCGTTCAGGCGGGGCAGCGATTGTAATCTCCTGTAGGATTTGCTCCTAGAGGGATGTCGGAGATGGGTACGTCAGGCGACAGAAATAGCCCCGCTCAACCCTGTGGCGAGGGAGCAGGCTCCCTCGCCACAGGGGGCATTTCAGTCTTCAGGGTTTACCCTTCAACCGGCGGAATATGCCCGAACAACTCCTGGGCAAACGCCACGCGTTCTTCCACGGTTTCCACTACGCCCCGAGTCTTGAGGTCTTCGAGGCGGGCTTCCACGGCGTGGGTGCGCAGGGTCAGGCCGCAGTCGTTGGCGATCTGGATGTTCAGTCCCGGGCGGGCGTTCAGCTCCAGGATCAACGGGCCTTTTTCCTGATCCAGCACCATGTCGACGCCGATGTAGCCCAGCCCGCACAGCTCATAGCAGCCGGCGGCCAGTTTCATGAAGCCGTCCCAGTAGGGCAGTTGCACGCCGTCCACGGCGTTGGTGGTGTCGGGATGCTTGGTGATGATGTTGTTCAGCCAGGTGCCGCGCAGGGTCAGGCCGGTGGCGAGGTCGACGCCCACGCCGATGGCACCCTGGTGAAGGTTGGCCTTGCCGCCGGACTGGCGGGTCGGCAACCGCAGCATCGCCATCACCGGATAGCCCATCAGGACGATGATGCGGATATCCGGCACGCCTTCATAGCTGATGCTCTTGAAGATCTGGTCCGGCACCACGCGGTATTCGATCAGCGCCCGGTCGCGGTGGCCGCCCAGGGAATACAGGCCGGTGAGGATGCTGGAGATGTGGTGCTCGATCTCTTCGTGACTGATGATCTTGCCCGACACCGTGCGATAGCGGCCCTCGAAGCGGTCGGCAATCACGATGATGCCGTCGCCGCCCGCGCCCTGGGCCGGTTTGATCACGAAGTCGGTGCGTCCGCCGATGATCGAATCGAGTTTTTCGATTTCTTTTTCGGTGGAGATGATCCCGTACAGCTCCGGCACATGGATGCCGGCCTCGATGGCCCGCTCCTTGGTGATGATCTTGTCGTCGACGATCGGGTACAGGCTGCGCTTGTTGTACTTGAGCACGTAGTCGGCGTTACGCCGGTTGATGCCCATGATGCCCCGGGCCTCCAGGGCCTTCCAGGTCTTCCAGAAGCCGAACATTACGAGTCAGCCTTTAGAAAGGCCTTGAACCGTACCAGCTCGGTCAGGCGGTAGCCGCGATAGCGACCCATGGCCAACATGAAGCCCACCAGGATCAGCAGGATCGCCGGGAAGGTGAAGACGAAGTACACCAGTTCCGGCACGCTCATGATCAGGTGCGCCAAGGAGGCGGCGAACAGCGTGCCGATGGCGACTTTCATGGCATGGCCGGCGCCACGCTCTTCCCAGGTGATGGACAGGCGTTCGATGGTCATGGTCAGGATCACCATCGGGAACAGCGCCACCGACAAGCCGCGCTCCAGGCCCAGCTTATGGCTGAACAGGCTGATGGCCGCGATCAGCACCACCACGAATGTCAGCACCACCGACAGCCGTGGCAGCATCTGCAGCTTGAGGTGCTCCAGGTAGGAGCGTAGCGACAGGCCCAGGGTGGTGATCACCGTGAACAGGATGATCCCGAAGCCCAGCTGGGTTTCGCGAAAGGCCAGGGCGATCAGCACCGGCGTAAACGTACCCAGGGTCTGCAAACCGATCAGGTTGCGCAACACCAGGATCACCAGCACGCCAATCGGGATCATCACCATGATCATGAACGTCTGCTGGGTTTGCAGTGGCAGGCCGTAGAGCGAGTATTCGAGGAAGTTGGCGTCGGTGTTCTCGTCGGTCAGCTTGGCCAGGCGAATGGCGTTCATTTCACTGTTGTTCATGCTGAAGGTGACGGTGGCTTTCTTGCCGCCATCGACGGTGATCAGGTTTTCATCGCCGGTCCACCACAGCAGGCGGTCGGTGGGCAGGCCCTGTTCGCCGGTGTCCGGGTTGAAATACAGCCAGTCGGTGCCGTTGAAGCTGCGCAGCCACAGTTCGGGTGTCTGCGGTTGGTCGGCGACCAGGCGGATGGTGTGGACTTTCTCCACCGGCACGTGGGCGATGGACAGCACCAGTTCGACGATCCGGGCTTTGTTGCTCGACGACGGATCACCGGCCAGCAGCAGCTTGACGTTGTCGTCATTGAGATTGTTGACACGCTTGATGGCTTCGCTGATGAAGGTTTCCACGTCAGCCGAGTGCTGGCGGATCGGCGCGAGCAGCGCTTCGGCGGCGAGCTTCTCCGGGCCTTCTACAGCGATGCTGTCGCGGAATGTCGGGCCCTTGACCTTGGTTTTCTCGGCGCTGTAGCGCTTGGTCAGCACCAGGCGGTAATACAGCGTCTGGTTGCCCTTGGCCCGGCGTGCCGACCACGTTACCTTGCGGTTGCCATCGACCCGGTTCACCGCCACACCGTAGTTGTTGGAGATGAAGCTCTCGTTGAGGCTGACATAGTCGCGGCTCAGCGGCGGGACGAACATCTGGATCTTCACCGGATCCTTGGCGTTGGGCACGAACTCGACCTTGGCGTCGATGTTCCACAGGTCATCGGTGGCGTCTTCGGTCACCGGGATGCCGAGCACGAAAATCTGATAGGCCGTTACCGACAGGCCCAGCACCACCAGGATGGCGATCAGCACTTTCAAATGGAGGGTCAGGGAGCGCATTGGAATTACTCTGCGGTTTGAGCGGCATTGGCGCAGGCGGGTTTGCCGGCAGCGTATTTAAGACTGGGGTCGACCAGCGCATCGAAGCGCTTGAGCGCCTCGGAACCGATCAGCAACGGGTATTGGAAGGCGCTACGGTCGGTCAGGTTCACTTCAATGCTGCGCAGGGCCGAACCCATGCAGATATCCAGTTCGATGACCGGCCTGGCCGTGTACTTCTTGCCTTCTTCCGGGTCGTAGTCACCGGCGCGGCGCTTGATCTTGCTGACCCGGGCCAGCGGACGTTCGATAGGGTGCGAGTGGGCGGCGTCGATGGCCAGGAAAAAACGCACCCAGGATTCACCGTTGCGCTTGAAGCGCTTGATGTCGCGGGCGCTGAGCGAAGCGGTCTTGGCGCCGGTATCGAGCTTGGCGGCAACCTCCAGGTCGATGCCCTGCAAGGTCGCGTATTCGTTGAGGCCGTACACGGTTTTTTCACCCGCCGCGGCGAGGCCGGGCAGGCATATGAAATAAAGAACGGCAGATAAGGGCTTGAGTGTCATAGATCCTGGTGCACGGCGTTCCGTTTATCGGTTCAGGCCCTGGCATTACTGCACAAGCTCCTTCGGTAGCCTTCTCTATAAATAGAAGAGCAGTAAACAGCGGCGCATTCTAGCACGGTGGTTTTCTGACGCCACCGCTGGCCGGAGGCTACGAGTCATCCCGGCGTCGCCTGGGCATGCTACCCATTATTAGATGATTGTCGACAATTTAGATTTTTGCTTTGACGTTTACCCTGCCATTGGTTAGTTTTTGCTTCATTGATTTTAAAGGTGTCGACAATATGCTCGAACAGCTCGATTCACCGGTGGCGGCTCAAGATGACTCGGAGACACTCTCCGAGAACGTCTTCCGGCGGATCCAGGCGGCCATCGTCAAAGGTGAAATCGCCCCCGGCAGCAAGATTTCCGAGCCCGAGCTGGCCCGTACCTACGGCATCAGCCGCGGGCCGTTGCGCGAGGCGATCCATCGCCTGGAGGGTCAGCGCCTGCTGGTGCGCGTGCCCCACGTCGGTGCCCGAGTGGTGTCGCTCAACCACGCCGAGCTGCTGGAGCTCTACGAGATCCGCGAGTCCCTCGAAGGCATGGCCTGTCGCCTGGCGGCCGAGCGCATGACGCTCGAAGAAATCGACGAGTTGCGCCGGGTTCTGGAAACTCACGAGCGCGATGCGGCGTTCCAGGCCGGAGTCGGCTATTACCAGCAGGAAGGCGATTTCGACTTCCATTACCGGATCATCCAGGGCAGCGGCAACCGCACCCTGACCCAGATGCTCTGCGGCGAGCTGTATCAATTGGTGCGCATGTACCGCATCCAGTTTTCCACCACGCCCAACCGTCCGCGTCAGGCCTTTGCCGAGCACCACCGGATTCTCGATGCCATTGCCGACCGTGACGGTGAGCTGGCTGAGTTACTGATGCGCCGGCACATCGGCGCCTCCAAACGCAATATCGCGCGTCATTACCAGGACAGCGCCACCACTGAACGAGGTGAGTCATGAGTTCCAGCAACAGCACGCCAGGCCAGCGATTCCGCGATGCGGTCGCCATTGAGCATCCGCTGCAAGTGGTGGGCACGATCAACGCCAACCACGCACTGTTGGCCAAGCGCGCCGGTTTCAAGGCGATCTACCTGTCGGGCGGCGGCGTCGCCGCTGGTTCCCTCGGCGTGCCGGACCTGGGTATCACCGGCCTGGACGACGTGCTGACCGACGTGCGGCGGATCACCGACGTCTGCGACTTGCCATTGCTGGTGGACGTGGACACCGGTTTCGGCTCTTCGGCGTTCAACGTGGCCCGCACTGTCAAGTCGATGATCAAGTTCGGCGCGGCGGCGATTCACATCGAGGATCAGGTCGGCGCCAAGCGTTGCGGCCATCGCCCGAACAAGGAAATCGTGTCGCAGCAGGAAATGGTCGACCGCATCAAGGCCGCCGTCGATGCCCGCACCGACGACAGCTTCGTGATCATGGCGCGCACCGATGCCTTGGCCGTGGAAGGGCTGGACTCGGCCCTGGACCGCGCCGCCGCGTGCATCGAAGCCGGGGCCGACATGATTTTCCCCGAAGCCATTACCGAGCTTGAGATGTACAAGCTGTTCGCCAGCCGCGTGAAGGCGCCGATCCTCGCCAATATCACCGAGTTCGGCGCCACACCGTTGTACACCACCGAGCAGCTCGCCGGCGCCGATGTATCCCTGGTGCTGTACCCACTGTCGGCGTTCCGTGCCATGAACAAGGCGGCCGAGAACGTCTACACCGCGATCCGCCGCGACGGCACGCAACAGAACGTCATCGACACCATGCAGACGCGCATGGAGCTTTACGATCGCATCGACTACCACACCTTCGAGCAGAAGCTCGACGCGCTGTTCGCCGCGAAGAAGTAAGGCGCGACCCTCTAACTTGCCGATTCCCTACAAATTCAAGAACTGGAGACAGCAAATGGCCGAAGCAAAAGTACTCAGTGGCGCCGGGCTCCGTGGCCAGGTGGCCGGGCAAACCGCATTGTCCACCGTGGGCCAGTCCGGTGCCGGCCTGACCTATCGCGGCTACGACGTCCGCGACCTGGCGGCGCAAGCGCAATTTGAAGAAGTGGCCTACCTGCTGCTGTACGGCGAGCTGCCGACCCAGGCGCAGCTGGATGCCTACACCGACAAACTGCGCCAGTTGCGCGACCTGCCCCAGGCGCTCAAAGAAGTGCTGGAGCGCATTCCCGCCGACGCCCACCCGATGGATGTGATGCGCACCGGCTGCTCGTTCCTGGGTAACCTGGAACCGGAGCAGGATTTCACCCAGCAGCATGACAAGACCGACCGCCTGCTCGCCGCGTTTCCGGCAATCATGTGCTACTGGTACCGTTTCAGCCACGAAGGCCAGCGCATCGAATGCGTCACCGACGAGCCGTCCATCGGTGGTCATTTTCTACACCTGTTGCACGGCAAGAAGCCGAGCGAGTTGCACGTCAAGGTGATGAACGTGTCGCTGATCCTCTACGCCGAGCACGAATTCAACGCCTCGACCTTCACCGCACGGGTCTGTGCCTCGACCTTGTCGGACCTGTTTTCCTGCATCACCGCCGCCATTGGTTCGCTGCGTGGTCCGCTGCACGGCGGCGCCAACGAAGCGGCGATGGAAATGATCGAGCGCTTCGACTCGCCGGAGGCGGCGATCAAGGGCACCTTGGGCATGCTTGAGCGCAAGGACAAGATCATGGGCTTCGGCCACGCGATCTATAAGGACAACGACCCGCGCAACGAGGTGATCAAGGGTTGGTCGAAGAAGCTCGCCGCTGAAGTCGGCGACACGGTGCTGTTCCCGGTCTCCGAAGCCATCGACAAGACCATGTGGGAACAGAAGAAGCTGTTCCCCAACGCCGACTTCTACCATGCCTCGGCGTACCACTTCATGGGTATCCCGACCAAGCTGTTCACGCCGATCTTCGTCTGCTCGCGCCTGACCGGCTGGGCCGCCCACGTGTTCGAACAACGCGCCAACAACCGCATCATCCGCCCGAGCGCCGAATACACCGGCGTCGAACAGCGCAAGTTCGTGGCAATCGAACAACGCTGAGCTGGAGGGCGCTGACGCTGCAACTGAAGAAATCTAAAACCCCTTGTGGGAGCGGGCTTGCTCGCGAATGCGAACTGACATCCAACATTGATGC
The DNA here is from genome assembly GCF_052042015.1 of Pseudomonas sp. SMV71. Lineage (NCBI taxonomy): Bacteria > Pseudomonadati > Pseudomonadota > Gammaproteobacteria > Pseudomonadales > Pseudomonadaceae > Pseudomonas > Pseudomonas sp. SMV71. Next base: position 18,380 of record NZ_JBKGGU010000007.1, on the reverse strand, counting down.
CGATTGATACACCGCCTTCGCGAGCAAGCCCGCTCCCACAGTGGACCGAGTTCACTTCGGTAGCTGCGCCAACCCCTCTGAAACCACCGTGACCCGAGTCCTGACGATGAACACAGAATTTCGCAAACCGCTGCCCGGCACTTCGCTGGATTATTTCGACGTTCGCGGGGCCGTGGAGGCCATCCGCCCTGGCGCCTATGACGGCCTGCCGTACACTTCCCGCGTGCTGGCGGAGAACCTGGTGCGTCGCTGCGACCCGGCCACGCTGAACGAATCGCTGCTGCAACTGATCGAGCGCAAGCGCGACCTGGACTTCCCGTGGTTCCCGGCCCGGGTGGTCTGCCATGACATCCTCGGCCAGACCGCACTGGTGGACCTGGCCGGCCTGCGTGACGCCATAGCCCAGCAGGGCGGCGACCCGGCTCAGGTCAATCCGGTGGTGCCGACCCAACTGATCGTCGATCACTCGTTGGCGGTGGAAAGTGGCGGTTTCGATCCTCAGGCGTTTGCCAAGAACCGCGCCATCGAAGACCGGCGCAACGAGGACCGTTTCCACTTCATCAACTGGACCAAGAAGGCCTTCAAGAATGTCGACGTGATTCCGCCGGGCAACGGGATCATGCACCAGATCAACCTGGAAAAAATGTCGCCGGTGATCCAGCGGCGCGATGGCGTGGCATTTCCCGATACCTGCGTCGGCACCGACAGTCACACCCCCCATGTTGATGCTCTGGGCGTGATCGCCATCGGCGTTGGCGGCCTGGAAGCCGAAAGCGTCATGCTCGGCCGCGCCTCGTGGATGCGCCTGCCGGAAATCATCGGCGTCGAACTGACCGGCAAGCTGCAACCGGGCATCACCGCCACCGACATGGTGCTGGCGCTGACCGAGTTCCTGCGCAAGCAAAAAGTCGTCGGTGCCTGGCTGGAGTTCTTCGGCGAAGGCGCCCGCGCCCTGACCCTGGGCGACCGCGCGACCATCTCCAACATGGCCCCGGAATACGGCGCCACCGCAGCGATGTTCCATATCGACCAGCAGACCATCGACTACCTGAAGCTCACCGGCCGTGAAGACGCCCAGGTGCAGTTGGTGGAAACCTACGCCAGGCAGGTGGGCCTGTGGGCTGACAGTCTGCAAGGGGCCCAATATGAGCGTGGCCTGACGTTCGAACTGTCCTCGGTGGTGCGCAACATGGCGGGGCCGAGCAACCCGCACGCCCGCGTTGCAGTTTCGGATCTGGCCGCCAAGGGGATCTCCGGTCAGTGGGACGATGTGCCGGGGCAAATGCCCGACGGCGCCGTGATCATCGCCGCCATTACCAGTTGCACCAATACCAGCAACCCGCGCAACGTGATCGCCGCAGGCCTCTTGGCGCGAAACGCCAATCGCCTGGGCCTGGCCCGCAAGCCGTGGGTCAAGTCGTCGCTGGCGCCGGGTTCCAAAACCGTGGCGCTGTACCTGGACGAAGCCGGCTTGACGCCGGAGCTGGAGAAACTGGGCTTTGGCGTGGTGGCGTTTGCCTGCACCACCTGCAACGGCATGTCCGGCGCGCTGGACCCGGTGATCCAGCAGGAAATCATCGACCGCGACCTGTACGCCACCGCCGTGTTGTCGGGTAACCGCAACTTCGACGGGCGTATCCATCCGTACGCCAAGCAGGCATTTTTGGCCTCGCCGCCATTGGTGGTGGCCTACGCCATCGCCGGGACCATCCGCTTCGACATCGAGAAAGATGTGTTGGGCGTGGTGGACGGTCGGGAAATCCGCCTCAAGGACATCTGGCCGAGCGACGAAGAAATCGAAGCCGTGGTCAAGGCTTCGGTGAAACCAGAGCAGTTCCGCCAGGTGTACATTCCGATGTTCGCCATTCAGGAAGACACCGGACCGAAAGTCACACCGCTGTACGACTGGCGCCCACAAAGCACCTACATCCGTCGCCCGCCGTATTGGGAAGGCGCGTTGGCCGGTGCGCGGCCGCTCAAGGGCATGCGTCCGCTGGCGGTGCTGCCGGACAACATCACCACCGATCACCTGTCGCCTTCCAACGCCATCATGCTCGACAGCGCCGCCGGCGAATACCTGGCGAAAATGGGCCTGCCGGAAGAGGACTTCAACTCCTACGCCACCCACCGGGGCGATCACCTGACCGCTCAGCGTGCCACTTTCGCCAACCCGAAACTGTTCAACGAAATGGTCCAGGAGAACGGCAAGGTCAAGCAGGGTTCGCTGGCGCGGGTCGAGCCGGAAGGTAAGGTGATGCGTATGTGGGAAGCCATCGAAACCTACATGGAGCGCAAGCAGCCGTTGATCATTATCGCCGGTGCCGACTATGGCCAGGGTTCGTCCCGCGACTGGGCGGCCAAGGGCGTGCGCCTGGCCGGTGTCGAAGCGATTGCCGCCGAAGGTTTCGAGCGTATTCACCGCACCAACCTGGTGGGCATGGGCGTGTTGCCGCTGGAATTCCTGCCCGGTACCAATCGCAAGACCCTGGGCATCGACGGCAGTGAGGTCTATGACGTGATCGGCGAGCGTACGCCGCGTGCGACGCTGACCCTGGTCATCACCCGCAAGAATGGCGAGCGCGTCGAAGTGCCGGTGACCTGCCGCCTCGATACCGCCGAAGAGGTATCGATCTACGAAGCGGGTGGTGTGTTGCAGCGCTTTGCCCAGGACTTCCTCGAATCGGCGGTTGCCGTCTAAATCCATCAGGCTGCCAGGGATGCATGAATCCTTCGGTCGCCTGCTTTTGCGTCAAAGGAGCAAGAGCACCATGGGTCACTCGCCTCAAATCAAAATTCCCGCCACTTATATGCGTGGCGGCACCAGCAAAGGCGTGTTCTTCAGCCTGCAGGACCTGCCCGAAGCGGCTCGCGTGCCCGGTCCGGCGCGTGATGCCTTGCTGCTTCGGGTGATCGGCAGTCCCGATCCGTACGAGAAGCAGATCGACGGCATGGGCGGCGCGACGTCCAGCACCAGCAAGACCGTGATCCTGTCCAAGAGCACCCGGGCCGACCACGATGTCGACTACCTGTTCGGCCAGGTGTCCATCGACAAGCCGTTCGTGGACTGGAGCGGCAACTGCGGCAACCTGTCGGCGGCGGTGGGTTCGTTCGCCATCAGCAGCGGCTTGGTCGACGCCAGTCGCATTCCGCAGAACGGCGTGGCCGTGGTGCGGATCTGGCAGGCCAACATCGGCAAGACCATCATCGCCCATGTGCCGATCACCGATGGGGCGGTGCAGGAAACCGGCGATTTCGAGCTCGACGGCGTGACCTTTCCGGCGGCTGAAGTGCAGCTGGAGTTTCTGGATCCGGCGGCTGACGAGGAGGGCGGTGGCGGTTCAATGTTCCCCACGGGCAATCTGGTGGACGACCTGGACGTGCCCGGCGTCGGCACACTGAAGGCGACGCTGATCAACGCCGGGATCCCGACCATTTTCATCAATGCCAGGGACATCGGTTACACCGGCACCGAGTTGCAGGGCGCCATCAACGGCGATCCCAAGGCGCTGGCAATGTTCGAAACCGTCCGCGCCCACGGTGCCTTGCGCATGGGCTTGATCAAACACCTGGACGAAGCCGCCCATCGCCAGCACACGCCGAAAGTGGCGTTTGTCGCACCGCCGACGGACTATGTTTCGTCCAGCGGCAAAGCGGTAGCCGCGAGCGATGTCGACCTGCTGGTGCGGGCGCTGTCCATGGGCAAGCTGCACCACGCCATGATGGGCACGGCCGCGGTGGCCATCGGTACGGCGGCGGCGATTTCCGGCACCCTGGTGAACCTGGCCGCTGGCGGCACCGAGCGCAACGCCGTCCGCTTCGGCCACCCGTCCGGCACCCTGCGCGTCGGCGCCGAGGCCAGCCAGGTCAACGGCGAATGGACCGTGAACAAAGCCATCATGAGCCGCAGCGCACGGGTGTTGATGGAAGGGTTTGTGCGAGTGCCTGGAGATGTCCTGAACTGAGCGCCTGAACATCCACAATCAAAACCTGTGGGAGCGAGCCTGCTCGCGATGGCGGTGGTTCAGGCAATGAGATGTCGACTGGCAGGCCTCTTCGCGAGCAAGCTCGCTCCCACAGGGATCGGCAGGTGGCCACAGGACTGCTGTTCGCCACAGAACCAATGTGGGAGCGAGCTTGCTCGCGATAGCGGAGGGTCACGCGATGAGGTGTCGACTGGTAAGGCCTCATCGCGAGCAGGCTCGCTCCCACAGGAGGGTGTGTTTCAGGCGGCGGTCAGTGCGGTGACGATCTGTTTCACATTGCTCTCCAATTCCGCCACCGGATCGGCTGCATCGGTGCTCAGTATCAGCAACCGGCTGCCGCTTTCGGTGATTGCTGCTTTGAGTGCGTCCGAGGGTTGGCGATGGTGCAACACCAACGCGACGTCGTGATCTTTTAAGGTGGCGGTCAGTTGTTGGAGGGCTTCGGGTGTCCACTCGGCGTCGGGACGGGCGTCGGTGCTGATGCCGTCCAGGTTGAGCCCGCTGATCAGGTAGCCGAACTGTTCGCTCAGGCTGACCACGCTCAAGTTGTCGGCAGTGGCGAGCTGCTTTTCGCTGTCGGCGCTGAGTTTGAGCAGGCGTTGCTTGAGCGCCGCCAGGTTGGCGTCGACCTTGGGCTTGGCGGACGGGGCCAGGCGCACCAGGTCGGCCGCAATTACATCCGCCATCCGCCCCAGGTTATGGCTGGCCATCCACGGCTGGCTCGCCAGGCCGTCGGCCATGCCCGGTTGCAGGGCGATGCCGGGCAGGGCGCCGTCCACCGGGCGTGCGGCATCCACTTCGACAATGCGGATATTGCTGCGCCGGGCCATGGGGTACAGCGGATCATCCGGCCATAGCGAGCGCAGGCCAATCACCGCGTCGGCCTCGGCGGCCAGCTTGCCCAGGGCCGACGCACCGCGACCGCTGAAATAAGCGCTCTGGCGGGTGCCCGGCAGGTTGGCCGGTGCTGCCCGTTCCAGGCTGACGTCGGTGTCCTTGAGCAGGATTTCACTCAAGCCATAGGTGACCGACAGCGAGGCCAGTAGACGCACCGGGCGATTGCCATCGATGGCGAACGAAGGGCTACTCAGCACGCCGCACAGGGCCACGACCGAAGCCAGTTGTCGCAATGAAAAAACCATTTATCCAAGATTCCCTTTGAGACTGGGTACGACCCCGCGTGCGATGGCCGCGAGGGCAAAGGCGATACCGGCCACGAGAATGATTGCGGCACCGGACGGGATCGGCAGGTCGAACACGATCGGCGCGAGAATTCCGCACAAAGTGCTCACGGTGGCGATCAATACCGAACACCAGAAAAAACCTTTCAATGACTGGCTGAGCAGGCGCGCCGCCGCAGCCGGAATCACCAGCAGCGCACCCACCAGGATTGCGCCGATGACTTTCACCGCCGCCACGGTGATCAACGTCACCAGGACCACGAACAGATAGTCCAGGGTTTTCACCGCCACCCCGCGCACCGCCGCCAGTTGCGGATTGAAGCTGGCGAGCATGATGCGGTTGTACAGCGGCAACGCCAGGGCCATCACCAGCGAACCGACCACCGCCAGCACCAGCAGGTCGTCGCCGTTGACCGTCAGCACCGAGCCAAACAGCACGTTTTCCAGGATGTGCACATTGATCTTGCCCGCCAGGATCAGCAAAAGGCTGGCGCCCAAAGCCAGGGACACCGAAAGAAACACACCAATCAGCGTGTCCGGTGCCAGGCCCGTGCGGTTGCGCAGGTAATTGAGCAGGATGCCGAACAGCAGGCAGTAGCCGAACAGGCTGCCGTACGGCCCGGTATAGGGTTCGCCGAGCAGGATGCCGATGGCCACGCCGGTCAGCGCCGCATGCCCCACCGCCTCGGAAAAAAACGCAAACCGCTTGACCACCACCAGCGTGCCGAGGCCGCCCAGTACCGGGCCGATCAACAGTCCGGCCAGCAATGCGTTGACTACGAACCCGTAGGCCAGCGCCTCGGGCAGATAACCGGACGAGGCCCAGCCCTGGATCATCAGGCGAAATGTTTCATAGCTCATCAGGCTGCGCTCCCGTTCGTCCGTGGATGGGTAGAGAACAACGACAGCAAGCGCTCCGGAGTCAGCGTCTGGCGCGGCGCGCCGTCGAACAGCACCCGGCGGTTCAGGCCGGTGACACGATCCGCCAGGCGTCCGACGGCCTCCAGGTCATGTTCGATCCACAGCACGGTGATTCCGGCGTGGCGCCAGTCCTGCAGCAGGCGCCCGAACACCTGGATGCCGGCCTCGTCCAGCGCCGACATCGGTTCGTCCAGCACCAGCAATCGGGGGGACGGAATCAAGCCTTGGGCCAGCAGCACCCGTTGGCGCTCACCGCCCGACAGAGCACCCATGCGCCGCTTGCGTTTGTCCTGCATGCCGACCCGTTCCAAAGCCTCGCCGATGGCGCCCGCGTACTGCTTGCTAAGGCCAAGAAACGCCGGCCGCCGCTGACACATCGCCCCCATGAAATCATCTACGGTCATGGGCAGGCCCCGGTCGAACTCCAGCGCCTGGGGCACGTAACCGACCACACCGGGCTCGCCCGGCCATTGCAGGCTCAATCGCCCCTGGTGCGGCGTCTGCCCGAGCAAGGTCTTGATCAGCGAACTCTTGCCACCGCCGTTGGGGCCCACCAGTGCGTGGACGCTTCCGGGTTCCACCTGGAACGTTACGTTGTCGAGAATGGTGGTGCGGCCCAGGGTCAGGTTGACGCCGGCAAACTCGATCGAAGGACCGGTGGCCTGCCGGGTGAGGGTTTGCTGGACGGTCATGCGCCGGACTCCTGGATCGCCCGGACCACGGTGTCGAGGTTGCCGGTCATTTCCTTTTCGTACTTTTCGGCGCTGTAGTCGCCGTAGGAAATGTGTGACAGCGGGTAGAGCTTCACCCCCGACTCACGCTGGATCGTGTCGACGTAGGTGGACGGAAAATCCATCTCCGAGAAGATCACTTTCATGTCCAGCTCCCGCAGTTGGTCGATGGTTTTCTTCAACTGACTGGGGCTCGGTTCGATGCCGTGGGCCGGTTCCACCACGGCGGTGACCTCCAGGCCGAACTCGCGCAATAGATAGTCGTAGGCGGCATGCACCGTGGCGACCCGCAGCTCGGCATTGGGCGCCTGGGTCAGTTTCGCCAGGGCGGCGGCGCGCATCTGCCGCAGGCGCTTGCCGTAGGCACGGGCGTTCTGGGTGTAGGCCTTGGCGTTATCCGGGTCGAGCTTGCCCAGCTCGCGAGCGATGTTGTTGACCTGGGCGATGGAGGCACTGATGGACAGGAACGTGTGCGGATTCACCACCTTGCCCGCGCCGCGAGCGGCGGTGCCGGTGGCGGCCAGCAAGGGGACGTTCTCGTTGGCTTCGATGACTTTTACATTTGGGGTTTCGCTGGCGGCGATCATGCGGTCGGCAAAGTCGTCATGACCCACGCCGTTGAGCACGATCACGTCCAACCCGCCGATGCGCTTGATGTCTTCGGCCCGGGGTTCGTAGGCATGGGGATTGAAACCGGCCGGGATCAGCGGCACCACCTCGGCCTTGTCGCCGACGATGTTCGCCACGTAGCTGTAATACGGATGCAGGGTGATGCCGATGCGCAGGCGCTTGGCGGTTTCGGCGCTGGCCTGGGTGGTGAACAGGCAGGCCAGGAGGCTGACCAGCAGCAGGTGCAGTAGAGGGCGGCGTTGAGGTGCAATAGACATGGGCGCAGGAGCTTCTCTTGAATAAAGCGTGGGTTCAGTGGCGGTGCTGGCGGGTGACGCCCGCATCGAACTGCGCGACGATCTGCTGCCAGCCGGCGGCGGACAACGCGGCGGCGTCCAGTGCGTTGGGGACGGCAACGGCGGTGCCGCGGTTGAGCCAGATGTCCGGTGCTGCGTCGGACGCTTCGCTGACACGCATCAGAAACGAACCGGCGATGGACGGCTCTGCACTGATTCCGAAGTAGGCTTTTTCCTGAAGCAACTGCCAGCTGTGTCCGCCGCGGCTGGTGGCGCTGGCATCCTGCGCGAATGGGGCAAAGCCTTCGTCAGCCAGCGTTTGCGGGGTGGGCAGGACCTGTTGCTCTTGGCGCAGCAGGTGGATTTCATCCAGGGTCACCCGCAGGTCCGCATAGATACCTTGTTCGGCGGCGCCCAGATCGCGACGTGCGTCGAGTTGGTTCGAGGCCAGGTGAGCGGTGTCTTCGGCTTTGCCATGCCAGGCCACCACTGTGCCGCAGACCAGCACGATGACCAGGCACAGCAGCAGTACATAAAGGGTTTCATGACCGGCACCGGCGGGCCGGATGACTTGGGTGGTGGGGCTGTTCATGGGGCCTCGATGTCGGCTTGGTCGATTTCCACCACGTGGCCGGGGCCGGCGTCGAAGAGTACGTAGAATTCGGCGTTGGGCTTCTTGAAGGTCAGCGTCGAGTCGGCGCCGAGCTTGCCGGGCACCAGGATGGTTTCGTCGTAGCCGATCACGTCCAGGGTCACGCCGGGCGCGCCGCTGCCGTCGGAAAATCCTCCGGTGCATTGGATCTGCTCGGCATCGATGGCCTTGCATTGACACATCGGGTTGTGCGCCAGGGCGCTTGTGCTGAGACCGGCGCAGAGCAGCAGCGCCACGCTATTGAAGAAGGCGCGGGAGATCATGGTCGAGGTCCTTGGTTATTCAGCCAGTCGACGGTGGCCGGCGAGGCTTGACTGAGGGGAATGGAAGCCTGGTGCATCGAGCCGTCCCAGCCCTCAAGGGTTATCCACAGCTCGGCGTCGGATGGGGTCTTTTGTGGGACAGGCAGCAACGCGCCCATGCGATAGGGCGAGCCGAAGAAAATCACCCCGGCGGCCCGCAGGCTGCGGGGCTTGCCGATGCGCAGGTAGGTGGCTTTGACCTCACCGATGCAGCGTTGGCAAAGGGCGGCGTTGAAGTGCTTCATATACCCGGCCGGGCCCTGCTGGCGCGGGGCTTCGTTGCGAAACTCGGCCAGGCGCAGGCTCCATGGCCCCACCTGGACCTCGCCGATCTGGCGCTCCCCGAGCCCGGCGTCGCCGCGAAACAACGCTGCTTCGGAGAAATACTTGGGCATGAAGCCCAGGGGGATCAGCAACAGCAGCACGTTGAGGTGAAAGCGCCATTTGTGCCAGAACTGGCCCAGGCGGGATGGTGACGAGGCGGTGTTGGACGCGTTCACAGGCTGCCCTCCGATGATTCGCGCTGGATGGACGGCTGCAGTGGCCGGGCAATCCGGGTTTCACGGACGGGTTTCTGGCTGCGCTTGAAGGCATTGGCGGTGGCCAACGCCGTGCGCTTGGTCCAGATCAGCAAGCCGCTGAGGACCATCATGCTCAGCAGCAAACCAAAGAAAAACCAGATGAGTTTGATCCACAAGCCGCCGAGATCCCCGGTGTGCAGCGGGCGCATGGATTCGGTGACGAACTCCAGTGCCGTGCGGTCCGACAGTAGCCGTGAAGCGGCCACGTCACCGTTGTAGGGATTGATGGTGGCGGTCTGGAACATCAGCGGATACCAACCGCGCCCGCCGATTTGCAGATGGCTGTAGGCATTGCCGGGCAGGCTGACGAAGCTCGCCTCCAACCCCGGGATACGTTGCTGGGCGATATCGATGGCCCGATCCAGGTTCAGGGTGGGCGGCGCAGTGCCATCGGCCGACACGGGAACGCTCTCGCGGGCAACCACTGGAATGACTGGCTCGCTGGAGATGGAAATCTGGTTATCGGCCAGCAAGGCCTGGATCAGGAACCAGGTGCCGGTGATGGAAATGACCGCGATGAACCAGATCGACCAGATGCCGCTGAGCCGATGAAAATCGCCCCAGAATATCCGCGCACCGTGGCGAATCCGCAGGGTAGGGCGCAGGAAGCCTTTCCAGAAACGCTTGTAGACCACCAGCCCGGTGATCAGTGATGCCAGTAGGGGCAGTCCGAGGAATGACACCAGGTACCAGCCCCAGCTGTAGCCATTGGTGAACGGCACCAACCACCAGCCATGCAGGGCCCGGGTGAAGGCCTGGAAGTTGAAGGTCGGCGCCGAGCCCTGGATGACGCCGCTGTAGGGATTGACGTAGACCGTGTCGGGGCGGCCGTCGGGGTAGGTCACGCCGACCTCCAGGGCAAAGTGCGACTCGTCCGGACGGACAACGCTTTGCACCTGGATTTGCGGCTGGGCTTGCCTGATTGCGGCAATGACCTGGTCGTAGCTGAGCAGCGGCGCGTCGTCCGACGGCTTGCTGGCGCGCATTTCCGGGTTGGCCAGCCAGACGATCTCCTGGCTGACGACCGCCAGGGTGCCGGTGACGCACACGATGAGCACGAAGAACCAGATGGGTAACGCCAGCCAGCTATGGACCAGGAACCAGAGTTTGGAGCGGGACTTCTTCGACATGATTGAACGTCTTGATTCGATGAAGGGGCCTGTATTACGGGCTTCGCAATACCGTGAACCCTGGAAAGACAGGCCGTGGCTTTTGCCGACGTGGCCTGCTGCATCTAATTAAGACGAACGAGAGGTGAAAATCCCGAAGGGAAAGATGAAAGAAAATGTTTCGCGTTTACCCATTTCTTTTGTGGCGAGGGAGCATGCTCCCGCTAAGGCGCGTAGCGGCCCTGGATTTCGAACCCAGGCGATGGAAGCCGTTGGGGCTGCTCCGCAGCCCAGCGGGAGCAAGCTGCCTCGCCACGATGGTTTCATGGGCCGGTTAGCCCTGTTGAAACATTTCCCTGGCCCGCTGCTCGATCTGTTCCTGAGTCAGGTCTTCCTTGTGTGTGGCCAGGAACCACACGTGCCCATACGGATCTTTCAAAGTGCCGGTCCGGTCGCCATAAAACTGGTCCTTGACCTCGGAAATGACCGTGCCGCCGGCCGCAATCGCCTGGGCATAGGTGCTGTCCACGTCTTCGACATATAGATGCAGGCCCACCGATGGCGACGTGTCCGGGTTGCTCAATGGGCCTTGATCGCACGGCGTGCCGAGCATGATCGGGAAACCGTTGATCCGCAGTTCAGCATGACCGACGCCGCCGTCGGGCATGGCCAGGCGCATGACCTCGGTGGCATTGAAGGCTTTTTTGTAGAAGTCGATGGCTTCGGCAGCTTTCTGAATGCCCAGGTAGGGTGTGATGTTGTGGAAACCTTCGGGAATGGCTTTGACGCCCATGACGTTTCTCCTTGTTGTTATGGGAGGCGAAGAGTGTCTTCGTCCATTTGCGTCCTCCACTATAGGTCAGGTGCCCTGTATCGGTCCGCGCGCCGACGAACGTCCTAAGGCTCGTCCAACAGGTGAGCCCCAGGTCCGCGTTCGCCCAGCACATCGCCCTGATTGCGCAGCGGACAGGCTTGCATCGATAGGCAACCGCAGCCGATGCAACCGTTGAGTCGATCGCGCAGGGCCATTAACCGATTGATGCGTTCGTCCAGCTCCCGGCTCCATTGCGTCGACAAGCTCGCCCAGTCGGCGGCCGTTGGAGCGCGGTTGTCCGGCAGGGTTCTGAGTGCCTCGCCGATTTCCGCCAAGGGAATGCCCAGGCGTTGGGCGACCTTGATCAGTGCCACCCGGCGCAATACACCCCGGGGATAACGCCGTTGGTTGCCCTGGTTGCGCGTGCTCTGGATCAGTCCCTTGGATTCGTAGAAGTGCAACGCCGTGACCGCCACGCCGCTGCGGGCGGCCACTTGGCCAACGGTAAGCTCCTTGTGGACATCTATCTGTGCCATCGCTGCATTCACCGCTTGACCTTGACTTAACTAGAGGTTTTACCCTGCACGCTTTCGGATCGCAAGATCCGTCTTACTGGCATCGGGGATTCTTCATGCAATCGTCAAGGAACAATCGCAGCTTCACCCAATTGATGGAGTTCGACATCGAGCCTCAATGGCAACAGGCATTGGTCACGGACCTGTCGGAGCAGAATGAACGCCTTGCCCGGGATCATCGGGGCTTCCTGAGCGCCAGTATCCAGGTCAGCGAAGACGGACGGCGGGTGCTCAATTACTTGCAATGGCACACCCGCGAGTCGGGCGAAGCGGCTTTGCGCAGCTTTGAAAACGGCCAGCAGGATTTCTGGCGGTTGCTTCAGGTCCACCGGGCCAAAGCCGTGACGTTTGGTTCGTTCCAGGTGCTGCGCAACATCGAGCGCAGCCCGGACGACGCGTTGCACTGCCAGTTGGTCTATTAAGCGCAACGGCTGATACAAGTCGCCAATACCCACTATCGAGAGGGTTGATTTCTGCCGTGCCGTGCCGGCGGGTAGCCTTTGTTCATCGCCCCACTTCAGGACAAGGACACTCGCCATGAACCGTATCTTCGCTGTTTTACTGCTGTTGACCGCCACCGTATTGAGCGGCTGCGCCAGCTCTTCTCCCGAGCTGCGCCCCTACACTGCCGACGAAGCCCGCGAGCTGGCCCTCGAAGCCTTGAATCGTCGCGGCTTGTCCTTTGATGAGTACCACGCGAAGAAAGTCGAATTGCTCGGGACTGCCGAGAAGAACGTCGGTTTCGACGATCGTGGCCAAATGAGCGCCGAACAGGTCGTACCACAACCCGGCCGTTCGAGCTGAGGACTGTACCGCTCGAAGTTTTGCCTAACTGTCCATGGGTTTGCGCCGGGACGTCGGGTAGGGTCGTGACTTGACCGACCGCCTCGATGGATTACCCGTCATGAACCTCTCGCTCGACCTTTTGCTGGGCTTTGCCCTGTTTGCCCTGGTGACATCGATTACGCCTGGCCCGAACAACACCATGTTGCTGGCCTCGGGGGTGAATTTCGGTTTCAACCGCACCATCCCGCATATGCTGGGCATTACCTGCGGCTTCTTTTCCCTGGTGCTGGCGGTGGGTCTTGGCCTGGGCGCGGTCTTCCAGACCTACCCGTTTCTCTACACTGCGCTGCGCTATATCGGCGCTGCGTACTTGCTGTACCTGGCGTGGAAAATCGCCCACTCCGGCCCGGTCGGTGATAGCCAGCCCGAGGACCATACGCCGATCAGCTATTGGGGCGCGGCGGCGTTCCAGTGGGTCAATCCCAAGGCGTGGATCATGGCTATTGGTGCCATCAGCACTTACACGCCGCTCCAGGGTTATTTCGTGAATGTAGTGGTGATCGCGGCAGTGTTTGCGCTGATCAACCTGCCAAGTGTCAGCCTGTGGGTCGTCTGCGGCACGCTGTTGCGCAACCTGTTGCGTGATCGTCGCTGGTTGCGGTTGTTCAACTGGGGCATGGCGTTGTTGCTGGTCGCCTCGTTGTACCCGTTGTTGCTCGAAAGCATCAAGTGAGGGCTGAGCTTCGACGCGATGCCTGCTAAGCTCGCTGTTCAGGAGCGTTCCTACGCACTTTTAAACGAAGTTCGACTTCTTTAAGGTCTTCGATCAGGTCATGCCAGTCTCGAACTCAACGAGGGCACCTGGTCCCGGAGCAGGCTCTGCGAGTATCCCATGAATAAACGTCCTTTATATTTCGACTACGCCGCCACCACGCCGGTGGATGAGCGGGTCATTCAGGTCATGGTCGAGTGTCTGGGCTTTGACGGCAATTTCGGCAACCCGGCGTCCAGCTCCCATGCCTTTGGCCAGGAGGCGCGACGCTCGGTGGAGCGCGCTCGCCAGCAGGTGGCGCAATTGGTCGGCGCTCAGGCAGGGGAAATTGTCTGGACCTCCGGCGCCACCGAGTCCAATAACCTGGCCCTCAAAGGCGTGGCCCAGGCGCGCAATGGCTCCGGTGGGCATGTCATTACCAGCCTGATCGAACACAAGGCGATTCTCGATACGGCCCGTCAGCTTGAGGAAAGTGGCGTTGCGGTGACCTGGCTGGCGCCGGATGACCAAGGCCTGATCAGTCCACAAGCGGTTCGCGAGGCCCTGCGTGAGGATACAATCCTGGTGTCGCTGATGTTGGTGAACAACGAATTGGGCACTGTCAATGATGTGCCCGCCATCGGTGAAATCGTTCGCCGGCACGGTGCGCTGTTCCATGTGGATGCCGCCCAAGGCGCTGGAAAGGTGAAGATCGACCTGGCCCGATGGCCGGTAGACCTGATGTCTTTTTCCGCCCACAAGATCTACGGCCCCAAGGGGATCGGAGCGCTTTACGTTGGCGAGCGAGCCCGGCCACGGCTGTCGGCGCAGATTCATGGCGGCGGTCATGAAGGCGGCTTGCGCTCCGGAACCCTGGCAACCCACCAGATCGCGGCCATGGGCGCCGCCTTCGAACTCGCCGCCCAGGCCTTCGATGATGAACTCGCTAAAATCGCCCGGTTGCGCAATCGTTTGCTGGAGCCACTGCTGGCACTGCCTGGGGTGCGTATAAATGGTTGTGCGACGCGACGGATTCCTCATACCTTGAGCCTCACGTTTCACGACGGTGAGTTCAACCCGGCGGCATTGGGCGCTTCGATTGCATTTTCCGCGACTTCGGCTTGCAATTCGGCGCACAACACCCCGTCGCATGTATTACTGGCCCTCGGGCTCGACGCACGAGCGGCGGGGCGGACCATTCGTTTGAGTTTGGGCCGCTTCACGACCGAACAGGATATCGATGAGGCGGTGCGCTTGATCAAGGCGGCGTGTATTACCGCGCCGGCGTTTTGGGCGACTACCTCTTAGGCCGAGTGTTCTCGGCATACAACAAAATAATCAGCAGGAGAAATGATGAGCACCGAGCCTTTGACCCATGGACTGGTTCCCCAACGCCTGGCCCGTATCCGTCAACTGATGAGTCGCGAGGGTATCCATGCGCTGCTGGTGCCGTCAGCCGACCCGCACCTGTCGGAATACCTACCGGGGTATTGGCAGGGCCGGCAATGGCTGTCGGGTTTCCATGGTTCGGTGGGGACGTTGATCGTGACTGGCGACTTTGCCGGTGTCTGGGCCGACAGCCGCTACTGGGAACAGGCCACCAAGGAGTTGGAGGGCAGCGGTATCGAGTTGGTCAAGCTCATTCCAGGCCAGCCCGGCCCACTGGACTGGCTTGCTGAACAAACCCCTGAGGAGGGCGTGGTCGCGGTCGACGGTGCGGTCATGGCGGTGGCATCTGCCCGAACGCTGCGCGGCAAACTGCAAGAGCGGGGCGCACGGTTGCGTACCGATATCGATCTGCTCCAGGAAGTCTGGACCGACCGCCCGAGCCTGCCAGATCAGCCGGTCTATGCGCACCAGGCGCCCCAAGCCACCGTCAACCGGACCGAAAAGCTCGCCAAATTGCGCGAAGTTCTCAAGGAGCGCGGCGCCGATTGTCATTTCATCGCCACGCTGGATGACATCGCCTGGCTGTTCAACTTGCGCGGCGCGGACGTTTCGTTCAACCCGGTATTTGTCTCCTTTGCCTTGATCAATCAACAGCAGGCGACGTTGTTCGTGGCCCTGGGCAAGGTTGACGCTGCGCTGCGTGGCGTCCTCCAACAGGACGGTGTGACCCTGCGTGACTACAACGAAGCGGCCGCGGCTTTACGCGAAGTGCCGGGCGGTGCAAGTTTGTTGGTGGATCCGGCCCGGGTCACGGTGGGTTTGCTGGATAACCTGGACAGTGGCGTGAAATTGGTGGAAGGGCTCAACCCGACGACGCTGGCCAAGTCGCGCAAAAGCCTGGCCGACGCCGAGCATATCCGTCGCGCCATGGAGCAGGACGGCGCCGCGCTTTGTGAATTTTTCGCCTGGCTGGAAAGCGCCTGGGGCCGCGAGCGCATCACCGAGCTGACCATCGATGAGCACCTGACCGCGGCCCGCATGCGTCGACCTGATTTTGTGTCCCTGAGCTTCAATACCATCGCCGCATTCAATGCCAACGGCGCGATGCCGCATTACCATGCCACCGAAGAGGCCCATGCGGTCATCGAAGGCGATGGTTTGTTATTGATCGATTCCGGTGGCCAATACCTCGGCGGCACCACGGACATCACCCGGATGGTGCCGGTGGGAACACCTACCGCCGAGCAGAAGCGTGATTGCACTCGCGTGCTCAAAGGGGTGATTGCGTTGTCTCGGGCCCGATTCCCTCGGGGAATCCTCTCGCCATTGCTCGATGCCATCGCTCGCGCACCGATCTGGGCCGAGCAAGTGGATTACGGGCATGGCACCGGCCATGGCGTAGGGTATTTCCTCAACGTCCACGAAGGTCCGCAGGTGATTGCCTATCAGGCCGTCGCTGCGCCGCAGACGGCAATGCAAGCGGGCATGATCACCTCCATCGAGCCGGGCACCTATCGTCCCGGCCGCTGGGGCGTGCGGATCGAGAACCTGGTGTTGAATCGTGAGGCGGGAAGCAGCGAGTTCGGCGAGTTCCTGGAGTTCGAAACCCTGACCTTATGCCCGATCGATACCCGCTGCCTTGAACCCTCGCTGCTGACCCAGGACGAAAAGGACTGGTTCAATGCCTACCACGCCGAGGTTCAACGTCGATTGAGCCCGTTGTTGGATGGCGCCGCCCTGCAATGGCTGAACCAGCGGACCGCAGCCATTTGACCATGGGACAGGCCAGGGCGTCACGGACGAAGTCCAGCCGGTCTGGCCGAAATACAGTCACCAACGAACGTGCTCGGCGCGCCGTACACCGCGCGCTGTGTGAGTCAGTGCCTGTGCATGAGTCACGTCGAGCAACCTGAAGCACGATGCGCATTGCCTGTACTGGGGACCCAGCGTGACGTGCTCAAATCCAACCAAGACGAGATCCGTCGCCGAATTGTTGAGCAGCCGTCCGACCAAACGTGCCCTATTTGCAGATGACAATCATGCTGCGGCTGGTATAGCCGGCTGGGTTGAGCCCAAAGGGATAATCCCCGGGCTCCTCGACGGCATCACCGGATTTGGCGACGACTTTGTAGCCCTTGGGGGCGCATGAGTTGGCGGCGCTGGCGGCGCACTGGTCCCAGGATGAGGACAGGCCTGAGCAGTTGATGTGAAGACCTTTTTTACCGCGTTTGACTTCGGTTTTCGATGTTGCCGCGCAGCCTGCAACAGCAAGTACGGCGATCAGTATCAAAATTCGTTTCATTCCCATCCTTATAACCGTCGTGGATCTTACGTCCACGTACGATTGTGCTCGCTCTTGCTTGAAGCGTTCATGACGTCCTGTATGAAAAATCCATGTCTGCCATTGGGTTACCGACCTAAACATGGCCTAAATGCGTGGCAATTACCAGACCTTCGTTAAATCCTGCTTCAATCTGCCGCGACGGCGGGCTTCACAGCGTTGCCCATGGTCAGCGTTGCGCCTACCGATGCCAGGATAATGCAGAAAATGGCGGACCATTGGGCGAATGACAGGCACTCCTGAAGAAACACCAGGCCGGACAGTGCACCGATGGCAGGTTCGATACTCATCAGGGTTCCGAAGGTACGGGCTGGCATCCGGGTCAGGGCAATCATTTCCAGGGTATAGGGCAGGGCGGTAGACAGGATGGCGACGCCAATCGCAACAGGGATCAGGCTGGGTGTGAGCAGCGCAGATCCCGCGTGGATGATTCCGATGGGGGCGATGAACAGGGCGGCGATCATGACCCCCAGGGCGGCGGTTTGTACCCCATTGTCCGCACCGGCCTTCTGCCCAAACAGGATGTATAGCGCCCAGCAGGCTCCGGCGCCCAGCGCATAACCTGCACCGGCCAGGTCGAGGCCGGCACTGGTGGCGCCGGTAGGAATCAACAGAATCAGGCCAATCACGGCCAGGGCAATCCACAGGAAGTCGATCGCCCTGCGCGAAGCATAAATGGCGACCGCCAGGGGACCTGTGAATTCGAGCGCCACCGCGATCCCCAGCGGAATGGTGCGCAGTGACATGTAGAACAGAAAGTTCATGCCCCCTAATGCCATTCCGTAGACGATTACGGTGCGCAGGGACTGGGCTGTCAGCCTGGCACGCCAGGGGCGCAGCAGTAAGAGCATGATGATGCTGGCGAAGATCAGCCGTAACGTTGTGGTGCCTTGCGGCCCTACAACAGGAAACATGCTTTTCGCGAGGGACGCGCCTGACTGGATGGAGGCCATGGCTATTATTAGCAGGGCAACCGGGTACAACGAGGAGGCCAGGCTGCGATGTGGGGAATTCATTACGCGGAGTCGTCCAGAAATGCAGATTGAGTTGAGCAGTATATTGCTCATATGCAGCGCTTCCGTCTATATGACGGCAGGAATTCAAGCCCTACTCGCCATCTGATAGAAAAACAAAATTAAGGGTTGACGGCAGATTTCAGATGTCTATAATTCGCCCCACTTCCGGCGCAGTCGAAACGGAAAACTCCTTGAGATTCAATGAGTTAGTTGGTTTTCGATCGCGGGCTGCTTCAGTTCATCGAAGCCTGGAAGGAGTCGACAGGGCAGTTGTAGTAGTGTCCATTGACGGTTCGATCTTCTCGGTCGAAAGCGGTGAAAAAAGAGGTGTTGACAGCAGCGG
>NZ_JBKGGU010000006.1:0-285655 GCF_052042015.1 Pseudomonas sp. SMV71 | reverse complement strand
AAGATCAAAAGCCAGAGCAAAGCAAAGCAAAGCGGTTTTAAAGCCGACCTGTTTCTCCCCGCCGTATTTGGATTCACCTGTGGGAGCGGGCTTGCCCGCGAAGGCGGCCTGACAGCCGACCTATCTCTTCCGGTTGTACCCGATCCAACTGTGGGAGCCAGCCTGCTCGCGATGAAGGTGTGTCAGTCAACATCAATGCTGCTGACCTGACGCCATCGCGAACAGGCTCGCTCCCACAGAGGCAGGGTGCTTAGTGCAAGGCTATCGCGGGTCGACGTTATCCAGCACCTGGTTCGCCAGTAATGAACTCAGTTCGATCAACTGCTAAATGCCCAGTGCCAGGCTACGCCGTGAGCCTTCCAGGTCGAATGCGAGTTCGTAGACCATGGTGTCTGCCGAGGCCAGGGTTTCGCTGAGGTTGGCGAGCAGGCATTCGTTATCGAGGCCTTTCACGACGGTGAATACCTGGCCCGGTTTTGGCGCGTCTTGGGATTTATCCGGCTTCGGCAGCAAGTAGTGATCCAGCACGCGTTTCGTGGCTTCGTCTTGCTGCTTGGCTTTGGATTATGCGGATTGGGCGGTGGAGCCTTTTTCTGGAGGGTTTGGAGTTATTTTGAACATTTGGGACTTCCTTCAGTAGGGCCGCAACCGTCTCGCTACTAAACGAAAGGAGACAGCGGTGCGCAAGTTAGTAGACCGGTGAAGTCACCAAACCCGGCGCGCCCGAAAGCGCCATGCGCACAGCCACCATCAAGTGCAGGCGAAGGCCTGACTGGATGACACTCATGCAACCGAAGATGACTAACCGGGCTACTAAACCCGACCACTGATGAGCAGTGGCAGGCAAGACAATAAAACCCAGGGACAAGGCGCACAAGCGGGCGGATTCGGGCGTAGTTGTAGGCAAAGGCGCAAGGATATGTGGGGTTGCAGGGACAAAATGGCCGGGTTGAACATTTATCTGAGGGCACAGGACTACCCTCTGTGGCGAGGGAGCTTGCTCCCGCTCGGCGGCGTAGCCGTCGTGGGGCGGGTTCAGGTGGTGTACCTGGGGGAATGTGTCGCTGGTTTTGGGGCGGCTTCGCCGCCCAGCGGGAGCAAGCTCCCTCGCCACAGGGGCTGGGTGTTGCAATCCAGGGCTGTGCTCGGCCATGGCATTCGCTTCACTGGGGATACTCATTGAGAGATAGGCTGGCTGTTAGGCCGCCATCGCGAGCAAGCTCGCTCCCACAGTTTGGGGCAGGGTACAACCGCAGGAGATAGGTCAGCTCTTAGGCCGCCTCGCGAGCAGGCTCGCTCCCACAATTTGGAGCGGGGGTACAACCGCAGGAGATAGGTCGGCCGTTAGGCCGCCTCGCTTTTGCTCTGGCTTTTGCTCTGGCTTTTGATCTTAGGCGCCCCATCAACCACAAGGGCCGAACGCAGGCATTGCGTAGTGGGCATCCCGGCATGGATGCCGGGATAGCCGCGCTGGGCCATGGATGGCCCTTCGCGGCGGGCCCACGGAGCAATGCCGGAGTGAGGGAACACCGAGCGTAAGCGAGGTGCCCAGTGGTGGGGCAAAGCGCTTTTGGTTACTTTTGGCGCTCTTCCAAAAGTGACCCGCCGTAAGGGCGGAACCCTAAGCAGCCATTACCAAAGAAACGGATATGTACACCAATCCTTACTTCACCACCTTAAGACTAGGCCGCCCACTAGGCCGCGGCGGCTCATCATCCGGCGGCGGCAGGTCATCATCCACCTCGTACTCATCCTCACCATCCATCGGCGTTTCCAACTCAAACACCATACCCTGGCCATTCTCCCGAGCATAAATCCCCAGGATCGAAGCAATAGGCACATACAGCGTGTGCGGCACACCACCGAAGCGGCCCTCGAAGCTGACGGCATCGTTGTCCATGTGCAAATGACGCACGGCAGCCGGCGATACGTTCAGGACGATTTGCCCGTCATTGGCAAAGCCCTGCGGCACCTGCACCGAAGGATACTCGGCGTTGACCAGCATGTGCGGGGTGCAATCGTTGTCCACAATCCACTCGTAGAGCGCGCGGACCAGATAAGGTCGACTGGAGTTCATAGCGGCTCCTTAAGCCTCAGCGCATGTCGCGTTCGACACCAGACAGACTCGCCTGGAAAGCCTCACGCGCAAATTGGCGCTCCATATAATCAAGCAGCGGCTTGGCAGGCCGCGGCAGTTCGATACCCAGAATCGGCAAACGCCAGAGTATGGGCAATAGGCAGCAATCCACCAGACTTTGTTCCTCACTCAGGAAAAACGGCTTGTCGATGAACAGCGGCGACACGCCCGTCAGGCTTTCGCGCAGCTCTTTGCGCGCCACCACGCGCGCCGGTTCCTTGGTCCGCGGATCCAGGATCAGGTCCACCAACCCACACCAGTCGCGCTGGATGCGGTGCATCAGCAGACGACTGTTGGCGCGTGCGACAGGGTACACCGGCAGCAAGGGCGGATGCGGATAACGCTCATCCAGGTATTCCATCACCACGGTCGATTCCCACAAGGCCAGGTCGCGGTCGACCAATGTGGGCAGACTGCCGTAAGGGTTCACCTCGATCAACTTGGGCGGCTGACGGCCGGCTTCGACGTAAATGATCTCGGCGCTGACACCCTTCTCTGCCAGTACGATACGTACCCGGTGGGAATAGTGGTCGGCGGGGTCGGAGTAACAGGCCAACCGATTGGTCACGCCCATGGCGATCCTCCTCGCTTGTTGAAATTATCGAAAAACGGAAAAACGAGCGCGCCCAGAGGGCGTCTCTCGTAACGCCTGGCCGACGTTACACTTTCAGAGACGCCCTTGGGCGCGCACGATTAACAGCAATGGCTTACAGCTTTATCAATGAACGTCTTTCCAGTATTCACGCTTGAGCAGGTAAGCGAATACGAAGAAGAACGCCAGGTACAGCAATACATAGGTACCGATGCGCTGATGCTCCAGCTTCACCGGGTTGGCCGAGTAGGCCAGGAAGGTCACCAGGTTCTTGACCTTCTCATCGAACTGCTCCGGAGTCAGGCTGCCGGTATTCGGCACAATGGTCAACTGGTCGCAGGCTTCGTGAGTCAATGCGGTGCCGGTCAACGGGTCATATTGTTTCTTACCGTGCTCGACCACCTGGACCTGCTTGCAGCCTACCACCTGGCGCCCCTGCAGGCTGGCCAGGACGTTTGGCATGCCCACGTTCGGGAAGACCTTGTTGTTCACGCCCCAAGGACGCGCAGGATCCTCATAGAACGAACGCAGGTAACCGTAGAGCCAGTCGGTGCCACGTACGCGGGCGACCAGGGTCAGATCTGGCGGTGCGGCGCCGAACCAGGTCTTGGCATCTGCCGGCTGCATGCCGATCGTCATGTGGTCGCCCAGCTTGGCACCGGTGAACACCAGTTTTTCCAGCATCAGGTCATGGGGAATGCCCAGGTCATCGGCCACGCGCTCGTAACGCTGGAACTTGGCACTGTGGCAACCCATGCAGTAGTTGGCGAAGGTCCGGGCGCCGTCCTGCATGGCCGCCTTGTCGGAAACGTCGATGTCGACTTTTTCCAACTCTGGACCACCGTGTTCGGCCGCGAAGGACAATACAGGCATAGCAGCAAGAATCAGTACAGCAAATAGCTTTTTCATCAGCCAGTCACCCTTTCCGGAACCGGTTTGGTCTTCTCGAGCCTGGTATAGAACGGCATCAGAATGAAGTAGGCGAAGTACAGGAAGGTGCACACCTGCGAGAGCAGCGTACGCTCCGGTGTCGGCGCCAATACGCCCAGCACACCCAGGATCACGAACGAAATGCAGAACACCACCAGCCAGATCTTGCTCAGCCAGCCCTTGTAGCGCATCGACTTGACGGGGCTGCGATCCAGCCACGGCAGGACGAACAGCACAGCGATGGCCGCGCCCATGGCGATGACGCCCAGCAGCTTGTCCGGGATCGCCCGCAAAATCGCGTAGAACGGCGTGAAGTACCAGACCGGGGCAATGTGTTCAGGAGTCTTGAACGCGTTCGCCTGTTCGAAGTTCGGCTTCTCGAGGAAGTAGCCGCCCATTTCGGGGAAGAAGAACACGATGGAACAGAAGATGAACAGGAAGACCACCACACCGACGATGTCTTTCACGGTGTAGTACGGGTGGAAGGCGATGCCATCCAGAGGTACGCCGTTCTCGTCCTTGTGCTTCTTGATGTCCACGCCGTCAGGGTTGTTCGAGCCGACTTCGTGCAGCGCCAGGATATGCAGCACCACCAGGCCAAGGATCACGATGGGCAAGGCGACCACATGCAGGGCGAAGAAGCGGTTCAGAGTGATGCCGGAGATCAGGTAGTCACCACGGATCCACTGGGTCAGGTCGTTGCCGATGACTGGAATCGCACCGAACAGCGAAATGATCACCTGGGCGCCCCAGTAGGACATCTGGCCCCATGGCAGCAAGTAACCCATGAAGGCTTCGGCCATCAGCGCCAGGTAGATCAGCATGCCGAACACCCACACCAGCTCACGCGGTTTCTGGTACGAACCGTAGAGCAAGCCACGGAACATATGCAGGTAGACCACGATGAAGAACGCCGAGGCGCCGGTGGAGTGCAGCAGGCGCAGGATCGAGCCGTACTCGACGTCACGCATGATGTACTCGACGGAAGCGAACGCCTCTTCCGCCGAAGGGGTGTAGCTCATGGTCAGCCAGACACCGGTGACGATCTGGTTGACCAGAACGAGCAGGGCCAGGGAGCCAAAGAAGTAGAAGAAGTTAAAGTTTTTCGGAGCGTAATATTTGCTGAGATGGTCTTCCCACATCTTCGTCGCGGGGAAGCGCGCATCAACCCAGTCCATGAATTTGCTCATTACGCTTTCTCCTCGTCGACGCCGATGACAATGAGCTCATCGGTCTCATAGGAATGCGGGGGAACCGGCAGGTTCAGAGGTGCAGGCTGCGACTTGTAGACGCGACCGGCCAGATCGTAATGGGAACCGTGGCAAGGGCAGAAATAGCCACCGACCCAATCCTTGCCCAAGTCGGCAGGGGCCACTTCAGGACGGAACGTTGGCGAGCAACCCAGGTGCGTGCAGATCCCGATCAGCAGCAGGAGTTCAGGCTTGATCGAACGCGTTTCTGGATTGACGTATTCCGGTTGGACCGAGTTCTTGGAAGAGGGATCGGACAGCTGGCCCTCGATCTTTTTCAGATTCCCCAGGATCTCCTCTGTACGGCGGACGATGAACACCGGCTGGCCGCGCCATTCAGCAACCATCTGCTGGCCTGGCTCGATCTTGCTGACATTCACTTTCACCGGTGCACCTGCGGCTTTCGCCTTGGCGCTGGGAAACCATGACCCCACGAACGGGACCGCAGCCCCCACCGCTCCTGCAGCACCCACCACGGATGTGGCTGCTACCAGGAAGCGACGCCGGCCTGCATTCACGCCGTCATTGCTCATTCAGTCCTCTCCCATCAGCTTTGTGGCCTGTTAGATCAGGCGTCTACTAAGTAAAAATCTGAACTTATAAAAATTTTGCCGAATGGTAATGAAAAGCCCCAATTCTGACAAGGTAATTACCAAGCGGCCAAACCGCCAGGCCTTGTAGTATAGGGGCTCTACGAATGTGGCAAGTTGTCACAGAGCAATTATTTCGCCCATAAAAAAACGCCCGGCTCCGTGAGGAACAGGGCGTTTTCTGAAAGCGGAAGCGAAATTAACGCTTCGAGTACTGCGGACGCTTACGCGCTTTACGCAGACCGACTTTCTTACGTTCGACTTCGCGAGCGTCGCGAGTCACGAAACCAGCTTTGCGCAGGGTGCTACGCAGGGTTTCGTCATAGTCCATCAGGGCGCGAGTGATGCCGTGGCGGATTGCGCCAGCCTGGCCACTTACACCACCACCAATCACGGTGACGTAGATGTCGAACTTTTCAACGGTCTCGGTCACTTCCAGCGGCTGACGAACTACCATGCGGGCAGTTTCGCGACCGAAGAAGTTATCCAGGGAGCGGTTGTTGATGGAGATGTTACCAGTGCCCGGACGCAGGAAAACGCGTGCGGTTGCAGTCTTGCGACGGCCAGTGCCGTAATTTTGAGTCGCCGACATAATGAACTATTCCGTTAAAACTTCAGTTCTTGGGGCTGCTGAGCAGTATGAGGGTGAGCAGCGCCCGCATAAACCTTCAGCTTACGATACATGTCGCGACCCAGCGGGTTCTTAGGCAGCATGCCTTTAACCGCGGTCTCGATCACGCGCTCAGGGGCTTTGGCGATCAGCTTTTCAAAGTTGATCGACTTGATGCCGCCAGGAAAACCGGAGTGGGAGTAGTACATTTTGTCAGTGGTTTTAGCGCCAGTAACACGTACTTGCTCAGCGTTGATCACGACGATGTAGTCACCGGTGTCAACGTGAGGGGTGTACTCAGGCTTGTGCTTGCCACGCAGACGGCTCGCGATTTCGGTGGCCAGACGACCCAGGGTCTGACCAGCAGCGTCGACGACAAACCAGTCGCGCTTTACTGTTTCCGGTTTAGCAGTAAAAGTTTTCATTCTTTATAGCCTCAGGGGCCGCCTGTAAATTAGACGGCGGATCTTACTGAATAGTGCGTACTTTGACAAGTCAAAGGCAGCCGGATACAGACGCTTTCGGGGGCTCGGGTCGGCGCGTCCGTTCAACGGCAAGATTCTTCGGCGGCGGCGCATCACTTCCACTGCAGAAAGAGGTGCGCAATTATGCAGATTGCGAAAAATATTTCAACCTGCTTTTATGGTTGTTTTGCCCAAGGAGCTCCACGATGGACTATCGCCAGCTAGGCCGTACCGATCTGAACGTGAGCGCCCTGTGCCTCGGAACCATGACCTGGGGCGAGCAGAACAGCGAAGCCGAGGCTTTCGCCCAGATCGAACGCGCCAAGGGTGCCGGCATCAATTTCATCGATACCGCCGAGATGTACCCGGTGCCGCCGAAAGCCGAGACCTACGCCACCACCGAACGCTACATCGGCAATTACTTCAAGAGCCGGGGCGACCGTGCCGACTGGATCCTGGCCAGCAAGATCGCCGGCCCCGGCAACACCATCGACTACATCCGCGACAAGAACCTCAAGCACAACCGCCGCCATATCGTCGAAGCCGTGGACGCCAGCCTCAAGCGCCTGCAGACCGACTGGATCGACCTCTACCAATTGCACTGGCCGGAACGCAGCACCAATTTCTTCGGCCAACTGGGTTACAAGCACAACGCCGATGAAACCTTCACCCCGCTGGAGGAAACCCTCGAGGCTTTGGACGAACAGGTCCGCGCGGGCAAGATCCGTCATATCGGCCTGTCCAACGAAACGCCATGGGGCACCATGAAATTCCTGGCCCTGGCCGAAGCCCGTGGCTGGCCGCGGGCCGTGTCGATCCAGAACCCCTACAACCTGCTCAACCGCAGCTTCGAGATCGGTCTTTCGGAAATTGCCATTCGCGAACAGTGCGGATTGTTGGCTTACTCGCCCCTGGCGTTCGGCTTCCTGTCAGGCAAGTATGAAGGTGGTGCCCGCCCGGCCAAGGGTCGCTTGACGCTCTACAGCCGCTTTGCGCGTTATTTCAATCCGCAGTCGGAAGCCGCTTGCAGCCGTTATGTAGCGCTGGCCCGTGAACATGGCCTGGACCCAGCGCAGATGGCCCTGGCGTTCGTCACCCGACAGCCGTTCGTGACCAGCAACATCATTGGCGCCACCACCCTGGAGCAACTGGACAGCAACATCGCAAGCTTCGACCTGAAACTGTCGGGTGAGGTCCTGGCGGGGATCGAGGCGATTCACAAGGATCATCCGAACCCGGCGCCTTGATTGATACTTAACCCCTATCGCGAGCAGGCTCGCTCCCACAGTAGACCGCGTTCTTTCATCAGACGGCGATCCAGTGTGGGAGCGAGCCTGCTCGCGATAGCGGGCTCATTCTCACACCCATTCAAAGCGCCCGCGCAATGATCTCCTTCATGATCTCGTTGGTCCCGGCATAGATCCGCTGCACCCGCGCATCCGCCCACGCCCGGGCAATCGGGTATTCCCACATGAAGCCGTAGCCGCCGTGCAACTGCACGCATTCGTCAAGCACCTTGCATTGCAAATCGGTGCCCCAGTATTTGGCCATCGCCGCCGTAGGCACGTCCAGTTTGCCTTGCAGGTGCAGCTCCAGGCAGCGGTCGATGAAGACCCGGCCGATCTGAATCTCTGTAGCCATTTCCGCCAGCTTGAAACGGGTGTTCTGGAAGTCCGCGATGGACTTGCCGAACGCCTTGCGGTCGCGCGTGTAATCCAGCGTCCATTGCAACGCCGCTTCGGCGCAGGCCAGGCCTCCAATGGCGACTGTCAGGCGCTCCTGGGGCAACTCCTGCATCAGGTAAGCGAACCCCATCCCCGCCTGCCCGAGCAGGTTCTCCTTCGGTACACGAACATCCTGGAAGAACAGTTCCGAAGTGTCCTGCGCCTTCATGCCGACTTTTTCCAGGCGCTTGCCCTTCTCGAAACCTGGCGTGCCCGCCTCCACCAGAAACAGGCTGGTGCCCTTGGCGCCGGCCTTGGGATCGGTCTTGGCTACAACAATGACCAGGTCGGCCAAAAAACCATTGGTAATAAAGGTCTTCGAACCGTTGATGACATAGTCGTCACCGTCCAGTACCGCGGTGGTCTTTACGCCCTGCAAATCGGAACCGGCGCCCGGCTCGGTCATGGCGATGGCGGTGACCATCTCCCCGGAGACCAGCTTGGGCAAATACTTGTGTTTCAGCGCCTCGCTGCCGTAGTGCAGGATGTACGGCGCGACAATATCGGAATGCAACGAGAAGCCGATCCCAGTCAGTCCCAGGCGCCCGATTTCTTCGATGACCACGGTGCTGTAGAGGAAGTCGGCTTCCAATCCGCCATAAGCCTCCGGCAGGTGGGAGCACAACATTCCCGCCTCCCCCGCCTTGTTCCAGAGCTGGCGGTCGACATGGCCCTGCTTTTCCCACAGGCCATGGTGCGGCACGGCTTCTTTTTCGAGGAAAGTTCGTACGCTCTGGCGAAACAATTCGTGCTCGGGACTGAACAGTGTTCTTGGGATCATGGCGCACCTTTGGTCTGGGTTGGGCGTGTTATCCCACAGAGCCTAAGCCTGCGATGTACGACAGGACACTGGACACATCCGACAAAAAATAAGACGATCCAGCCGTCTATTGACCACTTTCCCCTATAAAAACAAGATTAACTATGTCTATGCACGCCTCCACGCCCTTGCGGCGCGTCAGCATCCTGGCGATCGACCGGGTGTTTGCCTTCACTCTCATGCAAGCCAAGGATTTCTTCCACCTCGCCAGCCTGCGCTACGGCAAGCAACTGGGCCACGGCCTGACCCCGGCATTCGAAATCCGTCTGGTCAGCCCCGACGGCAAGCCCGTCAACAGCTTCAGCGACGTCGTCATGCCGGTGGACGGCGGCCTGGAAGATACCGACGTCATCATCCTTCCGGCCTTCTGGGATGATTTCCAGGCGTTGTGCCAACGCTATCCGCAGATCCTGCCCTGGCTGCGCGAACAGCACGCGCGCGGCGCCGTTCTCTGCGGCGAAGCCACCGGCGTATTCTGGCTGGCCGAGGCCGGCCTGCTGGACGGCAAGGAAGCGACCACCTACTGGCGCTTCTTCAATGCGTTCAAGGAACGCTTCCCGCAAGTACAGCTCAATCAGGACAAACACCTGACCGACGCCGACAATCTGTTCTGCGCCAGCGGCACGACCTCGGCTTGCGACCTCTACATCTACCTGATCGAACGCTTCTGCGGCGCCAACATAGCCCAGGCCGTGGCCCGGGACATTCTGTATGAAGTGCAGCGCAGCTACTCCCCCGGAAGGATCGGCTTCGGCGGGCAGAAACTGCACCAGGATGTGATCATCCTGCAGATTCAGCACTGGCTTGAAGAACACTTCGCCGACAAATTCCGCTTCGAAGACGTCGCCCGTGAACACGGCATGAGCATCCGCAACTTCATGCGCCGCTTCCAGACCGCCACCGGCGACAAACCGCTGCATTACCTGCAACGGCTGCGGATCGAAACCGCCAAGGGCCTGCTGTCCGGCAGCCGCAAGAGCATCAAGACCATCAGCTATGAAGTCGGCTACGACGACGCGAGCTTTTTCGCACGACTATTCCGGCAACATACCGACTTGTCGCCAAACCAGTATCGGCAGCAGTTTCAGCGGGCGGCGTAGCCCCAAGCACACCGGCCCCTTGTGGGAGCGAGCCTGCTCGCGATGACGGTGGTCCAGTCAGCATCAATGTTGAATGTGCCGCCGCTATCGCGAGCAGGCTCGCTCCCACAGGGGTTATGTGATTTGCATAAAAAAGGGCCTGCAATGCAGACCCTTTGACATTCCGGGAAATGCTTACGGCTTATGCGCCCGCGACAGGAATTCGTGGGACTGCATTTCCAGCAACCGACTCAGGGTCCGCTGGAATTCGAACGTCAGGCGACCACCAGTGTAGAGGTCCTTTAGTTCGACTTCGGCCGAGATGATCAGCTTCACGTTACGGTCGTAGAATTCGTCGACCATATTGATGAAGCGCCGGGCGATGTCGTCGGTGGTGACGCTCATCTGTTCCACGCCACTGAGCAGCACGGCGTGGAAGATCTTGCCCAGTTCGATGTAGTCGTTCTGGCTGCGCGGGCCATCGCACAGTTCGCGGAAGTCGAACCAGGCCACGTCGTCGCAGGTACGGATCGCACGGATTTCACGGTTCTCGATGATCAGCACGTCGTTTTCCACAGCCTGGGTGCATTCCGGCGTCAGGGCGCGGAAGCTCTTGCGCAGGCTCTCTTCGGCGGCGGCATCCAGGGGAAAATGGAACAGCTCCGCTTGCTCCAGGTGACGCAAGCGATAGTCGACGCCGCTGTCGACGTTGACGATCTCGGTGTGTTCCTTGATCAGCGCAATAGCCGGCAGGAAGCGCGCGCGTTGCAGGCCGTCCTTGTACAGGCCGTCCGGCACGATGTTGGACGTGGCGACCAGGGTCACGCCGTTCTTGAACAGCTCTTCCATCAAAGTGCCGAGGATCATCGCGTCGGTGATGTCGGAGACGAAGAATTCATCGAAGCAGATGACCCGGGTTTCGCTGGCGAAACGCTTGGCGATGATGGTCAGCGGGTTCTTCTCGCCGCCCAGAGTCTTCATTTCCTCATGCACGCGCTTCATGAAACGGTGGAAGTGCGTCCGGGTTTTTTCCTTGAAAGGCAGCGCCTCGAAGAATGTATCCACCAGGTAGGTTTTGCCTCGGCCTACACCGCCCCAGAAATACAGGCCCTTGACCGGCGCCTGGTCTTTCTTGCCGAACAGTTTGCCCAACAGCCCCGGCTTGTTGTTCGACGCGACGATCAGGTCATCGTACAGGCGCTGCAAATGGCGCACGGCCGTTTCCTGGGCTGCGTCGTGGAAGAATTCCGGGCGTTTCAGATCAGCTTGATATCGTTCTAGGGGCGTCATATTCGTTAGCAAGGCAACAAAAACGGGCCGACACTGTAGCGACGGCCCAGAGGAATGGCAATCGGCCCATAGGCGAGCCGATGATCGGATGACGCGTCGGATCAGTCCTGGGCAGGCGTCAGGGCAACGCGCAAGGCATCGATGGCGGCGTCTCGGGCACCCGCATCCGCAAAAGCAGGGCTGTCCGCCACGCATTCGCCGTCAATCCAGACGCTGAAACTCAGCTCGTCGCTGCGCACGTCCAACGGCTGGCCGGCTTGCAGTTGTTTGGTGACCTGGCCTGCGGCCTTGCCATCGACGAAGTTGCGCGACAGCAACAACTGCTCGCCGTCGGCCGCCAGCAGACGGAAGCGGAAGCTGCCGTCGTCTTCGCGGAAACTGACGAAGCGAGCAGCCTTGGCAACTTTTTTCTTGGTGCTGGTCGCGACCTGGACCTGGTTGACGAACGAACGCAGGCCAACGGCTTCACGCAGTTCGTTGAGGAACGGTGTCGCCACGGCCCGGGCTTTCTTCGCACCCATTTGCAGGATGTCCTCAAGGTCCGCCGGACGCTCGATCAACTGGTGATAGCGCTCGCGGGACTCCCCCAGGTGGTTGTCCAGCAACTGGAACAGGCGATTCTTGGCTTCGCCCCAACCCAGGCCTTGCAGCAGTTCGCTGCGGAACTCGGCGGACTGCGCCGGGGTGGCGAAAGCCTGGAACAGCGTGAACAGGTGCGAGTTGTCCGGATCCTTGGCTTCGCCTGGCGCACGAGAGTCGGTGACGATCCGCGAGATCGCGTCCTTCATGTCCTTGGCGCTGCTGAACAACGGGATGGTGTTGTCGTAGCTCTTGGACATCTTGCGACCATCGAGGCCCGGCAACGTGGCGACGCTTTCTTCGATCAGCGCCTCGGGCATGGTGAAGAACTCCTTGCCCTGGCCGAACAGGTGATTGAAGCGCTGGCCGATGTCCCGTGCCATTTCCACGTGCTGGATCTGGTCTCGGCCGACCGGCACCTTGTGGGCGTTGAACATCAGGATGTCGGCGGCCATCAGCACCGGGTAGCTGTACAACCCCATGGTGATGCCGGCGTCCGGGTCTTCGCCGCTCTCGACGTTCTTGTCCACCGAGGCCTTGTAGGCGTGAGCACGGTTGAGCAGGCCCTTGGCGGCGACGCAGGTCAGCAGCCAGGTCAGCTCGGGGATCTCAGGAATATCGGACTGGCGATAGAACGTCACACGCTCGACATCCAGGCCACCGGCCAGCCAGGTGGCGGCGATTTCCAGGCGCGAGCGCTGGATACGCAGCGGGTCGTCGCACTTGATCAGGGCGTGATAGTCGGCCAGGAAGTAGAACGAATCGGCGTTGTTGTCGCGGCTGGCAAGAATCGCCGGGCGGATGGCGCCGGCATAGTTGCCCAGGTGCGGGGTGCCGGTGGTGGTGATGCCGGTCAGGATGCGGGTACGAGTCGTCATGGGTTATCGCTTGTCAGACTGCTGTCAATTCGAAAGGCGCGGCAGGAGCAGATCCTTGAGATCGGTCAGCTTGCCATGGAAAAAGTGTCCGCATTCTGCCACTTTCAGCAGCTCATGGGGGCGTTGGAGCGCGGCGGACCATTCGTAGACGAGCGTGGGATCGACCACTTCATCGTTTTCCGGCTGGATCACCGTCAACTCACCGCCCATCGGCAAGGGTGACTGCTCGTTCAGGCGCATCACCGCAGGCGCCACCATGAACAGGTGCTTGAGTGATTGGCCCTGGGCTTCGAGCCGTCCGCCCAGGCTCGCAGCGACGAAGCCACCAAACGAGAAACCGAACAGGGTCAGGGGCAACTGCGGGTACTTTTCTCGCAACCACGCCGCCGCAGCCTGGGCATCGTCCACTTCGCCGGTGCCCATGTCATGGCTCCCGGCGCTGGCGCCGACACCTCGATAATTGAAACGCAACGTAACCAGGCCGGCATCGCGGGCGGTGCGTTGCAGGGTCGAGACCACTTTATTGAGCATGGTCCCGCCCTGTACCGGGTTGGGATGGCAGATCAGTGCCAGGCCTCGGGGGGCCTCGTTGTCCAGGTACAAGGCTTCCAGTTGGCCGACCGGGCCA
Organism: Pseudomonas sp. SMV71; assembly: GCF_052042015.1. Lineage (NCBI taxonomy): Bacteria > Pseudomonadati > Pseudomonadota > Gammaproteobacteria > Pseudomonadales > Pseudomonadaceae > Pseudomonas > Pseudomonas sp. SMV71. Next base: position 272,084 of record NZ_JBKGGU010000006.1, on the reverse strand, counting down.
TCGATGAATACAGGGGTTTCGCGCATAAGCAAGGGGTGAACTCCGTGACCCCGAATAGGGTCGACTCGTCTAGCTAAAAGTCTGTGCCTGGCATGATTGCGATGTTCTTCGCGGTATACAGCGCAGGTCCGAGCCGTTAACGTAAAGCAAAGCCGTTTATAGAGGAAGGACTCGTGGAACACTCGCTCTTAGTTTGGTTGTTGCCGACTCTTGCCCTGGTCGCGGGTGTCGCCATTGGATTCCTGCTTGCCCGACTGCTGCCCAACGCGGTGCCTAACAGCACGCAACGTCAGCTGGACGACATCCAGGAACGTTTCGACAGTTATCAGAATGAAGTGGTCACCCACTTCAACAGCACAGCTGCCCTGGTGAAAAAACTCACCCAGAGCTATCAGGATGTCCAGGATCATCTGTCCGAGGGCGCCAATCGCCTGGCCCTGGATGAGCAAACCCGCCAACGTCTGCTGGCCGCCCTGCACGCCGACGCAGGCCAGGCCCCACGGGAACGCCTGACCCCGCCCAGAGAGGTCCAGGAACCTCCTCGTGACTACGCCCCCAAGGCGCCCAATTCGCCCGGCATGCTCGATGAGCATTACGGTTTGAAGAAATAAATATCCAAGCGACACCAGAAGCCCGCCCGGCCAGTTGACCCGGCGGGCTTTTCTTTGCCCCTCGATCCACTGTGGGAGCGAGCCTGCTCGCGATGACGTCAGCACATCCAACATTACCAACACAGACACACCGCTTCGCGAGCAGGCTCGCTCCCACACTGGATCTTCATCAGCCCCGAAATCGCGCCCCACAGGGGATGAGTCTCAGGCATAAAAAAGGGGGCCATGTCTCCATGGCCCCCGTTTCACTGACGCCCAAGCATCATGGGTATTGCTGGTAAGTCTGCCCCTGCTGCTGAGGCGCTTGGTAGTTCTGCCCGGGGATGGCCTTGAGGTTGACTTCGACACGACGGTTTTGCGCCCGGCCATTGACGTCGGCATTGCTCGCCACCGGATTGTCCGGGCCGGCGCCACGGGCGGACAGGTTGGCGCCGCTTACGCCCTGGGACGTCAGGTAGGTCGCCACGCTCTGGGCGCGACGCTGGGACAGGTCCATGTTGTGCTGGCGGCTGCCGGTGCTGTCGGTGTAGCCGACGATTTCGATCTGGTTCTGGTTGAACTCCTTGAGGGAGTTGGCCAGGTTGTTCAGCGGCTGGTAGAAGCTGGACGCGATGTTTGCCGAGTCGGTGGCGAAGGTGATGTTGCCCGGCATGATCAGCTTGATCTGGTCGCCCTGGCGTTGCACTTCAACGCCGGTGTTGGCCATGCTGGCCCGCAGTTTCTTCTCTTGCTGGTCGGCGTAATAGCCATAACCCGCTGCGGAGGCACCCACGACTGCCGCGCCGATCAGCGCCCCTTTGCCACGGTTATCGTGGCCGATGGCCGCGCCGGCCAGTGCGCCTGCCAGAGCACCGAGGCCGCCGTACTTGGCAGTCTTGCTCATGCCGGAAGATTCGGTAGAGGCCTGTCCCTGGTTGTCATAAGGGTTAGGTGACGCGCAGCCGGACAACAGGGCCACGGCGGTAGCGACAACAATCAAGCGACGCGAGGTGAACATGGAAATGCTCCTGGTATTTTCATTCTGAAAGGCCAGGGCGTAGGCAATCGACTCTGGCTGGCGTTGGAACACGACAATGATCAAAAATTCCGTGCCGCTGCGTCACGTTTACCCATTGCTTACATATGTAAATCGCGCCGCTCAGGGCTTGACCACCCGGCGTCGATGACAGTCGCCCGGCTCCAGTTTCCTCCCCCCTGCCGAGCGAACCTCAAGCAACGCCAAAGGCTCATCATGCTCGTTGTCCAACAACACGGAGTGGGTTTCCCCGGCGCTGAACAAGTGCCGCTCTCCCCATTGACGCATTGACACCATGATCGGAAAGACTTCGCGCCCTTTCTGCGTCAATGCGTATTCCTTGTAGGCGCTGCCATCGGAGGCGGGCCTGGTTTCAAAGACGCCCACCTCCACCAACGCCTTGAGCCGCGCCGCGAGAATGTTCTTCGCCAGCCCGAGGTTCTTCTGGAACTCGCTGAACCTGCGCACTTCGTCAAACGCATCGCGAATGATCAACAACGACCAGCGATCACCGATGATCTCAGCGGCCCGTGCCACAGGACATTCATTGCTGCCAGTAGATGCTTGCTGCGTCATGCCGCTGCCCTTGAAAAATAAACTGGTTGCAGATTAAAACCGAAGCAGTTAAAACTCAAGAAAGTGGTTTCCAAATGAAACCTGTTTCTGCAAAGGCAGCCTCCATGAATTCGCCCATGCCATCCCTTCTCCCCGCTACGTCGCCAGCCACCGGCCCCGTGTTGAACCGTTCTCTCACGTTGCTGTTTTCCATCACGTGCGCACTGGCAGTGGCGAACGTGTACTTCGTCCAGCCCCTGCTCGACGCCATCGCGCAGAGCCTGCAGATTGCCCCCGGCCTGGCGGGCTTCGTCGTGAGCGCAACCCAGGCCGGATATGCGGTGGGCCTGGTGTTCATCGTGGCACTTGGCGACCTGGTCAATCGCAAGAAACTGATGGTCTGCCAGACGCTGCTGTCAGCCGTGGCACTGGTTGTCGCGGGCAGCGCCGGGCAATGGCCGTTGTTACTGGGGGCGATGGTCACGGTGGGAATGATGGCGGTGCTGGTGCAGATCGTCATCGCCTACGCCGCGGCTCTCGCTTCGCCGCAACAGCGTGGGCAAGCCGTGGGCACGGTCACCAGCGGCGTGGTGCTGGGGATACTGCTGGCCCGCGCGGTATCAGGCATCATCGCTGACCTGGCCGGCTGGCGCGCGGTGTTTTTCGTATCGGCGGGGCTGATGGTTTTGCTCGCCTGGGTGCTTGCCAGGAATGGGCCTTCGAGGGACCTTCCCAGGCTCGCTGTCTCTTACCCGGCGCTCCTCGGCTCGCTGTTCGAGCTGTTCGTGACCGAGCGCACGCTGCGGGTCAGGGGCGTCCTGGCCGCGCTGATTTTCGCCGCGTTCAGCGTGTTGTGGACGTCCATGGTGCTGCCGCTCAGTGCGCCGCCGCTGTCGTTGTCCCACACCCAGGTCGGTCTGTTCGGCCTGGCGGGCGTGGCGGGCGCACTGGCCGCTTCGAAAGCCGGACGCTGGGCCGACCGCGGATGGGGATCGCGCACCACCGGCATCGCCCTGGCGTTGCTGACATTGTCCTGGTGGCCGACGGCGTACGCCGAGACGTCGCTGTTGGCGCTGATTGTCGGGGTGATCGTGCTGGACTTCGCCGTGCAGGCCGTCCACGTGACCAACCAGAGCCTGATTCTTGCTGCCAGGCCGGATGCCCAGAGTCGGCTGGTCGGTGCGTACATGTGCTTCTACTCCGTCGGCAGCGCCGTCGGGGCGGCTGCCGCGACCCAGGTCTATGCCCTGTGGGGCTGGATCGCGGTGTGCCTGTTGGGCGCGCTGATCAGTGCAGCCGCCGTTGTCTATTGGGTCTGGGCCGATCTCATGGTTGCGCGAGAACCCGGCTGACACCCCTGACGATCATCGCCACTTCCCGCTCGTCAATCGTCAGCGGCGGCAGCAGGCGGATGACCTTGCTGCGGGTGACATTGATCAGCAGGCCATGATCGCGGGCCGCGCACAGCGCCAGGTCACGAACCGGCTGCTTGAGTTCGATGCCGATCATCAGGCCCTGGCCGCGAATCGCCAGCACGTTAGGGTTGTCCGCAAGCTCTGCGCGGAGCCGACTGAGCAAGCGTTCGCCCTGACACCGGGCGTTGTCCACCAGGCCTTGCGCTTCGATGATGTCCAGCACCGTACAGCCAACCCGACAGGCCAACGGATTACCGCCGAACGTGCTGCCATGGCTGCCGGGGGTAAACAGTTCGGCGGCTTTGCCCCGCGCCAGGCAGGCGCCAATGGGCACGCCGTTGCCCAGGCCTTTGGCGAGGGTCATGACGTCCGGCACGATGCCTTCGTGCTGAAACGCGAACCATTGGCCGGTGCGGCCGATGCCGGTCTGGATCTCGTCGAGCATCAACAGCCAGCCACGCCGGCTGCACAACTGACGCAGGGCCTTGAGGTAGCCAGGCGGTGCGAGTTGCACGCCGCTCTCACCCTGGATCGGCTCCACCAATACCGCGACGATGCGCTCTGCATGAGCCTGCCGGACTTCTTCCAGCGCGGCGAGGTCGCCGAACGGCACCTTGATGAAATCCCCCGGCAACCGGTTGAAGCCCAGCCGCACCGAGGGACCGTCGCTGGCCGACATTGTGCCCAATGTGCGCCCGTGAAAGGCGTTTTCCATGACCACCACCAAGGGCTGTTCGACGCCCTTGTGCCAGCCGTGCAAGCGCGCGAGTTTCAACGCGGTTTCGTTGGCCTCGGCCCCCGAATTATTGAAAAACACCCGGTCAAGACCCGAGAGCTGGGTAAGTCTGTGGGCCAGGCGCTGTTGCCAATCGATGCTGTACAGGTTGGAGGTGTGCAGCAACAGGCCGGCCTGCTCGCTGATCGCCGCCACCAACCTCGGATGGGAGTGCCCCACATTGGTCACGGCCACGCCCGCCACCGCATCCAGGTACTCACGGCCGTCCTGGTCCCACAGGCGCGTGCCCAATCCGTGGGTGAAACTCAACGCCAAGGGTTGGTAGGTGGTCATCAGGCAGGCAGCGGTCATGGTGATCAGGCTCCATCGGGTGGTTTTTTCCAGTATGGTTAGCCACTGATGCTGGATAAACACCAGCTCACTTCAATCATTTAAAAGCCGAGCTTGATAATGGACCTGTTCCAGGCAATGACCGTTTACGTGAAAGTGGTGGAAGGCGGCAGTCTGACCGCCGCCGCCCAAGCGTGTGAAATGTCCACAACCATGGTGGGCAATCACCTGCGTGCGCTGGAGCAACGTCTCGGCGTGCGACTGATCAACCGTACGACCCGTCGCCAGCGCCTGACCGAATTCGGCTCGACCTACTATCAGCGTTGCCTGGAGGTTCTGGGTCTGGTGGCGGATTCCGAACGCCTGGCCGAACAGACTCAGGGCGAGCCCACCGGCACCCTGCGCATCACCGCACCGCTGACTTTCGGCACCGAACGCCTTGCGCCGGCGCTGGCCGAGTTCAGCCAACGCTTCGCCCAGGTCAAACTCGATGTGGTGCTGACCAACCAGCGTCTGGACCTGCTCGAACACGGTTTCGATGTCGCTATCCGCCTCGGCCTTCCCGATCCGAAACTGATCGCCCGCCCCTTGGTCGACTACACCCTGACCATCTGCGCGTCCACGGCTTACCTGGCAAGACGCGGCGTGCCGCGACAGCCTGCGGACCTGCAACATCACGACTGCCTGTCATTCGCCTATTCGGCCGCAGACGAGTGGCGCTTCGCTCAGGAGCACTGGCCGATCAACGACGCAAAGGGTGAGATCAAGGTGCCGGTGAACGGGCCGATGCTGATCAACAGCTCCGCCGGCCTGCACCGCGCCGCCCTGGCCGGCATGGGCGTGGTGATGCTGCCCGATGCGCTGGTGGCCCAGGACCTGAAGGATGGACATCTGGTGGCGCTGTTGCAGGACTATCAACTGCCCCATCGCCCGATGAACCTTTTGTATGCGCCGGATCGCTACCGCTTGCCGAAGCTGCGCAGTTTTGTCGAGTTTGCGCTGGAGAAATGGGGGAAGCCTCAAACCGCAGCCGAATGATTGTGGCGAGGATTTATCCCCGCTGGGGCGCGCAGCGGCCCCAATAATAGCCAGCCTCAATGCTTGGAACAGTGAGCCGACCGTCATGGGGTCGCTTCGCAACCCAACGGGGATAAATCCCCTCGCCACAAAGATTGTCTGAGCCTGCGGTGCTCTGACAGCGCTAGTGACGCACCGCCCCATCGGCTACTCTTGCACCTCAGCGAGCACTTTGGGATTGGGGGAACGACCATGGAAGATGCCTCGAACATGGACACGCTGCGGTTCGACCTGTCCGATCTGGACGAAGGCGTGCTGCACACCATCCTGGAACTGGTCAGCGACGGCATTTGGGACTGGAATGCCAATACCGGGTTCGTCTACCGCAACCCCGGCTGGTACACGATGCTGGGCTACCCGCCTCATTCGCTCGGCAACACGGTGCTGACCTGGGAAAACGTCATCCACCCGGACGACTATCCTCGAGTGATGGCAGCGTTCGACGATTACCTGGAACAGCGCGCCCAACGCTACCAGGCCGAATATCGGTGCCGCATGCGCGATGGGTCCTATATCTGGATCGAGGATCGCGGCTATGTGATCGCCCGCAATCCCGACGCAACGGTGGCGCGCATGATCGGCGCCCACCGCAGCATCGATGACAAGAAACGCCTGTTCGAACAACTGGAGCGGCGCAACAAATCCCTGGAAGCGGTCATCGAAGAACGCACCCGCGAGTTGTCGCGGGTCAACCACCAGCTGCAGATCCAGCTCGACGAAAACCGCCGGCTTGCCGAAACCGACGCCCTGACCCGGGTCGCCAATCGTTATCGCCTGGAACAGGCCCTGCCGCTGGCTTGCGAGCGCGCCCAACGTTTTCGCCAGCCGCTGTGCCTAATCGCCATGGATGTGGACGACTTCAAGGACATCAACGATCGGTACGGCCATGCTTTCGGCGATGCCGCGCTGGTGCAAGTGGTGCAGGGCGTCAAGCGCTGCGAACGCGACGGCGATCTGCTTGTGCGCTGGGGCGGCGATGAATTCATCATGATCCTGCCCAACACGACATTGGCCGACGCCTGCCTGCTGGCGGAAACCATCCGCCGGAGCGTGTCCGACCTGCTGCCGGTGGGCGATTTTCGGATCACCCTGAGTTTTGGCGTCGTACAACGATTGGACGATGAGCAACAGGCGGCCTTGCTGCACCGGGCGGACCAGGCGCTGTACCGCTCCAAGCTGGCGGGCAAGAACGTTATTTGCGAGTGAACCGGGTACTGCGCCAGAAATAAAAACGAATGCACCTTTGCCGCGCTCGCGGTGGTCATAGCTTGTACCTCTTGTCACCGGGATTCCACTTTGCCAACCCGATCCCCTACCCCCCGTCTCTACCTGGGCTGCGCCGGTTGGTCGCTGCCCCGTATGTACTGGCCGGACTTTCCTGTCGAAGGCAGCCATTTGCAACGCTACGGCGCCCGCTTCCCGGCCGTGGAAATCAACAGCTCGTTCTATCGCCCGCACCGCCCCGCCACCTACGCCAAATGGGCGGACAGCGTTGCCGATGACTTCCGGTTTGCGGTCAAGGTCCCCAAGGCGATTACCCATGAGCGACGGCTGCGCGATTGCGAGGGCCTGGTGGATGAGTTCTTGGGCCAGTGCTCGCAACTGGGCGAAAAACTCGGCTGCCTGTTGATCCAGTTGCCGCCGTCGCTGGCATTCGATGAAGCGAATGCCGAGGCGTTCTTCACGACCTTGCGCGACCGCTATCAAGGACATGCAGTGCTGGAACCGCGGCATCCAGAGTGGCTCACGGCCCAGGCCGCGGCGCTGCTACAAGACGCATGCATCGGACGTGTCGGCGCCGACCCATCGCCTTTGCCTGGAGGCGGCCGGCCCGCGGGCTGGCCCGGGATCCGGTATTACCGCTTGCACGGTTCGCCGCGGATTTATTACTCCGCGTACGAAGACGCCTGGCTGGAACAGTTTGCCAAAGACCTGAAGGCCGCCCCGGACACACCGACCTGGTGCATCTTCGACAACACCGCCAGCGGCGCTGCGACGGGCGATGCGTTGCGATTGATGGAGCTGTTGCGCACTTGAGCCCACCATTGGCAATAAATGGCGACCTCTCACCGGTCCGGCAGTGACAACACCGCTTGGGTCCAATAGATTAGGCGACCGAAAAAACGCACCTCGCCTTTGGGCTTATCCAGCTAATAGAAGTAGTGAAATTTCAATGTCCGATTCCAACACCGCTGAATCCGTAGCCACCCTGTCGAGCAAAGCGGAATACGAAAACTCCATCAATCTTTCACAGCATCTGCCCCAGGCCAAAAGCATCAGCGAGATGGTCCTCGATGCGTTCCAGTCCAATCGCGAAAGCGACCAGATCCGCGAGCTGCGCACCGCCATCCGCCAGGCCCACGATGCCTTCGACGATGACAAGGCCTACGAACTGATGGGCCAGCTCAAGCAACTCAAGGACGCCGAAGCCGCCGACTTCGCGGCGCTGGAAGACCTGAGCAGCCGCTTCCCCATCAGCCGCATCCTTTCCAGCTACAAGGACGACCCAGCGTTTCAGGAATTGGTCTATGGCCTGGCATTGAAGGTGCTCAACCAGACCCACCAGGCCATCAGCAACCCGAGCGGCAGCAAAGGCAAGGCCTCACGGGCCAGGAAGGAAGCCGAGATCTTCGTCATCAGCAAGGACGGCATCAGCGTCACCCTGCCGCTGCGCACGCCGCGCTCCAAACCGAACGTCGACCGCGAGGCCTTCGAGTTCCTCGGCTTCAACTTCGTGGGTGAAGGCGACGAAGCCGAACTGGAAAGCGAAACCTTCCTGGACAACGACGGCATTGAACAACAGGCCACCCGCAAGAGCATCGTCACCGCCCTGCAACAGCAGAAGGCCTTCGACGGCTACAGCATCGCTCAACAGTAAAGCGCCTCCCCGCTTTTCTGTGGGAGCGAACCAGCCCGCGATTGCGTCGATATATCCGTCATCCCTGCGAGCCGACCCACCGCTATCGCGAGCAGGCTCGCTCCCACAGAGGAACCAGGATCGATCCCTGATTCGGCGCCACACAACCCCACCGTGGCGAGGGAGCTCGCTCCCGCCGGCCTGCGAAGCAGGCCCCTGCATTTTCCAGGCAGACCGCATGAGCCGGTTTTGCGACTGCTGCGCAGCCGAGCGGGAGCAAGCTCCCTCGCCACAGGTTTTAGGGCGTCTGGGCTGACGCCTTCGCGAGCAAGCCCGCTCCCACGACTCCACCCATGAAAAAGCCCCGCTCTTCTCTCGAAGGCGGGGCTTTTGTGTGGTGTCTGGCGCTTAAGGTGCGTAAGTCAGCAGCAGCTCACTCGGCACTTTGAAGTCCAGGGACATCATGACGCTCAGGGCGGTGATGGTGAAGATCGAGAACACGAACAGCTTGCGCGCCCAGACCGTGTCATCCACCGCCTTGTAGCCGGTCCAGGCCATGTACAACCAGTACATGCCCATGGCGGCGGCGACAGCCAGGTAGCTCATGCCGGCATAGCCGCTGAAGGTCAGCATCAAGGTCGCCACCAGGAACGCCAGGATGTAGAACAGGATGTGCTTCTTGGCCACGCGGATGCCACGTTTGACCGGCAGCACCGGAATCGAGGCTGCCAGGTAGTCGTTGAAACGGAAGATCGCGATGGCGTAGGAATGCGGCATCTGCCACAGGCTGAACATCACCAGCAGCGTCAGCGCAGCCATGTCGAAGCTGTTGCTGACCGCGACATAACCGATCACCGGTGGCATCGCCCCCGACAGACTGCCCACCAGCGTGCCGTGGACCGACTTGCGCTTGAGGTACAGGCTGTAGAGGCCAACATAGATGACGAAACCGATGACCGCGAACAACGCTGCCAACGGGTTCGCCACCCAGTACAACAACGCAACGCCGCCGACACCCAGCACCGTGGCGAAGGCCAGGGCCAGTTGCACCGGGATCAGGCCCTGGACCAGGGCGCGATTCTTGGTGCGTTCCATCTTGATGTCGATGTCACGGTCGATGCAGTTGTTGAACACGCAACCGGACGCCACCACCAGGGACGTGCCGATCATCGCCGCCAGGAAGATGGCCAGATCGACATGCCCTTTCGAGGCCAGGAAAAACCCGCCTGCCACAGAAAGCACGTTACCGAAAATGATCCCCGGCTTGGTGATTTGGATAAAGTGCTTTAAGGACATCCGGATTTTCCTCAGTGCGCCATCATGTTGGTGTGGATGCTGAACATGATCCACAACGACAGGCCGACCAGCAGGATGATCACGATCGCCGCGAAGACAAACGCGACCACGTTGTTACGCTGCGCGGCCGAGCGGTCCAGGTGGAGGAAGTACACCAGGTGCACCAGGACCTGGACCACGGCGAAGATCAGGATGATCCACAGGGTCAGGCTTTTCGGCAGCGATGGGTACATCACCAGGCCGAACGGGATGACCGTCAGGATCACCGACAGGATGAAACCGATGGCGTAGGACTTGACGCTGCCGTGGCCGGCGTCGTGGCCATCATGGGAATGAGCGTTAGCCATTTACAGGGTCCCCATCAGATAAACAACGGTGAATACGCAGATCCACACCACGTCCAGGAAGTGCCAGAACAGGCTCAGGCAGCTCAGGCGCGTCTTGTTGGTGGCGGTCAGGCCGTTTTTCTGGACCTGGTACATCATGATCGCCATCCAGATCAGGCCGCTGGTCACGTGCAGGCCGTGGGTACCGACCAGGGTGAAGAAGCCCGACAGGAAACCGCTGCGGCTGGGACCGTAGCCTTCGGAGATCAGGATGTGGAACTCGTTGATCTCCATGCCGATGAAGCCGGCACCGAACAGGAAGGTCATGGCCAGCCAGCCCAGCACCTGGGATTTCTTGCCCTTGTACAGGGCCAGCATCGCGAAGCCGTAGGTGATCGAGCTGAACAACAGCAAGGCGGTTTCGCCCAGCACGTATGGCAGTTCGAAGATGTCGTGGCCCGACGGGCCACCGGCGACGTTGTTCACCAGCACCGCGTAGACCGCGAAGATCGACGCAAACAGGATGCAGTCGGTCATCAGGTAGAGCCAGAAACCGAATACGGTCATCTCGCCCGAGTCGTGGTGATGGTCATCGTGCCCATGGTCATGACCATGGGCGTGTCCAACATTGGTCACTAAATTAGACATGGTTTAAGCCTGTTCCAACGAGGTTTCAACACGGGTGGCGGTGGCTGGGATCTTCCCGGCCGCGACCAGACGTTTGTGCTGCTCGGCTTCGATGCGTTCGATGACATCCACCGGCACCATGTAGCCCTGATCGTCACGGGCGGCATGGATCACGAAATACACCACGGTGCCGACCAGGCTGGCGATCGCCAGCCACCAGATGTGCCAGATCATGGCGAAACCGAACACTGTCAGCAGCGCACCCATGACCACACCGGTCGCGGTGTTGTTCGGCATGTGGATCGGCTCGTACTTGGCCGGAGCCTGGTACGCGGTACCGTTTTCCTTGGCTTCGGTGAACGGGTCGATCACTTCGGCCTTCGGCAGCACGGCGAAGTTGTAGAACGGTGGTGGCGAGGAGGTCGACCATTCCAGGGTATGGGCATTCCACGGGTCGCCGTGTTCGCACATGTTTTCTGGCTTCTTGCGGTCACGCACGCTGACGTACAACTGGATCAGCTGGCAGGCGATACCACAGGCGATCAGCACCGCACCGAACATGGCGACGTACAGGTACGGCACCCACTCAGGGTTGGTGGTGGTGTTCAGGCGACGGGTCATGCCCATGAAGCCCAGTGCATAGAGCGGCATGAACGCAACGAAGAAGCCGGTGATCCAGAAGCCGAACGCTGCCTTGCCCCAACCTTCGTGCAGCTTGAAGCCGAACGCTTTAGGGAAGTAGAACGCAAAGCCCGCGATGTAGCCGAATACCGCGCCGCCGATGATCACGTTGTGGAAGTGCGCGATCACGAACAGGCTGTTGTGCAGCACGAAGTCCGCGCCCGGAATGGCCAGCAGTACGCCGGTCATGCCGCCGATGGCGAAGGTCACCATGAAGCCCAGGGTCCACATCACCTGGCTGGTGAAGCGCAGCCGGCCCTGGTAGATGGTGAACAGCCAGTTGAACAGCTTCACACCCGTCGGGATGGAGATCAGCATCGTCGCCAGGCCGAAGAAGGCGTTGACGCTGGCACCCGACCCCATGGTGAAGAAGTGGTGCAGCCAGACCATGAAGCCCAGTACCGAGATCGCGCCCGAAGCGTAGATCATCGAGTGGTGGCCAAACAGTTTCTTGCCGGTGAAAGTCGAGATGACTTCGGAGAAAATACCGAACGCCGGCAGGATCAGGATGTACACCTCAGGGTGACCCCAGGCCCAGAACAGGTTGACGTACATCATCGGATTTCCACCCAGTTCATTGGTGAAAATGTGGAAATCCATGTAACGGTCAAGCGTCAGCAGTGCCAGGGTAGCGGTGAGGATCGGGAACGAAGCGACGATCAGCACGTTGGCCCAGGTGCAGGTCCAGGTGAAGATCGGCATGTCCATCAGCTTCATGCCCGGAGTACGCATTTTCAGCACGGTGGCCAGGAAGTTGACCCCCGTGAGTGTCGTCCCTAATCCGGATAGCTGTAGCGCCCAGATATAGTAGTCAACCCCCACACCCGGACTGTACTGCAACCCCGACAGCGGCGGATAAGCGACCCAACCGGTCTTGGCGAATTCGCCGACACCCAGGGACACGTTGATCAGCACCACGCCGGATACCAGCAGCCAGAAGCTCAGGGAGTTCAGGAACGGGTAGGCCACGTCACGGGCGCCGATCTGCAACGGCACCGCCAGGTTCATCAGGCCGGTGAAGAAAGGCATCGCCATGAAGATGATCATGATCACACCGTGGGCGGTGAAGATCTGGTCATAGTGTTCAGGCGGCAGGTAGCCAGGCGACCCTACGGTGGCCATGGCCTGTTGGGTACGCATCATGATGGCGTCGGCAAAGCCGCGCAGCAGCATGACCATGGCGACGATGATGTACATCACGCCGATTTTCTTGTGGTCGACCGACGTCAGCCACTCGGTCCACAGGTAGGTCCACTTCTTGAAATAAGTGATACCGGCGAACAGCCCCAGGCCACCAAGCGCGATGATGGCGAGGGTCACCATGACAATCGGCTCGTGGAACGGGATCGCTTCCCAACTTAATTTACCAAACATCTTTTACTCCTCTGCCCCGGCAGCTGAATGCGAGCTCATGTCCATCCCTTCCATGTTGTGCGCCACTTCCTTCTCGTGCTTCTCGTGGTGCATCGGCTTGCCTGGATTCATCCCTTCATATTTGTCGATGATGGTCTGGAACAGGTTCGGCGTAACCGACGAGTAGAGTTCGACTGGGTTGTTCTGGCTCGGTTTGGAAAGGGCTTCGTATTCAGCTTTTTCAAGCTGTTTAGGTGCCTTTTTCACTTCGTTGACCCAGGCGTCGAACTCTTCCTGGGTAGTGGCGGTCGCTTTGAACTTCATGCCGGAGAAACCTGCGCCGCTGTAGTTGGCGGAGATACCTTCGAGTTCAGTGTTCTGGTTGGCGATCAGGTGCAACTTGGTCTGCATGCCCGCCATCGCATAGATCTGGCCGCCCAGGCCCGGGATGAAGAACGAGTTCATCACGGTGTCGGAAGTGACCTTGAAGTTGATCGGCGTGTGAGCCGGGAACACGATCTTGTTGACGGTGGCGATGCCTTGTTCCGGATAGATGAACAACCACTTCCAATCCATCGACACCACTTCGATGGTGATCGGCTTGACGTCGGATTCCAGCGGACGATACGGGTCCAGGGCGTGGGTCGACTTGTAGGTGACATAGCCCAGGGCAATGATGATCAGGACCGGGATGGTCCACACGGCCACTTCGATCTTGGTCGAGTGCGACCACTTCGGCGTGTACGTGGCCTGGGTGTTGGAAGCGCGATATTTCCAGGCGAACAGGAACGTCATGACAATGACCGGCACGACGACCAACAGCATCAGCAGCGTGGCGGTGATGATCAGGTTTCGTTCATCCAGGCCAACCTGGCCCTTGGGATCGAGCAAGGTCATGTTGCAGCCTCCCAGCAGCAACGTGCCGAGCAACGGCAACAAGCCTAGTAATCGGGGGTACCTGTTTTTACTCATCTCACGACCTCTAAAGCAGCTTGCGCAATGCAGTTGGGTTTTGATCGCCAACACTTCACCCTGCCAAGGGTTGGCATTTTCTTGGATTGAATAAGGGCTGCCCGTCAAACGTCAGACACTGTTCGACACATCCTGGGCCAGCAGTGAGTTCTTATTCGTTGGTCAAAGGCCTAGTTCAAGCCCAATTCCATTTGGTGCGGGTAGTTGGAAGGCACCGACACTTGGGATCGCATGGGGCGCTGGCGCCCTTCGACCACCTCTCGCGCTCAAGCTGAGCCGGATCGGATATTCGGTGCGGGCGATTGTAGTGAGCTGAGGCGCTGTAGACCATGTCTTATCCCGAAATAATTTTTATCCGAACAGGCAATAATCCATCGTCCGAATCGCAACGAGCCGGCATGTTATCGAAAATAATTCTCAACAAGAACCCCAAAAAACGTAGGCCTACTTCGCCCGATTCAGACAGCCCGCGCGGTTCATGCCGTCGACATTTGTCAGGCAAGCGCCCGTTTTTCGGGGGTCTGGCGACCCAGCGCTTCGCTGTTAAAAATGCCTGCTGGACGAGAAGGGGCAACTGATAAACCGCCCAGTTTTTTGTTACAAGAAAAGGTGTTTATTCGACGTCGGAAATGCCGTAACCGCCCAGGTATGTGACAACGTGTCGCACACTGTCGCAGCCCATTCTTGCGCCGGATCAAGGCCGAACCGGCTCAAGACTGAAATGCAAAACGCCCCGGCTCCGTATGAGAGAACCGGGGCGTTTCATCGACGGGTTTCAGTGAAGCGCTTTGCGATTGCGTGACACCAGCAACGGCACCAGCACGACCGTCAATACAAAGGCTACCAGTGCCCACTGCGCCAGGGACAGGCCCAGGATCGGTGGATAAGGCGTTGAGCAAAAGCCGTCCACCTGGAACCCCAACGGGAAGATCTTCGCCAGGGGCAGCTCATCGACAATCGGCTGCAACACGTCGACGCCGCAGCTGACCGCCGGGAAGAACTGCGTGTATACGTGATGCCCCGCCACGCCGGCACCGGCCAATGCGCAGAGCACCACCAGGCCTTCAAAAATGGTCAGGCTGCGACGGGTGCGCATGGCCGCTCCGATGAAGGCAAACAGGGCAATCAGCAACAATGCATAACGCTGCAATATGCACAGCGGGCACGGTGCTTCACCGAGTACCACCTGCATGTACAGCGCCCCACCGATCAGTCCCAGGCAGATCAGTCCCAGCAGCACCAGATAGCGCCGCTCGCGACCTAACCGCGTCATTTCCTCAGTCATTGCGTTTTCCTTTATAGACGTGGATCGACGCGCAGCCTTGCGATACCGGCGCGGTCGGATGGCCGAAGTCTACACGCTGACCATGACAGCGAACGAGCAGACGCCGGCAACTTTGAGGGCAATAGACAAGGGGAGGGTTAAGTGCGGATTAATTCGGGCAGGTGGGAAAGGTGTGGTGAACACACCATAAATCCCCTGTGGGAGCGTAATACCGTTCACTCAAGGACGTCACCACTCCGTGGCGAGGGAGGTTTGCTCGCGCTGGAGCGCGCAGCGGGAGCAAGCTCCCTCGCCACGACAAGTGACACACCTTAAGTGAACAGCATTGCGGGTGGGAGCGAGCCCTGCTCGCGATGATGGCGCCCCGGTCGCCCAGGCTCGCCGCCGCTTTTATTCCAACGCCGCCGCCGGGCCGAAGAACTCGTAACGACTCTGCCCATCAGGCACACCCAGCGCCTTGAGATGGCGTTTCACCGCGCCCATGAAACCCTTCGGTCCCAGGAAATAAGCGTCCAGGTCACGTTGCTCGGGCAGCCATTTCGCCAGTTGCTCCTGGCTCAACAAACCGACCTTGTCAGCCGCAGGGCTCACACCGTCATCCTCGTCGTAGCAATAGAATCGCTTGAGTTGCGGATGCCGCTGCGCCAGGTCATCGATCCAGTCTCGGAAGGCATGGACCCCACCGTTGCGCGCACAATGGATGAAATGTATCGGACGCTCGGTTTGCAGCGCCGCCTGCAACATTGCCAGGGTTGGGGTGATGCCTACGCCCCCGCTGATCAGCACCAGTGGCTTGTCGCTGGCGGTCAGGTAGAAATCCCCGGACGGCGGGAACAACTGGATACTGCTGCCGATCTGGAAATGATGATGCAGGTAGTTGGAGACTCGCCCACCCGCCTCGCGCTTGACGCTGATGCGGTATTGGCCGTTATCCGCCAGCGCCGACAGGGAGTAGTTGCGACGCACTTCCTCGCCGTCCAGCATCAACTTCATACCGATGTACTGGCCGGGCTCGGCCTGCAGGATCGGTCCCTTGTCCGCCGGCTCGAAGTAGAACGAGGTGATCTCGGCACTTTCGCGCACCTTGGCCGTGAGGATGAACTCGCGCTCGCCACGCCAGCCGCCGGGCGCTGCCGCCTTCTGGTCATACAGGCCGGCTTCGGCACCGATCAGGATATCGGCCAGTTGGTTATAGGCAGCGCCCCATGCGGAAATCACTTGCGGCGTGGCAATTTCTTCCCCCAGCACCTCGGCGATCGCCCTCAGCAGGCAGGCGCCCACGATGGGGTAATGCTCTGGCTGGATCTGCAAGGCGACATGCTTGTTGACGATTTTTGCCACCAGGTCGCCCAACTGGTCGAGCTGGTCGATGTGCCGGGCATACATCAGTACGCCATTGGCCAACGCGCGGGGCTGGTCGCCGCTGGCTTGGTGGGC
This sequence comes from Pseudomonas sp. SMV71, assembly GCF_052042015.1. Lineage (NCBI taxonomy): Bacteria > Pseudomonadati > Pseudomonadota > Gammaproteobacteria > Pseudomonadales > Pseudomonadaceae > Pseudomonas > Pseudomonas sp. SMV71. Next base: position 255,511 of record NZ_JBKGGU010000006.1, on the reverse strand, counting down.
CTGGTTGAACAGTGGGCGTACCTGAGGGTATTCGGACAACATCATGCGATAAAAGTGGGTGATCAGCGCTTCACCGCCGCTTTCAAGCAATGGCACGGTGGAACGGATAATGGCGCGTTGTTCTTGACTGAGCATAAGGTGACTCCTGGCCTGTTGACTGATGCTCATGTCTATCAGTTTTCGTGCCACATATTTTTTACTTAAATATCAATAAGTTAAAAATAGAGTAGTCATTACGACACGGCTCGTCATATAGTCAATCTGACTACATGGAGTCATTATGACCGCAACCTCCCTGCTGACATCCCTCTTGCCGCTGGTGGCTGACCTGTCTCGCGAGCTGCCTGAAGGCGAACGCTATCGTCGGCTGCTCGGCGCCTTGCGCGCCCTCTTGCCCTGCGACGCCGCGGCGCTGTTGCGCCTGGACGGTGACTGCCTGGTGCCGCTGGCGGTGGATGGCTTGAGCACCGACACCCTGGGTCGGCGTTTCCAGGTCAGTGAACACCCCCGCTTCGAAGCCTTGCTGGCCAACCCGCAACCGACCCGCTTCGCCGCCGACAGCGACCTGCCCGATCCCTACGACGGCTTGGTCGACGGCCTCGATGAACACCTGGAAGTCCACGATTGCATGGGCTGCCCCTTGTTTGTCGATGAGCGTCCCTGGGGCCTGTTGACCCTTGATTCGCTGAACCCGGAACGCTTCGAGCCCATCGATCTCAGTGCCCTGCAAGCCTTCGCCAGTCTCGCCGCCGCAACGGTCAGCGCCGCCGAACGCATCGAACGCCTGGCATTGAAGGCCGAGGACGAGCATCGTCGCGCCGAGGTCTATCGCCAGGCCAGCGGCCAGCAACATCGCGACATGGTCGGCCAGAGCAAAGCGCACAAGCGCCTGGTGGAAGAAATCAACCTGGTGGGTGGCAGTGACCTGACTGTGTTGATCACCGGCGAAACCGGAGTCGGCAAGGAATTGGTCGCTCAGGCTATTCATGCCGCGTCAAAACGCGCCGATCAGCCGCTCATCAGCCTCAATTGCGCGGCCCTGCCGGACACGCTGGTGGAAAGCGAACTCTTCGGCCATGTACGAGGCGCCTTTACCGGCGCCACGAACGAGCGACGCGGCAAATTCGAACTGGCCGACGGCGGCACGCTGTTCCTCGATGAAGTCGGTGAGTTGTCATTGGCTGTCCAGGCCAAGCTGTTGCGTGTGCTGCAAAGCGGACAATTGCAGCGCCTGGGCTCGGACAAAGAACACCGGGTGGACGTGCGCCTGATCGCGGCCACCAACCGCGACCTGGCCGAAGAAGTGCGCAACGGCCGCTATCGAGCCGATTTCTACCATCGTTTGAGCGTCTATCCGTTGCAGGTACCTGCCCTGCGCGATCGGGGACGGGATGTGTTGCTGCTCAGCGGCTTCTTTCTCGAACAGAACCGGTCACGCATGGGCCTGGGCAGCCTGCGCCTGACCAGCGACGCCCAGGCCGCACTGCTGGCTTACGATTGGCCGGGCAACGTGCGGGAACTGGAACACCTGATCGGCCGCAGCGCCCTGAAAGCCCTGGGCAATTGCCCGGCGCGCCCGCGAATTCTCAGCCTCAGCGCACAGGACCTGGACTTGCCGCAACCCCTGGCGGAGAACGCCACACCCGCAGCCGACAACCTTCCCCCGGCGATGCCTGCGCCCACCGGTGACCTGCGCAAAGCCGTGGAAGATTTCCAGCGCAGGCTGATCAGCGCCAGCCTGGAACGCCACCAGCACAGCTGGGCCAGCGCCGCCCGGGAACTGGGGCTGGACCGGGCGAACCTGGGGCGGATGGCGAAACGGTTGGGGCTCAAGTAACGGCGCCTGGCTGTTGTGGCGAGCAAGCTTGCTCCCGCGGGAGTGCGCAGCGCTCCCATCAGCCGTGGCGCGACTGCGAATCTGGCGACCGCTGCGCGGCCGAGCGGGAGCAAGCTCCCTCGCCACAACAGCTTGGTGGTCATCAGATCATTACCCGGGCAATCCATGCCATCGACAGCATTCGCCCTAAAGCCTGCCCCGGACAAGTCGATAACCCGATATCACAAGCTGTTTTGGCGATCCTCACGCTCGCCCCTCCTTTTCCACAGAAGGTTTTTATGTCTTCCAACAAAGCCCGCGCAGATTCACTTTCGCTTCTGCTGTTTACCTTGCGCAGCGGCAAGCTGATGGCAATCAACCTGCTGAAAGTCAGTGAAATCATTCCCTGCCCGCCATTGACCAAACTGCCGGAGTCCCATCCGCACGTCAAAGGCATCGCCACCCTGCGTGGGACCTCGTTGTCGGTGATCGACCTGAGTCGCGCCATCGGCGAGCGGCCCCTGGAAGATCCGGATGGCGGCTGCCTGATTGTCACCGACGTCAGCCGCTCCAAGCAGGGCTTGCATGTGCAGGCCGTGAGCAAGATCGTGCATTGCCTGACCACCGACATCAAGCCGCCGCCTTATGGCTCCGGCGGTACGCGCGCGTTCATCACCGGTGTGACCTCGGTGGATGGCACCCTGGTGCAGGTGTTGGACATCGAAAAAGTCATCCACGGCATTTCACCTGCACAGATCGAAACCGCCCCCACCGAACTGAGCATGGAAGATGCCGAAGTGCTGGGCAATGCGCGGATCCTGGTGGTCGATGACAGCCAGGTCGCGCTGCAACAGTCGGTGTACACCTTGCGCAACCTGGGCTTGCAGTGCCACACCGCCCGCAGTGCCAAGGAAGCCATCGAATGCCTGCTGGACCTGCAAGGCACGGCCGAGCAGATCAACCTGATCGTTTCCGACATCGAAATGTCGGAAATGGACGGCTACGCCCTCACCCGGACCCTGCGCGAAACGCCGGACTTCGCTCATCTCTACGTGTTGCTGCACACCTCCCTGGACAGCGCCATGAACAGCGAAAAGGCACGCCTGGCCGGGGCCAACGGCGTGTTGACCAAGTTTTCCTCGCCAGAGCTGACCAAGTGCCTGATCACGGCGGCCAAGGCCGTGGCCGAACAAGGTCACTGAGTCGCAGCGCTGGTGCTTGCGGTTGCGGCGCCTGCGTTGCAGCGGGGGGGCCGTCGTCGTCCGGCAACCTCAGGCATACTCTCGACCTGACTTCCCGCAACGAGGCCCTTCGATGAAAACCCGCGCATTGATTCTTCTTGGCTTGACGACCCTGGCCGCCCAGGCTCATGCCTCCAGCCCCAACGCCTGGGCTGCCTACGACAAAGCGGTGCTGGCTAGCTGCATCAAGGCCAGTGGCTTGAAGAACGCTGAACCGGTGGGCACCGCCGCGCAATTCGACGATCGGGTCGGCTACACCGCGCTGTTACTGCAGGGCCAATACCCACAGAAACACATGAAAGGGGCGACCGGTACCGAGCTGTGCCTCTACCACAAGAAGACCAGGACAGCCCATGTGACCGAGTGGGACTCGATCCGGCCCGCCCCTGCCGATCGGTGAGTGGCGCATAACTTGCTTCGCCCGACCGATCACGGCGCTTTTCTGTCGCCGCCTACCACCATTTGCGATCGGGCGCTCAATGAACACAAGGTTTTCCTGCGTAGGGTGCGGCAAATGCTGCTCCGACCATCATGTGCCCCTGACCCTCGCGGAGGCTCGGATGTGGGCCGAAGACGGCGGCCAGGTCATTGTTCTGGTGGAAGCCTTCCTGTCCACTGGCCTCGGCCTGCCGCTGGCCCAGCGCGAACATGCGCAGCGTCGCTCGGCGGTGGTGCGCAGCGGCACTGCCGAAGCCCGGGTGGCAATCACCTTTGCAGCCTATAATGCGGGCCGCTGCCGTAATCTTGACGCGGACAACCTATGTCGCATCTACGAACGTCGGCCCTTGGTGTGCCGCATCTACCCGATGGAAATCAACCCGCACATCCCGCTCAACCCGGCCGCCAAGGACTGCCCACCGCAATCCTGGGAAACCGGCCCGCAACTGATTCTGGGCGGCAAACTGGCCGATGAAGAACTGGCCACGCTGATTGAACGCTCGCGCCAGGCCGATCGTGAAGACATCGCGACCAAGGACCGCATCTGCGCGACCCTGGGCATCCGCACCACCGCGCTCAAAGGCGACGGCTTCACCGCCTATCTGCCGGACATGGTCGCGTTCGCGGCCGCCATCGATCAGGTGCCCTTGCAACCGACGGAGCAGGCAACCGGTGAATGGCTGTTCCATCTGTCCGGGGATGACGTAGCCCGCGAAGTCACGGCCTGTGGGGCGCGGGTCGTCACCGAGGCTGCCTTGGATTATGCGTTTATTTCTCTGCGGGCTGCGTAGGCCTACGGGACGGCAAAGTCATCCCCCTGTGGGGGCGGGCTTGCTCGCGAAGACGGACGGGCATTCAACATTGATGCAAGCTGACCCGACGCCTTCGCGAGCGAGCCCGCCCCCACGAGGGAAATTTATAGGTGTTCCATCAAGCACCTCTCGCCTAACCGTCGCCGAGAATGTTAGCGTGCTTGGTATTCTCTGCCCGACGAGCCTTGCACGATGAAAAAAACCGTACTTGCCTTCAGCCGTATCACGCCTCAGGTGGTCGAGCGCCTGCAACAGGACTTCGACGTGATCGTGCCCAACCCATCGAAAGGCGATATCAATGCGCAGTTCAACGAAGCCCTGCCCCACGCCCACGGCCTGATCGGGGTCGGTCGCAAGCTGGGGCGCGAGCAACTGCAACACGCCGCGAACCTGCAAGTGGTGTCCAGCATCTCGGTGGGCTACGACAACTACGACCTGGCCTACTTCAATGAACGCGGGATCCTGCTCACCAATACCCCTGACGTGCTCACCGAAAGCACCGCCGACCTGGCCTTCGCCCTGCTGATGAGCAGCGCCCGGCGCGTCGCGGAACTGGACGCCTGGACCAAGGCCGGGCAATGGCAAGCAACGGTGGGACCTCAATTGTTCGGCACCGACGTGCACGGCAAGACCCTGGGCATCGTCGGCATGGGCAACATCGGTGCCGCCATTGCCCGCCGTGGCCGGTTCGGCTTCAACATGCCGATTCTCTACAGTGGCAACAGCCGCAAGCCCGAGTTGGAAAACCAATTGGGCGCGCAATTTCGCGAGTTGGATCAACTGCTGGCCGAAGCAGATTTCGTTTGCCTGGTCGTGCCATTGAGCGACAAGACTCGCCATCTGATCGGGCAGCGCGAGCTGGGCCTGATGAAGTCCAGTGCAATCCTGGTCAACATCTCCCGCGGGCCGGTGGTGGATGAGTTAGCGCTGATCAACGCTCTGCAAACCAACCGCATCCGCGGCGCCGGGCTGGACGTGTACGAGAAAGAACCGCTGGCTGAATCACCGCTGTTCCAGTTGAAGAATGCCGTCACCCTGCCCCACATCGGCTCGGCCACCTTCGAGACCCGTGCCGCCATGGCCGATCTGGCTGTGGATAACCTTCGCAGTGCGTTGATGGGCGAGCGACCGCAGCACCTGGTCAACCCGCAAGTCTGGCGATAACCCCGCGCCAGGCTTGATGCCAGACCCGTGGCGAGGGAGCTTGCTCCCGCTGGGGCGCGAAGCGGCCCTTGCTCTCGGGGCTACTGCGTAGCCCAGCGGGAGCAAGCTCCCTCGCCACGGGATTATCATCCGACTTCAGCTCAGCGTGCGCCCAAGGCGACCTTCGCTGCCGAAGGCCGGGGTTTGCGAAACACCAACACATTGCCCAGCATCACCATGACCAGGCCCACCAGCGCCGGCGTCGTCCACTGGTAACCCTCGGCGAACGCCGAGACATTCAACGCCACCACCGGAAACAACACCGTGCAATACGCCGCCCGCTCCGGCCCCATGCGTCCTACCAATGTCAGGTAGGCGGTAAAGCCGATGACCGAACCCGGGATCACCAGGTACAACAGCGAACCGATGTAACGGGCGTTCCATTCCATATCGAACGGGATCGCGTTGAACGCACACCATAGCGCCAGCATCGTCGCGCCATAGGCCATGCCCCAGGCGTTGGTGGTCAACGGCTTGAGACCGGCTTTCTGTTGCAGGCTCGAAAGCATGTTGCCCGCCGAAAAGCACAGGGTGCCCAGCAATGCCAGCGCCAACCCGAGCAGGGTTTGCGGGCTCGCGCTATGGCCGGCCAGTTCCGGCCAGAACAGCAAGGCCAGCCCCAGCAGTCCCAAGGCGCCGCCCAACAACACATTACGGGCTATCCGTTGACCGAAGAACACCCGGGCATTGAGTGCGTTCCACAGGGTGGCGGTGGAAAACACCACGGCGACCAGGCCACTGGGAATCCACTGGCTGGCGGTGAGAAAGCACATGAAGTTGATGCAGAACAGGCACAGGCCCTGGGCCACGCAAATCAGGTGGCCGCGGCGATCCATCGCCTGCAGGCGACGACTGAGCAGAAGCAGCGCAAACAGAATCAGAGCCGCGAGGCCGAAGCGATAAACGATCGACACCGGGATCGCGACGACACCCAGTTGCAGTTTCAGCGCGATCCAGGTCGTGCCCCAGATGAGCACGGTGAGCAGGTACAACGAGAGGTTCATGGCGGCGACTCCTGACATGGACGCTCAGTGTCCCGCCGTTGCCTCTGCGCTGCTTGCGTAAAATTGCGGTTTTCTCGATGCGCAGGCTGGCACGAACCGGTCGACAGGGTAGGATTGGGGCCGGAGAGAATCGATCATGCCTACATTGCAAACCCTGCAAGTCTTTCAAGCGCTCAACAGTTCGCCCAATGCCCGCCTGGAGCACAGCGCCGAACTGGGAGATGGCATGGCGGCCGCTTTGTGGAGCAATCATCACGACGCCCAGGACTACGAGGCGCCAAGCCACCATACCTTGTCGTGCTATATCGCCGGCGGCACCGGTACGTTTCGTCGCGAACGGCCCGAAACCACAGGGGCACCCGGCAAGCTTTGCGTCCTGCCGGCCGGGCATGAATCGGCCTGGGTCATCAACGGCGACATTCGCCTCGCCCACTTGTATTTCAGCCCCGAGCAATTTGCCCTCGGTTGCGTCACCCTATTGGATCGCGAACCCCGCCAGGTCCAGCTACGCGAGGCGACCTTTCTTGACGATCCACAACAGGCCCAGCGCTTTCGCCAGTTGATCGCGCTGAACTGGAGCGAGCCCGGTGAGCGTCTGCTCACCACCAGCCTGGCGCACGACCTGCTCAACCATGCGCTGCTCAGTCAGGTCGGCCAGCGTCAGGGGCTACGGCTCAAGGGTGGGTTGGCCGCCCATCAGCGACGCTTGCTGGTGGATTACATCGACACCCATCTGGCCGACGCCATCAGCCTGGGACAATTGGCCGCCCTGTGCACGCTGTCCGAATATCACTTCGCACGGATGTTCCGCGAAAGCTTCGGGTTGCCGCCTCATCAATATCTCCTGGCAAGGCGCCTGACACGTGCGCGACACTTGCTGCGTTGCACTTCGCAGCCGCTGGGCGAGGTGGCAATGGCCTGTGGCTTTGCCAGCGCCAGCCACTTCACCCATCGATTCCGCCAGGCATTGAGTGCGACGCCTGGCGAATACCGCCAGGCCTTCCTGCGCTAGCCCCGGCTGCCGTCATCGCGAGCAGGCTCGCTCCCACATTGGATCTCCAGCGACCATGAGTCCTACGCAGAAAACTGTGGGAGCGAGCCTGCTCGCGATACGGTGGCACATTCAACACAGGGGCAAGCTGAACGGACACCGTCTTGAGCTCACAACATCGAATGACAAACAAAAAACGGGCCTGCATTACAGGCCCGTTTTTCAGTGGAAGTGGAAGGTCAGCCGGCTCAGCCGTGCCGCGCCGCCCGTTCATTCTCCAGGAACTCCTGCTCCAGCATCGCATCGGCCAGCGCCAGGGATTCGGCCTGGGTGGTGGAGGCGGCGCGCTTGCCGCGCAGCTTGCCGAACAAGTGCTCCAGGGCGTGTTCCAGCTTGGTGGCCGCCCCTTCGATCGCCAACTCCAGCGATTCGGCCTTGTGGGTTACCGAGACTGGCTGGAGGCCCTTTGGCCGCGCTTCAAGCTGGCAACGCATGTCATGGGGACCGGGCTTGTCGCCGTTCTCGTCGCCCAGATGGACTTCAATTCGTGTCAGGTCTTCCTCGTAGCGTTCGAGCGTGCTTTCGATGGTAGTACGTACCCACTCCTCCAGTCGGATGCTGCTTTGAATATGGTTATCGCTGTTGACTTGGATTTGCATAGTTCATCCCTTATTTCAGCTAGCTCGCCGGGGGCCATCGACATCGGTTCTACGACCCCTTGAGTACAGAGTCGGGCTGGCGACAGAACAATTCAACCCCTGGAAAAAGATAAATATCGTTTTGCAAATAAAGCCGGACAAGGGACAAAAGCGCTGTTAAGGTCGGGAGTTTCCCCGCCGCGTCATCCCCTCAGGAAATCACCCTGGCTGCACCGTCGATGCACATGGCGCCCCGAAACGGGTAAGCGTCGCCGACCCATTCCAGCCTGTCCCAGGCTGATGCCCCGCGAACACTGTCCGACGATTCTTCCGGCATGCCCCTTGCTACCCCATGACAGAGCGCCGCCAATCGGGACCTCTCTGCTGATTGTCCCGCCGCGACGCTTGGGAGCACACGATGAATATGATCATGGAATGGCCGATGGTCCGGTGTTGCGAACTAATCCCGATCATGGCCGGTCAACAACTGCACGTTCAATCAGGCGGTGACGCATCATGGACAACCCTTTTCAGATCATTACCGACGCTTTTGCGCCGCACTACCAGATCAACCTGAGCATCCAGGGCCTGGATGGCCGCATCATGCTGACGCTGTCCAAGGCCGGGCGCATCGTTGCCAGGCGCATGATCAGTGCCCAGCAGCGCAATGACCCGCAGCAGCTCAAGCGCCTGGTACAGAGCATCCAGTTCGGCATCGCTATCGAGCAAGGACACAGCGCCGTGTCCATTCTTGAAGCCATGACCGACAGCGACAACATCAAGCTGCCACCTCCCCAGGCACAAGGCTTGGCCTCGACTGCTGCGGGCCTCTAGACCTCGCCTTTCTCCACTTCGGTATGCTCGCTGGAGCCCGCGCCGACCTTGCGGTGCGGGTGCTCGGTTTTCACCGAGGGAAACTGCGAAGAGGCATAGCGCACCACCAGGATCGCGAACGCCAGAAGCAGGATGCCACCGCACAGGTAGATGATCCCCAGGTCCGGCGGATTGTGGTGGGAAACGTTGGAAATCAGCAGCCGCGTCAACGCGGTGATCGCCACGTAGATCAAAAATCGCACCGGCATGTGGTTGGTCTTGAAATAAATCCCCACCATTGCTCCCAATTCCAGGTAGATGAACAGCAGCAGGATGTCATCGATCTTGATGTGCCCCACCTCGATCATCTGCAGGAACTCCATGACCGACGCCCAAGCGGTCACTGCACCGATGGCGAACAATGCCAGGTAATGAAACGTCTCGACGAACAGGTTCCCCAGGGATTCGGCCACTTGATGGACGTTCTGGCGCAGGTTCTCGGCCCAGTTGATTTTCACGATGTAGTTTCCTTAGGTCGACTCGACCGGATCATGCAGGTTGGACGTGACGATTGTTCTGCATGCAGAAAAAAGGCCAGCGACTGGAGGTGAGATGGCGATGGGCTGGCAATCGACACTTTTGGCAGTGTCCCGTTGGCCCCTTCGCGAGCAAGCTTTGCTCACCCATGCCGAAATCGGTCTACATTGAAAAGCCACTATCCAAAGCAAGAGGATTCGCTTATCCTTTTGCCTGTATATAAATACAGTAGTTACACAGACAACCAATGTGAAGGCATGTGAGGTGGTGAATGGCCGTCGAAGTGGTATACCGCAGCAGCCGAGATCTGGAGCGCTTGTTCATGGATAAAGCCGAAGCTGACCGTCATGACAAAATGCTGGAACTCGCCGAACTGCTGGCCGAGGTGTTGCAAAAAGCCGTTCCATCGCTGAGCGAGCAACAGGTGGAGGAAGCCGGGATCTACATGGCGAAGAATCGCGATGTGTTCGCCAAGGCCTTCAAGAGCCAGCCGGACGCCTTGTCCGAACTGCTCAATCCTTCGGATGAATGACTTGAAAAGACCGCAGCCTTCGATGGCGCGCAGGGAGTAGATCCTGTGGCGCCGTCGAAGGCTGCGGTCTTTTTCAGTATTAGGGCCGGTGATTGTTCAGCGGTACAACAATCGCTCCGCCAACTCATCGGCAACCCGGGCCGGTGAGCGCTTTTCCGCCTGGGCATGGGCGAAAACTTCCGTGAGCCGGGCGCCAATTTTCGACAGGTGCGCGGTGATGGTCGGCAGCTCTTCGCCGCGATGCTTCAGGGCGACATAGATCAGGCCGCCGGAATTGATTACATAGTCGGGCGCATAGAGGATCCCGCGCCTTTCCAGTTGATCGGCCACTTGCAGATTGCTCAGTTGGTTATGGGCCGAACCGGCCACCGCCGAGCAACGCAGTTGCGCCACGCTGTGACTGTTGAGCACGCCGCCCAGGCCACAGGGCGCGAGGATGTCGCAAGGTGTGCTGAGCAATGCGTCGTTGGCAATCGGGTGTGCGCCCAGCTGTTCCATCGCCAATTGCACCTTACCGGGGTCGATGTCGCTGACCAGCAGCTCGGCGCCGGCCGCGTGCAACTGTTCGGCCAGGGCGAAACCCACGTTGCCCAAGCCCTGGATCGCCACCCGCAGGCTTTCCAGGTTATCGCTGCCCAGGCGAGCCATGGCCGTGGCGCGGATGCCCGCGAATACCCCCATCGCGGCATGGGGTGCAGGATCACCCGCCGCGGTGGTGCTGGTCACGTGGCGAGTATGCTGGGCGATGCAATCCATGTCGGCTACAGAAGTGCCGCTGTCGATGGCGGTGATGTAGCGTCCATCCAGTTGCTCGATACAACGGCCAAAGGCCTCGAACAACGCCGCACGACTTTCAACATGGGCCGGGCGCATGATCACCGCCACCCCGCCGCCCACCGGCAAGCCGGCCAGCGCCGCTTTGTAGCTCATGCCCTGGGCCAGGCGCACAGCGTCAGCCACGGCACTTTCGTCGTCGGGATAGGCAAGATAACGACAACCACCCAGGGCGGGCCCGGGGCGGCTGCAATGAATGGCAATCACCGCCTTCAACCCGGTCAACGGGTCTACGCTTAAGTGCAGCGATTCAAGGCGGGAGCTTTGCATGAGAGCGAACATCGTAAGGCTCCCGAATCACTTCTGCTTGTTTCGCCAGTATAGGCGTGCAGCTGAAATTTGCTGAAACACGCCGGAATAAGCCGCGACAGCCACCGGCTCTTATGGGCATAACCTGTCACGACGTCTGTGGAGGACTGGACGAAATTGCACGCCAGCGCTAAAACGAGGCATAGCCCGGAGAGTTTGATGAAACCGCGCCAAGCCTTTCTTGACTGCCTGCACCACTCGCCACCGGCGCTGCTCGAAGCGGCGCTGTGGATTGCGGCCGAACATGACCGCGGGGTCGACGTGCCGGCTTTGCTGAAGGATTTCAAGGATCTGCAACAGCGGGTCGGCCATGACCTGCCGATGCTGCCGGTGACTGAGCTGGGCCAGCCTTTGCTGCGTCGGCTCAACGACCTGGGGTTTGCCCAGGATGATTCCACGCCGCTACGACCCCAGGCGGCATTGCTGGATAAGGTACTGGCGCGCAAGCGCGGACAACCGCTGGCGCTGGGCCTGATCGCCCTGGAAATGGCACAGGGCCTGGAGATTCCGATGGTCGGTGTCAACTTCCCCGGCCATTTTCTCCTGAGGGTACGCGGCGCCGATCATCTGCTCGACCCGTGCGGTGGCCGTCGGTTGTATCCCAATGACTGTCGGGAACTGCTGCAACGTCAATACGGTGCAAACATGCCGCTCAGGGCCGAGCACCTGGTCAACGCCGAGCCGGTACAAATGCTCCAGCGCCTTTCGCGCAACCTGCGTCAGTTGCATCTGGCGAACGATGAATACATCGCCGCGCTGATCGACGCCGAGCGCGTGCTGGAACTGGGCAACGCCAGCGCTGCCGACTATCTGGCCCGGGCCAGCCTGTACCAGCGCCTCGACTGTCCCAACGCCGAACGATTCGACCTGGAGCATGCACTGATGCTCAGTGAGGATCCGATCCAGCGAATCCGGCTGACGGAGCGACTGGGGCATTTGCCGCCCAATACGATTGTGCATTGAGGGGATGGGATGGCCGCTGCCCTGCCAGAGATGAGGTGATTCTGTGGCGAGGGAGCTTGCTCCCGCTGGGCTGCGCAGCAGCCCTATGTCCCTGATGCCGCTATGGTCGGGGGCCGCTTCGCGCCCCAGCGGGAGCAAGCTCCCTCGCCACAGGATCACATGGCTTTAGATCAAGGTGTATCAGGCTGATTCGCCGGATGCGCCTGTTGGAATGCCGGATGGGCCGCCGCCAGTGCCGCAACGCGACGAATCCTTGGGTACGCCTGCAAGTCCACATTGAACCGCTCGGCCGCATACAGCTGCGGGATCAGGTACACATCCGCCAACCCGGGCACTGCGCCGAAGCAATAGCCTTCGTCGCCGATCAACCGCTCCACCGCCGCCAATCCCTGGCTGATCCAGTGGCCGATCCACTCGCTGACCTGCGTTTCATCGTGCCCCCACTGCCGCAACTTGTTGAGCACGCTGACGTTATGCAGCGGATGGATGTCGCAACCGATCAGCGCAGCGACCCCTCGTTCATGAGCGCGTACCACCAGGTCGGCGCCCAGCAGCGGCACCTGTGGGTAACGCTCCTCCAGGTATTCGAGGATGGCAGGCGACTGCACCAACAACGCCCCTTCATCGGTGCGCAGGGCCGGCACGCGGCCCTGCGGGTTGATTGCCAGGTAGGCCGGCTGTCGGTGTTCGCCCCCCGGCGCAGCGATCAGGTTGACCGGCAAGGCCTGGTAATCCAGCCCCTTCAGCGCCAGGGCAATACGAACCCGATAGGACGAGGTGGAGCGGTAGTAGGTATAAAGATCCATGCCCAGCCCCTCAACGTGCCGGCAAAATCTTGCCGCGGCATTCGCCAAAGCCGATGGAGGCGAAACCCTCGCGACTGCAACGGGCCCGCAGAATGATTTCATCCCCGTCCTCGAGGAATTTCCGGACTTCGCCCGAGGCCAGCTCGATCGGCTTTTTACCGCCCTCGGTGATTTCCAGCAGGCTGCCGAACTGGCCGTTCTGTGGCCCGGACAAGGTCCCCGAGCCGAACAGATCACCGGCCTGCAACTGACAGCCGTTGACGCTGTGGTGCGCAATCATCTGTGCCACGGTCCAGTACATGTATTGGGTATTGCTCAACGTCAGGCGATGGGCCGGCAGGTTCTGCTCGCGCATGGTTTCGGTGAGCAGCAGCACTTCCAGCTCGATATCGAATGCCCCGCCGGCCTGGTCACGCTTGTCCGACAGATAGGGCAACGGCTGCGGATCGCCTTCCGGGCGCGGCGCTTGCGGGCGACGGAACGGCTCCAGCGCTTCGGTCGTCACCACCCAGGGCGAGACGCTGGTCAGGAAGCTCTTGGACAAAAACGGACCCAGCGGCTGGTACTCCCAGGCCTGGATATCCCGAGCCGACCAGTCGTTGAGCAGGCAAAAGCCACCGATGTGCTCGGCTGCATCGCCGATGGCGATGGGCTCGCCCAACGCATTGCCCCGTCCGATCCAGATACCCAGTTCCAGCTCATAGTCCAGCCGTGCGCAGGGGCCGAAGCTCGGCTCGCTCTGGCCGGCGGGCAAGGTCTGGCCCTTGGGCCGACGCACGTCGGTGCCGGACGGGCGCACGGTCGAGGCGCGGCCGTGATAACCAATAGGCACGTATTTGTAGTTGGGCAGCAAGGGGTTGTCGGGGCGAAACAGCTTGCCGACATTCTGCGCGTGCTCGATCCCGACGTAGAAGTCGGTGTAGTCGCTGATCCGGGCCGGCAGGTGCATCTGGCATTCAGCCGCGACATGCAGCAATTGCGTACCCTGGCCTTCCACCTTGCCACGCAAGGGACTGTCTTCGCGCAGCAGTTCCAGCAACCGTTCGCGCAGGGCAACCCGAGCACCGCGCCCCAGCTCGAAGAATCCGTTCAACTGACCGCCGGCCATGGCCTCTACGGCGTCTCGCGCCAGGCCATCGAACAAGCCGGCGTGCAGCGCAGCCGACAGGTCGAAGATCCGCTCACCGATGGCCACGCCACTGCGCCGGGTGCCGCCATCGATGCTGAAAATGCCCAAAGGCAGGTTCTGCAACGGAAAATCGGCGTGGCCGTTGGCACAGGCGACCCAACTACGGGCAGGGAAAGATTGACTCATGGTTATCTCCGGGTCGGGTCGAAGGTGACAGGCAGCGAGGCCCAGCAGGTATCGTAGTCGGTTTGAAGCTGCGGACAGTCCAGGGCGAAGCGACTTGGACGCAACACCTGGCTGGTCTCGAACATGAACGCCATGGTGTTATCGATTTTTGCCGGCTGAAGGTCGGCATTGATCGCCCGGGTGCAGGTTTCGCCGTCCGGGCCATGGGCGCTCATGCAACTGTGCAGCGAAGCTCCGCCGGGTAGGAAACCTTCGGCCTTGGCGTCGTAGGCGCCCTGGATCAAGCCCATGAATTCGTTCATCAGGTTGCGATGGAACCACGGCGGACGGAAGGTCTTTTCAGCCACCATCCAGCGCGGCGGGAAGATCACGAAGTCGAGATTGGCCAGGCCATGGACGCTGGTGGGCGAGGTCAACACGGTAAAGATCGAAGGGTCCGGGTGGTCGAAGCTGACCGTGCCGATGGTGTTGAACCGGCGCAGGTCGTATTTGTAGGGCACGTTGTTGCCGTGCCAGGCCACCACGTCCAGGGGCGAATGACCCAGTTCGCACGCCCACAACTCGCCGAGGAACTTCTGCACCAGTGTGGTCGGCTGCGCGAGGTTTTCGTAGTGGGCGACGGGTGCCAGGAAATCCCGAGGATTGGCCAGGCCGTTGCTGCCGATTGGCCCCAGGTCCGGCAGGCGCAGCGGTGCACCATGGTTTTCCGCCAGATAACCGCGGGCCTCTTGATCGAGCAGCTCGACCCGGAATTTCAAGCCCCGGGGAAGTACGGCGATTTCCAGCGGGGCCACTTCCAGCACGCCCAGTTCAGTGGCAATGCGCAGCCGTCCCGATTGCGGCACCAGCAGCCATTCGCCGTCGGCATTGAAGAACACCCGCTGCATCGCACGATTGGCGCAGTACTGATAAAGGCTGACGCCGGCGGGTTTGTCCGCGCCGGCATTGGCGGCCATGCGCACCAGACCGTCGATGAAGTCGGTGGGCTCGGCGGGCATCTGCAAAGGATTCCACCGCAGCCGATTGGGCGTTACCTCGCCCAGCGGGCCGCCAGCGATCTGCCGCTCAAGCTTGACGAAGGCCGGGTGATTGGCCGAGGGATGGATCCGGTACATCCAGGTACGCCGCGCTTCGCTGCGGGCCATGGTGAATGCAGTGCCGGAGAACAGCTCGGCATAGAGACCGTAGGGCGCCTTTTGCGGGGAGTTCTGGCCGACCGGCAGTGCGCCGGGCAGTGCCTCACTGGCGAACTCATTGCCGAAGCCAGACTGATAGGCCAGGTCTGACGCGGTGGAATCGAGGTTCATGGGGCCTCCTGAGATGCGGTCCGTCACTCAAAGGGCAGTCTGAGGCGCACCGGGTTGTTTTTATCGTAATCAAATTACGCATAACGTAATTTGCTCACCAGCGACCGTCAAGCTATAAAGACGCCCATTCGCTTCCGGACCTCGCACGCCCATGCAAATCCCGCCCAATAACGCTAAACAGAAAGTCCGCTCGGCCGAGGTCGGCACCGACATTCTCAAGGCCCTGGCCGAACTCTCACCCTCCACATCGTTGTCGCGCCTGGCCGACCACGTGCAGATGCCGGCGAGCAAGGTCCATCGTTACCTGCAGGCCCTGATCGCCAGCGGGTTTGCCGAGCAGAACGCCGCGACCAACCACTATGGCCTGGGCCGGGAAGCCTTGCGCGTCGGGCTGGCCGCGTTGAACGGCATGGACGTACTGCAAGTGGCCGCCCTGCCCTTGGCCGAATTGCGCGACGATCTGAACGAAACCTGCTTCCTGGCGGTGTGGGGCAATCACGGGGCAACCGTGGTGCGCATCGAACCTGCGGTCCGCGCTGTGACCGTCGTGACCCAACTGGGCTCGGTGCTACCGTTGCTCAGTTCATCCACGGGGCTGGTGTTCGGCGCGTACCTGCCGGAGCGCGAGACCATTGGCTTGCGGGAACAGGAAGTGCGAGACACACAAGACCACGCCCTGGCCGATGACCGGGCTTATGCGACGCTGTGCGAACAGATTCGTCAGCGCGGCCTGCACCATGTGCATGGCCTGTTGATGCCGGGGGTAGATGCCCTGTCCGCCCCGGTGTTCAATGCGATCGGCCAGGTAGCGGCGGTGATGACCATCGTCGGTCCGACCTCGCTGTTTCACGCCGACGAAGATGGCCCGGCGGCGCAGCGCCTGCTGGCGGCGACCCGGGCCGTGAGTTGGCGGATGGGCTATGAGACCGGGCCAGGGTCAAGCCAGGAAGTCGGGAACGATCCGGATCAATAGATCATTGAGATGAGTGGGCGCCAACCGTGGATGAAGATCGCGCTCGTCGCCACTGAACGCGACCATGTAAATGCCTTGGTGATCGCCCTTGATGTGGTAAGGAATTTCGTTATTGCGCAAATGGCCCAGCAGGTATTCCACCAGAGGCTCCGAAGATGACACTACTCGTTCGCCGGAGTCATGCGTAATAAAACCGGTGACGTAGACTTTCTCCAGATCGACATCGGGCAAGTGTACTTTCAAAGCCCCATGAATATCCTCGGCGTCCAGATGCATGACGGAACGCTCGGATAAATCCATTGCCGGCTTTTCCGCCAGGCTAGTCACAATATGCGTAACGATTCTTTCAAATGTAATCAAGTCCAGCGCCTTGACCCGGTCCTCGTCGGCAAAGGAATAACGTTTGCTGAAGATGTTGCTGATGCCTTGCGTGTAATGGGGCAATTGCTGTTTTTCCACGCAGGCCAGCGCTTCGTCCAGTAACGTCCTGGACGATATGACCTGAAGATCGGGAAACGCCGCCAATGTATTGAGATAGTTTTTGAGCGGGTTGACGCCCAGCGTTTCCAGATGTTCGCCCAGCAGCACCTGTACGGCAAAATCCACGCGAGTGTTCTTGAGGGCGAGCAGTTTTTCAGAATAAGAAGAATAGAGTCGAGTCTTCATAAACATCCTTGTCATGGTGAGGTGTCGAACTTCCTGTCCGACCGCATCGCCGTTATACCTCAACCCACTTTCGACTTGAAAAAAGCAAATGTAAGAGCCCGTAAAGTCGCCACGGTTTGATCAAGCTACCCCATCATCCCCATGACCTTGGCCTTCGCCACCGCTTGAGTACGCCGTTGTACCCCTAACTTGCTATGTATACGCCGCGAGTGGGTTTTTACCGTATGCAGGGAGATGAACAAGCGCTCGGCAATCTGCTGGTTGGAATGCCCCTGGGCAATCAGTTCCAAAACCTCCAGCTCACGATGACTGAGCAACGTGTCGTCGCTGATCGCGGGGGCCTGGCTCGGCTCTACCGAATGTGCCGAGCACGCCAGTTCGGGCTGGCGCAGGCGCAACTCACACCAGGCCTGTCGGGCTCGCCAGCAACTGACGCGCTCAAGCCCCTGCTGCGCCAGCAACCGGGCCTGGGAACGGTCGCCGGACAACCACAACACCTCGGCCAGCGCCAGATACAGCTCGGTTTCCAGGCTGTGCATCGCGCCACGCTGTGCCTGGTCAATCATGGCCTGCAAACGGGCCTGCGGATCCTGGGCCCGTTGCAGATAAACCTCGGCCAGCACCAACAGGTACTCAAGTCGCGGGATCAACTCCAGCGTCGCGGGGGGCGCATGCTTGGCCTGGGGTCCGCGAAAATGCCGCAGCACACGCCTCAAGGCTTCGTGGGCCAGTTCCGCTCGCCCCTGTTGCAGCCAGAACTGGCAGCTGGTTTGCAACAACACGCCACGGTAGACGGTGTCAGGGATATGCCGCTGTTGCATGATCCGCTCGGCGTCGCGCAATTGTCGGAAAGCTTCGTCGTAGTCGGCCTGGTTCGCCGCCAGGCTGGCCTTGCCGAGAAAGCCGTAGAGCACTTGTTTATCCTGGCACAGCAAGCCCGTCTCCAGCCCCAGTTCGAAATGCTCTGCGGCTCGCTCTTCGAACCCCATGCGCAACGCCAGGCGTCCGCGGCGCAAGGCAATGCGCCCCGACAATGCCGAAAAATCCTGCCCTGGCCGATCGAGCAACGCCTGGACCGCGGCGAGCAGGTGTTCAGCCCGATGGGGCGCGCCACGTTGTTCCAGCACTTGTGCATGGTCGAGTTCCAGCAAACCTTCGAATACCAGCGAACCCTGCGCACGGGCCAGGCACAGCGCCTGGCGATTGAGCCACTGCGCAGACGCCAGCTCGCCCTTGAGCAGCGCCTGCTGCGTCAGGCCCATCAGGCACAACAGGCGCAGGGCCCACGCTTGCGGATCCAGGCTGGCCTGGGCCTGGAGGAAATGTTCGTGTGCGCCGTCACCATCGCCCGAGAGGTGCAACAACCAGCCCCGCAAGACCAGCCAGCGCGCCAACAACTGTTGCTGGCGCCCGGCCACTGGCTGCGGTACGAAACGGGCCAGTTGCTCGATGCAGACCGATGCCTGGTCGAAGCGCCCGGCGAACAACAGGGCGGCGGTCACCAATCCCACCGATTGTGGCGTACCGAGGGCCAGCGCTTCGCCTTGTTGATCATGCAGATTCAGCAACAGCACCACATTGCGGCGCTGCAGGATGTGCTCGAAGCTCAGATGCTGAAGGAAACTGACAGCGGCCTCGAACTCTTCAGCCAACATGGCTTGCTCGAATGCCATCTGCCAATCCTGCTCGGCGGCAAACCACTGGCAGGCCCGCCGGTGCCAGGAGCGCCCTTGCGGCCAGGGTTCTTCGCGCACCAGTCGGGCCAGCGCCGGATGCACCTGCAGCCAGTCGCAAGTCTGCTCCCACGGCTCGATGAAACATCCCAGCTCCCGCAGCAACGGCATGCATTCAGCGCCCACCGTGTCAGCGAATAGATGCTCGCAAAGCCGGGCGTTGAAACGCGGCAAATGCGCCAGCACCCGCCAGGCCTGCGCCAGCTCCGGGGCCAGGGTGCCGAACAGCTCATGCTCCAGGTAATCCAGTAACGTCCCCACTCGCCCCGGCGTTGCCTGACTGCGCGCCCATTCGCAGCGTTCGAGCAGAATGATGCGTACCCCGGCGCACCAGCCGCCACTGCGCTGTATCACCTCGCGGGCGGTGCGGGCGGCCTGGGGCGCGGGCAGATGATGAAGCAATGACTGGACGTCGTCGGGAGTGAAGACCAACGCCTGGGCGTCGAACTCGTGCAGTTCATCATCGAGCAACAAGCGCGGCCAGTTACAGTGGGGACGACGGCGCCCGTTCAACCACAGGTGCAACGCCGGACTGCTGCTGTTCAACAAACGGTCGAGCATGCGGTCCAGCTCCGGGTTGGGCACCCGGCAATAATCGTCAAAGAACAACCAGGTGGGGGTTTGCAGCCGCGCCAGATGTGCCAGCAACCCCGCTTCATCCGTCAGTGGCAATCCGAGGGTATGGGCCAGGCACTCGCACAGTTGCACCGGGCTCAGCGCCGCGCCGCCCAGCGGCAACCAGTGCAATCGACATCCGGCGGGAGCCTGGAGAAAGCACTCGGCGAACAACGCGCTCTTGCCACTGCCGGCCGGTGCGCACAGCAGCTTTACCCGGGCCTCGGAGGTCAGCAATGGCTCACTCAGGGACCGCCGCGGGACATGTGTCGAGGACAGGCGAGGGAGCAGTCCTGGACGGTCCGGACACGGGGTCATGGCGGTCATGGGGGTGGGTCCTGTTTATTGTTGTGTCATCACCCTAGTCCTGTGTCGCAGACCTTTGGAGAAGTATTCAGCGCGCTGATTGCAAGCCATAAAAAAACGACCGGCAGATGCGGCTGCCGGTCGTTCATGAATTTGACGCAATCCCTTGGAGAGAGAGCTTGCTCCCGCTGGGCTGCGCAGCAGCCCCACCTGGTTCGGGCCTGATAAACCCTGGTGCCTGGTTCGGGGGCGCTGCGCGCCCCAGCGGGAGCAAGCTCCCTCGCCACAAAAGCGATCCCCTTCATTCACACGCATCTGCAATCAGATCATGCAAATCAACGCACCCCCGTGGAGCGCAACGCCGCCGGTGTGTAGTCGGCCGCCCTGGCCTCGAAGCCGTACTCGTAGGCGTGTTTCTCTTCGTTCTTCATCCCCAGCGCAATGTAGCGACCGGCGATGATGTCGTAGAGCGCTTCGAGGGTGTAGCCCGGGTTCTGATGGTCGTAATAGAACTGCGCATGCCCTTCGGCCACGCGCCACAATTGGCCGCGACCGTCGTAGTGGTCCACCAGTGCCGCCTGCCAGCTGTCCTCATCGATGTACATGTGGCGCTTGGCGTAGATGTGCCGTTCGCTGGGCTTGACCGTGCCGACCACTTCCCAGACCCGGTGCAACTCATAGCGGGTCAGGTCCTGGTTGATATGGCCGGCCTTGATCACGTCGTCATACTTGAGGCTCGGCGAGTCGAGCTTGTAGCTGTTGTAGGGGATGTACATTTCCTTCTTGCCGATCAGCTTCCAGTCGTAGCGGTCCGGCGCGCCGGAAAACAGGTCGAAGTTGTCGGATGTGCGCAAGCCGTCGGCGGCAGTGCCCGGGCCGTCGTAAGCCACTTGCGGGGCCCGACGGACCCGGCGTTGGCCGGCGTTGTAGATCCACGCCAGGCGCGGCTCCTTCACCTGGTCGAGGGTCTCGTGCACCAGCAGCACGTTACCGGCCAGGCGCGCCGGGGCGGTGACCTCCTGCTTGAAATAGGTCAGTACGTTGCTGGCCTTTTCCGGGTCGGCGTCCTTGATCAGGAACGGCACGGCGATTTCTTCTTCGAAGCGGATCGGCGTGAAGCTGCCGTTGGTTTGCGGCGTTGCCTGGGTGATGATGCGGCGCAGGTTGCCGCCGTGATAACGGGTGATGTGGTTCCACAGCACTTCCACGCCGTTCTTGGGAATCGGGAACGCGTAGTAGCGGTTGCCGGTGAAATTGGCCAGGCCATTGCCGTCGTTGATCGCGTTGACATTGAGCGCGCTGCGCTTGGCCGACTCGTAGATTTCCGGTGGCAGGCCCACGCTGCGGTGAGTCGGGTAGACCGGGATCTTGTAGGTTTCCGGGTAGCGCTTGAACATCGCCACCTGGCCTTCGGACAGCTTGTCCTTGTACTTGTCCACGGTTGCCGCGGTAATGGTGAACAGCGGCTTTTCATTGGCGAACGGGTCGGCCAGAAAGCCCTTGCTGTCTACCGCACCGGCGTTTTTCGGGATGCCACCGGTCCAGGCCGGGATCGAGCCGTCGGCGTTACCGGCCTTTTCCGCGCCCAGGGGTGTCAGGCTGGTGCCCAGTTTGTTCGCTTCGTCGGGCGACACCGCCGCCATCACGTTCGCGGCCAACAGGCTCAGAGCCAGGGCACCGCATTGCAGGATCATCTTGCGCATTGGGTTTTCCTTGTCAGCCAGATCAGAAGTTCACGCCGAAGCTCAGCGCGAGGAAATCGCGGTCTTCGAGAACGTTGTAATCGCCGCCAAAAAAGTCGGTGTAGCTCAGGCTGGCGGTGTAGGTGTTGCGATAGTCGGCATCGAGGCCGACGCTGATGGCCTTGGCACCTTCGTTGAACAAACCGTTGGGGCCGTAGCCGGCCACGTCGTGTGACCAGGACACATTGGGCTTGAAGTTCACGCCGCCAATCACGTTGGAGTAGTCGAGGATCGCCCGGGCGCGATAGCCCCATGAGGTCGACGTGACGAAACCATCGGTATCCCCGCCAAAACCATATTGGCCGTAGACCGAATCACGGCCATAGCGCAGTGTGTCCTTGGACTCCAGCCCGCCGACATGCACCACCGCCGCCTCGCCCACCACTGTCAGGCGGTCAGCCCCCAGCACCTGGTCGAAAAAGTGCGTCAGGGTGCTCTGGACCTGGGTCACTTCCTTGCGCCGATAACCGGTGTTATCCGCACCCGGCCGAGTGGCGATAGGCGAGGCCGCGCCGCCGGCAATCGGGTTGACCAGCGCCAGCGTCAGGTCGTTGGTGTTGAGCTGCACCGGTGCATTGGGACGGTAGCTGATTTCCCCGGTCCATGCGGTGCCGGTAGGCAGCGTGGTGGAGAAGCTGGCGCCGTACAGGCGGATGTCTTCCGGGTATTCGAGGTAATACTGACCGCGCCCCAGCATGACGCTCTGGGCCAGGCCGGCGCCGCTGCCAGGCGCCAGGCCGTTGGCAATCGAGACCATTCCCGGCAGTGCCGCCAGCGTGGAAAGGCCCGCCGTGGTGGTGCCTACCGTCGGCGTGCGGCTGTGGTAATTCATGAAGTACAGGCCGTACTCGGTGTCATCGCCGAGCCAACGCAACGCCGTGCCCCATTGCCCGGAGTCGCGGGCGTCACGGTCGCCGCCACGGGGAATGATCACCCCTTCCCTCGACACATTGATGCCCTGGCCGAACAACCGGGTCAACGGCACGAATGGCGCAATCGCCGGGCTGCCCACGGTGTAGCCACTGGTGCAACCGTCGGCCACCACGTCGTTGCCGAAAAACGTGCCGCAGTTGTCGACCACCGTCTGGTCCCACTCCAACTGGTAGAAACCTTCGACGGTGAGCTTGTCGGTCAGGCCTTGGGAGGCGAACAGCATGTTCACCGGAATCAGGCCTTCCTTGATCTCCGCACCCGGGCGGCGGAACGCAGAGACGTCCACCGGGTTGATGCTGTTGATGGAGTTGCCGATGAACGTGCTTTCGCCCCAGCTGACCACCTGCTTACCGGCACGCACCGTGCCCGGCAGGTCAGCAATGGAGTAGTTGTGATAGACGAACGCGTCGAGGATCTGCGCGCCCGAAGACTTCGCGCCCTCCTTGCGGTTGCTGTCGCTGATGTCCTTGAACTCGCGGTTTTCGTCCTTGAGCTCGAAGTCATACCAGTACTTGCCACGGACGAACACACCGGTGTCGCCATACTTGAGTTCGAGATCGTGCAGGCCCTTGAAGATTTTCGAGAAGGTCTCGCCCTTCTTGAAGTTCAATCGTCCATCGTCACCGGTGGAGGATTGCCCCCTGCCGCCGTTGACAGTGCCGACGAGGTCGTTGTCCGCATTGCGCATGCCCCAGCTCGCGCCCACGGACAACGAAGAGTCGAACTGACCTTCAATTTCGCCAATGTTGAATGAAACCGCCTGCGCCTGGGCACAGCAACCCAAGGCCACCGCGGCGGCCAGCGCCTGCGGCTTGAAGATGGCGCGCATTGTTATTGTTGTCATGCGTCTTCCCCGGTGAGTGACAGAGGCTTCACCCTACTGCCGCAAGCCAGGGGCGATAAGCGCACCAAGGAGGTATTCGCATTGTCCCCCGAAAGGATGACTGCCCAGGCGGGCCGGGCCTTTGCGCCAGGCATGGATGGACTGGATGATGGGTCATCAGTGCAATCCATGCCCGACCCTTTTGATCGACTGTTGCGCGCACTGCAACAGTGCATGTCCGGAACCGGGCTGTTTCCAGCGGCGCTCAAACCCTATGCTGGCCGGGCTTTCAGGACAACGGGCCTGCAAGCACAAGCCGCCACGGCATCCCTCATGCCTGGCGTACCGTCATTCGGATGGATTGGCGTATCGGTCCATCAGCCCGTGCACACCGACGTTGATTTGTAGCTCCTTTCCAACGTCATGCTTAGGCCGCTGCTTTGTTGCAGCGGCCTTTTTTATGCAGGGTGTTTTTCGCGGGGGCTGAAGGTGATGATCACGCACGCCTCGGACAACCAAGGGCAGGTTGCCGCCGTGGAGCGGCAATGAATCGAAGTGGTGAGGCTAAACGGCGTAGCGCTGCAGATTCGCCATCATTTCCTTCAGCGCCTCAAGGTTGTCATTCGGATGAACCGCATCCTCGAAGTCGCAGATCCGCTGCCAATGGGCGGCGACGTCTTCAGGCGAAAATCCTTTGCGCGGATCGAAGCCGGCGCCCAGGCTGCGTTCCCAACGCACCTTGCCCATCCAGCCACCGCCCACTTCGAACAGGCCGGAGGTTTCCTGGCAGGTTTCGCTCGCCAGGTACACCACCAAGGGGCTGACGAGTTCGGGCTTGAGTTGCTCGAACACTTGCGGCGGGATCAGGCCTTCGGTCATGCGCGTGCCGCCGGTGGGGGCGATGGCGTTGACCAGGATGTTGTTCTTGCGGCCTTCGATGGCCAGGGTGCGGGTCAGGCCATACAGGCTGAGCTTGGCCATGCCGTAGTTGGACTGGCCGAAGTTGCCGTAGATACCCGAGGTGGAAGCGGTGAAGATCACCCGCCCGTAGTTTTGCTCACGCAGGTGCGGCCACGCGGCGCGGGTGACTTTGTAGGCGCCCTCGACGTGGACCCGGTAGACCAGGTCCCAATCGGCATCGTCCATTTTGTGGAAAGTCTTGTCCCGCAGAATCCCGGCGTTGTTGACCACTACGTCGACCCGGCCAAACGCGTCGAGTGCGTTCTGTACCAGCTTGTCGCCATCGGTGACCGAGTCGTGGTTGGCCTCGGCAATGCCGCCGGCCTCGCGGATTTCAGCCACCACGCGGTCCGCTGCCGAAGCGTTGGCGCCCTCCCCCTGGGCGGACCCGCCCAGGTCGTTGACCAGCACTTTCGCGCCGTGCCTGGCGAACAACAACGCATGGGCACGCCCCAGGCCGCCACCGGCCCCTGTGACAATGACGACTTTATCTTCGAAGCGCACAGACTCATTCATGGCAGGACTCCAGCAGGCCGATAGGACAATGAGCCCGAGTGTCCGGCACCTGTCGGTCGGTCACAATCAATACGGTAGCCAGTGAATGGTGGGCGATAAGGTGGGGGGATGATGCGCTACCGGATGTGAGGCAACGGTGTTGGACCGCGTTACGGCTATCGCGAGCAGGCTCGCTCCCACAGGGTCGGTGGGCGGCATAGGATCGGGGATGTCGCTGTCAAAACTGTGGGAGCGAGCCCGCTCGCGATAGCGGTATATCTATCGACATAGATTTTCGCGAGCAAGCTGATTGATCAGGAACACGCCACCTTCCTGCACCGCGGCGTAATGGCCTCGCGAAACGCCAGGTAATGCTTGAGTACCTGGACCGGCGCTTCGGTGTGTGGATAGTGCCCGACATTCGGTAACAGCACTGTGTCGGGATTGGGAATCAACGACTCATAGCGCGCCACCATGTGTTCACCGGATATCGGATCGACCGCGCCGTCGATCACCCGCAACGGCACTTCGCCGCGCTGCATGGCCTGGACCCAGCGATCGCGTTGCACCCGTCGCTCGGGGATGTAGCCGATCAGTTTGTGCATGATCCGCGGCCCCTGGTTGACTTCTATCAGGCTCCAGAAGTCGTCCAGGACGCTTTCGCTGGGACCGCTGGCGGGGCCGAAAATCTGCCGGAAGCTCTTTGCCAGGCTGACGCGGGAGAACGCCCGTCCCAGCAGCCAGCCCAGGGGACTGAGTAATAGTTTCTGGGCGAGCACCGGGCGGTGGGTTTCCGGAAACAGCCCGCCATTGAGGAACACACAACTGGCCAGCTCGACGCGCGCTTCATAGTGCCGCGCGAGCAACTCCTGGGCCACGCTGTCGCCATAGTCGTGGGCCAGCAGATGCACCGCCGGTTTTACATCCAGGTGCGCCAACAGGGCCTGTTGCAGATCCGCCTGCTCCAGCAGGCTGTACACATGTTCCCTGGGTTTGGCCGAGTCGCCGAAACCCAGCATGTCACAGGCAATCACCCGATAGCGCTGCGCCAACGGCTGCCACAGGTAATGCCAGTCCCAACTGGCGGTGGGAAAACCGTGGATCAGCAGCAGCGGCTCGCCCTGGCCTGCGACCCAATAGCGGATGGCGTGGCCGCGGAAGATGAAGGTCTGGCTGCGCTGGCGCCAGATACGCAGGGGAATCTGGGCCAGGGGCATCAGCTTCTGTACCCCGAGTCCTGCTGGTCGAGCTTGCGCAGCAACGCCGGCCAGGCCAACGCGCCGCCCATGCCTTGGGCACTTTTGGTCACTCCGGCGATCATCGCCCGGGCACCGGCCAGGATCTGCGGCTCGATGGCGATCAACTCGGCACCGCCGTTCTGCGCCAGCACCTGGATGTCACAGGCACGCTGGAAAGTGAACATCATCAGAAAGGTATCGGCGATGGTGCCGCCGCAGGTCAGCAAACCGTGGTTATGCAACATCAGGAAGTTGCTGTCGCCCAGGTCCGCCTGCAAACGGGCTTTTTCCTCGTGATTCAAGGCCACCCCTTCGTAGGCGTGGTAGGCCAGGCTGGACAGCACGAACAGCGATTGCTGGCTGATCGGCAAAACGCCCTGTTTCTGCGCCGATACCGCAACGCCGGCAGCGGTGTGGGTGTGTAGCACACACGCCACATCATGGCGCACCTCATGCACCGCGCTGTGGATGGTATAGCCGGCCGGGTTGATCTCGTAGGGGCTGTCCATCAGCTTGTTGCCGACCTGGTCGACCTTGACCAGGCTCGAAGCCGTGATTTCATGAAACATCAACCCGAACGGGTTGATCAGGAAGTCTTCGGTCCCGGGGACTTTCGCGGAAATATGAGTGAAGATCAGGTCATCCCAGCCATGCAGCGCGACGAGCCGATAACAGGCGGCAAGGTCCACCCGGGTTTGCCATTCGGCCGCACTGACCTGTTCCTTGATGCTGGGTGTCGTCTGGAGGGGCGCTACGCTCACGGCTATGACCTCTGCTCTTATTATGTTCAGGTAAATCCGGCGGGCAAAATTTCTACTCCCAGGAAAATCAGTCTAGTCAGCTCGCGCAGAGGCGATAGTTGCATTGGCAGCCAGCTTACTGGCCGTGCGGGTCATCGCAGCGCTTCAGGCACGCAACGCTTCGATCAGCTCAGCGAGCCAAGGCTCGGCGTCGGTTTCCGGCGTAACGCTTTCACTGGCATCCAGGCGCAGCATTGGCAACACCTCGCGCACGCCCAGTTCGGCGAACAGCTCGCGCATCTGCTCGCCCCCGCCGCAGAAGGTATCCCCGTAACTGGCATCGCCCAGGCCGATGACCGCGCCGGACAAGCCGCGAAACGCCGCCGGCAGTTGATCGCGCAGGGTCGAATACAACGGCATCAGGTTATCCGGCAACTCACCCATGCCGGTGGTAGAGGTCACCGCCAACAATGCCTGGGGAGCAAATGCCTGGATCTGCGCCAGCGTGGCACGCGGATCGTACCAGGTTTCGAAGCCTGCCGCGTCCAGCAGCCTGGCGGCGTGCCGGGCGACTTCTTCGGCGGTGCCGTATACCGAGCCGGAAAGAATGGCGACTTTCATTTGTCTGTTCCTGAACCTGATAAAGAGCCGGATAGTAACAGTTGCACCGGCCAGGCTGCGAATCGCTCTCATCAAGCGATAATGGCAAGTGGACAGCCTGTCGATTTGTTCTAGAATGCCTGCTCTAACAAGGACGTCCGAGGGTTTCCCCATGATCAACGCGCAACTGATGCAGCTGGTCATCAATGCTTCGAACGATGGGATTGTCATCGCCGAAAAAGAAGGCGATGAGGACAACATCCTGATCTACGCGAATCCGGCCTTCGAACGGTTGACCGGCTACAGCCGGGACGAAATCCTGTATCAGGATTGCCGTTTCCTGCAATCGGGTGACCGCGACCAACCCGCTCTGGAGCACATCCGCCGGACGTTGAAGGAAGGCGGTGCCTGTCGGGAAGTGCTGCGCAACTATCGCAAGGACGGCACGTCGTTCTGGAATGAACTGTCGTTGACCACGGTGAAAAACGAGGCTGACGGACACACGTATTTCGTCGGTGTGCAAAAAGACGTGACGGCCCAGGTCAGGGCTCAGCAGCGTGTTGTCCAGTTGGAACGGGAATTGGCCGAGGCACGGGAAACCATCGCTCGGCTTGAAGCGACGAACGGCGAAAACAAATCGGTGAATTAACGGTCACTCTCTGTAATCACCAGCGAAAAGAAACATCAATCCGAGCACATCATGCCGCGCGATGCCCTTCTGACCCAGGATGAGCTGGACTTCATCCGGACCATGCAGCACAACCCGCAGTTGAACGAGCGGGATGTCACCTCCAGCCTGCTGGTCAATGGTGGATCGCAGATCCGCGACCTGCTGACACGCTTGGCCGCCAACGAGCAGGTCACATTGCAAGCCAATTTCGAAAACCAGCGGATGACCTTTCCGTTACATCTGGTGCAGGACGAGTTCCATGCGATGCACCTGCGCCTGGGTGTGCCGAGTATCTATGAGGACGGTCCCAGGATCCGCCCTTGGCGCCTGGTGCTCGAAGAAGCGGTCGCCCTGGAAAATATCAAAGGCCAGCCGGGACCTCTCTGGGTGCATGAAGTGTCGTGCAAAGGCGTTCTGTTGCAAAACCGCAGTCGCGCCAAGCCACCGAAGCAATTCGCCCTGTGGTTCAGCCCGTCAGGCTACGAACGGATTTCCTTGCGGGGCACTTTCGAGCGGGAAACCGCCCGGGGCCTGCTTGCCTATCACTTGAGCCAGAACGACGAGGATGAGACCGAACGCCTGCGCCAGTACATCCTGCAACAACATCGCCTGACGCACCCGGCCATGCACATCTAGTGCGGCGCTTGCGCTGCCGGCCCATCACGTATCCAGAGTCCCTGCCAATAGCTGGCGCAAGCGTTGGCGCATCACGTTACCCTCGTTGCCCAGGCACCCGACCGACGAGCCTGCGAGGCTGTCCTGCGCCAGATCGGATGCATCGCCGGCCAGCATCAATGGACAATCCAGGCTCATCGCCAGCTTACGCAAGCGTTTGGGTAAGTCCGGGACAGGTGCATGGTTGGACACCAGCACCAGCGCCAATGGCTGGATCTTCTGGCACACCAGGGCCAGTTCATCGAACGGCAATCCCACCGTCAGCACCCTGACGCCCACCTCCGCCTTGGACAGATACAGAGCGGTGACCAGCAGGTCCAACTCACGACAATGACCGGCAATGGCACACACCAGGACCCGCCGTTCACGACCTTCGCGCTTGAGCAGCAGCCTCTGGATGATACGCGAGCGCAGGAAACCATCGAGGAACACCCACTCGCTGGTCTGCCCGAATTCCTGCTGGCGCAGCAGCAATTGGCGCCAGAGCGGCATCAGGATTTCCTGGAACACGATCGAGACGGCATAGGTGGAAAAGATCTGCCCGTAGACACGATCGAGCTCCACATCGTCGAAATCCCCGACCGCAGCGGCCACCTGGCGTTGCCACTGCATATAATCGGCCTTGACCAGGTCGGATGAAATCAGCGGGGAGACCGGCTGGATCGACTCGGTCTTCGCCAGGATCTTGCCCACTTTGCTCACCGCCACACCGCGCTCGATCCAGCCCAGGATGCTGCGCACCCGCTCGATATCGCCCAGGGAATATAACCGGTGGCCACTTTCGGTACGGGTGGGCTGGATCAACCCATAGCGCCGCTCCCAGGCACGCAGGGTCACGGGATTCACACCAGTCAAGCGCGCCACTTCGCGAATGGGAAACAGATCTTCCCCTTTCAGCGCACCTGATGCCTGGAAAACAAAGCTATCGTCTGTGATTGCTGTCATTTGCAGACAATTCCGGCGAATAGATTGGATCCCAGTTAACTCCACTCGGACACGTTATTACAAGAACAAACGCTATTGAGGCGCGGTTTTGTTGTTTAACGCGCAATGCCGAACTTCAGAGGTATCCGCAGACAGATGTGCGTCCCACGGATTCGTCGCAATCGCACGCCGCTGTTATAGTTTTGCCCTTGCCGTGAACCGAGCCTGCCCATGCCCAGCGCCATCGCACCTATCCTGATCACCGGCGCTGCCCAGCGCGTCGGCCTGCACTGCGCCCAACGCTTGCTGGAAGCCGGACAGCCGGTGATCGCGACCTATCGCACCGAACGTGCGGGCGTGCAGACCCTGCGCGACCTGGGGGCGACCCTACTGTTTGCCGACTTCTCCAGCGAAGCGGGGATCCTGGTATTCATCGAACAGCTCAAGCAGCACACCGACCGACTGCGGGCCATCGTGCACAACGCCTCGGCCTGGCTGCCGGAAAGCCCGGGAGACGAAGCGGCAGCCTTCAAGGCCATGTTCGGCGTGCACATGCTGGCGCCTTACCTGATCAACCTGCATTGCGCCGAGCTGCTGCAGCGCTCGACGCCGGCGGATATCGTGCACATCAGCGATGACGTGACGCGCAAGGGCAGCAGCCGGCACATCGCCTATTGCGCCACCAAGGCCGGCCTCGAAAGCCTGACCCTGTCATTCGCAGCGAAGTACGCGCCGGCCATCAAGGTCAACGGCATCGCCCCCGCCCTGCTATTGTTCAATCCCGACGACGACGCGGCGTACCGTGCCAAGGCCCTGGCCAAATCCGCGCTGGGCATCGAGCCCGGTAGCGACGTGATCTACCAGGGCCTGCGTTATTTGCTGGATAACCCCTATGTCACCGGCACGACCCTGACCGTCAATGGCGGGCGGCACGTCAAATAGCCTTGTCTTGGGGGGGCACCATGACGCTATCCTTGCCCCGGCATTACCGCCGGGTCCTCATCGGCCTCGGCGCGAAGGGTTGCTCGACACCACGGCCGCCGGCGTGGCGGTGGTGAGCGAGGCCCGGCACAGGTGCATGATGATGCGCAGTGTCGAAAAACAGAACTCGACCATGAACACTTTGGTGTTACTGGGCGCCTTGCGCGAGCCCAGCACCCGCCGCCAGGAGTTCGTGCAATTGATCCGACGGAGCAAATAAATGCCACAACTACAGCCAGCCATGGCACGCATCAAGGTCAAGGACCTGCGCCTGCGCACCTTCATCGGCATCAACGAGGATGAAATCCTCAACAAGCAGGATGTGCTGATCAACCTGACCATCCTCTATGCCGCCCAGGAGGCGGTACGCGACAACGACATCGACCACGCGCTGAACTACCGCACCATCACCAAGGCGATCATCGCCCACGTGGAAGGCAACCGCTTCGCCCTGCTCGAACGTCTGACCCAGGAGTTGCTGGATCTGGTCATGGCGAACGAGTCGGTGCTGTATGCCGAGGTCGAGGTCGACAAGCCCCACGCCCTGCGATTCGCCGAGTCGGTGTCGATTACTTTAGCGGCAAGCAGGGCTACTTCGTAGCCGCTTCAAGCTGCAAGCCACAAGCGGTAAGCTTGGCTACCTCAATCCATCTTGCAGCTTGAAGCTTGCCGCTTGGAGCTGTCTCGCAGAGACCACCATGAACGATCAACAACGCCTCGAACTCGAAGCCGCCGCCTTCCGCCGGTTGGTGGCCCACCTGGACAGTCGCAAGGATGTGCAGAACATCGACCTGATGAACCTTGCCGGTTTCTGCCGTAACTGCCTGTCCAAGTGGTACAAGGCCGCCGCCGACGAACGCCAGATCGAGGTCAGCCTCGACGACGCCCGCGAAGTGGTCTACGGCATGCCGTACGCCGAATGGAAAGCCCAATACCAGAAAGAAGCCAGCGCCGAGCAGCAAGCGGCGTTCGCCAAAGGAAAACCCGATGCCTGACCTGAACACCTTCCGCAAGAACCTCAAGAGCGGCGAGCATGCCTTCGCCCAGACCCTGGCTTTTATCGCCGACGGCTACGCTTATCAGCCCCAGGCATTCAGCAACGGCGACGTGCACAACGCAGCCGGCCAGAACGAAGGCTCGTGCAAGACCTTGGGCCTGGCGCTGCTTGAGGGCTTGAGCGATGAAGAAGCATTGCTGGCGTTTGGTGAACACTACCGTTCGGTGCTGGCGACTCCCGAGGGCACGGATCATGGCAACATCCGCGCACTGATGGCCCATGGGCTGGCGGGCGTCAAGTTCGATGAGCAGCCGTTACGGCGGCGTTGATCCACTTTTTGCGGCGCGCCCTGTTTTGTGACAGGGCCGGCTTTTGTGGCGAGGGAGCTTGCTCCCGCTTGAGTGCGCAGCACTCACAACGCAAGCCCCCCCGCCCCATCCCAGCCAGTGCTTCGCACTGGAGCGGGAGCAAGCTCCCTCGCCACAAAGAGCCGTCGCTGGGCTTACGTTTCCCACAACCCGACTTTTAAGATTGACCCGGCAACTTTATTTCGTTTGTCGCTCCCTGCGCTCGCCGCTTGAATAAGGCGTGCCCTTCTTCCCCTGCGAGCCGCAATCCATGAGCAGTGAAACCATCAGTCAGTCGATTTCCATCGTTCATCCCGTCAGCCTCAGCCACGGTAAGAATGCCGAAGTCTGGGATACCGACGGCAAACGCTACATCGATTTCGTGGGCGGCATCGGTGTGTTGAACCTGGGGCATTGTCATGCACGCATCGTCGAGGCGATCCGCGAACAGGCAACGCGGCTGACCCATTATGCGTTCAACGCCGCACCCCATGTACCCTACATTGAACTGATGGAGCGCCTGGCGGCGTTTATTCCGGTGGACTACCCGGTCAGCGGCATGCTCACCAACAGCGGCGCCGAGGCGGCAGAAAACGCCTTGAAGATCGTCCGTGGCGCTACCGACCGCACGGCAGTCATTGCCTTTGACGGTGCCTTTCACGGCCGCACCCTGGCGACCCTGAATCTCAACGGCAAAGTCGCGCCCTACAAACAGAAAATCGGCGTCCTGCCCGGGCCGGTCTATCACCTGCCCTATCCCAGCAAGGACAACGGCATCAGCTGCGCCGAGGCGCTCAAGGCCATGGAGCGGCTGTTCAGCGTGGAGATCGACGTGAATGACGTGGCCTGCTTCATCGTCGAACCGGTACAGGGCGAAGCCGGTTTCCTGGCGTTGGATATCTCCTTCGCCCAGGCCCTGCGGCAGTTCTGCAACGAAAAAGGCATCGTGCTGATCATCGATGAAATCCAGTCCGGTTTCGGCCGTACCGGCCAGCGCTTTGCATTCGCGCGACTGGGCATCGAGCCGGATTTGATTTTGCTGGGCAAGAGCATCGCCGGCGGCGTGCCCCTCGGCGCGGTGGTCGGGCGCAAGGCGTTGCTGGACAACTTGCCCAAGGGTGGGTTGGGCGGCACCTACTCGGGCAATCCCATCGCCTGCGCCGCTGCATTGGCGACGCTGGACGAGATGAGCGACACCAACCTCAAGGCCTGGGGCACGCAACAGGAAGAAGCGATTGTCAGCCGTTATGAGTCCTGGCGCAGCCGTGGACTGACGCCCTACCTGGGCCGCCTTACCGGTGTCGGCGCCATGCGCGGCCTCGAACTGGCCCACGCCGACGGCACGCCGGCCGCAGCCCAATTGACCCAACTGCTGGCGCTTGCCCGGGAAGCCGGGTTGTTGCTGATGCCCAGTGGAAAATCGCGGCACATCATCCGCCTGCTGGCGCCGCTGACCACCGAAGCGGCGGTGCTGGAAGAGGGGTTGGATATTCTGGAGGCGTGCTTGGCGAGGCTGGTCTGAAATGCACTGCGTCTGACCCACAGGGCTCAGGGTCCAGCCGCTGATCTTGTGACAGGCATGAAAAAACCGGCCGAAGCCGGTTTTTTCATGCCTGGCGAATCAGAACGAAGCGTTCTGCAAGCCGTCCAGGTAGCGCTCGGTGTCCAGGGCCGCCATGCAGCCGGCACCGGCCGAGGTGATGGCCTGGCGGTAGACGTGGTCGGCCACGTCGCCGGCGGCGAAGATGCCTTCGACGCTGGTGGCGGTGGCGTTACCGTCACGGCCGCCCTTGACCACCAGGTAACCGTCCTTGAGCTCCAGCTGACCTTCGAACAACGAAGTGTTCGGGGTATGGCCGATGGCGATGAACACGCCGTCGACCTTGATCTCGTCGAAACTGCCGTCGTTGTTTTTCAGGCGGGCACCGGTCACGCCCATGTTGTCGCCCAGCACTTCGTCCAGGGTCGCGTTGAGCTTGAGGATGATCTTGCCTTCGGCGACACGGGCGTTGAGCTTGTCGATCAGGATCTTCTCGGCGCGGAAGGTTTCGCGACGGTGGATCAGCGTGACCGTGCTGGCGATGTTGGCCAGGTACAGGGCTTCCTCGACAGCGGTGTTACCACCACCGACCACGGCCACTGGCTTGTTGCGGTAGAAGAAACCGTCGCAAGTGGCGCAGGCAGACACGCCTTTGCCCATGAAGGCCTCTTCCGACGGCAGGCCCAGGTAACGGGCGCTGGCGCCAGTGGCAATGATCAGCGCGTCGCAAGTGTAGGTGGCGCTGTCACCGGTCAGGGTGTACGGCTTGGCAGCGAAATCCACGGCATTGATGTGATCGAAGACGATTTCGGTCTCGAAGCGCTCGGCGTGCTCTTTCATGCGCTCCATCAAGGCCGGACCGGTCAGGCCATGGACATCGCCCGGCCAGTTGTCGACTTCGGTGGTGGTGGTCAATTGACCGCCGGCCTGCATGCCGGTGATCAGCAGCGGCTTGAGGTTGGCACGGGCCGCATAGACCGCGGCACTGTAACCGGCAGGGCCGGAACCGAGGATAATCACTCGCGAATGACGGACTTCAGACATGACCTGCTCCTGTTGACCGGACCTTGCGGACCGGAACGCCGGGTGAACGGCGCAAGTAAAAAAGGACTGTGGATGCACTTGGGGAAGGCTTTGGTTCGACAGTCCTGAAAAAGAATGGGTGCAGCGTATCGAGGGAGGGAAGATTAAGGAAATACGGTTTAACAATCCAGCTCATAGGTGAGCTCTATCCGCCTTGGCCCCTCCAATAGCTGCGATCGCCTCGGGAAACGTTGTTACATGCCGTGTCGACGCTTTCCCGCGCACAGCAAAGCCGGTAAGGTCGGCGCGTTCACCTTCGCTCGGAGCCCGTTATGCCCGCCCCCGTTCTGTCCGGCCCGCAATACCTGCGAGAAGGCCTCAAGCTGGTCCTGAGCCCGGGCCTGCGCCTGTTCGTACTCCTGCCGCTGGCGATCAACCTGGTGCTCTTCGTCGGCCTGATCTACCTGGCCGGCCACCAGTTCAGCCTGTGGGTCGATACGCTGATGCCAACGCTGCCTGACTGGCTGAGCTTTCTCAGCTATATCCTCTGGCCGCTGTTCGTGGTGTTGGTGGTGCTGATGGTGTTTTTCACGTTCACGATGCTCGCCAACATCATCGCCGCGCCCTTCAACGGCTTTCTTGCGGAGAAAGTCGAGGTGGTCATCCGTGGCACCGACGACTTTCCCGCTTTCAGCTGGAGCGAATTGGTTGCCATGGTCCCCCGGACCTTCGCTCGGGAGGCGCGCAAGCTCGGCTATTTCCTGCCGCGGGCCCTGGGCCTGTTCGTCCTGTCGCTCATCCCGGTGATCAACGTTGTTGCAGCACCGCTGTGGCTGCTGTTCGGCATCTGGATGATGGCGATCCAATACATCGACTACCCGGCGGACAACCACAAGCTGGGCTGGAACGAAATGCTCGCCTGGTTGCGGCACAAGCGCTGGCAGAGCCTGGGTTTTGGCGGCAGCGTGTACCTGGTGCTGCTGATCCCGCTGGTGAACATCCTGATGATGCCGGCGGCCGTGGCCGGGGCGACCCTGTTCTGGGTCCGCGAGCAAGGCGCCGAGACGGCCCTGACCCGGCGAGGCTGACGGGTCACAAATCCATCACACGGGCGTCACAATGACGACATGGCCCCGGTCGACACTGGGGTCATGACCACACACCTGCACATCACGCTCGTCACCGAAACCTTCCTGCCGGAAATCAATGGCGTGGCCAACACCCTGGGTCGCTTGTACGAAGGCCTGCGTGCCCGTGGACACCGGGTGGAACTGATCCGACCGCGCCAGGCCGAGGATCAGCGCCGGACCAGTGACGAGCAGTTGCTGCTGTGTCGGGGTTGGCCGTTGCCGGGTTACCCGGGATTGCAGTGGGGCCAGTCGTCGATGCACAAGCTGATGCGGCGTTGGAAACGTCATCGCCCGGATGTGCTGTACATCGCCACGGAAGGCCCGCTGGGTTTATCCGCGCTGCGCGCGGCGCGGCGCCTGGGGATCGCGGTGGTCAGTGGGTTTCATACAAATTTCCAGCAATACACCCGACAGTACGGCCTCGGCTTGTTGAGCCGCGTACTGACCCACTACCTGCGCTGGTTTCACAACCGCTCCAGCCTGACCCTGGTGCCCAGCCCCAGCCAGCGCCTGGAACTGGAGCGACGGCAGTTCGAACGTGTGGCGCTATTGTCGCGAGGCGTGGACAGCCAGTTGTTCCATCCGGTCAAGCGCTCGGCCTGCTTGCGTCAGGCCTGGGGCCTTGGGGATGACGACATTGCCGTGATCCATGTCGGACGCCTGGCACCAGAGAAAAACCTCGGCCTGCTCAAGCGCAGTTTCGACACGCTGTGCAAGACGTTCCCTGAGCGTCGGATGAAACTGGTGGTGGTTGGCGACGGCCCGCAGCGCTCGGCGTTGGAACAGGCACTGCCCGAGGCGATCTTCTGCGGCTCGCAACGAGGCGAGGCCCTGGCCAGCCACTATGCGTCCGGGGATGTGTTTATCTTTCCAAGCCTGACCGAAACCTTCGGCAATGTCGTGCTCGAAGCACTGGCGTCCGGGCTGGGCGTGGTGGCTTACGACCAGGCTGCGGCGGCGCAGCACATTCGCCATGGCTACAACGGCGTATTGGCGATGCCTGGGGATGAAGAGGCGTTCTGTGAGGCTGCCTGTTGGCTATTGGAAGCTCGCGAGAACCTGCGCTGCGTGCGGCTCAATGCGCGTCAGCATGCCAGCCGCCAGGGCTGGGCATCGGTGATCGAGCAGTTCGAGGCCCAGTTGCGCGGGGCTTGCGTCGGCGAACAGGGGATACCTGCTGCGCCGACGATGCCCTGAATCCCCAATGATGCTGAGGCCGCCATCGCGAGCAGGCTCGCTCCCACAGGAGGCTTGGCGGGACACAAAACGTATACTCACCGAGGACCGATGTGGGAGCGAGCCTGCTCGCGATAGCGTCAGCCAAGGCGCCGCTCAAACCAACGTCATCAACGCCTCGCGGCTGAATGGCAGAATCTCCTGCTCGCGCCCGTCGCGCACCTTCTGCGCCCAGTCCGGGTCCACCAGCAACGCACGCCCCACCGCCACCAGGTCGAACTCATCATTGTTCAAGCGCTCCAGCAATTTCTCCAGGCTGGCCGGCTGGGCGACTTTGTCGGTGTTGACCATGAACTGCAGGAACTCGCCATCCAGGCCGACGCTACCGACCGTAATGGTGGGCTTGCCGGTGAGTTTGCGGGTCCAGCCCGCCAGGTTGAGTTCGGAACCTTCGAACTCGGGCTCCCAGAACCGCCGCGTCGAACAGTGGAAAATATCCACCCCGGCCTCGGACAACGGCTTGAGGAATTCGCCCAAGGCCTCAGGGGTCTGGACCAGACGCGCGGTGTAGTCCTGCTGTTTCCATTGGGAGAAACGGAAAATGATCGGGAACCCTTCGCCCACCGCCGCACGCACGGCACGGATCAGCTCGATGGCGAAGCGCGAACGATTGGCCAGGCTGCCGCCGTAGCCGTCCGTGCGCTGGTTGCTGCCTTCCCAGAAGAACTGATCGATCAGGTAACCGTGGGCGCCGTGAATTTCCACGCCGTCCATGCCGATGTGCTTGGCGTCTTTGGCAGCCTGGGCGAACGCGGCGATGACGTCGTCGATGTCGGCCTGGGTCATGCCGTGGACCACCACCTGGCCATCCTTGAGCTTCTCCGACGGGCCAAAGCCCGGCACGCTGGCGTCCGGCTCGGTGCCGATGCGACGCACGCTGCCCACATGCCACAGTTGCGGAACGATCTTGCCGCCTTCGGCATGCACCGCATCGACCACCTGTTTCCAGCCGGCCAGCGCGTCGTCACCGTAAAAATGCGGCACGTTGGGATAACCGTTGGAAGCCTTGTGCCCGACGGTCGTGCCTTCGGTGACGATCAGACCGACCCCGGCCGCTGCGCGACGACGGTAATACTCCACGACCTTGGCGTTCGGCACGCCGCCCGGCGAAAACGAACGGGTCATCGGCGCCATCACGACACGGGTCGGCAGTTCGAGCGCGCCGAGATGAAAGGGTTTGAACAGGGCTTTTACAGGCATGGGGCACTCCACGGACAGGGTCGCAGGTCAGATATGACGAGGATAATATGTGTCGTGCGCAGTGCTGGGTAGCACTATTGATTGGAGTGATTAAGGATCAGAAAGCAGCATGGGAAAGTTGCGCGCCGCCATACCTGTGGCGAGGGAGCTGCTCCCGCTGGGGTGCGAAGCAGCCTCAAGTTTTTTGCGGTTGCTGCGCAACCGAGCGGGAGCAAGCTCCCTCACCTCAGGGTGCCTGCATGTCTCCTGGACCCAGTAGGGATTGCCTGACCGCAGGAATCAGCCCAACGCTTTTTCGATGGCCTGGATCACCGCAGGATCATCCGGCGCCGTACGCGGCGAGAAACGCGCCAGCACGCGACCGTCCTTGCCGAGCAGGAATTTTTCGAAGTTCCAGGTAATGTCCCCGGGAAACTCAGCGCCCTCGCCCGCCAGCAGGCGATACAACTGATGGCGGTCAGGACCGTTCACTTCCAGCTTGCTGGACAAGGGAAACGTGACGCCATAGTTGAGGCTGCAGAACTCCTGGATCTGCTGCTCGGTTCCCGGTTCCTGACCGGCAAACTGGTTGCAGGGCAGCCCCAGCACGCTGAAGCCTCGGTCCTTGAACTGTTGATAAAGGTTTTCCAGCGCAGCGTATTGCGGCGTCAGGCCACATTTGGAGGCGACGTTGACCACCAGCACGACTTGCCCCTTGAACGGCGCCAGGGGAAGCTCCTGACCATCCAGGGCTTTGAGTTTAAGGTCGTGGAAAGCACTCATGACGAACTCCAGGTTTGCAGGTCTTTTCGAAACAGCCACGGCCGATGCTAACAGCAACCGACCAAAAAAGGCGCCTCACGGCGCCTTTCCAGTTCTCTGAGCGTAGCGCAGAAATCAGTGGTGGTGACCACCCTCGCCATGGACGTGACCATGGGCGATTTCTTCCTGGCTGGCGTCGCGAATGTCGACGACCTTGACCTTGAAGTTCAGGCGCTGGCCGGCCAGCGGGTGGTTGCCGTCAACGGTCACATCGTCGCCTTCCAGGTCGCGGATGGTCACGATCTGCATCTGGCCATCGGGCGCCGACGCGTGGAACTGCATGCCGACTTCCAGCTCATCCACGCCTTCGAACATGCTGCGGCTCAGGGTGCTGACCAGTTCGGCGGAGTATTCACCGTAGGCGTCTTCCGGTTCAACCGCAACACTCAGCTCGTCACCGGCGGTTTTACCTTCCAGGGCTTTTTCCAGGCCCGGGATGATGTTGCCTGCGCCATGCAGGTAGACCAGCGGAGCGCCGCCGGCAGAGCTGTCGATGACCTCACCAGCGTCGTTGGTCAGGGTATAGTCGATGGAGACAGCCTTATTGGCGGCGATCAGCATGGGGCGAGACCTTTTGCATAAGAATGAAGAACGGACAAGTCTAAACAAGGATTTGCCCGAAAGCGAACGGAACCCGGACAAACGGGCTGGCTCGAACCGATCGACGGTCACCGGTTTCCACCAGGATGAGGACGGCCACTGGGTGGTCGAACTGTCCTGCGGCCATACCCAGCACCTGCGTCACCAGCCACCCTGGCAGTCACGGGCCTGGGTCCTGGACCCGGCGCAACGTATTGAAAAAATAGGCCAGAGCTTCGGTTGCGGCTGGTGCGCACAGACCCCGGTTAGCGATAACCTTGGCGACTGAATCTGACGGCAGATGGCCAGACATAGGCCTCGCCCTTGCCATGCACCTTTAGGGAATCCGCATGCAAACTTTTTTTATCGCGCCCACCGATTTTGGAGTGGGACTGACCTCCATCAGCCTCGGGCTGGTGCGTACGCTGGAACGGGCCGGGCTGAAAGTCGGCTTTTTCAAACCGATTGCCCAACCCCACCCTGGCGATACCGGGCCGGAACGCTCCACCGAACTGGTGGCCCGCACCCATGGCCTGAAGCCACCGCAGCCGCTGGGCCTGGCCCATGTCGAACGCATGCTCGGCGATGGCCAGCTCGATGAACTGCTGGAAGAAATCATCACCCTCTACCAGCAGGCCGCCATCGGCAAGGATGTGCTGGTCGTCGAAGGCATGGTACCGACCCGCAGCGCCAGTTACGCCGCCCGGGTCAACCTGCACCTGGCCAAGAGCCTGGACGCCGAGGTGATCCTGGTCTCGGCGCCGGAAAACGAAGTGCTGACCGAGCTTTCCGGGCGCGTGGAGTTGCAGGCGCAACTGTTTGGCGGGCCGAAGGACCCGAAAGTTCTCGGGGTGATCCTGAACAAGGTGCGCACCGACGAAAACATCGAGGCCTTCAGTGCACGGCTCAAGGAGCACTCGCCCTTGTTGCGCAGCGGCGACTTCCGGCTGCTGGGCTGCATCCCGTTTCGCCCGGAGCTCAACGCCCCGCGCACCCGTGACGTGGCCGACCTGATGGGCGCGCAGGTGCTCAATGCCGGGGACTACGAGACCCGGCGCATGAGTACCATCATCATTTGCGCCCGCACCATGCGCAACACCGTGGAACTGCTCAAGCCCGGCGTGCTGGTGGTGACGCCTGGCGATCGCGACGACATCATCCTCGCCGTCAGTCTGGCGGCGATCAATGGCGTGCCGTTGGCCGGCCTGCTCCTGACCAGCGACACCCTGCCCGACCCACGCATCATGGATCTGTGCCGAGGCGCCTTGCAGGCCGGACTGCCGGTGCTCTCGGTGAGCACCGGCTCCTACGACACCGCCAACCTGCTCAACGGCCTGAACAAGGAAATCCCGATCGATGACCGCGAACGCGCCGAAATCATCACCGACTTCGTCGCCAGCCACCTGGACGCCAACTGGCTGCACCAACGCTGCGGCACGCCGCGGGAGATGCGCCTGTCGCCGGCGGTCTTCCGCTATCAACTGATCCAGCGCGCCCAGGCCGCCAACAAACGCATCGTGCTGCCCGAAGGCAGCGAACCCTTGACCGTGCAGGCCGCCGCCATTTGCCAGGCCCGGGGCATCGCCCGCTGCGTGCTCCTGGCCAAACCGGCCGACGTCGAAGCGGTAGCCCGGGCCCAGG
Source organism: Pseudomonas sp. SMV71 (assembly GCF_052042015.1). Taxonomy (NCBI): domain Bacteria; kingdom Pseudomonadati; phylum Pseudomonadota; class Gammaproteobacteria; order Pseudomonadales; family Pseudomonadaceae; genus Pseudomonas; species Pseudomonas sp. SMV71. Next base: position 214,384 of record NZ_JBKGGU010000006.1, on the reverse strand, counting down.
GCATCGAACTGCCGCCAGGGCTGGAAATTCTCGATCCGGACACGATCCGCGAGCGTTACGTCGAGCCCATGGTGAAACTGCGCAAGAGCAAAAGCCTGAACGCGCCGATGGCCGAGCAGCAACTGGAAGACACCGTGGTCATCGGCACCATGATGCTGGCGCTCGATGAAGTGGACGGGCTGGTTTCCGGGGTGATCCACTCCACCGCCAACACCATCCGCCCGGCCCTGCAACTGATCAAGACCGCACCGGGTTGCTCCCTGGTGTCCTCGGTGTTCTTCATGCTGTTCCCCGAGGAAGTGCTGGTCTACGGCGACTGCGTGATGAACCCGCACCCCAGCGCTGCGGAGCTGGCAGAGATCGCCCTGCAAAGCGCCGACTCGGCCGCCGCGTTCGGCATCACCCCGCGAGTGGCGATGCTCAGTTATTCCAGCGGCGAGTCGGCCAGTGGCGAAGAAGTGGAGAAAGTCCGCGAGGCGACCCTGCTGGCTCACGAGGCGCAGCACAGCCTGCTGATCGACGGGCCGCTGCAATACGATGCCGCGGCCAACGAAACCGTCGCCCGGCAACTGGCCCCCAATAGCCAGGTGGCCGGCCGTGCCACTGTGTTCATTTTCCCGGACCTGAACACCGGCAACACCACCCACAAGGCGGTACAGCGCAGCGCCGATTGCGTCAGCCTCGGGCCGATGCTGCAAGGCCTGCGCAAACCGGTGAACGACTTGCCGCGCGGCGCCCAGGTCGACGACATCGTGTACACCATCGCCCTGACCGCGATCCAAGCCGCCAACCGACCCATGGACCTTTAAATGCTGGATTTCCTGCCTGCCGCCGTGCGCGGTGTGATCGCTTCGCTGCTGCTAGCCCTCAATACGATCGTCTGTTGCACACCGTTGTTCGTCGTGGCGATTTTCAAGTTGCTGCTGCCGTTTCCTGCCGCTCAGCGCTTCACTGACTGGCTGATGAGCCACATTCACGAAGCCTGGATCAGCAACAACAAGGCCTGGATGAACCTGGTGCGCCGCACCCGCTGGCACCTCAGTGGCCTGGAGGGCCTGGACTACCAGCACTCGTACCTGATCACCAGCAATCACCAGAGCTGGGTCGACATCATGGTGTTGCAGTACGTGCTGAACCGTCGCGTGCGTCCGTTGAAGTTCTTTCTCAAGCAGGAATTGATCTGGGTGCCGGTGATCGGTCTCGCTTGGTGGGCGCTGGGCTTTCCGTTCATGAAACGCTACTCCAAGACGTACCTGGAAAAGCACCCGGAGAAGAAAGGCAAGGACCTGGAAACCACCCGCAAGACCTGCGCGAAGTTTCGCCACAACCCGGTGGGCATCTTCAACTTCGTCGAGGGTACCCGCTTCACCGAAGGCAAGCATGCGCAGCAGCAGTCACCGTTTCGCTACCTGCTCAAGCCCAAGGCCGGCGGCATCGCGTTCGTGCTGGATGCCATGGGTGAGCAACTGGAGTCGATCATCAACGTGACTATTCACTACCCAGGCGGTCGTCCGGGGTATTGGGATCTGCTCTGCGGCAAGATGGGCGAAGTAGTGGTGCATTTCCAGGAACTGAAGATCCCGCCGCAGTTCGTTGGCAAGAGCTACGACCAGGACGGCGCGTATCGCCTGGAGTTCCAGGGCTGGATCAACCAGCTGTGGCAGGACAAGGATGCGTTGCTCGAACAGATGCATCGGGAACATCCCGCCAAGTCTTGAGGTGGCTGCACTGGCCTCATCGCGAGCAAGCTCGCTCCCACAGGATCGGGGTGAACGCCAACTCTGTATTCACTGACAATCCCCTGTGGGAGCGAGCTTGCTCGCGATAGCATCCCTCCAGACAACAAAAAAAGCCCGCCGATGATCGCTCATCGGCGGGCTTTTTAATTGCCGCTTGCGCTTAGATCGCGCCGCGCTTGCGCAGCAACTCCAGCACTTGCTTAACGCTCTCTTCCAGTGTCAGCGCCTGGGTGTCGATCACCAGGTCGGCATCCAGCGGCACGTCATACGGGAAGGACTCGCCAGGGATGTTGTCGCCAGCAGCGGCATACAGCCCTTGCGGATCACGTTGTGCACACACCGTCGGCGAGGCCTGGACGTAGACGGTCAGCAGACGGTCCCGACCGATCAGGTCCTTGGCCTGTTCACGCCCTTCGGCGCTCGGCGCAACGAATGCCGCCAGGGTCAGCAGGCCGGCTTCGTTGAACTGACGGGCGACGTGGGCGGCGCGACGCCAGTTTTCAGTGCGTCCGGCGCGGTCCTGCGGCAAGCCCTTGTTCAGGTCATGACGCAGGTTCTGGCCATCCAGCACAAACACCGCACGACCGGAATCGAACAGCTTGCGCTCCACGGCATAGGCCAGCGTGCTCTTGCCAGCACCCGACAGCCCGCTGAACAGCACCGTGGCCGGCTTCTGACCGAAACGCTGGGCGCGTTCTTCCACCGACACATGGGCCAGCTTGCCGTGATGAGTGCTGCTGCCATGAGCCAGCGGCTGGGCGACGATCATGCCGGCGCCAACGGTGCCGTTGGTCAGGCGGTCAATGACAATGAACGCACCGGTGGTGCGGTTGTTGTCGTAGCCGTCCAGGGCAATCGGCGCGTCCAGGGCGATCTTCACCTTGCCGATTTCGTTGAGTTGCAACGCGCTGGCCGGGCCCTCTTCGAGGGTGTTCACATCGACCCGGTTGACGATGCTGGCAATCGAACCCGGCACATAGCTGGTGGCCCGCTTGATGTCGTATTTCTTGCCCGGCAGCATCGGCTCTTCAGCCATCCACACCAGCATTGCTTCGAAGCTGTCGGTCACCGGCGGGACGTTGTCGGCATGCACCAGCAAGTCGCCGCGGGAAATGTCGATCTCGTCTTCCATGGTCAGCGTCACCGCCTGGCCAGGACCCGCCTGCTCCAGTTCGCCTTCGAAGGTGACGATGGATTTGACGCGGCTGCTCTTGCCCGATGGCAACACCACCACTTCATCGCCCTTGTGCACGATGCCGCTGGCCAGGGTGCCGGCGAAACCGCGGAAGTTCAGGTTCGGACGGTTGACGTACTGCACCGGGAAACGCAGGTCAGTGAAGTTGCGGTCGCCCGCCACTTCCACGGTCTCGAGGATTTCCATCAGCGACTGGCCGGTGTACCACGGCGAGCGCTCGGACTTGTTCACCACGTTGTCGCCCTTGAGGGCGGACATCGGCACGAAGTGCAGGCTGGTGGGCTGATTCTTCAGGCCTTCGGCGAACTGCAGGTAGTCGGCCTTGATCGACTCGAACACACCCTGGTCGAAGCCCTTGAGGTCCATCTTGTTGATGGCCACTACGATGTGCTTGATGCCTAGCAACGAGGCGATGAAGCTGTGGCGACGGGTCTGGGTCTGCACGCCGTAGCGGGCGTCCACCAGGATGATCGCCAGGTCACAGGTGGAGGCACCGGTGGCCATGTTGCGGGTGTACTGCTCATGGCCGGGGGTGTCGGCGATGATGAACTTGCGCTTGGCGGTGGAGAAATAGCGGTACGCGACATCGATGGTGATGCCTTGCTCGCGCTCGGCCTGCAAGCCGTCGACCAGCAGCGCCAGGTCGATGTCGTCACCGGTGGTGCCGACTTTCTTCGAATCGCGGGTGATGGCTTCCAGGTGATCCTCGTAGATCATCTTGGAGTCGTGCAGCAGGCGCCCGATCAGGGTGCTCTTGCCGTCGTCGACGTTACCGCAGGTCAGGAACCGCAGCAGCTCTTTACGCTCGTGCTGGCCCAGGTAGGCGAGGATGTCCTCGCTGATCAAATCAGATTGGTGCGACATGACAACCCCTTAGAAATAACCCTGACGTTTCTTATCTTCCATCGAGCCTGCGCCATCGTGGTCGATGACCCGGCCCTGGCGCTCGGAAGTTCGCGTCAGGAGCATTTCCTGAATGATGTCCGTCAGGCTTTCGGCCTCGGACTCCACCGCGCCCGTCAATGGGTAGCAGCCAAGGGTACGGAAACGCACTTTTTTCTTGACGATACGGGCTTTTTCTTCCTCGGACAGGTGCTCGAGGATGCGCTCGTCGTCGATCATGATCAGGGTGCCATTCTTCTCGATCACTTCGCGCTCGGCGGCGAAGTACAGCGGCACGATCGGGATGCCTTCAAGGTAGATGTACTGCCAGATGTCCAGCTCGGTCCAGTTCGACAGCGGGAACACCCGGATCGACTCACCCTTGTTGACTTTGCCGTTGTAGACGTTCCACAGCTCCGGACGCTGGTTCTTCGGGTCCCAACGGTGCTTGCTGTCGCGGAACGAGTAGACGCGCTCCTTGGCGCGGGACTTCTCTTCATCGCGACGGGCACCGCCGAACGCGGCGTCGAACCCATGCTTGTCCAGCGCCTGCTTGAGGCCTTGGGTCTTCATGATGTCGGTGTGCTTGGCGCTACCGTGAGTAAACGGGTTGATCCCCTGCGCCACGCCTTCGGGGTTCACATGGGTGATCAGTTCCAGGCCCATTTCCTCGACCATGCGATCACGGAATTTGTACATTTCCTGGAATTTCCAGCGGGTGTCGACGTGCATCACCGGAAACGGCAGCTTGCCGGGGAAAAACGCCTTGCGTGCCAGGTGCAGCATTACGGCGGAATCCTTACCGATGGAGTACAGCATCACCGGGTTATCGAACTCGGCGGCCACCTCGCGGATGATGTGGATGCTTTCCGCCTCCAGCTGTTTCAGATGCGTCAGTTTGTCGACCATGGCTACTCACGAAAGCTTTCTTATGAACGGCCAGCGGGCCGTGTTCGAGCGAGGAATCCTAGCACAGCGACCTCTTCTAATCAGGGCGCCAACTAGATCGAAACAGCATATGGATATGCCTGGGTGTTCGGGCAGCGTCGCTCCCTTTGTGGGAGCGAGCTTGCTCGCGATTGCGGTAATCAGCTTGCAAAGGTGGAGACTGGTCCACCGCTATCGCGAGCAGGCTCGCTCCCACTGGGGGCAGAGTTGGATCAAATCGGATTCGGACAATCGATGAAGATATGTTCCAACGCAAAGCGTCGCGCCAGGTAATCACCCAAGGCCTGGACGCCGTAGCGTTCGGTGGCATGGTGCCCGGCGGCAATGAAACTGATGCGGTTTTCCCGGGCGCTGTGGAAGGTCTGCTCCGACGCTTCGCCGCTGATATACAGATCGACCCCGGCCAACACGGCTTGATCGATATACCCCTGGCCACCGCCGGTGCACCAGCCGACCCGGCGGATCATCTGTTCGCCTTCGATCAGCAACGGCTCGCGACCCATCGCCTCCTGCACCTTGCGGGCGAAATCCCGAGGCGTCATCGGTTCGGCCAGCGAGCCGACCAGGCCGACGATCTTCGGGTTGTCCGGATCCAGCGGGCCTTCGACCGTGATGTCCAACTGACGGGCCAGTTGCACGTTGTTGCCGACCTCGGGGTGCAAGTCCAGGGGCAGGTGATAGGCCAGCAGGCTGATGTCATGTTTGAGCAACGTCTTGAGGCGACGCTGTTTCATGCCGGTGATGCAAGGATTCTCGCCTTTCCAGAAGTAACCGTGGTGCACCAGCACCAGGTCGGCGTTCGCCTCGACCGCTGCGTCAAGCAACGCCTGGCTGGCCGTGACGCCGCTGACAATGCGCGTCACCTGAGGCGCGCCTTCGACCTGCAGGCCATTGGGGCAGTAATCGGCAATCCGGCTGCTTGCCAGGTAGCGGTCCGCTTCTTCGACCAGGGTGCTCAGGGCGACGGCCATGAAAAGACTCCTAAATATCCCGTTCAGAGGCGCGCGCGGCCTCGTATAATGCGCGACATTATGGGCGGTCTCACCCCGCCTGCAACCTTTGTAGGGACATGCTTCATGCTCAAGGCGCTGCGTTTTTCCGGCTGGCCGCTGTTGGCCGGCGTGCTTGTCGCTCTACTGATTATCCAGCGGTACCCGCAATGGGTCGGCCTGCCAAGCCTTGACGTCAATCTGCAACAGGCGCCGCAGAGCAAGGTCGTGCAACAGGGCCCGGTGTCCTACGCCGATGCCGTGACCCTCGCCGCGCCAGCGGTGGTCAACCTGTACACCACCAAGGTCATCAACAAGCCCAGCCATCCGCTGTTCGAAGACCCGCAGTTCCGCCGCTTCTTTGGCGACAACTCACCCAAGCAGAAACGCATGGAGTCGAGCCTGGGCTCGGGCGTGATCATGAGCCCGGAAGGCTATCTGCTGACCAACAATCACGTCACCAGCGGCGCCGACCAGATCGTGGTGGCGCTCAAGGACGGACGCGAAACCCTGGCCCGGGTGATCGGCAGCGACCCGGAAACCGACCTGGCGGTGCTCAAGATCGACTTGAAGAACCTGCCGGCCATCACCATCGGTCGCTCCGACAGCATCCGCATCGGCGATGTCGCATTAGCCATCGGCAACCCGTTCGGCGTCGGCCAGACCGTAACCATGGGCATCATCAGCGCCACCGGGCGCAACCAGTTGGGCCTGAACAACTACGAAGACTTCATCCAGACCGACGCCGCGATCAACCCTGGCAACTCCGGCGGCGCACTGGTGGATGCCAACGGCAACCTCACCGGGATCAACACCGCGATTTTCTCCAAGTCCGGCGGCAGCCAGGGCATCGGTTTTGCCATTCCGGTGAAACTGGCGATGGAAGTGATGAAGTCCATCATTGAACACGGCCAGGTGATTCGTGGCTGGCTGGGCATCGAAGTCCAGCCGTTGACCCAGGAACTGGCGGAGTCCTTTGGCTTGTCGGGACGCCCCGGGATCGTCGTGGCAGGGATTTTCCGCGACGGTCCGGCTCAGAAGGCCGGGCTGCAACTGGGCGATGTGATTCTGAGCATCGACGGCGAACCGGCCGGCGACGGCCGTCGCTCGATGAACCAGGTGGCGCGGATCAAGCCCACCGACAAGGTGACCATCCAGGTCATGCGCAACGGCAAGGAACTCAAGCTCACGGCCGAGATCGGCCTGCGTCCACCGCCGGCACCGGTGGCCGTCAAGGAAGAGCAGTAGACCCGTGGCGAGGGAGCTTGCTCCCGCTGGGTTGCGCAGCGGCCCTGAAACCTGCCCCATCAAAACCTCGGACTGATCGCATCCATTCTCCTTGGGCTGCTTCGCAGCCCAGCGGGAGCAAGCTCCCTCACCACAAAGAAATTCACAAAACCGAGATAGCATAAATTCTCATTGGTAGTGTTATATTGTTTCAATAAATCGAATTGGAACAACATAACATGTCATCCTTGAAACGGATTTCCCTGGCCAGCCTGGCCTTGGGCTTGCTGGGCGATCCGAGCTACGCAGAAGATATCCAACCCCTGGCGCTGGACGCCATCAACGTGACGTCCGACTACGAATCCCCCACCGGCCCGGTGAGCGGCTATCGCGCCACCCGCTCCGCCAGCGCCACCAAGACCGATACGGCCCTGCGCGACATTCCGCAAGCCATCAGCGTGGTCCCAGCCAGCGTACTCAAGGATCTGGGCAGCACCGATGTCGAACGGGCCCTGGAATATGCCGGCGGCGTCTCCAGGCAAAACAACTTCGGCGGCCTGACGCTTTACGAATACAGCGTGCGCGGGTTTACGACTTCGGAGTTCTACAAGGACGGTTTCAGCGCCAACCGGGGCTACCCGAGCACCCCGGACACGGCCAACATCGAGCGCATCGAAGTGCTCAAGGGACCGGCCGCCAGCCTGTATGGGCGCGGCGACCCCGGTGGAACGGTCAATATCGTGACCAAGAAACCCCAGCCCGAAGCCTTCACTACCCTGCAAACCAGCGCCGGCAGTTGGGACCGCTACCGCACCGCGCTGGACGTCAACACGCCGCTGGACGCCGACGGCAAGCTGTTATCGAGAGTCAATCTGGCAGTCGAAAACAACAACAGTTTTCGCGACCACGTCGACAGCCGACGGGTATTCGTCGCTCCCACTCTCAGCTGGCAACTGAACCCTGACACCCGCCTGCTGGTGGAAAGCGAAATCGTGCGCCACAGCTCCACGTTCGACCGCGGCATCGTCGCCCCGAACAATCGCTGGAGCGGCGTTTCCCGTTCGACCTTCCTGGGCGAGCCCAACGACGGCGATATCGACAACCACAACAACATGCTCCAGGCCGCCCTCGAACATCAGCTCAACGACGCCTGGCAGGTACGCCTGGCCAGCCATTACAAGCAAGGCGAACTGTGGGGGTTCGCCTCCGAAGCACGACCACTGAATGCCGACGGCCACACCGTCAATCGCCGCTACCGCGAGCGGGACAACGATTGGCATGACAGCATCACCCAGTTGGAACTGCGCGGCCTGTTCGACCTCGGTTCCTGGCAGCACGAACTGCTGATCGGCAGCGAGTACGAGGACTACCGCAAGAACGAACGCGTCACCACCATCAACGGCGGCGCCTACCCCATCGACATCTACCAGCCGATCTACGGCCAACCAAAGCCCAATGGTCTGCGCACCGGCACAGACTTCTTCGAGCGCGTGCAAAGCCGCGCCTTGAACCTTCAGGACCAAATCGTCTTTACCGACCGGTTACGGGGCATGGTCGGCGTGCGCTACGAACACTTCGAACAGCATGTCGATGATCACACCTCTGGCCTCAGCCGCCGCCAACGCCACGACGCCCTGACGCAACGGGCCGGCCTGCTGTATCAACTGACGCCTGAAGTCGGGCTGTTCGCCAACGTGTCCACCTCGTTCAAGCCCAACAACGGCCTGGATGCCCAGGGCAAGCCCTTCGATCCGGAGGAAGGCACCGGCTATGAAGTCGGGCTCAAGAGCGAGCTGTTCGATGAGCGCCTCAGCACCACTCTGGCGGCGTTCCATATCGAAAAGGAAAACGTCCTGGCCCTGGAACCCGGCACCGACACCAGCCGCGCCATGGGCAAGGCCCGCAGCCAGGGCATCGATTTGCAAGTCACCGGGCAATTGACCGACGCCATCCGGGTCATCGGCGCCTTCGCCTACATCGACGCCGAGGTGACTCAGGGTGACGCCGCCATTCCCACCGGCAGCCGGATCCTCGGCGTCGCCAGGCGCAGCGGCAGCCTGCTGGGGGTCTACGAATTCCAGGACGGACGCCTGCGGGGTTCGGATGTGGGCGCCGCGCTCACCTACGTCGGGGATCGCTCGGGGGAAGCCGGCGGCGATTTCGAACTGCCGGCCTACCACACCGTGGACCTGCTGGCCCATTACAAAGCCAGCGACCAGGTCACCGTGGGCCTGAACCTCAACAATCTCTTCGACGAAAAATACTACGAGCGCTCCTACAGCAATTACTGGGTCAACCCCGGCGAGCCGCGCAATTTCACCCTCAGCCTCACCCTCGATCTGTAAAGGACCATCTGCATGAAACACTCCAAGACATTCGCCCTTCTCGGCCTGCTCCTGGCTACCCAAGCGTCGGCCCACGGCCTGTGGACGGAACAACGGCGCGGCAACATCGAAGTGATCTACGGCCACGGCGCCGAGGACAATGCATTCAAGGCGCAGAAAATCAGCGGCGCCTGGGCTTATGATCTGGCCGGCAAGATGATCCCCGTCACGGTCGAGCGCCTACCGGACCACGCCCGCCTGCAACCGCTCAAGCCACCGGCCGTGCTGGCTGTGGCGCTGGACAATGGCATGTGGTCCCAGACGCCCGAAAAGAAATGGATCAACGAAGGCCGCAGCAAAGTGCCCGGTGCGATCGAGTCGACCCACACCTTCAAGTACAGCCTGGCCATTTATGAGCCGGGGGCGAAACTGCCGAAACTGGAGGCGATCAAGTTCCTGATCCAGCCCGAGGTCGATCCGCTGACCGTCGGACCGGGTCAATCGCTGCCGGTACGGGTGCTGCTCGACGGCAAACCGGCAGCCGGTGTGAAACTGGTGGGCGACTACCGCAGCGCGCCGAACACCGTATCGACCGAAACCGATGCCGAAGGCCGGGCCCGGGTGCTGGTGCGTAACGAAGGGTTGAATGTCATCGCCGCGCAGCTGGAAATCCCGCTCAAGGACGACAAGGACGTCGCAACCCGCGGCGTATTCACCTCACTGACTTTCCTCGGCGAACCGCATCACGAATGAGGTCTGATCCTTAAAACTGTGGGAGCGAGCCTGCTCGCGATAGCGTTGTGTCAGCATCATCAACGTTGGCTGACACTACGTCATCGCGAGCAAGCTCGCTCCCACAGGGGGATTTCCGGTGTATTCAAATTCTGCGGATACCCGAAAACACTATGGGAGCGAGCCTGCTCGCGAAGCGGTGGGTCAGCAACATAGAGGTTGGCTGACACTACGCTATCGCGAGCAAGCTCGCTCCCACAGGTCTAGTACAGGGGTTCTAGAGCTCGCCAAGGCCGTCGATCAGCGCCTGGTTCTGCTCCGGGGTGCCGATGCTGATCCGCAGGAACTGGGCGATCCGTTCCTGCTTGAAGTGCCGCACAATCACACCCTGCTCGCGCAGCTTCGCTGCCAGTCCCGCCGCATCGTGTCGCGGGTGGCGGGCGAAGATGAAGTTGGCGGCCGAGGGCAGCACTTCAAACCCCTTGGCCTGCAACTGTGTCACGACCCACTCCCGGTGTTCGATGACCAACCGGCAGGTTTGCTGGAAATACTCACGATCATCGAACGCCGCCGCGCCGCCGACATTCGCCAGGCGATCGAGCGGGTAGGAGTTGAAGCTGTTCTTGATCCGCTCCAGCGCCTCGATCAGATCCGGATGCCCCACCGCCAGGCCGACGCGCAGCCCTGCCAGCGAGCGGGATTTGGACAGCGTCTGGGTCACCAGCAAGTTTGGATAACGGTCCACCAGGCTGATGGCCGTCTCGCCGCCGAAGTCGATATAGGCCTCATCGACCACCACCACCGACTCCGGGCTGGCCTTGAGTATCCGCTCGACCGCGTCCAGCGCCAACAGGCAACCGGTGGGTGCGTTCGGGTTGGGGAAGATGATGCCGCCGTTGGGGCGGGCATAATCCGCCGGGTCGATCCGGAACTGCTCATCCAGCGGCACCGCGTCGTACTGGATGCCATACAGCCCGCAATAAACTGGATAAAAGCTGTAGCTGATGTCCGGGAACAGCAACGGCAGGTCATGCTGCAACAGGCCGTGGAAGATGTGCGCCAGCACCTCGTCCGAACCGTTACCCAGGAACACCTGGTTGGCCTGCACTCCGTAATACCCGGCCACGGCGTTCTTCAACAGATCGCTGTTGGGGTCCGGATACAGACGCAGGTTGTCGTTCAGCTCGGTCTGCATCGCTGCGAGCGCCTTGGGCGATGGGCCGTAGGGGTTCTCATTCGTGTTGAGCTTGACCAGCCGCGTCAGCTTCGGCTGCTCGCCCGGCACGTAGGGCACGAGGTTCTTGACGAACGGGCTCCAGAATTTACTCATGTTCAGTTCCCCTGTTCATCGACGATGCGGTATTCGGCGCTACGAGCGTGCGCGCTCAACGACTCGCCACGGGCCAGCACCGAAGCGGTCTTGCCCAGTTCGGACGCGCCCTGCTCGGAGCAGAAGATGATCGATGAACGTTTCTGGAAGTCATACACCCCCAGCGGCGACGAGAAGCGCGCGGTACCGGAAGTCGGCAATACGTGGTTGGGCCCCGCGCAGTAGTCGCCCAAGGCTTCGCTGGTGTGACGGCCCATGAAGATCGCGCCGGCGTGACGAATCTGCGGCAACCAGGCCTGCGGATCGGCCACCGACAGCTCCAGGTGTTCCGGCGCGATGCGGTTGGCGACCTCGATGGCCTGCGCCATGTCATTGACCTTGATCAGCGCACCACGGCCGTTGATCGAGGTGTTGATGATCTCGGCGCGGTCCATCGTCGGCAGCAACTTGTCGATGCTGGCGGCGACCTTGTCGAGGAACTCGGCGTCCGGACTGACCAGGATCGCCTGGGCGTCCTCGTCGTGCTCGGCCTGGGAAAACAGGTCCATGGCGATCCAGTCCGGATCGGTCTGGCCGTCACACACCACGAGAATCTCCGAAGGGCCGGCGATCATGTCGATGCCGACCTGGCCGAATACATGACGCTTGGCGGTGGCGACGTAGATATTGCCCGGCCCGACCACTTTGTCGACCCGCGGCACGCTCTCGGTGCCATAGGCCAGCGCCGCCACGGCCTGGGCGCCACCGATGGTGAACACCCGGTCCACCCCGGCGATACAAGCAGCGGCCAGCACCAGTTCGTTGATCTCACCGCGCGGCGTCGGTACCACCATCACCACTTCGGTGACGCCGGCGACCTTGGCCGGAATGGCGTTCATCAGCACCGAGGACGGATAGGACGCCTTGCCGCCGGGCACATACAAGCCGGCGCGATCCAGCGGCGTGACCTTCTGGCCCAGGACCGTACCGTCGGCCTCGGTGTAGCTCCAGGAGTCCTGCTTCTGCCGCTCGTGATAGTCACGCACACGGGATGCAGCTTTTTCGAGGGCCTCGCGCTGGGGCACGCTGATTCGGGTCAGGGCCAGCTCCAGACGCTCGCGCGGCAGGATCAGGTCAGCCATGGATGCCACTTGTAAACCGTCGAATTTCTGGGTGAATTCCACCAGTGCTTCATCGCCACGCTCACGCACGGCCTTGATGATGTCCAGCACCCGCTGATTGACCGAGTCGTCAGACACACTTTCCCAGCTCAGCAGATGATCCAGATGATGTGCAAAATCCGGGTCGGCGGCGTTGAGTCGGCGAATCGATGTGGGTGCGGTCATAGCGAGGGCCTCATTAATGGCAAATGCTCAGGCGCCCTAAGCTACCAGTCCATTCGCGTGGGCACCTGAGAAAATTGGCTATGACACGGATAGACGGGCGCGACCACAGTCGCGCAGGTGGATCAGCCGCGGTGTCGCGATTCCACTGCCTTGCGCAGGGTATCGATCAAAGCCTGGATACGGGCGTGCTGCATTTTCATCGATGCCTTGTTGACGATCAGCCGGGAGCTGATGTCGGCGATGAACTCCTGGGGCTCCAGGCCATTGGCCCGCAGGGTATTGCCGGTGTCGACCACGTCGATGATCTTGTCCGCCAGGCCGATCAACGGCGCCAGCTCCATCGAGCCGTACAACTTGATGATGTCGACCTGACGGCCCTGCTCGGCGTAGTAACGCTTGGCAACATTGACGAACTTGGTCGCGACCCGCAGGCGTCCCTTGGGTTCGATGGCACCGACCTTGCCGGCGGTCATCAGCTTGCACCGGGCGATTTTCAGGTCCAGCGGCTCGTACAGGCCCTGGCCACCGTACTCCATCAGCACGTCCTTGCCCGCCACACCCAGGTCGGCGGCGCCATGTTCAACGTAGGTCGGCACATCGGTGGCACGCACGATCAGCAAGCGCACGTCGGCCTGGGTCGTGGGAATGATCAGCTTGCGGCTCTTGTCCGGATTCTCGGTCGGCACGATGCCCGCTTCAGCCAGAAGCGGCAGGGTGTCGTCAAGGATGCGGCCCTTGGACAGTGCGATGGTCAACATGGGAAACGTCAGTCCTTATCAAGGTACTCATGTCCGGTCGCAAGCGGCGCCGAACATACATCGAGGGTGCAAACACCCTCGACCTGAAACGAAATCAAGGCACCTCCTTGTGCCCATGCAGGCGACTAGCCCGGTACGCGGCGGATCTTGGCGCCGAGCATCTGCAGTTTCTCTTCGATGCACTCGTAACCACGGTCGATGTGGTAGATACGGTCGATCAGGGTATCGCCTTCGGCAATCAGCGCCGAGATCACCAAGCTGGCCGAGGCCCGCAGGTCGGTGGCCATGACTGGAGCGCCCTTGAGCTTCTCGTTGCCGGTGACGATGGCGGTGTTGCCTTCGACCTGGATCTTGGCGCCCATCCGGTGCAGTTCATACACGTGCATGAAACGGTTTTCGAAGATCGTCTCGATCACCGCGCCCGTGCCTTCGGCAATGGCGTTGAGGGAGATGAACTGCGCCTGCATGTCGGTCGGGAACGCCGGGTACGGAGCGGTCCGCACGTTCACGGCCTTGGGCCGCTTGCCGTGCATGTTCACTTCGATCCAGTCTTTGCCGCAGTTGACTTCGGCGCCGGCTTCCTTGAGTTTTTCCAGGACGGCTTCAAGGATGGTCGGATCGGTGTCCTTGACCTTGACGCGGCCGCCGGTGACGGCAGCAGCCACCAGATAGGTGCCGGTTTCGATCCGGTCCGGCATCACTTTGTAAGTGGCCGAATGCAGGCGCTCGACGCCGTCGATGGTGATGGTGTCGGTGCCGGCACCGCTGATCTTGGCGCCCATGGCGATCAGGAAGTTCGCCAGATCCACCACCTCAGGCTCGCGTGCGGCGTTCTGCAGCACGCTGCGGCCCTTGGCCAGTGCAGCGGCCATCATGATGTTCTCGGTACCGGTCACGCTGACGGTATCGAAGAAGAAGTGCGCGCCGCGCAGGCCACCTTCAGGCGCCTTGGCCTTGATGTAGCCGCCTTCGACGTCGATCACCGCGCCCATGGCTTCCAGGCCGCGGATGTGCAGATCCACCGGACGCGAACCGATGGCGCAACCCCCTGGCAATGCGACTTCGGCTTCACCGAAACGGGCGACCATCGGGCCCAGCACCAGGATCGACGCACGCATGGTTTTTACCAGCTCGTACGGGGCTACCAGGGTCTTGATGGTGCGTGGGTCGATCTCGACGCTGAGTTTCTCGTCGATCACCGGCTCAATGCCCATACGCCCGAACAGCTCGATCATCGTGGTGATGTCGTGCAGGTGCGGCAGGTTGGCTACAGTCACCGGGCCATCGCACAGCAGGGTCGCGGCCAGGATCGGCAGGGCGGAGTTCTTTGCCCCGGAAATACGGATTTCGCCATCAAGACGAACGCCGCCGGTAATAATCAGTTTATCCATAAGAATCTCGACGCCCTAGGGCTCAGGTGCGCTCGGCCCAGGCCGCGCTGCTGAAAAATTTCATAGTGACCGCGTGGATGCTGCCATCGGTGATCCATGGGTTCAAATGCGCATAGACCTGCTGCTGACGCTTCACCGGGCTCAACGCCGCCAGTTCATCGCTGATCACGTTCAGCTGAAAGTTGCAGCCTTCGCCTTCAACTTCCACCTGCGTATTTGGCAGCTTTTCTTCAAGGAAGCTCTTAACTTCTACAGCCTGCATGCTCAACCTCAATCGGCGCCCTGTGCGCACGGGTCGCACATCATACAAAAAAGCCCCGCGCCTGCGAACCCCGCGTAGCAGGACTCTGACAGGGGGCTTGCTCGCGATGTGGGTCAGGGTTGCGTCAACAACTCGGTCAGTTCGCTGACCTGGGCTATTTCACGCATGTCTTCGGGCATCGCACGGATGCTCCATGTCTTGCCGGCCGCCGTGGCGTCCCGGATGAAGCACAGCAGCAGCGACAAACCTACACTGCTGGACTTCTGCACCTGCGAGCAGTCGATGACCACCTCGGCGGCGCCGCTGGACTTGATCAGCGCCTGCCCCTGCTTGCGCAACGCGGGGCCCGTGCGATAGTCGAGCACGCCGCTAAGCATCAGCTCGCCGGCTTGCCCCAGACCAACAGCCGACTCACTCATTGCTGCTGCTTCTCCTGGGCGTCTTCAGCGACTTCCTTGGCCTTGGCCACTTCGCCAGCCCAACCGTCGATGGTCTTGTCCAGGTTGTTGCCGTTGCGCTGCATGGCGTCGGCGAATTGATCGCGGAACAGCTTGCCGATGTTGATGCCATTGATGATCACGTTACGAACCTTCCACTCGCCGTTGATTTTCTCAAGCGTGTAGGAGACCGGGTAGACCGCACCGTTGTTGCCCTTGACGGTCATGCCGACGCTGGTGCGCTCGCCCGATTCGTCCTTGGCCGGGTCGACCGTGATGCCCTGGTTGTTGTATTCCAGCAAGGCGTTGCCATAGAACTGGAACAGGCTGCGCTTGAAGTTCTCCTGGAAGCGGCCCATCTGCTCCGGGGTTGCCTTGCGCGAATACTTGACGGTCATGATGCTCTTGGAAATGCCGTCGGCATCCACCACCGGCCCGACGATACGGTTGAGCGAGTCGTAGAAAGCGCTCGGGTCGTTCTTGTACCGCTCTTTATTGGCGGAAAGGTCCGCCAGCAGTTGGTCAGTGGTGGTCTTGATGATTTCGTGCGCAGAAGGCGCGGCCACGGCGTTAGCCATCAACGGCAGCGCCGCGAGCAACACCAACAGGCTACGTCGCAGGATAGAGATCATTCAGAAGCTCCTCATTTAGCGTCTTTGCTAACGGTATTGAGCAAAAATTTACCGATCAGATCCTCGAGCACCAGCGACGACTGGGTGTCGTGGATGGTCCCGCCGTCCTTGAGCACGGTTTCTTCCCCGCCCACGCTGATACCAATGTACTTCTCGCCCAGCAGCCCAGCCGTGAGGATAGATGCAGTGGAATCGGTCGGCAGATTATCCACGCGCTTTTCCAGCTGCAGGGTCACCCGGCCGGTGAAGTCCTCGCGGTTCAGATCGATTGCCGTGACCTTGCCGATAGTGACGCCGGCCATGGTCACTTTGGCTCTGACAGTCAAACCGGCGATATTGTCAAAATAAGCATAAAGTTTATAAGTATCGGTGCTCGCTGTCGGCGCCAGGCCGCTGACCCGCAGGGCCAGCAACAGCAAAGCCAGGATGCCAGCCAGCAGGAAAAGGCCGACACCGATTTCCAGGGTGCGGTTTTGCATCAGAAATCTCCAAACATCAAGGCGGTCAGAATAAAGTCAAGGCCCAGGACTGCCAGCGAGGCGTACACCACGGTCTTGGTTGTGGCACGGCTGATCCCCTCAGAGGTGGGCTCACAGTCATAGCCTTGAAACACGGCGATCCAGGTCACCACGAAGGCGAATACGGCACTCTTGATCACGCCATTGAGGACATCGTCGAGGAAGTCGACGCTGTTCTGCATGTTGGACCAGTAGGAACCTTCATAGACCCCCAGCCAGTCGACTGCGACCCACGAGCCCCCCCAGATCCCCACGACGCTGAAAATCATGGCCAGCACCGGCAAGGAGATGAAGCCGGCCCACAGGCGCGGGGCAATGATGTACTTGAGCGGGTCGACACCGATCATTTCCAGGCTGGACAACTGCTCGGTGGATTTCATGTTTCCGATTTCGGCCGTCAGCGCCGAACCGGCACGCCCGGCGAACAGCAACGCGGTCACCACGGGGCCCAGCTCGCGCAGCAACGTCAGCGCCACCATCTGGCCTACCGCCTGCTCGGAACCATAGCTGGACAGGATACTGAAGCCCTGCAGGGCCAGCACCATGCCGATGAAAATCCCGGAGACCACGATGATCACCAGGGACATCACACCCACCGAGTGCAATTGCTTGACCAACAGGCCAAAACCGCCGCCCGTGGCACTGCGCCCGAGCAAGGCGTGCATCAAGAACAGCGAGGAACGGCCCAGGACCGCTACCACATCGATGCCGGAGCGGCCGAACAGCCGAATTCTTTCCAATAATGATTTCTTGCGCATCAGCGCTTCCCCAGCAGATCGGTACGGTAATCCGTGGCCGGAAAATGGAACGCCACCGGACCGTCCGGATCGCCCTTCATGAATTGACGGATGCGCGGGTTATCCGAATCCTTCAGTTCCTGGGGCGTGCCCTGCCCCAGCACCTGGCCATCGCCTACCACATAGATGTAGTCGGCGATGCTCGCGGTTTCGGCCAGGTCGTGGGAAACCACGATACTGGTGATGCCCAGAGCATCGTTGAGCAGACGGATCAGGCGCACCAGCACGCCCATGGCGATCGGGTCCTGGCCGACGAAGGGCTCGTCGTACATGAGGATCTTCGGATCGAGGGCAATCGCCCGCGCCAGCGCGACCCGACGCTTCATGCCGCCGGACAGCTCGTCCGGCATCAGGTCGAGGGCGCCGCGCAGCCCGACCGCCTGCAACTTGAGCAGGACGATGTCGCGGATCATCTCGTCCGGCAGCTCGGTATGAACCCGCAAGGGGAACGCCACGTTCTCGAACACATCGAGATCGGTAAACAGCGCGCCACTCTGGAACAGCACGCCCATGTGCTTGCGCGCATCGAACAGGTCGCTGCGTGACAACTCGGGAAGATTCTGGCCGTTGACCCACACTTCGCCGGCACTGGGGCGCAACTGTGCGCCCATCAGGCGCAGCAGCGTGGTCTTGCCGCACCCGGAAGGCCCCATGATGCCGGTCACCTTGCCGCGTGGAATGCGAATATCGATGTCATTGAAAATGCTGCGCGTCCCTCGCTTGAAGGACAGCCCCTTCAGCTCGACCGCGTAGGCGTTGTCGGCACTCATCTAAACTCCTTGCGATGCAGCCTCACATCCGGATGCCCTGACCGGCTGACTGACGCCAGCACCGCCGGACACCCGAACCGGCGGCGAACTATATCACTGCAACCGCCATGCGCCCAAGGCCCAGCCCCCTGCCGGTTCAGTCCGCACACGAGTAAACAGCGACAGTTTATTTCAGGCCTGGCGAGCCATTCACACAAAGCATGACGAACTTACGTGAGGGAATCGTTCATTACCGCTATAATCGCCGCCTTTTCATCGGGCTATACGATTTCTGACATGAGCCAATCCAGCGACCTGATTCAATCGGCACAACGTACCATCCGCCTCGAGATCGAAGCCGTACAAGGCTTGCTTCCCCACATCGACGCTGATTTCGTACGCGCCTGCGAGATGATTCTGGCCAGCAAGGGCCGCGTGGTCGTGGTCGGCATGGGCAAGTCCGGGCACATCGGCAACAAGATCGCCGCTACCCTGGCCAGCACCGGCACCACGGCTTTCTTCGTCCACCCGGCCGAGGCCAGCCACGGCGACATGGGCATGATCACCCGGGACGACATCATCCTGGCCCTGTCCAACTCGGGCTCGACCAATGAAATCGTCACGTTGCTGCCACTGATCAAACGCCTGGGCATCCAATTGATCAGCGTCACCGGCAACCCGGATTCGCCACTGGCCAAGGCGGCCGAAGTGAACCTCAATGTCCATGTCGAGCACGAAGCCTGCCCGTTGAACCTGGCGCCCACCTCCTCTACCACCGCCGCCCTGGTCATGGGCGATGCGCTGGCGGTGGCACTGCTGGAAGCCCGGGGTTTCACCGCTGAAGACTTCGCCTTCTCCCATCCCGGTGGCGCCCTCGGCCGACGCCTGCTGCTGAAGGTCGAGAATGTGATGCACGCCGGCCAGGAGCTGCCGCAGGTCCTGCGCGGCACGCTGCTCAAGGACGCGCTCATGGAAATGACCCGCAAGGGGCTGGGCATGACCGTGGTCCTCGAAGCCGATGGCAAGCTGGCCGGGATCTTCACCGACGGCGACCTGCGCCGCACCCTGGACCGCACCATCGACATCCACAGCGCCACCATCGACCAGGTCATGACGCCCCACGGCAAGACTGCCCGCGCCGAGATGCTTGCCGCCGAGGCCTTGAGAATCATGGAAGACCACAAGATCAGCGCCCTGGTGGTCGTCGACGACGAAGACCGCCCGTTGGGCGCCCTGAACATGCACGACTTGCTGCGTGCCGGAGTCATGTAATGAACACAGACCTGTTGCACCGTGGCCAAGCGATCAAACTGGCGGTGTTCGACGTCGACGGCGTCTTGACCGACGGTCGCCTGTACTTCCTTGAAGACGGCAGCGAGTTCAAGACCTTCAACACCCTCGACGGCCAGGGCATCAAGATGCTGATGGCCGCCGGCGTGCAGACCGCCATCATCAGCGGTCGCAAGACGCCGGTGGTCGAGCGGCGCGCGAAAAACCTCGGCATTCCCCACCTTTATCAAGGGCGCGAGGACAAACTGGTGGTACTGGACGAACTCCTGGGCCAACTCAACCTAAGCTATGAACAGGTGGCCTACCTGGGCGACGACCTGCCGGACCTTCCCGTGATCCGCCGGGTCGGGCTGGGCATGGCAGTCGCCAACGCGGCCGGCTTCGTACGCGAGCACGCCCACGGCGTCACCACGGCACGCGGCGGCGAAGGCGCGGCCCGCGAATTCTGTGAACTGATCCTGCGCGCCCAGGGCCGCCTCGAAGCGGCCAACGCCGCGTACCTGTGAGCCATTTATGCTGAGCAAGAAAATTCGCACCATCGTCGTGTTCGGCTGCATCGCGGCGATCTTTGCCGCGGTCGGCTACTGGAACATCAGCCCTGAACGG
Source organism: Pseudomonas sp. SMV71 (assembly GCF_052042015.1). Classification (NCBI taxonomy): domain Bacteria; kingdom Pseudomonadati; phylum Pseudomonadota; class Gammaproteobacteria; order Pseudomonadales; family Pseudomonadaceae; genus Pseudomonas; species Pseudomonas sp. SMV71. The sequence continues at coordinate 194,253 of NZ_JBKGGU010000006.1, read as the reverse complement.
TTCCTCGACCAGCCCGCGGCCAAGGTCGAGGAAAGAATCGACTGGTATGCGTCAAATACCCACACCCTGCAATACCTGCCCGACGGCAAAGTGCAGTACGAGATGACGGCCGACAAGGTCGACCACGTCAAGGCCACCGACATTACCCTGGTCACCAAGCCGGACCTGAACATGTTCCGCGGCACAGAATTTCCATGGCACGTGCAGAGCGAGCACGCCGAAGTCAATTCCGGCGGCACCGAGGTGGAACTGATCGACTCGGTGCGCGTGGCCCGTACCGACGAAAAAAACCGCACGACCGTCATCACCAGCAGTCGCATGACCGTGTTCCCGCAGCAGCAATATGCGCAGACCGAGCAACCCGTTAGAATCGACGGCGCCGGAGGTGTATCGACCGGCACGGGAATGAAGGCGTATTTGAAGGAAAGCAGGATACACCTGCTATCGAACGTAAGAGGACAGTATGAAGCTCGCTAAAACCCTCCCTATTTTGCTCAGTCTGGGCGCAGCACTGGGAAGCGCGAGCGCCTGGGCTCTTCCCACCGACCGCGACCAGCCTATCCGCATTCAGGCCGACGACGCGCAACTGGACGACAAGAACGGCGTAGCCACTTACAAAGGTGACGTGATCATCACCCAAGGCTCGATGAAGGTGACCGGCAATACCGTGACCCTCACCCGCACCCAGTCCGGCGACATCGACGTGGTGACGTCGGTGGGCAACCTGGCCTATTTCGAGCAGATGCAGACGGCCGGCGATACCAAGCCCGTGCAGGGCTATGGCGTCACCATCCAGTATCATGCCTCCCAGGACCGCGTTGTCCTGATCGACCGGGCCAAGGTCATCGACAAGGACGGCAACACCACCCAGGGCGAGAAAATCGTCTACGACACCAACAAGAAACTGGCCAGTGCCGGTCGCGCCACTGGCAACAAGGTGACCGAGCAGCGTCCACGGATTGACATGGTGATCCAGCCTAGAAAGAAAACCGAGCAGAAGGCCCAGTAATGGCAACTCTGAAAGCTCAGCACCTGGCCAAAAGCTACAAGAGCCGTCAAGTCGTGCGTGACGTCAGCCTGTCCATTGACAGCGGCCAGATCGTCGGCCTGCTCGGCCCGAACGGCGCGGGCAAGACCACCTGCTTCTACATGATTGTCGGTCTGGTCCAGGCCGACCAGGGCCGCGTACTGATTGACGATCTCGATGTCAGCCACCAGCCGATGCACGGCCGGGCCAAGGCCGGTATCGGCTATCTTCCCCAAGAAGCGTCGATCTTCCGCAAACTGTCGGTGGCCGATAACATCATGGCGATCCTCGAGACCCGCAAGGAACTCGACAAGGCCGGCCGTCGCCAGGAACTGGAAAGCCTGTTGCAGGAGTTCCACATCAGTCACATTCGCGACAACCTGGGCATGAGCCTGTCCGGTGGCGAGCGCCGACGCGTAGAGATCGCCCGCGCCCTGGCCACCGCGCCGAAGTTCATCCTGCTCGACGAACCGTTCGCCGGCGTGGATCCGATCTCGGTGGGGGACATCAAGCAGATCATCCACCACCTCAAGGCCAAGGGGATCGGCGTTTTGATTACCGACCACAACGTGCGCGAGACCCTGGATATCTGCGAGACCGCTTATATCGTCAATGACGGCCAGTTGATCGCTGAAGGCGACTCCGCCGCCATCCTCGCCAACGACCTGGTCAAGGAAGTGTATCTGGGCCACGAGTTCCGCCTGTAAGCCCGAGTGTCTGGCAAGTCGCCCGGGCGCTGTTGATTTTATTGTGGCGGCGCTCTAGGCAAACACTTCAGTTTCAGGCATATAATTTGCTTAAGTTTGGCGCTCCGGCGCCCTGTAGTGGATGGCGCATGTGCGCCGGCGAATAAGGTGTTAAGCCCCTGCCATGAAACCATCGCTAGTCTTGAGAATGGGCCAGCAGCTGACGATGACGCCGCAGCTGCAACAGGCCATCCGTCTGCTCCAATTGTCGACCCTGGACCTGCAACAGGAAATCCAGGAGGCCCTGGAGTCCAACCCGATGCTCGAACGCCAGGAAGAAGGCGACGACTTCGACAACTCCGATCCACTGGCCGACAACGTCGAACAGAAGACCCATACCGAAATCCAGGAACCGTCCTACCAGGAAGCCGCAGCGCCCACGGTGGATAACCTTGAGGACGGCGAATGGAACGAACGCATCCCCAACGACCTGCCCGTGGATACCGCCTGGGAAGACGTCTACCAGACCAGCGCCAGCAGCCTGCCGAGCAGCGATGACGACGAGTGGGATTTCACCACCCGCACCTCCGCCGGCGAGAGCCTGCAAAGCCACCTGCTTTGGCAATTGAACCTGGCGCCGATGTCCGACACCGATCGCCTGATCGCCGTCACCCTGATCGATTGCATCAACAATCAGGGTTACCTGGACGAGACTCTCGAGGAAATCCTCGAAGCCTTTGACCCGGAGCTCGATATCGAGCTGGACGAGATCGAAGCTGTCCTGCATCGGATCCAGCAGTTCGAGCCCGCCGGCGTCGCGGCCCGCAACCTGGGTGAATGCCTGCTGCTGCAACTGCGCCAGTTGCCGGCCAAGACGCCCTGGCTGGCCGAAGCCAAGCGCCTGGTCACCGATTACATCGACCTGTTGGGCGGTCGCGACTACAGCCAGCTGATGCGGCGTATGAAGCTCAAGGAAGACGAGCTGCGCCAGGTCATCGAGCTGGTCCAGAGCCTCAACCCGCGTCCCGGCTCGCAGATCGAATCCACCGAACCCGAGTACGTGGTGCCCGATGTGATCGTGCGCAAGCACAACGATCGCTGGCTGGTGGAACTGAACCAGGAGTCGGTTCCCAAGCTGCGGGTCAACGCCCAGTATGCAGGCTTCGTCAGGCGCGCCGACACCAGCGCCGACAACACCTTCATGCGCAACCAGTTGCAAGAAGCCCGTTGGTTCATCAAGAGCCTGCAAAGCCGCAACGAAACCCTGATGAAAGTTGCCACCCAGATCGTCGAGCACCAGCGCGGCTTCCTGGAGTACGGCGATGAAGCGATGAAACCGTTGGTCCTGCACGATATCGCCGAAGCGGTAGGGATGCACGAATCGACAATTTCCCGGGTGACTACCCAGAAATTCATGCATACCCCACGGGGCATCTATGAACTGAAATACTTTTTCTCCAGCCATGTCAGCACCTCCGAAGGCGGCGAATGCTCGTCCACGGCCATCCGCGCAATCATCAAGAAACTGGTGGCTGCGGAAAATCAGAAAAAGCCGTTGAGTGACAGCAAGATCGCTGGTTTACTGGAGGCACAAGGCATTCAGGTGGCCCGCCGTACCGTCGCCAAATACCGCGAGTCCCTCGGGATCGCGCCTTCGAGCGAACGCAAGCGGTTGATGTAACCGGCCACGCCACAGCGTTCCAGTGGCAGGTATTTCTGCCTGCCGCTTTATGCACTGGCAACGAAGGAGAAGCTGTATGCAAGTCAACATCAGTGGACACCAACTGGAAGTGACCGAACCTCTGCGCACCTACATCGGCGAAAAACTCGACCGATTGGAGAGGCACTTCGACAAGATCACCAACGTGCAAGTCACGATGAATGTCGAAAAGCTGCTGCAGAAAATCGAAGCCACGCTGCATATTCCCGGCGGAGAGGTGGTTGCCAACGCGGAGCACACAGACATGTATGCCGCGATTGACCTGCTGACCGACAAGCTGGATCGCCAACTCAAAAAGCATAAGGAAAAGACCCAGAGCCTCCTTCAGGGCGCAACCGGTCGTTAATCCCCCCAATCCATGATCCGACTAGAAACCATCCTGACCCCCGGCCGTTCCCTGGTGAACGTGCCGGGCGGCAGTAAAAAGAAAGCCCTCGAACAAATCGCCACCCTGATCCATAGCGACCTGCCGGATCTGGAAATGCAGGGTGTCTTCGAGGCCCTGGTCGCCCGTGAAAAACTCGGTTCCACCGGTTTTGGCAACGGCATCGCCATTCCCCACTGCCGCCTCAAGGGTTGTACCGCGCCCATCAGCGCGCTGTTGCACCTTGAAGCCCCCATTGATTTCGACGCCATCGACGGCGCCCCGGTCGACCTGCTGTTTGTACTGCTGGTCCCGGAGGCGGCGACCGATGCGCACCTCGAGCTGCTGCGCCAGATAGCCAGCATGCTGGACCGCAAGGAAGTGCGCGACAAACTGCGCAGCGCACCGAATAACCAAGCCTTGTATCAGGTTGTCCTGGACGAGCAGAACGGTCATTAAACATGCGCATGATCATCGTCAGTGGTCGCTCCGGCTCCGGTAAAAGCACGGCCCTCAACGTGCTTGAAGACAGCGGCTACTACTGCATCGACAACCTGCCCGCCGGGCTGCTGCCGGAGCTGGCCGAACGTGCGATGATCCATACCGAGCTGGCGCAGCCGCTGGTGGCGGTGTCCATTGATGCACGCAATCTGCCAAGCCACCTGTCGCGCTTTCCGGAACTGCTCGAGGAAGTGCGCAGCCGGCATATCCAGTGCGATGTGTTGTATCTGGATGCCGACGAAGAGACCCTGCTCAAGCGCTTTTCCGAAACCCGCCGGCGCCATCCGCTGAGCAACGCCAATCGCTCCCTGGCCGAAGCTATCGACGATGAAACCCAGTTATTGGGGTCCATCGCCGATTTGGCGGACCTGAAAGTCAACACCACGCACCTGAACCTTTATCAGCTGCGTGACACGATCAAGTTGCGCCTGCTCAACCAGCCGGAGCCAGGGACGGCGTTCCTGGTGGAATCGTTCGGTTTCAAGCGTGGCATGCCCGTGGACGCCGACCTGGTGTTCGACGTACGCTGCCTGCCCAATCCCTACTGGAAACCCGAATTGCGCGAGCAGTCCGGACTCGACCAGCCGGTGATCGATTACCTGGCCGCACAGCCGGACGTCGAGGAAATGTACCAGGATATTTCCAGCTACCTGCTCAAGTGGCTGCCCCGCTTTGCCGCCAGCAACCGTGCCTATGTCACGATTGCCATCGGCTGCACGGGCGGCCATCACCGCTCTGTCTACCTGACCGAACGCCTGGGTCAGCTCCTGCAACAGTCCCTGAAGAACGTCCAGGTTCGCCACCGCGACCTCAGCTAAAGGATTCACACCGCGATGCCCGCTCAGGAAATTGAAATCATCAACAAGCTGGGCCTGCACGCCCGGGCATCGGCCAAGTTCGTCGGGGTTGCCGGACGATTCAAGGACACCACCATCAGGGTCGGTCGCAGCCCCGAGTCGATGATCGACGGCAAGAGCATCATGGCAATGATGATGCTCGCCGCCGGCAAGGGCACGAAGATCCACTTGGCAACGGAAGGGGATGAAGCACAGGAAGCGATGGATGCGCTGGTAGCGTTGATCAACAACTATTTTGATGAGGGCGAGTAAGCTTTCTCAATGCACATTTGAGACTGGCTTTTTGTGGCGAGGGAGCTTGCTCCCGCTGGTCTGCGAAGCAGACCCCATCCATCGGGCTACCTCAATCTTCATTGTCGCTGAGTTTTTGCGGCTGCTGCGCAGCCGAACGGGAGCAAGCTCCCTCGCCACGGGGATTTCTGGTTTATAAAAAAAGGCGCGACATCCAAAGATGACGCGCCTTTTTTTTATGCATCAGGCCTCAGCTCCCCGCCACCATCATCCGTTCGATCAACACCGAACCGGTGCGGATGTTGCTGCGCAGTTCCAGATCGCTTCCTACCGCCACGATCTGCTTGAACATGTCGCGCATGTTCCCGGCAATGGTCACTTCCTGGACCGGGAACTGGATCTCGCCGTTCTCCACCCAGAACCCTGCAGCACCGCGAGAATAGTCCCCGGTCACCATGTTCAACCCATGGCCCATCAGCTCGGTCACCAGCAGACCACGGCCCATGCGTCGCAGCAACGCTGCCTGGTCTTCCTCGCCATGGGTGACGAACAGATTGTGTACGCCGCCGGCGTTGGCGGTGCTCGGCATCCCCAGTTTGCGACCCGAATAGGTGCCGAGGATATAGGACACCAACTCGCCGTTTTCCACGAACGGTTTGGCATAGGTCGCCAGGCCATCGCCATCGAACGCCGCACTGCCCATGGCCTGCAACAGATGCGGGCGCTCGTCGATGGTCATCCACTCCGGGAACAGTTTCTGGCCCAGCGCGCCTTCGAGGAACGACGATTTGCGGTACAGGTTGCCGCCGGACACCGCCGACAGGAAACTGCCAAACAAGCCGCCGGCCAATTCCGCCGAAAACAGCACCGGCACTTCGCATGTCGGCACCGGGCGCGCGCCAAGGCGGCTGGCGGCCCGCTGCGCGGCTTTCTGGCCGATGCTCACCGGGTCCGCCAGCAACGGCCCCTGGCGATTGACGTCGTACCAATAGTCGCGCTGCATCTGGCCATTGGCCTCGGCAATCATCACGCAGCTCAGGCTGTGGCGGGTCGATGCGTAGCCACCGATAAAGCCGTGGCTGTTGCCGTAGACCCGGCAGCCCTGGTGCGTGTTGAGCGTCGTGCCGTCGGCGTTCTTGATCCGTGCGTCGGCGTCGAACGCCGCCGCTTCGCAACGCAGCGCCTGTTCGATGGCTTGTTCGGGAGTGATGTCCCAAGCGTGGAACAGGTCGAAATCACGCTGTTCCTTGCACATCAGCGCAGCATCGGCCAGGCCCGAGGCATCGTCTTCGGAGGTATGCCTGGCGATTGCCAGCGCAGCGGCGACCGTCTCCCGGATGGCTTCCGGGCCGCTGGCCGAAGTGCTGGCCGAGCCCTTGCGCTGGCCCACGTACAGGGTGATGCCAAAGCCCTGATCGCGATTGAACTCGACGGTTTCCACCTCGCGCTGGCGCACCGAGGTCGACAGGCCCTGCTCAAGGGATACCGCCACTTCACACGCGCTGGCGCCCTGCCGCTTGACCTCGGCGAGGATCTGCTCGACTTGTTCCTGCAGGGCCGGCAACGCTTGCGGGCCGACGCTCTGAACTGCACTCATGGTGTTCTCCACTCAAATTCTGCTTTCGGTAACGGCCTTCGAGCGACCGGGCCGGACAAGTGGCCCCCGACTGGTTATCATGGCGGCGTTTCTTTGCGGACTGCCACCATGGTTGATTCTTACGACGACTCCCTCTACGAGGGTGAAAAAAGCAAATCCCAGGTCAAACGCGAGCTGCATGCTCTGGTTGACCTCGGCGAGCGCCTGACAACACTCAAGCCTGACTTGCTGGCCAAACTGCCACTGACCGACGCCTTGCGCCGGGCCCTGGCCGATGCGCCCAAGCACACCGCGAATATCGCGCGTAAACGGCACCTGCAATTCATTGGCAAACTGATGCGCGACCAGGACACCAGCGCCATCCTGGTCCTGCTCGATCAACTCGATGCCTCCACCCGCCAGTACAACGAACGCTTCCATAACCTGGAACGCTGGCGCGATCGCTTGATCGCGGGCGATGACGGCACCCTGGAAAAATTCGTCATCGACTACCCCGAGGCCGATCGCCAGCAGCTGCGCTCCCTGATCCGTCAGGCCCAGCACGAAGTGGCGCAAAACAAGCCACCGGCTTCGAGCCGTAAAATCTTCAAGTACATCCGTGAGCTGGACGAAACCCAACGCGGCTTGCGTTGATCGCTCACACCCACTCCCCTTTGGGAGTTGCCTTTATCGTGGCGAGGGAGCTTGCTCCCGCCGGGCTACGCAGTAGCCCCAATGCGGTCGCCGCGCCCGAGGCGTCGGACCGACCGAGCGGGAGCAAGCTCCCTCGCCACGATTCATGCATACCTTTGAATATCACGCGCCCGTGCCACCCACGGTGATCGCATCGATCTTCAGGGTCGGCTGGCCGACGCCTACCGGCACCGATTGCCCGTCCTTGCCGCAAGTCCCCACGCCACTGTCCAGGGCGAGGTCGTTACCGACCATCGACACCCTGCTCATGGCTTCCGGCCCGTTGCCAATCAGGGTTGCGCCCTTGACCGGCGCCGTGATTTTGCCGTCTTCGATCAGATAGGCTTCGCTGGTGGAAAACACGAACTTGCCACTGGTGATGTCCACTTGGCCGCCGCCGAGGTTGGCGCAATAGATGCCCTTTTTCACCGAGGCGATGATTTCCGCCGGATCGCTCTGGCCGCCCAGCATGTAGGTGTTGGTCATGCGCGGCATCGGCAGGTGCGCATAAGACTCACGCCGTCCATTGCCGGTACGGGCCACGCCCATCAAGCGGGCATTGAGCTTGTCCTGCATGTAGCCCTTGAGCACGCCGTTCTCGATCAACGTGGTGCATTCGGTCGGGGTGCCTTCGTCATCCACGCTGAGGGAGCCGCGGCGCCCGGCCAGCGTACCGTCGTCAACGATGGTGCAGAGTTTCGAGGCGACCATTTCGCCCATGCGTCCGCTGTAGGCCGAACTGCCCTTGCGGTTGAAGTCGCCCTCCAGCCCATGCCCCACCGCTTCGTGCAACAGCACGCCGGACCAGCCAGGGCCCAGTACCACCGGCAAGGTACCGGCCGGAGCGGGAATGGCCTCCAGGTTGACCAATGCCTGGCGCAACGCTTCGCGAGCATAGCCCATGGCGCGGTCTTCGCTGAGGAAGTAGCGATAGTCGGTGCGCCCGCCGCCGCCATGCCCGCCGCGTTCGCGACGACCGTTCTGCTCGACGATCACACTGACGTTGAAGCGCACCAGCGGCCGCACGTCCGCCGCCAGGCCGCCATCGGTGGAGGCCACCAGGATTCGCTCCCAGACGCCAGCCAGGCTCACCGAAACCTGCTGGATACGCGGATCGAGGGCACGGGTCGCCAGATCGATACGCTTGAGCAGTTCGACCTTTTCCGCACGACTGATGACTTCCAGCGGGTTGTCCGGCGCATAGAGTTGCGCCACATCCTGGCTGCTGAAGGCCTGGACCGTACCGTTCTGCCCGGCTCGGGAAATCGAACGGGCCGCACGTGCCGCAGCGCCCAGGGCTTCGAGCGTGATGGCATTGCTGTAGGCAAAGCCGGTTTTTTCGCCGGACTGGGCACGCACCCCCACGCCCTGGTCGAGATTGAAGCTGCCTTCCTTGACGATGCCGTCTTCCAGCGACCAGGACTCGGAAATCTGACCCTGGAAATACAGGTCGGCCGCATCGATGCCCGGGCCGGCCAGCTCGCCCAGCACGCCTTGCAGGCTTTCGAGGGTCACGCCGCCGGGGGCTAAAAGGTGTTCACTGACTGAGGACAACAACCCGCTCATATGTTTTACGCCTTGAATTCGTCGTCTTGGACAGGCCGCTGTCGAGCGCCCTGCGAGAAAAAGCGCCGATGGCTGGCCACCGGCATGCGCGCCCGGATGGACGCCTGTTCGTTGCCGTCGCGCTCGGCCACCAGCACGGCCTCGCCTTGATCCTGTTGCGCCAGCACCCGGCCCCACGGATCAACGATCGCGGCATGGCCGAAGGTTTCCCGTGGCCCCGGATGCACGCCGCCCTGGGCGGCTGCCAGCACATAACACTGGGTCTCGATGGCCCGGGCACGGATCAATACGTCCCAGTGGGCGAGACCGGTTACCGCGGTGAACGCCGACGGCGCGCTGATCAGTTCGGCTCCGGCGGCCCGCAGCTCGCTATAGAGCTCCGGGAAACGCAAGTCGTAGCAGACCGTCAGGCCAATCCGACCTACGGGTGTGTCGGCGACCACCACATTGCTGCCATAAGCATAGTCATCGGACTCGCGATAGCGCCCACGATTGTCCGCCACATCCACATCGAACAGATGCAGCTTGTCATAGCGCGCCACGATCTGGCCCTGATCGTCCACCAACAGCGAACAGGCATGGGCTTTGTCCTGGGGCCGATCCACCGGAGGCAGTGGCAGCGTACCGGCCACGATCCATAACCTGAGGTCACGGGCAGCCTGTTTCAACCAGGGCAGGATCGGCCCCTGACCAAAGGCTTCTGCGCGACCGATGCCGGCAATGTCCCGCCGGCCCATGGCGGCGAAATTCTCGGGCAGCACCGCCAGCCTCGCGCCCTTGGCCGCCGCCTGCTCCAGCAGCAGCCGAGCCCGGGCCAGATTGGCGAGTACGTCGCTCTGGCTGACCATTTGGATGACTGCGACTGGCATGGCCGTTCTCCTTTGCTTGGTGGTGCCCCTGTGGGGGCGAGCTTGCTCGCGATTACGGTGTACCAGTCAACATAGATGTTGGATATACCTGCATCATCGCGAGCAAGCTCGCTCCCACAGTGAATTGTTTAGTCAATCAAAACGGCTTATCGAAGGTAATCTTAGGCTCTTTCCACGGCCCCTTGACGTCGTATCTTACGCTGGCAAAGCGCGCCACGCGGTCGCCGATCAGTTTGTCGATCAGAAACAGCGCCCCGCCCACTGCCGGAGCCCCGACGATCAACGCGGCGATCGGCAGGTTGTTGGTCACCGGCAACGTGACCAGAAGCTTGGCGTCGACCCGGTCGGCCACCATGTCCAGCGTTCCGTTGAGTTCCAGGTTACTCGACGGCCCTGTCAGGGTGATGGGCTCACGGGTTACATAGACGCCGTTGCTGGCGATCAACAGTCCCTTGACCCGGTCGTAGCTCAAGCCCTTGCCGAACAGGTCGGAGAAGTCCAGGCGCAAGCGCCGCCCGATGGAGTTGAAATTCAACAGGCCAAAGACCCGCAGCGCCTGGGCGCTGCCCTCGACTTCGACGAACTGCCCCTTGCTCAACGAGGCATCGAGACTTCCGGAGAAGCGTTTGGTGGCGACCCAGGCCGGCGAACCGGGCCAACGCCCGTCGACATCCAGGCGGAACTCCTGGCTGGTCACGCTCGGCGCAAAACCCCAGCCCTTGAGCACGTCAGCCAGGTTCTTGCCGCTGATCCGGCCCTTGTACCAGCTGGTGGTAGACCCGGGCACGCCCTCCCAGCCGCCGCTGCCGTTCAGCACCATGCCCTTGAGGCCCATGTCCAATGCGTTCAGGGCGATGCCCTTGGCGGTCGGCCGGACCTTCAGCGACCATGCCCCCACCAGGTCGGGCCCCTGGAACAGCTGGTCGATAGCGATGTCCAGCGCCGGGATCTTGGTTGGGTCGACCGATGCCAACGGATCCGGAGCGTTTTCATCGGCCTGCACGGTAGGGTCGGCGGCCGGCAGGCGGACATAATCCAACGTGATGGCAATCGGCGCAGCCTTTGCGTCGGGCACGATCACGCTGCCCTTGGCCTGTTGGCTGTCGAGCTGCAAGGCCCAGGCTTCCGGCTTGCGGTCCAGCTGCAGCGCGGCCTGGTCCAGGGTCGTGCCCATGGCTGTGAGCTTGCCGACTTTAAGATCGGCACTGCTAAGCAATTGCCTGGCGCTGCCTCCCGGGTCCTGGCCGGCGTACTTGCTCAGCAGATCCTGCCAGGGACCCACGTCCAGTTCCGACAGGTTTCCGCGCAGGCGTAGCCCCTTGGCTCCCGGCAGCACTGCATCGCCATCGCCCAACAGCAACTCGCCGCGGCCATCTGCGACCTTCCCGCTCGGCGCGGCGTAGGTGAAGCTGGCGAGGTCGCCGTAGTCGACCCAATAACGGCGCTCCGGCCCCTGCAACGTCATGCGAAACAGCGTGTCGCGCCCGGCATCGGCAGCCATGCCGAAAGGCGCCGGCAGGTCCACGGCCACGCCTTTGAGATTGGAGCTGACCGACAGCTGGCTGTCCGCTGCGTTGAGTATCACTTGCAGCTGGTAAGGCACCACGCCGGAGACGGGCAACGGTTGGGTCACGTTCAGCCAGTCAGTGAGTTTCTTGACCTCCACCCGCCCGGACGCGGTTACCCGCGTATTGAGCGCGCCCGCCCGGCCCTCGGCGAATATCTGTGCGGTCACGGGCCGGTCGAACGCCCGGGCGCCGATGTTCTTGCCGCTCAACCCCTTGCTACTGTCGAAGCGGAAGTCGCCCTTGAGCTGGGTCAACTCCAGCACCGGCTCGCTGAGCTTGAGCCGGGCATTATCGGTGGCGAAGTCCACCAGGATCTTCGGTTGCTCGCCTTTGACCAGTGGAATATCGAGCTTCACGCTGCCTTGCAGATTACCCTCGCCTTCCCAACCGGCGAACGTCTCGGCCGTTCCGATTGGCGCTGTCTGGAGGATTTTCAGGCCATCGCCCAAGCCCCCGACGAAACTGCCATCGAGCAGCAGGTGGGAATTCTGTCCGCTGGGCACATGGGGAACCTCTACCGAGACATCCTTGACCTGGGTGTCCAGCAACTGCCCCTGGCTGGCATAGATGCGCACTCCGCTGTCTTCGACGAAGACGTCGCCGCTGACCTTGCTGACCGACGGCCAGCCCGGCTGGAACGCTAGTTCGGCGTCATGCACCTTGAAGAACAGGCTGATGCTGCGGGCCGCATCGCTTGCTCCGTGGTTCAGAGAGCCCTGGTACTGGAAAAAACCCTGGTCTACCGCGCCTTTGACGATTGCCGTCCGCAACCACTCGTCCAGTGCCGGACTGAGGACCGCCGGCAGGTATTTGCCAGTGTAGCGGCCATCCCCATCCACCAGGCCGACCCGCAGGTCCATGTAGTCTTCCTGGCTGTGATCGAAATGCAGGCGGATCAGGAAGTCGCCGGCAATCCGACCCTCCTCGCCCAGCACTTTCAAATAGGGTGCGACCAGGGTGAAGCCTTGCTTGTCCAGCTTCCAGGTCAGCCGTGCGTTGGCTTGCAGGTATTGCCAGGGCTTGGCGAAGATCGGGTCCAGGTGCAGGGAAAAATCCTTGCTGTCCATGCGCAGCTCGCCGCCACCCAGATTGCCACTCAGGCTTCCCGATACGTTGCGCGCCGCCGGGGCGCCCCGATAGGCATCGAAGCCGACGGTGTCCAGGTTGGTGGCGAAGCTGACTTTCTGATCGCCGCTGTTCTGCGGCCGGTAATCGAACAATACATTGCGCAGCCCGCCCGTCACCTTGAGATGGTCGATCGCCGCCGCGACACCCTCCGGCAACGGCGCCAACGCATTGAGCAATGGGGTCAGCGGCGTCAGGTCGAGGCGATCCGCTTGCAGATGCCAGAGCTCCTCAGCCTTGTCCGTGGCATTGCTCTGTTGCAGTTGCAGGCGTGACTCCCAGCGGACCTCACCCAGGTTCATCGCCAGGGAGTCGAAGGTCGCGATGAAGCCCTGGCTGCCGCGCTGGAAATAGCCATTCAGGGCCAGGTTGTTGATCTGCACCGGCTTGCGTTCGGCGTACGCACCTTGAAGTTGCGGCGCGTTCAAGCGCATCGCCGCGCTTTGCAGGGTGCCCGCGCCCCAACTGAGCCAGAATTCGCCACCGGCCTGGATCCGGGAAAAATTCCACTGCCGGGTCAGACGCTTCGGCAACCATTTCGACCAGTCGCTTTGGGGCAGGCTCAGGTAGGCGTCGGCCTCGCCATTCTTCCAATCGGCAGCGCGGATTCGCGTGCGCAAGTTGATCGCCACAGGCTGGCCGTCAGGCAAGGTCAGACGAGCATCCAGGCGCTGGCGGACGGCCCCGGTGCGCAGGCTCAGGCCGACGTAGGTCAGGGTCAACGGCGATTGGTCCAGTGGCTGCAAGGTGACCTGGCTGTCGAGCACCGAGAGCCGGGAGACCACCTGTATCCGCTCCAGCAATTGTTGCGGATCGAGGGGCTGGTCGTCCCGCACCGGCAGGCCTTCCAGCGACCATTTGCCCTCGGCGCTTTCCTTGAGGCTGATCTTCAGGCCACTGACTTCCAGATGGGCGATACGCACCTGCCGCGTCAGCAGGCTGCGCCAGACATCAGGCACGGCCCGCACCTGGTCCAGGTGCAAGGCGTTCACGCCATCGCCGATCACCACGTCCTGAGCCGCCAGTACCGGCGCCAGGGTGCTCCAGCCGCCCTCCAGGCTGCCGATGTGCACGGGCATGCCCAGGGCTTGCGCGGCCCGACTCTCGACTTCGGCGCGATATTCAGCCACCAGCGGCACCAGCTCGCGCCCAAGGCTGACATACAACGCCAACAGCACCAGCAGCAGCGCACACAGGCCCAGGCCCCAGCGGGTCAGCGTAGCCAAAAGGCGTGTCAGACGCTCCATGTCAACGGGCTCCCCTGGCAGCGTTACTCGAACTCGCGGGCACGCCGCTTTCCAAGCCCTTCAGAGCAGCACCACGTCATATTGTTCCTGGGAGTACATGGTTTCCACCTGAAAACGAATCGTGCGACCGATAAAAGCCTCCAGCTCAGCGACATTGCCCGACTCCTCATCGAGCAGACGGTCCACCACTTTCTGGTTCGCCAACACTCTATAGCCGGTCGCCTGGTAAGCGCGCGCTTCGCGAAGGATTTCCCTGAAGATTTCGTAACACACGGTTTCCGGGGTCTTGAGCTTGCCTCGGCCCTGGCAACTGCTGCACGGCTCGCAAAGCACTTGCTCAAGGCTTTCGCGGGTGCGCTTGCGGGTCATCTGCACCAGGCCCAGCTCGGTAATGCCAATGATGTTGGTCTTGGCGTGATCGCGTTCGAGTTGTTTCTCCAGGGTCCGCAGCACCTGGCGCTGATGCTCTTCATCTTCCATGTCGATGAAGTCGATGATGATGATCCCCCCCAGGTTGCGCAGGCGCAGTTGGCGGGCGATGGCCGTGGCCGCTTCCAGGTTGGTCTTGAAAATGGTTTCTTCGAGATTGCGATGGCCGACGAACGCCCCGGTGTTGACGTCGATGGTGCTCATGGCCTCGGCCGGATCGACTACCAGGTAGCCGCCGGACTTGAGCGGCACCTTGCGCTCCAGGGCTTTCTGGATTTCGTCCTCGACCCCGTACAGGTCGAAAATCGGTCGCTCGCCGGGGTAGTGTTCGAGGCGGTCGGCGATTTCCGGCATCAGTTCGGCGACGAACTGCGTGGTTTTCTGGAAGGTTTCCCGAGAGTCGATACGGATCTTCTCGATCTTCGGGCTGACCAGATCCCGCAGGGTGCGCAACGCCAGGCCAAGGTCTTCGTAGATCACGCTGGGGGTGGCGATGGTCTTGATCTGCGCGGCGATCTGATCCCAGAGCCTGCGCAGGTAGCGGATGTCCATGAGGATTTCATCGGCACCGGCTCCTTCGGCGGCGGTGCGCAGGATGAAACCGCCGGCCTCCTTGATGCCTTCTTTTTCCACACAATCGCTGACCACTTGCTTGAGGCGCTCACGCTCGGCTTCGTCTTCGATCTTCAGGGAAATGCCGACATGGGCCGTGCGTGGCATGTAAACCAGATAGCGCGACGGGATCGACAATTGTGTGGTCAAGCGTGCGCCCTTGGAGCCGATGGGGTCCTTGGTGACCTGCACCACCAGGCTCTGGCCCTCATGGACCAACGCACTGATGCTTTCCACCGCAGGCCCCTCGCGCATGGAAATTTCCGAGGCATGGATGAACGCCGCACGGTCCAGGCCGATGTCGACGAAGGCCGCCTGCATGCCCGGCAACACCCGCACCACCTTGCCTTTGTAGATATTGCCGACGATGCCGCGTTTTTGCGTGCGCTCGACGTGAACCTCTTGCAGGACTCCGTTTTCGACCACCGCCACGCGTGATTCCATCGGTGTGATGTTGATCAGGATCTCTTCGCTCATGGCAGGGTCTCGTTCAGACATATTCACGATTATGGCCGCATCGGTCAGTCGGCGCTCTGCGCGCTCAAGGTTTGCCAACAGGGTATGCCGAAATGGCCCAGCAGTTCCGCGGTTTCACACAGCGGCAAGCCGACAACGGCGGAATAGCTGCCTTCGAGTCCGGCGACGAACACCGCCCCCAAGCCTTGGATACCGTAGCTGCCGGCCTTGTCCCGGGGTTCGCCACTGGCCCAATAGGCCAGAGCCTCCTGTTCGGTGATGGGCCGAAAGCGCACCCGGCTGCTGATTACGCGGGATTCGCAACGCTGGCCGTCCAGCACGGCTACGGCGGTCAACACCTCATGGTCGCGGCCGGACAGGCTGAGCAGCATCGCCACCGAGTCGGCCTGGTCCAGCGGCTTGCCGAGAATCCGCCCGTCCAGCACCACGGCCGTGTCGGCGCCCAGCACACAGGCGTCCACGCCGGCATCCAAAGCGCGGCGCCCGGCCTCGGCCTTGCCGCGAGCCAGACGCTCGACATAAGCCGCCGGGCTTTCGTGGTGCAGGGGAGTTTCGTCGATGTCGGCGCTGACAGTGGTGAACGCCACGCCGATCTGGGTCAGTAGTTCACGCCGGCGCGGCGAGCCGGAGGCGAGGTAAAGCGGTTTCATCGATATAAACTCCCTCTGGATGCAAACAGCTTTTGTGGCGAGGGAGCTTGCTCCCGCTGAGTCACGAAGTGGCCCCAGAACTTTGCGACTGCTGCGCAGTCGAGCGGGAGCAAGCTCCCTCGCCACAAAGCTCCCTCACCACAGGGATTTCAATCAGAAAACGTAGACTCCTGACCGAATTCAGTTGATCTTGAAACGCAGGCGCAGGCCGCGCAAAGCGAAGCTGACCCAGGGCCAGAGCAAGGCGCTGACCAGGGCCGGCAGCACCAGCGCCAGGGTCGGCTGGCGATTGCCGGTCAGCGCGCTGAGCCACAGCTGGACCAGTTGCGCCAGGCCGAAGATCACCAGGATCACCAGGCATTGCTGCCACATGGGGAACATGCGCAAGCGTTGTTGCAGCGACAGGACCAGGAATGTGATCAGGGTCAGGATCAGCGCGTTCTGCCCCAGCAGCGTGCCATAAAGCACGTCCTCGGCCAGGCCCAGGCACCATGCGGTGACCATCCCGACCTTGTGCGGCAAGGCCAGCGCCCAGAAGGCCAGCAGCAAAGCCAGCCACAGAGGCCGCAGGATTTCCATGAACTGCGGCAACGGCGAAACGCTCAGCAGCAGGCCGATGGCGAAGGTCAGCCAGACTATCCAGCCGTTGCCGGATCGGGTACTGCTCATTCTTCTCGTGCTCCCCTGGTGGCCGGCGCGGGAGCCGGGGTGGCTGCAGGTGGCCTGGCCGCAGGTCGGGCATGCTGCGTTGCCGGCGCGTGACTGGCCGGACGGGTTGAAGTTGAGGGTGCGGCAGGCGCGGCGGCTGGGGCAGCCGCAGGCGTCGCGGCCGCCGGCGCAGTCGGTGCGGGCTTGGGCACAGTGGCCGGCACCGCAGTTGGCGACTGGGCGCCGGGAGCGACCGGTTCAGCACCCTGGCGGTCCTGGGCTTCCTGAGCCACCGCAGCGTCGTTGGCCCGCTCTTCCGGGGTGCGATTATCGCTGAATACCAGCAGCAGGTAGCGGCTGCGGTTCAACGCGGCAGTGGGTACCGCACGCACGATGGCAAAGGGCTGGCCGGAGTCGTGTATCACTTCCTTGACCGTCGCCACCGGATAACCGGCCGGGAAGCGCTGGCCGAGGCCCGAGCTGACCAGGAGGTCGCCTTCCTTGATGTCGGCGGTATCGGCGACATGGCGCAGTTCCAGGCGTTCCGGGTTGCCGGTGCCGCTGGCAATGGCCCGCAGGCCGTTGCGGTTGACCTGCACCGGGATACTGTGGGTGGTGTCGGTCAGCAGCAGCACGCGGGCGGTGTAGGGCATCAACTCCACCACCTGCCCCATCAGGCCGCGGGCGTCGAGCACCGGCTGGCCAAGCACGACACCGTCGCGCTCGCCCTTGTTGATCAGGATGCGGTGGGTAAAGGGGTTCGGGTCCATGCCGATCAACTCGGCCACTTCGACCTTCTCGTTGACCAGCGCGGAAGAATTGAGCAACTCGCGCAGCCGCACGTTCTGCTCGGTGAGGGCCGCCAACTTCTGCATGCGCCCTTGCAACAGCAGGTTCTCGGTCTTGAGTTTCTCGTTTTCGGCTACCAGCTCGGTGCGACTGCCAAACTGACTGGCCACACCTTGCCACAAGCGCTGCGGCAGGTCGGTGATCCAGTAGGACTCCATCAACACCAGCGACATCTGGCTGCGCACAGGCTTGAGCAGCGTGAAGCGGGCATCGACCACCATCAGCGCGACCGACAGCACGGCCAGCACCAGCAGGCGCACACCCAATGAGGGGCCTTTGGCAAAAAGCGGTTTAATAGGCCGCTCCTCCCAGGCAAATGTTCGCTTTATTCATACGGTATCAAACCGGCCTGGATACGAATGACAGAAGATAAACGCCAACGGGCAGCACTGCAAAGTGCTGCCCGGGAGCGAACAACATAGACCACCCGGCGCGACTTATTCGCTGGAGAGCAGGTCCATGGTGTGCTTGTCCATCATTTCCAATGCACGGCCACCGCCACGGGCGACACAGGTCAGCGGGTCTTCGGCAACGATTACCGGCAGGCCGGTTTCCTGGGCCAGCAGTTTGTCCAGGTCACGCAGCAGCGCGCCACCACCGGTCAGCACCAGGCCGCGCTCGGCGATGTCCGACGCCAATTCCGGCGGCGATTGCTCCAGGGCGCTTTTGACCGCCTGAACGATCGTAGCCAGGGACTCCTGCAGAGCCTCCAATACTTCGTTGGAGTTCAAGGTGAACGCACGTGGCACGCCTTCGGCCAGGTTGCGGCCGCGGACGTCGACTTCACGCACTTCGCCGCCCGGGTAGGCGGTGCCGATTTCCTGCTTGATGCGCTCGGCGGTGGATTCGCCGATCAGGCTGCCGTAGTTGCGACGCACATAGGTGATGATCGCTTCGTCGAAACGGTCGCCGCCCACACGCACGGACTCGGCATAGACCACACCGTTGAGGGAGATCAGCGCGATTTCGGTGGTACCGCCACCGATGTCGACGACCATCGAACCGCGGGCCTCTTCAACCGGCAGGCCGGCACCAATGGCAGCGGCCATCGGCTCTTCGATCAGGAACACTTCACGGGCACCGGCACCGAGGGCCGATTCACGGATGGCGCGACGCTCTACCTGGGTGGACTTGCATGGAACGCAGATCAGCACGCGTGGGCTGGGCTGCAGAAAGCTGTTTTCGTGAACTTTGTTGATGAAGTACTGCAGCATCTTTTCACAAACGCTGAAGTCGGCGATCACGCCGTCCTTCATCGGGCGAATGGCCGCGATGTTGCCCGGAGTACGGCCCAGCATGCGCTTGGCTTCGGTACCGACAGCCACGACACTTTTCTGGTTGCCGTGGGTGCGGATAGCCACGACCGAGGGTTCATTCAGGACGATACCGCGCTCGCGCACGTAAATAAGGGTGTTGGCAGTGCCCAGGTCAATGGAAAGATCACTGGAAAACATGCCACGCAGTTTCTTGAACATGGGAAAGGGACCCTAGGCAACGCGTGGGTAAAAAAGTGCGGCAAACTCTAACAACGACAGGGATTTTGGGCAAGGCGCCAATATGTTAAATTGGCCGCTTTTCTGTGCACCAAACCCTACAATCGCGGCCGTAAGGCTGTAGAACTGCGGTAGTGTTCCGACAATCTAACACACGGACGAACTGCGTCCGTTTTGTTTTCCACTGGAGAATCCCATGGCGCTTGAACGCTCCGACGTGGAAAAAATCGCTCATCTGGCCTGCCTGGGCCTCAATGAAGCCGATCTTCCACACATCACCTCTGCCCTGAACAGCATTCTGGGGCTGGTCGACGAGATGCAGGCGGTCAATACCGACGGTATCGAACCGCTGGCCCACCCACTGGAAGCCAGCCAGCGCCTGCGCGCCGACGTCGTGACCGAGCCGAACAACCGCGAGGCCTACCAGTCCATCGCGCCAGCGGTCGAAAACGGCCTGTACCTGGTTCCGAAAGTCATCGACTAAAGGGAAAGAGCCTCTCATGCATCACATGACCCTGGCCGAGATCGCTCGCGGACTCGCCGACAAAAAGTTTTCCTCCGAAGAGCTGACCAAAACCCTGCTGGCGCGTATCGCCCAGCTGGACCCGCAGCTCAACAGCTTCATCAGCCTCACCGAAGAACTGGCCCTGAGCCAGGCCAAGGCTGCCGATGCCCGTCGCGCAGGCGGTGAGAGCGGTGCCCTGCTCGGCGCGCCGATTGCCCACAAGGACCTGTTCTGCACCCAGGGCATCCGCACCAGCTGCGGTTCGAAGATGCTCGACAACTTCAAGGCTCCCTATGACGCCACCGTGGTCGCCAGGCTGGCCGCTGCCGGGACCGTAACCCTGGGCAAGACCAACATGGACGAATTCGCCATGGGTTCGGCCAACGAGTCGAGCTACTACGGCGCAGTGAAAAACCCGTGGAACCTGGAACATGTACCGGGCGGTTCGTCCGGCGGTTCCGCCGCGGCCGTGGCAGCGCGCCTGCTGCCGGCCGCCACCGCCACCGACACGGGCGGCTCGATCCGCCAGCCGGCCGCATTCACCAACCTCACCGGCCTCAAGCCAACCTATGGCCGCGTGTCGCGCTGGGGCATGATCGCCTACGCGTCCAGCCTGGACCAGGGTGGCCCGCTGGCGCGCACCGCCGAAGACTGCGCGATCCTGCTGCAAGGCATGGCCGGCTTCGACCCGAACGACTCCACCAGCATCGACGAACCGGTGCCGGACTACAGCGCCGGCCTCAACGGTTCGCTGCAAGGCCTGCGTATCGGTGTGCCAGCAGAGTACTTCGGCGCCGGCCTTGACCCACGCATCGCCGACCTGATCCAGAACAGCATCAAAGAGCTGGAAAAACTCGGCGCGGTCATCAAGCAGATCAGCCTGCCGAACATGCAACACGCGATTCCTGCGTACTACGTGATCGCTCCGGCGGAAGCGTCCTCGAACCTGTCGCGCTTCGACGGCGTGCGTTTCGGCTACCGCTGCGAAAACCCGCAGAACCTGATAGACCTGTACAAGCGTTCCCGCGGCGAAGGCTTCGGCAGCGAAGTGCAGCGTCGGATCATGGTGGGCGCCTATGCGCTGTCCGCCGGCTACTACGACGCCTACTACCTCAAGGCGCAGAAGATCCGCCGCCTGGTGAAGAACGACTTCATGAATGCCTTCAACGAGGTCGACATGATCCTCGGCCCGACCACGCCGAACCCGGCCTGGAAACTCGGCGCCAAGAACAGCGACCCGGTGGCCGCCTACCTGGAAGACGTCTACACCATCACCGCCAACCTCGCCGGCCTGCCCGGCCTGTCCATGCCGGCCGGTTTCGTCGATGGCCTGCCGGTGGGCGTGCAACTGCTCGCGCCGTACTTCCAGGAAGGCCGCCTGCTCAACGTGGCGCACCAGTACCAGCTCAATACCGACTGGCACACTCGCACCCCAACCGGCTTCTGAGGAGAAACACATGCAATGGGAAGTCGTGATCGGGCTGGAGATTCATACCCAGCTCACCACCCGGTCGAAAATCTTTTCCGGCAGCGCCACCACGTTCGGCTCCGAGCCCAACACCCAGGCCAGCCTGGTCGACCTGGGCATGCCCGGCGTGCTGCCGGTGCTCAACGCCGAGGCGGTGCGCATGGCGGTGATGTTCGGCCTGGCGATTGACGCCGAGATCGGCCAGCACAACGTGTTCGCCCGCAAGAACTACTTCTACCCGGACCTGCCCAAGGGCTACCAGATCAGCCAGATGGAATTGCCGATTGTCGGCAAGGGCCACCTGGACATCGCCCTGGAAGACGGCACGGTCAAGCGCGTCGGCATCACCCGTGCCCACCTGGAAGAGGACGCCGGCAAGAGCCTGCACGAAGAATTCAACGGCGCCACTGGCATCGACCTGAACCGTGCCGGCACCCCGCTCTTGGAAATCGTCTCCGAGCCGGACATGCGCAGCGCCAAGGAAGCCGTGGCCTACGTCAAGGCGATCCACGCGCTGGTGCGTTACCTGGGCATCTGCGACGGCAACATGGCCGAAGGCTCGCTGCGCTGCGACTGCAACGTCTCGGTCCGGCCTAAAGGGCAGGTCGAATTCGGCACGCGCTGCGAGATCAAGAACGTCAACTCGTTCCGCTTCATCGAGAAGGCGATCAACAGCGAGATCCAGCGCCAGATCGAACTGATCGAGGACGGTGGCAAGGTCATCCAGCAGACCCGCCTGTACGACCCGAACAAGGACGAAACCCGTCCGATGCGCAGTAAAGAGGAAGCCAACGACTACCGTTACTTCCCCGATCCGGACCTGTTGCCAGTAGTCATCGAGGATTCTTTCCTCAATGACGTACGTGCCACGCTGCCCGAACTGCCACCGCAGAAGCGCGAGCGCTTCCAGGCGCAGTTCGGGCTGTCGAGCTATGACGCCAACGTCCTGGCCACCAGCCGCGAACAGGCGGATTACTTCGAGAAAGTCGTGAGCATCGGTGGCGACGCCAAGCTGGCGGCCAACTGGGTGATGGTCGAGCTGGGCAGCCTGCTGAACAAGCAGGGCCTGGAAATCGAAGACTCACCGGTTTCGGCCGAGCAACTGGGCGGCATGCTGTTGCGGATCAAGGACAACACCATCTCCGGCAAGATCGCCAAGATGGTGTTCGAAGCCATGGCCAACGGTGAAGGCAGCGCCGACGAGATCATCGACAAGCGCGGCTTGAAGCAAGTCACCGACACCGGGGCGATCAGCGCCGTGCTCGATGAAATGCTCGCGGCCAACGCTGAGCAGGTCGAACAGTACCGTGCGGCAGACGAAGCCAAGCGCGGCAAGATGTTCGGCTTCTTCGTCGGCCAGGCCATGAAAGCCTCCAAGGGCAAGGCCAACCCGCAACAGGTCAACGAACTGCTCAAAAGCAAGCTCGAGGGTTGAGTGCGATGGAGCCAGTCCGCAAGTCTGGCTCATTCCCCAGTGGCGAGGGAGCTTGCTCCCGCTGGGACGGTCCGACGCCTCGGGTGCAGCAGCCCCCGGGGTTTGCCTGCAGAAAGCCGGGGGCCGCTTCGCGCCCCAGCGGGAGCAAGCTCCCTCGCCACAATGTTTTTCACCACCACACTGATGTGGGAACCCCCTACATGAAGCGTCTCCTCGGCGCCTGCGCCCTGCTGTCCCTGTTGGCCGGTTGTGCCAGCCAGAGCGGGACGGTCGATCCACACGGCTACGACCAGACCGGCGTCGCCTCCTATTACGGTGCCAGGCATCACGGCAAACGCACCGCCAGCGGCGAGCGTTTCGACCAGCACAGCCTGACCGCCGCCCATCGCCAGTTGCCGTTCGGCACGCGGGTGAAAATCACCAACCTTGGCAACAATGACAGCGTCGTGGTCCGCATCAACGACCGTGGCCCGTATACGCGCGGGCGCTTGATCGACGTGTCCCGCGAGGCGGCCGAGCAACTGGGCATGTTGCGCACCGGCACCGCACGGGTGCGCGTGCAAGCCCTCGACGATTGACTGACGGAGCCCGGCCATTTCCCTACTTACCGCCCTGCCGTTGCTCAGCCTGATTGAACTGGCCGGCGGCCTGCTACTGCTGATCGCCGGCGCCGAGCTGCTGGTGCGCACCGCCGTCGGCCTGGCGGCACGCTTGCAAGTACGGCCGCTGATCATCGGCCTGAGCGTCGTCGCCTTAGGCAGCAGTGCGCCGCAAATGGCCGTCAGCCTGCAAGCGACCCTGGCGCATAACGCCGACATCGCCGTGGGCAGCGTGATCGGCAGCAGCATTTTCAACATCCTCGTCACGCTTGGTCTGTCGGCGCTGATCATCCCGTTGCGCGTCTCGCGCCAACTGGTGCGCCTGGACATCCCGCTGATGATCGGCGCCAGCCTGTTGGTGTTCGTGCTGGCCTGGAACGAAGAGCTGACCCGCCTGGACGGCGTCCTGCTGTTGATGGCGCTGGCGGTGTACCTGGGCCTGCTGCTGCGCCAGTCCCGGCACTCGGCGCGGCCCCATGCCGTAGACGTCGAGGGGGCGCGAGCGTCCTGGCTCAAGAGCCTGTCGATGATCGTGCTGGGCCTGGCGATGCTGATTTTCGCCGGGCACTTGTTGCTGGGCGCAGCCGTGGAAGTGGCGACGGACCTGGGGCTTTCAGAGCGGATCATCGGCCTGACCGTTGTCGCGGTCAGCACCTCGCTGCCAGAGCTCGCCACCTCGCTGATCGCCGCCCTGCGCGGCCAGCGGGACATCGCGGTGGGCAACGTGATCGGCAGCAATCTGTTCAACCTGCTGGGCGTGCTGGGGGTGACCGCCCTCGCCGCCCCGACACCGCTTTCAGTGTCGCCCAATGCCCTGGAC
Organism: Pseudomonas sp. SMV71; assembly: GCF_052042015.1. Taxonomy (NCBI): domain Bacteria; kingdom Pseudomonadati; phylum Pseudomonadota; class Gammaproteobacteria; order Pseudomonadales; family Pseudomonadaceae; genus Pseudomonas; species Pseudomonas sp. SMV71. The sequence continues at coordinate 170,238 of NZ_JBKGGU010000006.1, read as the reverse complement.
TTTGACTTGCCGGTGATGCTCGGCGTCGCGGTGCTGTGCCTGCCGGTGTTCTATTCCGGCTATCGCGTCACCCGCGCCGAAGGTCTGCTGCTCCTGGGGCTGTACCTGGCCTATGGGCTGCACGTGGTGTCGTTCACCACTGGCATGCCGTTGGCCGGCCGCCTGGAACATCTGATGCTGTTCTACGTGCTGCCAACCCTGCTGGCCTTTTTGCTGTTCAGTTCCTTGCGCGCCTGGCGTCGCCAACATCACAAGAGGGATTTGCCATGACCGATACTCCGAAAACCGGCCTGGACATGCGTCGCCAGGTCATGGGCGATGCGTTCGTCGACCGTGCCCTGGGCAATGCCACCGAATTCACCCAACCGCTCCAGGACTTCGTCAATGAACATGCCTGGGGCAGCGTCTGGAGCCGCGAAGGCCTGCCGTTGAAAACCCGCAGCCTGATCACCCTCGCCGCCCTCACTGCGCTCAAGTGCCCACAGGAACTCAAGGGTCACGTGCGCGGAGCGCTGAACAACGGTTGCACGATGGAGGAGATACGGGAGGCACTGCTGCATTGCGCGGTGTATGCCGGCGTGCCGGCGGCGATCGATGCGTTTCGGGCGGCGCAGGAAGTGATCGATAGCTACCAGAAACCTGAGTGACCGACAGACCGCTATCGCGAGCAGGCTCGCTCCCACAGTGGGTCAGTGCTGAACACAAATTTTGTGTACACCATCAATCTACTGTGGGAGCGAGCCTGCTCCGGGCGGCGATCCGACGATTGGCCCTAAAGACCAGCGCAAACCAAGATTAAATCCACCCACCCCACTGCAACATAAAGATCCCGACATTGGTGGTGACCGCCGCCATCAACGTGGTGATGACGATGATCGCCGCCGCCAGTTCGTGGTTGCCCTCAGCCGCCCGGGCCATGACGAAGCTGGCGGCGGCGGTGGGGCTGCCGAAGTACAGGAACAGGATCCCCAACTCTGCCCCGCGAAAGCCCCAGAGCCAGGCGCCCAGGGTCGTCAGCAGCGGCAGGCCGACCATCTTCACCAGGCTCGAACTCAGGGCCATCTTCCCGCTCTTGCGCAGGACCGCCAGTGACAACGTGCCACCGATGCAAATCAGCGCCAGGGGCAAGGTCATCTGCGCCAGGTATTTGCCCGAGGTCTCGAGCCAGTTTGGCAGGCCGATCTTCCAATAGGCGAACGGCGCGGCAACGATCACGCTGATGATCAGCGGATTGCTGATCACACTTTTAAAGATGCTCCACGGATCGGACTTGATCACCGGGCTGTAGACCGCCAGCACGATGGTCGACAAGGTGTTGTAGAACAAGATCACCAGCGCCGCGAGAATCGCGCCCAGGGAAATCCCGTAGTCGCCGTACATGCTCGCCGCCAGTGCCAGGCCGATGACCCCGTTGTTGCCGCGAAACGCGCCCTGGGTATAAATGCCGCGATCCTCCCGCGGGCAACGCCAGATCGCCCAGCCCCAGGCCATGGCGAAACTCACCAGGGTAGCGATGGAGAAATAGATCAGCAGGTCCGGCTGCAAGGCCGCGTGCAGGTCGGCGTGGAGGATGCCGAGGAACAACAGCGCCGGCATGGTGACGTTGAACACCAGGGACGAGGCGATGTGGATGAAGTTGTCGTTGATCCAGTAGACGCGCTTGAGCAGCACCCCCAGAAACAGCATGGCAAACACCGGCGCGGTGATGTTCAGGGTTTCGAGGAAAATTGCCAGCATGCCGGGGGACCTTGAGAGGGATGTCGTTAGGTGGCTAATGATAAGCCACTCACGGCATTGGCGTCTGGAGAGACCGCTATCGCGAGCGGGCTCGCTCCCACATTTTTCTTCAGGGGCCGCAGAATCTGTACTCACCACGATTCCCTTGTGGGAGCGAGCCTGCTCGCGATAGCGGTGTCTGAGTCGACATCAATGTCGCATGCACAGCCGTCATCGCGAGCAGGCTCGCTCCCACAGGGGGGTAGTGATTGTCACCGGCTCAGGTAATCGGCGCCGGGTTGAACAGGGTAATGTCGTTGAACAACTTGTGCTGTTCTGCCCAGGTCTTTTTCTTGCCGCTGGCCACATCCAGGTAGTAGTGGAACAGCTCCCAACCCAACTCTTCGATCGTCGCCCGTCCGGTGGCAATCCGGCCGGCGTCGATATCGATCAGGTCCTGCCAGCGCTGGGCCAGTTCGGTACGGGTCGAGACCTTCACCACCGGCGCCATCGCCAGACCGTACGGCGTGCCGCGGCCGGTGGTGAACACGTGCAGGTTCATCCCCGCCGCCAGTTGCAAGGTGCCGCAGACAAAGTCACTGGCCGGTGTGGCACAGAAGATCAAACCCTTTTGCTTGAAGCGCTCGCCAGGGCCCAGCACGCCGTTGATCGCGCTGCTGCCGGACTTGACGATCGAGCCCAGGGATTTTTCGACAATGTTCGACAACCCACCCTTCTTGTTGCCGGGCGTGGTGTTGGCGCTGCGGTCGGCTTCGCCCTTGGCCAGGTAACGGTCGTACCAGTCCATTTCGCGAACCAATTCCTGGGCGACTTCCTGGGTTTGAGCCCGAGAGGTCAGCAGGTAGATCGCGTCACGCACTTCGGTGACTTCGGAAAACATCACCGTCGCGCCAGCGCGCAGCAGCAGGTCCGAGGCGTAGCCCAGCGCCGGGTTGGCGGTGATGCCGGAAAACGCATCGCTGCCACCGCACTGCATGCCCAGGATCAATTCCGAGGCCGGCACGGTCTCGCGGCGGCGCTGGTCGAGCTTCTTCAGGCGGGTCTCGGCCAATTCCATGATCTGCTCGATCATTTCGGTAAAGCCGTGGCTGGAGTCCTGCAAGCGATACAGCCACGGCTCGCTGAGGTCCACCGAGCTATCGTTGTCGTGCATCACCTGCCCGGCCTGCAATTTCTCACAGCCCAGGCTGATCACCAGCGCCTCGCCGCCCAGGTTCGGGTTGCGCGCCAGGTTGCGCACGGTGCGGATCGGGATGTACGCGTCGGTGGCGGTGATTGCCACGCCACAGCCATAGCTGTGGGTCAGCGCCACCACGTCATCGACGTTCGGATACTTGGGCAGCAATTCGTCCTTGATGCGCTTGACCGCATGATCGAGCACGCCGGTCACGCATTGCACCGTGGTGGTGATGCCCAGGATATTGCGCGTGCCGACGGTACCGTCGGCGTTGCGGTAGCCTTCGAAAGTGTAGCCTTCCAGCGGCGCATCGGCCGCCGGCACGTCGGTGGACAGCGGCAAGCTGTCCAGCGGCGGCGCGGTGGGCATGCGCAGCTGGTCTTCCTTGACCCAGCTGCCACGGGGGATCGGTTGCAACGCGTAGCCAATGACCTGGCCGTAGCGAATCACTTCGCCGCCCTCGGCAATATCCTGCAGCGTGACCTTGTGGCTCTGCGGCACAAAGTCCACGGTGACCAGGCCATCCGGGAGCTCGGTCCCGGCCGGTACGCCCTGGTCGTTGACGACGATCACCACGTTGTCCCGCTCGTGCAAGCGGATGTAACGGGGTGAGTCGGCATGTTCAATCAATTGCATTGCTGCCGCTCCTTCAGGATTTAGCTTCGGACAGACTGGAGATGCCGGCATCCTTGGCCGTAGGTTCCTTGAGCACGACACGCTTGATCGGCCCGACGATGACCAGGTAGCTGAACACTGCCACCAGCGCGTTGCAACCGACGAACACCAGTGCCCACTTGAACGAACCGGTGGCGCTGATGATGTAGCCGATGACAATCGGCGTGGTGATCGATGCCAGGTTGCCGAAGGTGTTGAACAGGCCACCGCTCAGACCGGCGATCTGTTTTGGCGAGGTATCGGACACCACGGCCCAGCCCAGCGCACCGACGCCTTTACCGAAGAAGGCCAGGGCCATGAAGCCCACCACCATCCACTCGATGTCCACGTAGTTGCACGCCACGATGCTGCTGGACACCAGCAGGCCGCCGATGATCGGTGCCTTGCGGGCGAAGGTCAGCGAGTGGCCCTTGCGCAGCAGGTAGTCGGAGATCACCCCGCCCAGCACACCACCGATAAACCCGCAGATCGCCGGCAGGGACGCAATGAAACCGGCCTTGAGGATGGTCATGCCGCGTTCCTGCACCAGGTACACCGGGAACCAGGTCAGGAAGAAGTAGGTGATGCCGTTGATGCAGTATTGGCCCAGGTACACGCCCAGCATCATGCGGTTGGTCAGCAGTTGGCGGATGTAATCCCACTTCGGACCGTCGGCCTTGGATTTCTTGCCCTTGTCCTGGTCCATGTCGACCATCGCGCCGTTGGCGGCGATGTGATTGAACTCGGCTTCGTTGATCATCGGGTGCTGGCGCGGGCTGTAGATCACCTTCAGCCAGATCAGCGAGAACACGATGCCGATCACGCCCATGACGATGAACACGTGCTGCCAGCCGAAGCGATAGACGATCCAGCCCATCAGCGGGGCGAACAACACGGTTGCAAAATACTGCGCCGAGTTGAAGATGGCCGAGGCGGTGCCGCGTTCCGCAGTCGGGAACCAGGCGGCGACGATACGTGCGTTGCCCGGGAAGGACGGCGCTTCGGCCAGGCCCACCAGAAAGCGCAGCATGAACAGCGCAACCACGGCCGTGGACATGCCGAATTCACCCACATAGCCTTGCAGCACGGTGAACAGCGACCAGGTGAAAATGCTCAGGGCATAGATTTTCTTCGACCCGAAGCGGTCGAGCAGCCAGCCGCCTGGAATCTGCCCGGCGACGTAGGCCCAGCCGAAGGCGGAGAAGATATAACCGAGGGTGACCGCGTCGATGCCGAGGTCTTTTTGCAAGCTAGAGCCTGCAATAGCGATGGTGGCGCGGTCGGCATAGTTGATCGTTGTCACCAGAAACAGCATGAGCAGGATCAAGTAGCGGACGTGCGTCGGCTTGGTCGCTTGCATGTAACAGTACTCCCACTATTTATTTTTATGCGGGTCAGCAGATTGTACGGCCGGGCTGGTTGGCCAGCCCGGCCGGTGTTGCAGTTACGAACCGATGTAGGCGGTCTTCACCACGGTGTAGAACTCTTGTGCGTAGCGACCTTGCTCACGCGAACCATAAGACGAACCTTTGCGCCCGCCGAACGGCACGTGGTAATCCACGCCGGCGGTCGGCAGGTTGACCATCACCATGCCCGCCTGAGAATGGCGCTTGAAGTGGTTGGCATACTTCAGGGAGGTCGTGGCGATACCGGCCGAGAGTCCGAACTCGGTGTCGTTGGCCATCGCCAGCGCCGCCTCGTAGTCCGCCACGCGTACCACGTTGGCGACCGGGCCGAAGATCTCTTCGCGGCTGATGCGCATCGAAGCTTCACTGTCGGCGAACAGCGTCGGCGCCAGGAAGTAACCCTCGGTGTCACAGGTCACCAGGCCACCACCGCTGACCAGCCGGGCACCTTCGCTCTGGCCGATGTCGATGTATTTCATGTCCTGGTTGAGCTGGGCTTCGGAGACGACCGGGCCGATGTCGGTGCCGGCCTTCAATGCGTGGCCGACCTTGATCGACTGCATGCGCTCGGCCATCGCCGCGACAAACTTGTCGTGGATGCCGGCGGTCACGATCAGGCGGCTCGACGCAGTGCAACGCTGGCCGGTGGAGTAGAACGCGCTCTGCACCGCCAGTTCGACGGCCTGCTTGAGGTCGGCGTCGTCGAGGATGATCTGTGGGTTCTTGCCGCCCATTTCCAACTGCACCTTGGCCTGGCGCGATACGCAGCTGACCGCGATCTGCCGTCCCACGCCCACGGAACCGGTGAAGCTGATGCCGTCGACTTTCGGGCTGTTGACCAGGATGTCACCGACCACACGGCCGCTGCCCATTACCAGGTTGAACGCACCGGCCGGGAAACCTGCGCGGGAAATGATTTCCGCCAGGGCCCAGGCGCAACCCGGGACCAGCTCGGCGGGCTTGATCACCACACAGTTACCGTAGGCCAGGGCCGGGGCGATCTTCCACGCCGGAATGGCAATCGGGAAGTTCCACGGGGTGATCAGGCCGACCACACCCAGGGCTTCACGGGTGACTTCGACGTTGACGCCCGGGCGCACCGACGGCACGTAGTCGCCGGACAGGCGCAGGCACTCGCCGGCGAAGAACTTGAAGATGTTGCCGGCGCGGGTCACTTCGCCGATGGCTTCGGGCAGGGTCTTGCCCTCTTCCCGGGCCAGCAACTGGCCGAGTTCTTCGCGACGGGCGAGGATCTCGCTACCGACTTTATCCAGCGCATCGTGACGGGCCTGGATGCCCGAGGTCGACCAGGCCGGGAATGCGGCGCGGGCCGCTTCGATGGCGGCGTTGACTTGCGCTGCGTCAGCCTTGGCGTATTCACCGATGACATCGGACAAATCGGACGGGTTGATGTTGGTGCAATAGTCGGCACCGGCTACCCACTGACCGTTGATGTAGTTATCGAAACGCTTTGCATCAGTCACGGATGCTCTCCTCACAAAAAGCCTTACGCAAAAAGCCGCTGATTGCTCAGCGGCTTTGTCGGGTCTGTTACTGCTTGCCTTGCTTGTCCATCAGCGCGGCCAGGGCTTCGTATTCTTCTGGCAGCAGGTCGGTCAGCGGGGTGCGCACAGGGCCTGCGTCGTAGCCGGCGATCTTGGCGCCCGCCTTGACGATGCTCACGGCATAGCCGGCCTTGCGGTTGCGGATGTCTAGGTACGGCAGGAAGAAATCGTCGATGATCTTGCCGACGGTCTCGTGATCGTCACGGGCAATGGCGTGGTAGAAGTCCATCGCGGTTTTCGGGATGAAGTTGAACACCGCCGAGGAGTAGACCGGCACGCCCAGGGCCTTGTAAGCCGCGGCATAGACTTCAGCAGTCGGCAAGCCGCCCAGATAGCTGAAGCGATCGCCGAGGCGACGACGGATCGACACCATCAGTTCGATGTCACCCAGGCCATCCTTGTAGCCGATCAGGTTCGGGCAGCGCTCGGCCAGTTGTTCCAGTTGCACCGCGTTCAGGCGGCAAACGTTGCGGTTGTACACCACCACGCCGATTTTTACGGATTTGCACACGGCTTCGACGTGGGCGGCAACGCCGTCCTGGCTGGCTTCAGTCAGGTAGTGCGGCAGCAAGAGCAGGCCCTTGGCACCCAGACGCTCGGCTTCCTGAGCGTATTCGATGGCCTGGCGGGTGGCACCGCCAACGCCGGCCAGGATTGGCACGCTGGTGGCGCAGGTGTCGACGGCCGTCTTGATGACTTGCGAGTACTCGCTGGCGGCCAGGGAGAAGAATTCACCGGTGCCACCCGCTGCGAACAAAGCAGAGGCGCCATACGGGGCCAGCCACTCGAGGCGCTTGATGTAGCTGTCGCGATTGAAATCGCCTTGGGCCGTGAAATCGGTGACCGGGAACGACAGCAGGCCGGACGAGAGGATGGACTTCAGTTCTTGTGGATTCATTATTCGAACACCCTGGGACGCAAATGGTATGTGTGAGAGTTAAGCTTCGGCCAGAAGTTGTAGGTCATCGTACAACTTAAAATGTAGACGTCAACTGTATTTCGTCTTTTGTGCGCCGCTGGACATCGTGCGTTCCTCTCCGAACGCCCTGGCACGAGGCTTGGCGCGCTTTCCCCGGTTTGATGAAACTTGCCTCGCCAGGGTATCGGACCGCTCATCGCGACTGTCAACTCTGTCAGTAGGCGCGGTGGCGCGTTGCAGGCATAACGCAGCAGTGGCCGTGCGACCGCCCGGCCGGGGTTTTTCTGGCTACCTATCTAACAGTGAGTCACCGTATGCGACGTGCACGGTCGCTCACAGGGAGAGACACCATGTCGAACTTTGCACTGCCCATCATCACCCAGTTCTCAGGCAACAAACCCGCCGAGAAGGTCACGATCAGCCTGTCGAAGCTGGGGGCCGATCTGGAAGTCCAGATTCCTGACTCGAATGAAATCTCCGCCGACTGGTCGGTCTATCCGATTCTCGGCGCCAACAAGGATCATCCCGACTGGTCCGGCCAGCAGGTGGCGGCCGGCACCTGGGACGATGCCAACGACGGCATGGTGAAACTGACGGGGCTCAAAGTCACCGTACCCAAGGCAGAACTGCAAAAGTACCTGGGCCGCCAGGTTGAACTGCGCTACCGGTTTGCCAACGAATCGGGGTATGACTTGTATTCCGATCCGTCGGTGAAGTTGAAGATCGAGCCGTAGGCGCTCGGGCACAGCGGCGGCTGACCCGACGCCATCGCGAGCAGGCTCGATCCCACAAGGGATTCGCGGCGGACCTCAACTCATGGCTCGCCGCGATCAACTGTGGGAGCGAGCCTGCTCGCGAAGAGGCCTTCACATTCAGCCTCTTCATTGACTGGCCCACCGCCATCGCGAGCAAGCTCGCTCCCACAAGGGGATTTGTGGCGGCCCTGAATTCAGGGACCACAGAAGATCCACTGTGGGAGCGAGCCTGCTCGCGATGGCGGTGGGTCGGCTGGCTAGATCTATGTGGCGAGGGAGCTTGCTCCCGTTGGGCTGCGCAGCAGCCCCCTCGCAATGAGCACTTCGCACTCAAGCGGGAGCAAGCCTCCTCGCCACTGATCAGCCCTGCGCCTGCGCCTCTTCATGGGCCTGGCGCAGCCGCTCGCGGCTGTTGGTCAGGTGCAGGCGCATGGCGGCACGGGCGGCGTCGGAGTCCTGGCGGGCGATGGCTTCGTAGATTTCCTCGTGCTCGCGGCTCAGGCGATCCATGTAGTGCTGTTGGTCGTCATGGGCCAGGCGCGCCGAGTTCAGCCGGGTGCGCGGGATGATGCTAGTGCCCAGGTGGGTCATGATGTCGGTGAAGTAACGGTTGCCGGTAGACAGGGCGATTTCCAGGTGGAAAGCGAAGTCCGAGGCCACCGCGTCGCTGGCGTGGGCCGCGCTTTCCTTCAAGGCGTCGAGGGCAGCGCGCATGGTCGCCAGCTGCTCGTCGCTACGGCGTTGCGCGGCCAGGCCGGCGGATTCCACCTCCAGACTGATGCGCAACTCCAGAACCGCCAGCACGTCACGCAAGGTGACCACCGTGGCCGGGTCAATGCGAAAGCCGCTCGGGCTCGGCGTGTCCAGCACGAAGGTGCCGATGCCGTGGCGAGTTTCCACCTGGCCGGCCGCCTGCAACCGGGAAATCGCCTCGCGCACCACGGTGCGGCTGACGCCATGGGCTTCCATGATCGCCGACTCGGTGGGCAATTTATCACCACGCTTGAGCAGGCCGTCGCGAATCTGCTCGGTCAGCACCGTCACCAGCTCCTGCGCCAGGCTGCGGCGCTTGCGGGGAAGGCGGGGTACGTTGATCGGGTTTTCCATGGGTCTGTGTCTCGGCAAGCGGCTGAATGCGCATCATCATAGCGCAACGTGGTTGTACGATCACCGTGGGGTGCAGCGAGTCCGTGTTGTTTGAGCCAGGCAATGGACCGGCGACCTTCATCGCGAGCAGGCTCGCTCCCACATTGGAGCAGTTGCGTACATTAGCACCCGGCTCACCACAAAACCCCTGTGGGAGCGAGCTTGCCCGCGATGGCGGTGGGTCAGCCACATCAATATCAACTGATCCATCGCTATCGCGAGCAAGCCCGCTCCCACAGGTTTTGCCTGCTCAGGCAGTCACGGCACGCTCCACCAACTGGCCATTTTCGATACGCACATGTCGTGGATGGAATCGTTTCAAACTGCTTCGGTGACCGACGCTGACGATACTCAGGCCCGGCAGTTGGTCGATCAACGCCTGATAGAGCGTCGCCTCGTCCTCTTCGTCCATCGCCGACGTGGCTTCGTCCATGTACAACCACTGCGGCGCATAAAGCAAGGCGCGGGCGAAAGCCAGGCGTTGCTGCTCGCCGGGCGAGAGCATGCGCTGCCAGTGGTTGGCTTCGTCCAGACGCTCCACCAGATGCGGCAGGCGGCATGTCTGCAGCACCTGTGCATAACGTTCCGCCGGGTAGATATCGGCAGGCTGTGGATAACTCAACGCATCGCGCAACGTGCCGATTGGCAGATAGGGCTTTTGCGGCAAAAACAGATAGCGCGCCGCCGGCAGCCTGATCACGCCGTGCCCCGCCGGCCACAGATGTCCCATCGCCCGGAACAGCGTGGATTTGCCGCTGCCCGAACGTCCGCTGAGCATTACTCGCTCGCCCGGCGCCACCGTCATTTCGGCGTCGCTGAGCAAATGGCGGCCATCCGCCAGGTCCAGCCCCAGGTTATGCACCTTCAGGGCATCGCCCTGGTTCTGCACATCGATGGCCGGCGCGCGCGCTTCGTTGTCGCTCATGGCCTGGCGGAAGCTCAGCAGACGATCGCAAGTGGCCCGCCAGGCAGCCAGATCGGCATAAGCGCTGATGAACCAACTGAAGTTTTCCTGCACATTGCCGAATGCCGAGTTGATCTGCATGAGCTCACCCAGCTGGATCTTGCCGGCGAAGTAGCGCGGCGCGGCGACGATGAACGGGAAGATGATGGCGATCTGGCCGTAGCCGGAGGTGAAGAAGGTCAGGCGCTTGGAGACCCGCATGATGTCCCAGAAGTTATGCCAGACCAGGCCGAAACGCCCGCTCAAACGCCTATTCTCGTTGGGTTCGCCGTTGTACAGCGCAATACTCTCGGCGTTCTCACGGACCCGCACCATGGAGAAACGCAGGTCGGCTTCGAAGCGTTGCTGGTTGTTGTTCAGGCCGATCAGGCGGCGGCCGATCAAATGCGTCAGCCAACTGCCCACCGCCGCGTACACCAGCGCGCACCAGAACATATAGCCGGGGATGGTGTAGCCGAACACTTCGATACTGCCGGACACACCCCACAGGATGATCGAGAACGACACCAGGCTGACCACGGTACGCAGCAAGCCCAGCCCCAGGCTCAGGGTGTTGGTGGTGAAGCTGTTGAGGTCTTCGGAAATCCGCTGGTCCGGGTTGTCGGTGTAGCCGCCCTGCTCCAGCCGGTAGTAATTCTTGTCACTGAGCCAGCGGGCGAAATGCTGCTCGGTGAGCCAGGCCCGCCAGCGAATGGTGAGCATCTGCGTCAGGTACAGGCGATAAACGGCGCCGAGGATCGCCACTGCGGCGATGCCGCAGAAATACAGAATCAACTGCCAGAACGCCTCGCTGTTCTTCTCCTGCAAGGCGTTATAGAAATCCTTGTACCAACTGTTGATCCACACTGAAATCGCCACGCTGAACAGCGACAGCGCAATGACGGCGATCAACAGCGTCCAGGCCTTGCCCTTCTCCTCACTGCGCCAGTACGGCGTGGTCATCTGCCAGACACGGCGGAAAAACTGCCCGCGCACCGCGTCATTGACCGCGGAATATTCAGCGTTCTGATTCATGGTTAAGGCTCGATAAAGAAAAGAACAGACTCGGGCCGATGATAAACAGCGGCCCGATTTATCGCGAGGGTGGACAACATCTGTTCAGCGCAGGTTCAGCGACGTACCGGACGCTTCTGCAATTTGCGCTGCAAGGTACGCCGGTGCATGCCGAGGGCGCGGGCAGTGGCGGAAATATTGCCTTCGTGCTCGGTCAGCACCCGCTGGATGTGCTCCCATTGCAGACGGTCCACCGACATAGGGTTCTCTGGCACCAGACTGTCGAGGTCGGCATGCTCGGACAGCAGCGCAGCCAGCACGTCGTCGGCATCCGCCGGTTTGCACAGATAGTTGCAGGCACCGCGCTTGATGGCCTCCACCGCCGTGGCGATGCTCGAATAGCCGGTGAGGATGACCACACGCATTTCCGGGTCCAGCTCCAGCAATTTGGGCAGCAGCACCAGGCCCGAGTCACCGTCCATCTTCAGGTCCAGGGCGGCATAGTCCGGCAGGTCGGCCTGGGCGATGCTCAGGCCCTCTTCGGCGGAGCCGGCGGTGCTGACGCGAAAGCCGCGACGTGACATGGCCCGGGCCATGACGCGGGTGAAGGTGGCGTCGTCATCCACCAGCAACAGGTGCGGCAGTTCTTCGCCGTCGACTTGGATCTCGTCACTCATATTCGTCTCCTCGGTCGGCACGGGGCAGGCGCAGCTCGGTGAGCGTGCCGCCTCCCTCATGTGGGTAGAGTTTCACCGAGCCGCCGGCGCGTGTCACGCTGGCCTTGCTCAAGAACAGGCCCAGGCCCAAGCCTTTGCCCTTGGTGGTAAAGAATGGCTTGCCGATCTGCTCGGCAATCGCCAGCGGCACACCGGCCCCGTGGTCACGGATGCAGATGGTCAGCTCATAGTCATCCCAATCCAACGCCACTTCCAGGCCTTCGGGGCAGGCATCGGCGGCGTTGTTCAACAGGTTCAGCAGGGCCTGGGTCAGGTCCGGCGGTGGCGCGATGCGCGGGACCACGCCCTTGCCCAGGTGTTGCAGACGATAACTGGCCTCCGGGCGCATCAGGTGCCAACGGTTCAGGGCTTCGTCGAGCCAGAAGGTCACGGCCTGCATGTCGATGTCCAGCCGCCGGTTGGCCTCGGCGGCCCGCACCAGGTATTGCAGGGTTTCCTTGCAGAGCTTGACTTGATCCTGCAACACGCTGAGGTCGTCCTGCAGCGCCGGGTCATGGTGATCCTGGCGCATTTCCTTGAGCAGCACGCTCATGGTCGCCAACGGCGTTCCCAACTCATGGGCGGCGCCGGCGGCCTGGGTCGCCACGGCCAGCAATTGCTCGTCGCGCAAGCCTTCTTCACGCCGGATGGCGCGCAGCTCTTCCTGACGGCGCAACTCCTCGGCCATGCGTGCCGCAAAAAAGGTGATGACCGCCGCGGCCAGGGCAAAACTCAGCCACATGCCATAGATTTGCAGGTTTTCCCGGGCGATGGGAAAGGTTTCCAGCGGGTAGAAGCGCGCCAGCAGCAGGGTATACAGCGCCAGGGCGATACCGGACAGGATCAACGAAAACCGCCACGGCAGCGTCACCGCCGCGATGGTCAGCGGCACCAGGTAATAAGACACGAAGGGGTTGGTCGAGCCCCCGGAGAAATACAGCAGCGCGCTGTGGATGAACAGATCACAGGCCAGTTGTACGGCGTATTCCAGCTCCGTGACCGGCCACGAAGTGCGCAGGCGCACGGCGGTCAGCGCACACAGCACACTGGAGCAGACCAGGGTGATCGCCAGTTGCAGCCAGGGCAGCGGCAACAGGTCGAACCAATAGGCCAGGCCCACGGAACCGGCCTGGGCAGCCAGGACCAGGATACGAATGAACGTCAGGCGCCAGAGGTTCTGGCGAGAGGCGGAAGTCAGTAGCAAAGGGGCGAGCATGAGCTCTCCTGATGAGCGCTCCAGGCGAATCGCACGGAGTATAACCAAGGCGTGGGCAACACAGGCAGATATGCGGCAAAGCGCCACAGCCTCTGAAATCTTGTACATCCCTGTGGCGAGGGAGCTTGCTCCCGCCGGCCTGCGTACCAGGCCCGTTCAATTCTCCCCCCATCAGGCCAGTTGCGACTGCTACGCAGTCGAGCGGGAGCAAGCTCCCTCGCCACAGGTTGCTCCGTGCCTTTCTGTATCTGTATAGAAGTTGTAACTGTGCGAACCGGATGGCAAACGCTAGAGTCTTATCGTTCACGCAGGCCCGGACCTCACCCCTGCGCCTCATCCCAAGGAGTTTTCATGTACACGTTCAGTCGCCCCGCTGCCCTCCTCGCCCTGAGCCTCGGCACTGTTGCCAGCCTGCCGGCCCTGGCCGCCGATGAGCTTCACTACAACCAGATTTCCCTGCGCGCCGAAGTCAGCCAGGAAGTGGCCCGCGACCTGATGATCGTCACCCTCTACACCGAGGAACAAAACACGGACCCGGCCAAACTCGCCGCGGCCGTCAGCACCACGCTGAACAAAGCCATCGGCCAAGCCAAGCAAGTCAAGGACATCACCCTGCGCCAGGGCAGCCGCAACAGCTACCCGATCTACGATGGCAAAGGTCAGAAAATCACCGGCTGGCGCGAACGCGCCGAACTGCGCCTGGAAAGTGCCGACTTCGCTGCGCTGTCCAAGCTCACCGGCGAATTGCTCAATGATATGAAGATGGGCGGCATGGACTTCGCCATCTCCACCACCACCCGCCAGACCAGCGAAGACGCCCTGCTCAAAGACGCGGTCAACGCCTTCAAGGCCCGCGCTCAACTGGCCACCGAGGCCCTGGGCGGCAAGGGTTACAAAATCGTCAACCTGAACTTGAACACCAACGGCTACCCGCAGCCTTACATGCGCGCACCGATGATGATGAAAAGCGGTGCCATGGATGCTGAATCGGTCACGCCGGACGTTGAAGCCGGAACCAGCAAAGTGATCATGACCGCCGATGGGTCGATTGAAGTATCGATGCAATAAAGAGGCATTGGCGGATCAATTGCCATTGCGTCAATTGATCCGCCGGATCGCGGGTTACTTCAACAATGCCACGGCGGACCGGGCGAGGTTGATGAACAACTCCTCATCCTGCGCATCGAAATCGCCATCATTGTCGGCGTCACCTTTCACATCCACCTTGTCGTACTTTCCGTCCTTCCTCGAAGAAGAAACAGACGTCGAAAAATCCAGCTCCTTGCCGGTATAGAACTCGAACAGCACCTCGGGGCTGCTGTCGCGATCAAGGTCTTCGATTGAAATGCGGATCTCTTTAGCGGCCATCGTCACACCTCTCCGTAGGGTCAGGTTATGGGGGCATCGCTACTCCCAAGAAGCGCGCCTCTAGCCACCTTATAACCACGCCCTCAAATATCTACTGTCAGAACTGTCAGGTGGATGGGTGCACAGTGAAAGACATCTCCTGTGGCGAGGGAGCTTGCTCCCGCTGGGTTGCGAAGCAACCCCATCCATGACATTCCGATATGCCGGTGGATTGAGTTGCTGTCTCGGGGTCTGCTGCGCAGCCCAGCGGGAGCAAGCTCCCTCGCCACGGGACGGTGCCCGCTTAACCCTGGGTCGCCGGCGCCTCAAGCTGATCCAGCGCCTTGTCCACCAGCAACTGGCACAACTCCACCAACTGCTGAATTCCCAACGCCACACTACGGCGCGTGCCCTCCACATCAAACGCCAGGTCCTCGGCCATGGCCTTGACCGAGGCCAACGTTTCGGAGGTGCTGGTCAGCAGCGTGTCGGTGTCCGCCTTGGCGGTGACCGAGAACAGACTGTCGATGCGCGAGTCGGAAGGAGGCTCTTGCGGGGGCTTTGGATTGAGGTAATGGTCCAAGGCACGCTCGGCGGCGGCGCGGTCTTTTAGGAGGTCTTCAATGGCGTCGAAGCCGGAAAGGGGGGTGGTTTTGTTGAAGGGTGGATCGGGGACTAACTTATCCATTTGCTTGTACCTATTGAGTGATGAAGGCCATCACTCGCCGTTTCTCACTCGGCAAAGTGGTGGCAGCTATGTGCAGGGGTGAGAAATCCGAGAATAGGTACTCGGCCAGACCGAGGTCTGCCCGCACACAGCCGCCATAACGCATCTACCGGCAGCGGATAAGCTGACGGCGATTATGCAGGTCTGAACGCTGTATGCCTATTAATCGGGTTTCTCACGCCCGGTCGCTGATTAGGCAGCGACAAGCAAAAGGTTAGAGACCTCACTTCCGACGGACAACCTTAAAAACTCGTGGGACGTTTCGTTGTAGGCCAGGCGATCCGTCCGACATCCCAAAGTGATCCCTACTCACCCAGACACACCTCAACCCGTGGCGAGGGAGCTTGCTCCCGCTGGGCTGCGAAGCAGACCCGAACCGGACACTTCGCAGAGAAGTCCTTGAGGATCCGCCCCTCTACAAATCCCCGATACACTCAATCGTCGAGCACCCTTTAAACTCGGGCCGACTATCAGACCGCCATCGCGAGCAGGCTCGCTCCCACAATGGATCGGGTTACAACCGCAAAGGATTGGTCGGCTGTCAGGCCGCCATCGCGAGCAGGCTCGCTCCCACAATGGATCGGGTCACAACCGCAAAGGATTGGTCGGCTGTCAGGCCGTCTTCGCGAGCAAGCCCGCTCCCACAATGGATCGGGTTACAACCGCAGAGGATTGGTCGGCTGTCAGGCCGCCATCGCGAGCAAGCTCGCTCCCACAATGGATCGGGTTACAACCGCAGGGAATTGGTCGGCTGTCAGGCCGCCATCGCGAGCAGGCTCGCTCCCACAATGGATCGGGTTACAACCGCAAAGGATTGGTCGGTTGTCAGGCCGTCTTCGCGAGCAAGCCCGCTCCCACAAGATTCAGGTACAGCCGGAAAAGCCAGGCCGACCGTCAGACCGCCTCGCTCTGGCTTTTGCTCTGGCTTTTGCTCTGGCTTTTGCTTTGGCTTTTGATCTTAGGCGCCCCGTTAACCACAAGGGCCGAACGCAGGCATTGCGTAGTGGGCAACCCGGCATGGATGCCGGGTTAGCCGCGCAGGGCCATGGATGGCCCATCGCGGCGGGCCCACGGAGCAATGCCGGAGTGAGGGGACGCCGAGCGTAAGCGAGGTGCCCAGTGGTGGGGCAAAGCGCTTTTGGTTACTTTTGGCGCTCTTCCAAAAGTGACCCGCCGTAAAGGCGGAACCTTAAGAAGCCGTTACCGCAGCAACGGATATGTATTCGGTCAAAAACCACGCAGCCCGCCAAACCGCCATCGCGAGCAGGCTCGCTCCCACAATGGGTCGGAGTACAACCGCAAAAACAAGTCGGCAATGAAACCGCCATCGCGAGCAAGCTCACTCCCACAATAGAAGCGGCGTACCGCCCAAATCCCAGGCCTATACCCAAACCCACCAGTCCCCCACACCTTTGGCTATTTCCCCACCTCCGCCCCAACCGCTACCCTCAAGAAAATCGTCACCACCAAGGGATCTCATGGACCGGAACACCCTCAAGCCACTCCTACTCACCATCGCCCTGATCACCAGCGCCCCCATGGCCCAGGCCGCCACCACCCTGGTCTACTGCTCCGAAGCCAGCCCCGCCGGGTTCGACCCCAGCCAATACACCAGCGGCACCGATTTCGACGCGTCGGCCGAAACCGTCTTCAACCGCCTCACCCAATTCAAGCGCGGCGGCACCGAGGTCGAGCCGGGGTTGGCGACGAGTTGGGAGGTGTCCGCCGACGGCCTGGTCTACACCTTTCACCTGCGTGAAGGCTTGAAATTCCACACCACCGACTATTTCACCCCCAGTCGCGACTTCAACGCCGACGACGTGCTGTTCACCTTCCAGCGACTGCTCGACCCGCAACACCCGTTCCGCCAGGCCTACCCCACCGAGTCGCCGTACTTCACCGACATGGGCCTGAACACCACCATCAAGAGCCTGGAGAAAGTCGACGAGCACACGGTGCGTTTCCATCTGAACACTGTCGACGCCGCGTTCGTGCAGAACCTGGCGATGAGTTTCGCCTCGGTGCAGTCCGCCGAATACGCCGGACAGTTATTAAAAGAAGGCAAGGCCGGCGAACTGAACCAGAAACCCGTCGGCACCGGGCGTTCGTGTTCAAGCGCTACCAGAAGGACTCGCAGATCCGCTACGCCGCCAATACCGCGTACTGGAAACCCGAGGACGTGAAGCTCGACAACCTGATTTTCTCCATCACCCCGGACGCCGCCGTGCGCCTGCAAAAGCTCAAGCGCGGCGAATGTCAGGTCAGCGGCTACCCGCGTCCGGCTGACATTGAAGTCATCGAGCAAGACCCGAACCTGCAAGTGCTCAGGCAACCGGGTTTCAACCTGGGCTTTCTGGCCTACAACGTGACGCACCCGCCGCTGGACCAACTCAAGGTCCGCCAGGCGCTGGATATGGCGATTGATAAGCCGGCAATCATCAAAGCCGTGTACCAGAGCGCCGGGCAACTGGCGCAGAACGCTTTGCCACCGGCGCAATGGTCGTTCGACCCGAGCATCAAGGACGCCCCCCATGACGTGACCAAGGCCAAGGCGCTACTCAAGGAAGCCGGGGTTGCGCCGGGTACCACCATCAATTTATGGGCGATGACGGTGCAGCGCGCTTCCAACCCCAACGCGCGAATGTCTGCGCAGATGATCCAGCAGGATTGGGCCAAGATCGGCATCAAAGCCAATATCGTCAGCTATGAATGGGGCGAATACATCAAGCGCGCAAAAAATGGCGAACATGACGCAATGATTTACGGCTGGACCGGTGATAACGGCGACCCGGACAACTGGCTGGGTGTGCTTTATAGCTGTGCGGCGATCAAGGGCAGCAACTACGCCAAGTGGTGCGACCCGGCATATGACCGCCTCATCCAGCAGGCCAAGGTCTCGACTGACCGCCAGCAACGCGTCGACCTGTACCAACAGGCGCAGAAAATCCTCAAGCACCAGGTGCCGATCACACCCATTGCCAACTCCACGGTCTTCCAACCGATAAACAGGAAAGTGGTGGATTTCAAACTCAGCCCGTTTGGCCTCACACCCTTCTACGGCGTGGGTTTGACGAAGTAACACCTGCCCCTTTCGGGTGCGCAGAAGGTCCGAAGCGCACCCGAAAGGGGCGCTCGACGCCCCAAAAAAACACTCGCAAACGGTCAACTGCGTCAGAAGTTATACAGATGCGACATTAAGGTACGTTCGTGCCACTGTTTCAGACTTGCGACCGCTCTGGATCTTGCATTGGGTATGGGGCCTGCATAAGTATCCGCAGGACGACTCACGAGGTCGCCCTCAAAATCCAAAAATGACAACAAATCATGAGGCCAACATGCTTAAACACGCGGTCATTCCGTTTTTAGTCGGCGCGAGCCTATTAGCCAGCGCACCCTTCGCCCAAGCCGCGACTAACCTGGTGTTCTGCTCCGAAGGGAGCCCGGCCGGTTTCGACCCAGGTCAATACACCACCGGAACCGACTTCGACGCCTCTGCAGAAACCATGTTCAACCGCCTGACCCAGTTCGAGCGTGGCGGCACCGCCGTGATTCCTGGTCTGGCGACCAAATGGGACATTTCCGAAGACGGCCTGAGCTACACCTTCCACCTGCGTGAAGGTGTCAAGTTCCACACCACCCCGTACTTCAAGCCGACTCGTGAGTTCAACGCCGACGACGTGCTGTTCACCTTCAATCGCATGATCAACAAGGACGACCCGTTCCGTAAGGCGTACCCGACCGAATTCCCGTACTTCACCGACATGGGGATGGACACCAACATCACCAAGATCGAGAAAGTCGACGACCACACCGTCAAGTTCACCCTCAAGGACGTTGACGCCGCGTTCATCCAGAACATGGCCATGAGCTTCGCCTCGATCCAGTCCGCCGAGTACGCAGCCCAACTGCTCAAGGACGGCAAGGCTCCGGACATCAACCAGAAGCCTGTCGGCACTGGCCCGTTCGTGTTCAAGAGCTACCAGAAAGACTCCAACATCCGCTACACCGGGAACAAGGACTACTGGAACCCTTCCGACGTGAAGATCGACAACCTGATCTTCGCCATCACCACCGACCCGTCGGTGCGTATCCAGAAGCTGAAGAAGAACGAGTGCCAGGTCACCCTGTTCCCGCGTCCCGCCGACCTCAAGGCGCTGAAGGACGACAAGGCCCTGAAGATGCCTGACCAGGCCGGCTTCAACCTGGGCTACATCGCCTACAACGTGATGGACAAGATCAAGGGCAGCAACGAGCCGAACGTGCTCGCCAACCTGAAGGTCCGCCAGGCGCTGGACATGGCGGTCAACAAGCCGCAGATCATCGACTCGGTTTACCAGGGCGCCGGCCAGCTGGCCGTCAACGCCATGCCACCGACCCAATGGTCCTATGACACCACCATCAAGGACGCCAAGTACGACCCTGAGAAAGCCAAGGAGCTGCTCAAGGAAGCCGGCGTCAAGGAAGGCACCAACATCACCCTGTGGGCGATGCCGGTCCAGCGTCCGTACAACCCGAACGCCAAGCTGATGGCTGAGATGCTCCAGTCCGACTGGAAGAAAATCGGCCTGAACGTAAACATCGTCAGCTACGAGTGGGGCGAGTACATCAAGCGTTCCAAAGGCGGTGAAAACCAAGCCATGATCATCGGCTGGAGCGGTGACAACGGTGACCCGGACAACTGGCTCAACGTGCTGTTCGGTTGCGACTCCCTGAGTGGCAACAACTTCTCCAAATGGTGTGACAAGAAGTTCGATGGTCTGGTCAAGGAAGCCAAGCGCACCACCGACCAGGCCAAACGCACTGAACTCTACAAACAGGCACAACACGTCCTCAAGGACGCGGTGCCGATGACACCTATCGCTCACTCGACGGTATATCAACCCATGCGCGCCAACGTGCAGGACTTCAAGATCAGCCCGTTCGGCTTGAACTCCTTCTACGGCGTCAGCGTCAGCAACTAAAGCGAACGCTGGTGAGGGAGCCTGCTCCCTCGCCACCGTTGCTTCATGCCAAGACCCGGGAAATCGCCTACATCCAAAAGCACTGCGGACCACAGCAGTTGGTTTCGGACGTATCGCCTTTTCCCACAAGTCTTTCAGGCTTTACGCATTTACTGCCTGGCCCGCGGCTCCTACCGTCGGGACCTGGACAACTTGCTGGCCTTGCGGCATCGCAACGCATTGGATTGAGCTCAGCGCCCCGACCTGTCCCCGGAAGGACACCGGCGCACTGTTAAAACACCCCGAATGAGAGAGGGAACGTCATGCGTCACACCTTGGTTTTTTCCGCATTGCTGGCCGCTACGTCACTGGCCCAGGCCGCTGAAGGCAGCCTGGTGTTCTGTTCCGAAGGCAGCCCCGCCGGTTTCGATACCGCGCAATACACCACGGCCACCGACAACGATGCCGCCGAACCGCTGTATAACCGCCTGGCCGAGTTCGAAAAGGGCGCGACCAATGTGGTCCCAGGCCTGGCGACAAGCTGGGATATTTCCGAAGACGGCCTGACGTACACCTTTCACCTGCGCGAAGGGGTGAAGTTCCATACCACCGATTACTTCAAGCCGACCCGTGACTTCAACGCCGACGATGTGTTGTTCACCTTCAATCGCATGCTTGACCCGCAGCATCCGTTCCGCAAGGCCTACCCCACCGAGTTCCCGTACTTCAACGGCATGAGCCTGAACAAGAACATTGCCAAGGTGGAAAAGACCGGACCGCTGACCGTGGTCATGACCCTCAACAGTGTCGACGCCGCGTTTATCCAGAACATTGCCATGAGTTTTGCCGCGATCCTTTCGGCCGAATACGCCGACCAGTTGCTCAAGAGCGGCAAGCCGAGCGACATCAACCAGAAACCGATCGGCACCGGGCCGTTCGAGTTCAAGAGTTACCAGAAAGATTCCAACATCCGCTACGTCGCCAATACTCAGTACTGGGCGCCGGAACGGGTCAAGCTCAAGAATCTGATCTTCTCCATCAACACCGATG
The DNA here is from genome assembly GCF_052042015.1 of Pseudomonas sp. SMV71. Classification (NCBI taxonomy): domain Bacteria; kingdom Pseudomonadati; phylum Pseudomonadota; class Gammaproteobacteria; order Pseudomonadales; family Pseudomonadaceae; genus Pseudomonas; species Pseudomonas sp. SMV71. The sequence continues at coordinate 148,926 of NZ_JBKGGU010000006.1, read as the reverse complement.
CCTCGGTCCGGGTGCAGAAGCTCAAGGCCAACGAATGCCAGATCACTCTGCACCCGCGCCCGGCCGATGTGCCGGCGCTCAAGAGCGACCCCAAGCTGCAACTGATCGAGAAGCCCGGCTTCAACCTCGGCTACATTGCCTACAACACCCGCCACAAGCCATTCGACCAGGTCGAAGTGCGACGGGCGCTGGACATGGCGGTGAACAAGCAGGGCATTCTCAATGCCGTGTACCAGGGCGCAGGGCAACTGGCGGTCAACGCCATGCCACCGACCCAGTGGTCCTATGACGACACCATCAAGGACACCGCCTACAACCCGGAAAAAGCCAGGGAGCTGCTCAAGGCCGCCGGCGTCAAGGAAGGCACCGAGATTACACTCTGGGCCATGCCCGTTCAGCGCCCGTACAACCCCAACGCCAAGCTGATGGCCGAGATGCTCCAGGCCGACTGGGCAAAGATCGGCTTGAAAGTGAATATCGTCAGCTACGAATGGGGCGAGTACATCAAGCGCACCAAAAACGGCGAGCACGACATCAGCCTGATCGGCTGGACCGGCGACAACGGCGACCCGGACAACTGGCTGGGCACGCTGTACAGCTGTGATGCCATTGGCGGTAACAACTACTCGATGTGGTGTGATCAGGATTACGACAAGTTGATCAAGCAGGCCAAGGTCGTCACCGACCGTGACCAGCGCACCGTGCTCTACAAACAGGCCCAGCAGTTGCTCAAGCAGCAAGTGCCGATCACCCCTGTTGCCCACTCCACGGTCAACCAGCCGCTGAGTGCCAAAGTCGAAGGGTTCAAAGTCAGCCCCTTCGGTCGCAACGTGTTCTCGGGCGTCAGCCTGAACCCATAACCGATTAGCCCTACAGCGAGAGCCCTCAGGGGCTCTCACGCAGACGTCTTGCCTGAATTCACCGATCAGGCGCCATGCAAACGTTTGCGGTTGTGATGAGTTGTAAAACCGATAGCCGTATCACCAAAAAAGACCGGCATTAAAAAAGAAAGAAAAGGAGCGTTACCCATGAAGTTGAGCAGCACCGCGATCCTGGCCTTGGCCATCAGCAGCATCACCGCGACGGCCTTTGCAGAATCCCAGAGCCAGGCCGTCACCCCGGTGACCCTCAAGACCACCAGCGAGCAAAGCGAAGCCAAAGGTTTCATCGATGGCCAATCGGTAACCGGGTCGACCCGTAACTGGTACGCCAACGAGCAATTCAAGCGCGGCGCGAAGCTGACCTACCGTAAAAACGGTGAAGCACGCGAGACCGACCGTCGTATCAACTGGGTGCAAGGCACCATCGTCAAGTACAACTCGGGCTTCACCGAAGGCACTGTCGGTTTCAGCACCGAAGTGGCGGCCTACAACGCCATCGCCCTGGACCAGGACCGCAAGGACCTGGCGTCCAACAACGGCGGCGCCCCGACCACCCGTCCGGGTGCCGGCAACAACCGCACCCTGACCCGCGAAGGCGGCGACGCCGTCGGCCAGTGGAGCAAACTGGGCCTGGCGAACGTCAAGGCGCGCGTGTCGAACACCACCCTGACCGCCGGCCGTCAGAACTTCAGCAGCCCGATGGTCGATGTCATCGGCAACCGTGCCCTGCCTTCCAGCTTCCAGGGCGTCAGCCTGCACAGCGAAGAGTTCGAAAACCTGGGCTTCGACATCGCCACCTTCGACCGCAACTCGCCACGTACTGAAGAGAGCCTGCGCAAGTTCCGTTCCGAATACGGCGACAGCAGCGTTGAAACCGATCACGTCAACACCGCCGGGATCACCTACCAGCCACTGGCCAGCCTGAAAACCAGCCTCTGGGCAACCCAGGCCGAAGACATGTGGAACCAGTACTACTTCGGCGCCACTCATGAACTGGGCGACAGCTCGGTACTGAGCCTGACCACCGGCCTGAACTACTACAAGACCGTGGACTCGGGCAAAAGCAAGCTGGGCGAGATCGACAACGACACCTACTCCCTGTCGTTCGGCCTGACCCACCAGGCCCACAGCCTGACCTTCTCGTACCAGGAAGTGAACGGCAACGAGTACTTCGACTACCTGCACGAAACCAACGGCATCTACCTGGCCAACTCCCTGCTGTCGGACTTCAACGGCCCGAACGAGAAATCCTTCCAGATCGCCTACGGCCTGAACATGGCTGAATACGGCGTACCAGGCCTGAAATTCAACATCTACCAGGCGCGTGGCTGGGGTATCGACGGTACTCACTACAACAGCACCGGTTACAGCGACGTAAGGGCGATGGACGGCGAGCACCACTACGAATACGGCATTGGCGCATCCTATGCCGTGCAGAGCGGCCCGCTCAAAGCCACCGCGATCCGCGCGACCTACACCGCACACCGCGCCAGCGAAAACCAGGCCGACGGCAGCCTCAACGAATTCCGCCTGGTAACCACCATTCCGTTCAACATTCTCTAAACCTTCCACCGGACGGTCGACTCACAAGGTCGACCGTTCGGCTTTTGCCATTCAGACGATTGCAGAGGATTGACGATGAACATGATCCCCCTACGCGCAGCCATTGCCGCGGCGCTGCTGAGTGTCGCCGTTGGCGCCAGCGCCAAACCCCTGGTGGTGTGCACAGAAGCCAGCCCGGAAGGCTTCGACATGGTCCAGTACACGACTGCAGTCACTGCCGATGCCGTGGCAGAAACCATCTTCAACCGCCTGGCCGATTTCAAGCCCGGCACCACCGAAGTGATTCCGGCCCTGGCCGAATCCTGGGACATCAGCGACGATGGCCTGACCTACACGTTCCACCTGCGCAAAGGCGTCAAGTTCCACACTACCGAATACTTCAAGCCGACCCGCGACATGAACGCCGACGACGTGGTCTGGAGCTTCCAGCGCCAGCTGGCCCCCAATCATCCGTGGCACAAACTGTCGAGCGTGGGCTTCCCCTACTTTGAAAGCATGGGCTTCAAAGAGCTGCTAAAAAGCGTCGAGAAAGTCGACGAACACACGGTCAAGTTCACCCTGACCCGCCGCGAAGCGCCGTTCCTGGCCGATATCGCCATGGCGTTCTCCTCGATTTACCCGGCCGAATATGCCGATCAGTTGCTCAAGGCCAACAAGGCCGGAGACCTGAACAGCAAGCCGGTCGGCACCGGGCCGTTCGTCTTCCAGCGCTACAACAAGGACGCCCAGGTGCGTTTCAAGGCCAACCCGGACTATTTCCGTGGCAAGCCACCAGCTGATGCGCTGATATTGGCAATCGCCACCGACAACAACGTGCGCCTGCAGAAGCTCAAGGCCAACGAGTGCCAGATCGCGCTGTACCCCAAGCCCGATGACATCCCGAGCATCAAGAAAGACGCCAACCTGAAGGTCGACGAGCTGGACGCGATGACGGTGTCCTACGTCGCCATGAACACCCAGCACAAGTACATGAGCGATGTGCGGGTGCGCAAAGCCATCGACATCGCGTTCGACAAGGAAGCCTACGTCAACGCGCTGTTCGGCAAGGGCAACGCCACCGTGGCGGTCAACCCGTACCCACCGACCCTGCTGGGCTTCAACCACGAGCTGAAGAACCCACCTCGTGACCTGGACAAGGCCCGCCAGTTGCTCAAGGAAGCCGGCGTACCGGAAGGCACCGTGTTTACCCTGTTTACCCGCAACGGCGGCGGCCCGACCAACCCCAATCCGATGCTCGGCGCACAGATGATGCAGGCCGACCTGGCGAAAGTCGGGATCAAGGTCGACATTCGTGTGATGGAATGGGGCGAAATGCTCAAGCGCGCGAAAAACGGCGAACACGACATGGTTTCCGCCGGATGGGCAGGCGATAACGGCGACCCGGATAACTTCCTGACGCCTTTGCTCAGTTGCGAAGCGGCCAAGAACGGCGAAAACTACGCCCGCTGGTGCAACGAGAAATTCCAGGCGCTGATCGACCAGGCCCGCGCCACAGTGAACCCCGAGGAGCGCACCAGGCTCTATGAACAGGCCCAGGTGCTTTTCAACCAGGACCAACCGTGGATCACCATGGCCCACACTAGGATGTTCACGGCAATGCGCAAAAATGTAGAGGGCTACTCCATTAGCCCGCTCACCACCAACAACTTCGCCACCACCCAGGTGAAGTAGATAAGAAAACGCCCGGCCACCTTTATCCAAAGGTGGTCGGGCACGCCTAACCGGCTGATGAGGTACACCTTAAGATGTTTAGTTTTATTGCCCGCCGACTGGGATTGTTGATCCCCACGTTCTTCGGCATCACCTTGCTGACCTTCGCGTTGATTCGCATGATTCCCGGCGACCCCGTGGAAGTGATGATGGGCGAACGTCGGGTCGATCCCGAAATGCATGCTCAGGCAATGGAACGCCTTGGCCTGAACAAACCGCTGTATGCCCAGTACCTGGACTACGTCGGCAAACTGGCCCACGGTGATCTCGGCGAATCGCTGCGCACCCGTGAAAGCGTATGGACCGAATTCAGCTCTCTGTTTCCCGCGACCCTGGAACTGTCCATGGCCGCCCTGTTGTTCGCCGGTATCCTGGGCCTGCTGGCCGGGGTGATCGCGGCCCTCAAGCGAGGATCACTGTTCGACCATGGGGTGATGGGGGTCTCCCTGGCGGGCTATTCGATGCCGATCTTCTGGTGGGGCCTGATCCTGATCATGTTCTTCTCGGTGTCCCTGGGCTGGACCCCGGTGTCGGGCCGGATCGACCTGCTCTACGACATCGAGCCGCGCACCGGCTTCATGTTGATTGACACCCTGCTGGCCGATGAGCCAGGGGCTTTCCTCGATGCCCTGCACCACCTGATCCTGCCGGCCATCGTGCTGGGGACCATCCCGCTGGCGGTGATCGCCCGCATGACCCGTTCTTCGATGCTTGAAGTGTTGCGCGAAGACTACATCCGCACCGCCAAGGCCAAAGGCCTGTCGCCGACCCGCGTGGTATTCGTGCACGGCCTGCGCAACGCGCTGATTCCGGTGCTGACCGTGGTCGGCCTGCAAGTCGGAACGCTGTTGGCAGGCGCGGTCCTGACCGAAACGATCTTCTCCTGGCCGGGTATCGGCAAGTGGCTGATCGAAGCCATCGGCGCCCGGGATTATCCCGTCGTGCAAAACGGCATCCTGTTAATCGCCTGCCTGGTGATTCTGGTCAACTTCGTCGTGGACATCCTCTACGGCTTTGCCAACCCACGTATCCGTCACCAGCGCTGAGATCAAATCCATGAGTACTCCAACTACTTCGGTAGCAGTCGATCAAAGCCTGCTGTATCCGTCGCCGTACAAAGAATTCTGGCAAGCGTTTTCCCGTAACAAGGGCGCCGTGGCCGGGCTGCTGTTCATGATCCTGGTGGTGTTCTGCGCCATTTTCGCGCCGTGGGTCGCCCCTCATGACCCGAGCGAGCAATATCGCGACTTCCTGCTCACCCCGCCGGCCTGGCTCGAAGGCGGCCAGATGCAGTTCCTGCTGGGCACCGACGAACTGGGCCGCGACCTGCTCTCGCGGCTGATCCAGGGTTCGCGCCTGTCGCTGCTGATCGGTTTGTCATCGGTGGTGATGTCGCTGATCCCGGGCATCCTGCTGGGGCTGTTCGCCGGGTTCTTCCCGCGCATCCTCGGCCCGACCATCATGCGCCTGATGGACATCATGCTGGCCCTGCCCTCGTTGCTGCTGGCCGTGGCGATCGTCGCCATCCTCGGCCCAGGCCTGATCAACACCGTGATCGCCATCGCCATCGTGTCGCTGCCGTCCTACGTGCGCCTGACCCGCGCCGCGGTGATGGGTGAACTGAACCGCGACTACGTGACCGCCGCCCGTCTGGCCGGTGCCGGCCTGCCGCGCCTGATGTTCATCACCGTGCTGCCCAACTGCATGGCGCCGCTGATCGTACAGGCGACCTTGAGCTTTTCCTCGGCGATCCTCGATGCCGCCGCCCTGGGCTTCCTCGGCCTGGGCGTCCAGCCGCCGACCCCGGAATGGGGCACCATGCTGGCCTCGGCCCGCGACTACATCGAACGCGCCTGGTGGGTTGTGAGCCTGCCTGGCCTGACCATTTTGCTCAGCGTGCTGGCAATCAACCTGATGGGCGACGGGCTGCGCGATGCGCTGGACCCGAAACTCAAGAATGCCGCCTGAGGAGATTCCCATGTCACTGCTAGAAATCAAGAATCTCAACGTCCGCTTCGGCGACGCCACGGCCGTGCCAGTGGTCGACGGCTTGGACTTGAGCGTGGAAAAAGGCGAAGTGCTGGCCATCGTCGGCGAATCGGGCTCGGGTAAATCCGTGACCATGATGGCGCTGATGGGGCTGATCGAGCACCCCGGCATTGTCACCGCCGACGCGCTGAACTTCGACGGCAACAACATGCTCAAGTTGAGCGCCCGCCAGCGCCGGCAAATCATCGGCAAGGACCTGGCGATGGTCTTCCAGGACCCGATGACCGCGCTCAACCCCAGCTACACCGTAGGTTTCCAGATTGAAGAAGTGCTGCGCCTGCACCTGAAGATGTCCGGCAAGGCGGCCCGCAAGCGCGCCATCGAATTGCTGGAGAAAGTCGAGATCCCCGGCGCGGCCAGCCGCATGGACGCCTACCCTCACCAACTGTCCGGCGGCATGAGCCAGCGCGTGGCGATTGCCATGGCGATTGCCGGCGAGCCGAAACTGCTGATCGCCGACGAACCGACCACCGCCCTGGACGTGACCATCCAGGCGCAGATCATGGACCTGCTGCTGGCTCTGCAAAAAGAACAGAACATGGGCCTGGTGCTGATCACCCACGACCTGGCCGTGGTGGCCGAAACCGCCCAACGCGTGTGTGTGATGTACGCAGGACAAGCCGTGGAAGTGGGTAAGGTGCCCGAGCTGTTCGACATCCCGGCCCACCCGTACAGCGAAGCACTGTTGGCGGCGATCCCGGAGCACAGCATGGGCGCCGAACGCCTGGCGACGTTGCCGGGCATCGTGCCGGGGCGCTATGACCGTCCGCAGGGTTGCCTGCTGTCGCCGCGCTGTCCGTATGTACGCGATAACTGTCGTCAAGAGCGTCCTGCCCTTGATCCGAAAACCAACAGCCTCGCCCGCTGCTTCTACCCGCTGAACCAGGAGGTGGCGTGATGGCCGTCGTACTTACCGCCCGTGACCTGACCCGTCATTACGAAGTGTCCCGTGGCATGTTCAAGGGCCACGCGACCGTGCGCGCACTCAATGGCGTGTCGTTCGAACTGGAGGCCGGCAAGACCCTGGCCGTGGTGGGTGAATCCGGTTGCGGCAAATCCACACTGGCCCGGGCCCTGACGCTGATCGAGGAACCGTCTTCCGGTTCCTTGAAAATCGCCGGCCAGGAAGTCGCCGGTGCCAACAAGGCCGAACGCAAGCAACTGCGCAAAGACGTGCAGATGGTGTTCCAGAGCCCTTACGCCTCTCTCAACCCACGGCAGAAAATCGGTGATCAACTGGCCGAACCGCTGTTGATCAACACCAGCCTGTCGGCCACCGAACGGCGCGAGAAAGTCCAGGCGATGATGAAGCAGGTGGGCTTGCGGCCCGAGCATTACCAGCGCTACCCGCACATGTTCTCCGGCGGCCAGCGCCAGCGCATCGCCCTGGCCCGCGCCATGATGCTGCAACCCAAGGTGCTGGTGGCGGACGAACCGACGTCGGCGCTGGACGTGTCGATCCAAGCCCAGGTGCTGAACCTGTTCATGGACTTGCAGCAGGAATTCAACACGGCCTACGTGTTCATTTCCCACAACCTGGCGGTGGTGCAACACGTCGCCGATGACGTGATGGTGATGTACCTCGGTCGCCCGGTGGAAATGGGCCCCAACGAGTCGATCTACAGCCGCCCGCTGCACCCGTACACCCAGGCGCTGCTGTCGGCCACGCCGACCATCCACCCGGACCCGAACAAGCCGAAGATCAAGATCGTCGGCGAACTGCCCAACCCGCTCAACCCACCGTCCGGCTGCGCCTTCCACAAGCGCTGCCCATACGCCACCGAGCGCTGCAAGACCGAAGAACCGGCGCTGCGTCCGCTGGATAACCGGCTGGTAGCCTGCCACTACGCCGAGCGGTTCCTCGACGGCGCGGCGTAAGGAGCCTGGTTAGACGGGCAGTGTTGTTCACAAGGACAACACCGCCACCCTGTGGCGAGGGAGCTTGCTCCCGCTGGGTCGCGAAGCGGCCCTTTTGGGGGACTGCTGCGCACTCCAGCGGGAGCAAGCTCCCTCGCCACGGGGTCGGTGTAGAACTCAGGACTTGCTCTCTTCTTCATCGCCACCGTCGTCAGGATCCTGCTGGTCGATGGTCGAATCGTCATCATCCTGGTCGCCGGGGTCTTGCTGCTCATTGGCGGCCAGCAGCAGTTCCTCCTGCGCGACCTGCCCACTCGAAGCGTGCTTTTCATGCTCTTCGCATTCAGCCCATGCGGCCGTAGAGCCCAGGGACAGCATGACCACGACTTTCAGCAACAACATGACGCGTAGAAACCTGTTCATAAGCGATTCCCTCTCATGTGAATGAAGCCGCGGCCCGACGGCGTCCAGGAAACAGTCCTGAACAGGCTGGCTCACTAAGAGTAGGACGCAGAACCCCAGTCAGAATGCCCCTGGCTGACAGACCGCTTTCGAATAGGGGTTAGTTCGAACGGTTATGGCTGGAATGTGATTTTCTGTGGGAGCTGGCCTGCTCGCGATTGCGGCCTGGCGTGGGTTTTGTTGACCGGGACATATCCATTGCTGCGGTAACGGCTTCTTACGGTTCCGCCTTTACGGCGGGTCACTTTTGAAAGGCGTCAAAAGTAACCAAAAGCGCTTTGCCCCACCACTGGGCACCTCGCTTACGCTCGGTGTTCCCTCACTCCGGCATTGCTCCGTGGGCCCGCCGCGATGGGCCATCCATGGCCCTGCGCGGCTATCCCGGCATCCATGCCGGGATGCCCACTGCGCAATGCCTGCGTTCGGCCCTTGTGGTTGATGGGGCGCTCAAGATCAGAAGCCAAAGCAAAGCAAAAGCGAGGCGGCCTAACGGCCGACCTGACTTTTCCGGCTGTACCTGAATCCTGTGGGAGCGGGCTTGCTCGCGAAGACGGCCTGACAGCCGACCAATTCTTTACGGTTGTAACCCGATCCATTGTGGGAGCGAGCCTGCTCGCGATTGCGGTGCCTCAGTCAGCATCAATACTGCTGACCCGACGCCATCGCGAGCAGGCTCGCTCCCACACGGGATCTGCGTCGGGAGCAAGATTTTTTGTTCACTGAAGATTTCATGTGGGAGCAAGCTTGCTCGCGATGGCGGCCTCACAGCCGACTTATCTCTCCCGGCTGGACCAAAGTCCAACTGTGGGAGAGGCCAATCGAGGGGCAACAAAAAACCCCACTGCTTTCACAACGGGGTTTTTCGATGCTGCAAACTCAGCGTCTAGTGATGCTCACGCGTCGCGCGGAATTTCACATCCGGCCAGCGTTCTTCCATCAATGCCAGGTTGACCCGGGTCGGAGCCAGGTAGGTCAGGTGGCCGCCGCCGTCCAGGGCAAGGTTTTCCACGGCCTTGTTGGAGAATTCCTCGAACTTCTTCTTGTCGCTGCAATCGACCCAGCGGGCCGAGTACACGGTGATTGGCTCGTAGGAACACTCGACCTTGTATTCCTCTTTCAAGCGGCTGGCGACCACGTCGAACTGCAGCACACCCACGGCGCCGAGGATGATGTCGTTGCTGCGCTCCGGGAAGAACACCTGGGTGGCGCCTTCTTCGGCCAGTTGCTGCAAGCCCTGGCGCAGTTGCTTGGACTTGAGCGGGTCTTTCAGGCGTACGCGGCGGAACAGTTCCGGGGCGAAGTGCGGGATGCCGGTGAAGCCCAGGGTTTCGCCTTCGGTGAAGGTGTCGCCGATCTGGATGGTGCCGTGGTTGTGTAGGCCGATGATGTCACCGGCGAACGCTTCTTCAAGTTGCTCACGTTCGGAGGAGAAGAACGTCAGGGCGTCGCCGATGCGCACGTCTTTGCCGGTGCGCACGTGGCGCATCTTCATGCCTTTCTCGTACTTGCCGGAGCAGATGCGCATGAAGGCGATGCGGTCGCGGTGCTTGGGGTCCATGTTCGCCTGGATCTTGAACACGAAGCCTGAGAACTTCTCTTCCACCGGCTCCACAGTGCGCTCGTTGGCAACCCGGGGCAGCGGACGCGGGGCCCAGTCCACCACGGCGTCAAGCACATGGTCGACGCCAAAGTTGCCCAACGCGGTACCGAAGAACACCGGGGTCAGTTGGCCGTCGATGAATTCCTGTTGGTTGAATTCATGGCAGGCACCCTGCACCAGTTCCAGTTGTTCGACGAAACGCTCGTACTCGTCCCCCAAATGCGCACGGGCTTCGGGGGAGTCGAGTTTTTCGATGATCTTGGTTTCGGTGCGCTCATGCCCGTGACCGGCGGTGTAGACGATGATGTAGTCGTCGGCCAGGTGGTAGACGCCCTTGAAATCGCGGTAGCAACCGATCGGCCAGGTGATCGGTGCCGCCTTGATCTTCAGCACCGCTTCGATCTCGTCGAGCAGTTCGATCGGGTCGCGGATGTCCCGGTCGAGTTTGTTGATGAAGCTGACAATCGGGGTGTCCCGCAGGCGGCAGACGTCCATCAGCGCGATGGTCCGTGGTTCGACGCCCTTACCGCCGTCGAGGACCATCAATGCCGAGTCCACGGCTGTCAGGGTGCGATAGGTGTCTTCGGAGAAGTCTTCGTGGCCCGGGGTGTCGAGCAGGTTGATCATGTGGTCGCGATACGGGAACTGCATGACCGACGTGGTAATGGAAATACCCCGTTGTTTTTCCATCTCCATCCAGTCGGACGTGGCGTGGCGGTCGGATTTACGCGACTTCACCGTGCCGGCGACGGCAATCGCCTTGCCCATCAGCAAAAGCTTCTCGGTGATGGTGGTCTTACCGGCATCGGGGTGGGAAATAATGGCGAAAGTGCGGCGTTTCGCGACTTCGGCGGCCTGTTGGGTCATGGGAAATCGCCTGGCTGGTGATTCAAAAAAGGGCGGCGATTATAGCTCAAGTTGTGCCAGGAACCGAACCGTTGAGCACCTGCAGGGTGGCCTGATCGGCCCCGACAGGGGAACCTTTTGGTCCGTAGAGACGTCCACCCCCCTGATACAGATTCGCGTCAGGCACTGAAAAATCAGCAAGTTAGCCTGACGTGGCTGCGCTCATGGCTCGAATCATCTGCCGTTTCCGGTGGTGAAAAGAGCTGCTTCTCGCGAACGCTTTCCCGGCAACCAGTGATGGCTTGCCGCCCGGGATCGCGTGCGCCGACTGAAAGACAAAGGAGTCCGCCTGTGGCTATCCGCTATGGCAAAGGGCTGATGGGAGGTGCGGTCGTCGTCGCGCTCCTGGCCCTGTTGGTCCACTGGATCGGCATCGAGACGATCCAACGTTACCGCGACGATCTGCTGTTCTACCTGCAAGCGCACCTGCTGTTGGTCCTTGCCTCCATGCTCGCCGCCCTGATTGTCGGCATCCCGGCCGGCATCGGCCTGAGCCGCCCCGGCATGGTCGGGCGCGCCGAACGCTTCATGCAAGTCTTCAACATCGGCAACACCGTGCCGCCCCTGGCCGTCCTGGCCATCGCCCTGGGCTTCCTGGGCATCGGCAGCGGTCCGGCCATTTTCGCCCTGTTCCTCGCCTCGCTGCTGCCCATCGTGCGCAACACCTACGAAGGCCTGAAGAACGTTCAGGGCTCGCTCAAGGAAGCCGCCACCGGTATCGGCATGACCCCACGCCAGGTGCTGTGGCAAGTCGAGTTGCCCAACGCCGTGCCGATCATCGTCGGCGGCGTGCGCGTGGCCCTGGCGATCAACGTCGGCACCGCCCCGCTGGCGTTCCTGATTGGCGCCAACAGCCTGGGCAGCCTGATCTTCCCCGGCATCGCCCTGAACAACCAGCCACAGCTGCTGCTCGGCGCGGCCTGCACCGCCCTGCTGGCGCTGCTGCTCGACGGCTTGGTGACACTGGCCAGCCGCCTCTGGCTGGAGCGCGGTCTGCGCGCCTCATAAAGCCAGGCTGGATAAGGAATCGTTATGAAGAAGTTGAGCTTGATCCTGGGCTGTGTCCTGCTGCTGGCCGGATTCGCCCAAGCCGCTGAAAAACCCGTCATTCGCCTTGGAGCCCGGGTCTTCACCGAACAGACCCTGCTGGCGGAAATCACCGCGCAATACCTGCGCAGCAAAGGCTACGACGCGCAGATCACCGGCGGCCTGGGCAGCAACCTGGCCCGCAGCGCCCACGAAACCGGGCAACTGGATCTGCTGTGGGAGTACACCGGCGTGTCGCTGGTGGCCTACAACCACGTCACCGAGAAACTCGACAGCGCCCAGTCCTATGCGCGGGTCAAGGAACTCGATGCGAAAAAGGGCCTGGCCTGGCTGACGCCGTCGAGATTCAGCAACACCTACGCCCTGGCCCTGCCGGAAAAGGTCGCCCGCCAATATCCGCAGATCAACAGCATCAGCCAGTTGAACGCCGTGCTACAGGCCGAGGCGGACGAGAACCACCTGGTGGCGCTGGACACCGAGTTCGCCAACCGCTCCGACGGCCTGGCCGGCCTGGTCGAGCAATACGGCCTGAACCTCACGCGCAAGAACATCCGGCAGATGGACGCCGGGCTGGTCTACACCGCCCTGCGCAACGCCCAGGTGTTCGCCGGCCTGGTGTACACCACCGATGGCCGGCTGAACGCGTTCAAGCTGAAGTTGCTCGAAGATGACAAGCATTACTTCCCCGACTACACCGCCGCACCGGTGGTGCGCCAGGCGTTCCTCGACGAGCACCCGCAACTGGCCGACCAACTCAAGCCCCTGGCCGAGTTGTTCGACGACGAAACCATGCGCCAGCTCAACGCCCGCGTGGACGTCGATCATGAAAGCCCTTCCACCGTTGCCGCCGACTTCCTGCGCCAGCAGCCTATCAACTGAAGAGGAAAAGCCATGGAACTGTTGAACGCCTTTTCCCATCTGGACTGGCAGCAGGTCATCCACCTGACCTGGCAGCATGTCACGCTGGTGGGCATCGCCGTGACCCTGGCGATTGTCATCGGCGTGCCGCTGGGGATTTTCATGACCCGCTTCCCGGCGCTGGCCGGCCCGCTACAGGCCAGCGCAACGGTGCTGCTGACGATTCCCTCGATTGCCCTGTTCGGCCTGTTGCTGCCGTTCTATTCGAAATTCGGCCAAGGCCTGGGCCCGATGCCGGCGATCACCGCAGTGTTTCTCTATTCGCTGTTGCCGATCATGCGCAACACCTACCTCGCGCTCACCGGCGTGGAACCCGGCATCCGCGAAGCTGCCCGCGGTATCGGCATGACCTTCGGCCAGCGCTTGCGCATGGTCGAACTGCCCATCGCCGTGCCGGTGATCCTCGCCGGCGTGCGCACCGCCGTGGTCATGAACATCGGTGTCATGACCATCGCCGCCACCATCGGCGCCGGTGGCCTGGGCGTGCTCATCCTCGCTTCCATCAGCCGCAGCGACATGTCGATGCTGATCGTCGGCGCCGTGCTGGTCAGCCTCCTGGCCATCTTCGCCGACCTGCTCCTGCAATGGCTGCAACGCTCGCTGACTCCAAAAGGATTAACCAAATGATCGAACTTCAAAACCTCAGCAAAACCTTCAAGAGCAACGGCAAGGATGTCAAAGCCGTGGACTCGGTGAACCTGACCGTCAACGAAGGCGAGATCTGCGTGTTCCTCGGGCCATCGGGCTGTGGCAAGAGCACCACGCTGAAGATGATCAACCGGCTGATTCCGCCCACCTCGGGCAAGGTGCTGATCAACGGCGAAGACACCACCGGCCTGGACGAAGTGACCCTGCGCCGCAACATCGGCTACGTGATCCAGCAGATCGGCCTGTTCCCGAACATGACCATCGAAGAAAACATCGTCGTGGTGCCCAAGCTGCTCGGCTGGGACAAACAGAAATGCCACGACCGCGCCCGCGAGCTGATGAGCATGATCAAGCTCGAACCCAAGCAGTACCTGCATCGCTACCCACGGGAACTCTCGGGCGGCCAGCAGCAACGGATCGGCGTGATCCGCGCCCTGGCGGCCGATGCGCCGCTGCTGCTGATGGACGAACCGTTCGGCGCGGTGGACCCGATCAACCGCGAGATGATCCAGAACGAGTTCTTCGAAATGCAGCGGGCGCTGAACAAGACCGTGATCATGGTCAGCCACGACATCGACGAAGCTATCAAGCTGGGGGACAAGATCGCGATTTTCCGCGCCGGCAAGCTGATCCAGTGCGACCACCCGGACACGCTGCTGGCGCATCCGGCCGATGAGTTCGTCAGCAATTTCGTCGGCCAGGACAGCACCCTCAAGCGGCTGTTGCTGGTCAAGGCCGAGGACGCGGCGGACAACGCCCCGTCGGTCAGCCCCGAGACGCCGGTGGCCGAGGCGCTGGAACTGATGGATGAGCACGACCGGCGCTATGTGGTGGTCACCTGCGCCGAGAACAAGGCCCTGGGCTATGTGCGCCGTCGCGACCTGTTCCGCCAGCCCGGCACCTGCGCGCAGTACCTGCGCGAGTTCAACGCCACGGCGGCCTATGACGAGCACCTGCGGATCCTGCTGTCGCGCATGTACGAGTTCAACCGCTCGTGGCTGCCGGTGATGGACGCCGAGCGGGTGTTCCTCGGCGAGGTGACCCAGGAGTCGATTGCCGAGTACCTGAGTTCCGGCAAGTCCCGTGGCGGCAAGACCAGCATCGTCTCGCCGGCCGAGATTGCGCAAGCCTGATTCCTGTTCCCGCCCTCCTGGGGGATGGGTTTTGCTCTTGTGGCGAGGGAGCTTGCTCCCGCTGGGTCGCGAAGCGGCCCCAGAAAAAGCGATGAGCGCTCCGCACTCAAGCGGGAGCAAGCTCCCTCGCCACAAGGGCAAAAGCCGCTCAGCGGTCCCGAATGTCTCATCCACGGGAACATCAATCCGTCACACAGGTCGGTTACATCAGGAGCTGTCCCGCACCGCACGACGAATGCGTGCAAAAACGCGACATTTTTAGTTGATCTCAGGCCCCTCACGCCCTAAAGTTCGCGCCGAACGTCCATGCTGGAAACGATCCATCCGGCTCAAGTACTGACGACGAGACAGCAAGGCCAAGGGCATCCCCAGAGCCAGGTCGTTTGAGAGCGTAGCGAGCGCAGGCAAGACAAGGCGGGAAGAGGCGAGGAACGGCCGGGGTCGCGTGCGACTTTACGGTTGTAAATGAGCATTCCGAGCCTCTTTCCAACGCAGTATTGCTCGCGTAGCGCCGAAGGCGCACAGCACGCAGTAGCTCTCAAACGACCTGGATGGCCTTTTTGCTTTCGGCGGCAATGCCTTGGGAAGTAGGCGAACCAAAGTGGGGATACGGAGGACGTTCACGAAGGCTGCCAGCCTTCACACCCATTGATCCTGATGTTTGCCAGTAGGAGTCCCAAGTATGTCGATCCAGGTCGAAGATTATTTCGCGCGCGAAACTTTCCAGAAGATGAAAGCGTTCGCTGACAAGCAGGAAACCCCGTTCGTGGTGATCGACACCGCGATGATCGCCCAGGCCTATGACGACCTGCGCGCCGGTTTCGAATTCGCCAAGGTGTATTACGCCGTCAAGGCCAACCCGGCGGTGGAAATCATCGACCTGCTCAAGGAAAAAGGCTCGAACTTCGACATCGCCTCGATCTATGAGCTGGACAAGGTCTTGAGCCGCGGCGTAACCCCGGACCAGATCAGCTACGGCAACACCATCAAGAAATCCAAGGACATCCGCTACTTCTACGAGAAGGGCGTGCGCCTGTATGCCACCGACTCCGAAGCCGACCTGCGCAACATCGCCAAGGCCGCGCCGGGCTCGAAAGTCTATGTGCGCATCCTCACCGAAGGCTCGACCACCGCTGACTGGCCGTTGTCGCGCAAGTTCGGCTGCCAGACCGACATGGCCATGGACCTGCTGATCCTCGCCCGTGACCTGGGCTTGGTGCCGTACGGCATCTCGTTCCACGTCGGTTCGCAACAGCGCGACATCAGCGTCTGGGACGCAGCGATCGCCAAGGTCAAGGTGATCTTCGAGCGCCTGAAGGAAGAAGACGGCATTGTCCTGAAGCTGATCAACATGGGCGGTGGCTTCCCGGCCAACTACATCACCCGCACCAACAGCCTGGAAACCTACGCCGAGGAAATCATCCGCTTCCTCAAGGAAGACTTCGGCGACGACCTGCCGGAAATCATCCTGGAGCCGGGCCGTTCGTTGATCGCCAACGCCGGCATCCTGGTCAGCGAAGTGGTGCTGGTGGCGCGTAAATCGCGCACTGCCGTCGAGCGTTGGGTCTACACCGACGTGGGCAAGTTCTCCGGTCTGATCGAAACCATGGACGAAGCCATCAAGTTCCCGATCTGGACCGAGAAGAAAGGCGAGATGGAAGAAGTGGTCATCGCCGGCCCGACCTGCGACAGCGCCGACATCATGTACGAAAACTACAAGTACGGCCTGCCGCTGAACCTGGCCATCGGTGATCGCCTGTACTGGCTCTCCACCGGTGCCTACACCACCAGCTACAGTGCAGTGGAATTCAACGGCTTTCCGCCACTGAAGTCGTTCTACGTTTAAGCTGCTGTCCGTTGTATGCGAAAGCCCGTGACCGATGTCACGGGCTTTTTCATGTGCCCTGCATTTGGGCGAGGCGAGCCTTGTAAGCCTCGATCAACGGCTCCAGCTCAGGCGACCCGGCGCCTTGCAATGCCTGCGTCGCGGCGTGCAGAAAATTGAGGTTGCCGCCCTCCAGCGCCCGACGCAACCAGACGATACCTTCCTCGGCCTCTCCGGCGGCCAGCCGCACGCAGCCATAACTGAACTGCCCGCGAAAATCGCCACCTTCGGCCGAACGTCGATACCACTGCACGGCAGCCTGGGGATCGGTCGGACAATAACGCCCCTCCTCCAGGTAGCGACCCAGCAGGTTCATCGACTTGGCATGGCCCAGTTCCGCGGCGCGGCGATACAGGCGCAACGCTTGCGGCTGATCCTCAGGTACGCCGCGTCCGGTTGCCAGCAGGTTGGCGTAGTTGTACATCGCCCAGTCCAGGCCGGCTTCGGCGGCCAGGCGATAATGTTCGGCGGCACGCGCGGCATCGGCGGTGCAACCCCAACCGTGTTCATGGCAACGCCCCAGCATGTTGCGCGCCATCAGGTGCCCGCGCCCGGCGGCAATGGCGAACCAGCGCACGGCCAGCGGCGGGTCCTGCTCGATGCCGTGGCCGTCGAGCAGGATCTGCCCCAGCCATGCCTGGGCTTGCAGCACACCTTCGCGAGCACCGATCAGGATCGCCTGGGCCGCTCGCGTCGGGCTCTCATCGAGCATGGCCTTGAGGCCGTCACCATCGAGCAGCTCTTGCCGACGCAGGCGAAAATCCGTCACTCAGACCTCGACCCAGCGGCGCAACAGGTTGTGATAAGTGCCGGTGAGGCGAATCAGCGAAGGATGATCCGGCATGTCACGGGTCAATTGTTGGATCGCTCCGTCCATCTCGAACAGCAGCGCCCGCTGACTGTCTTCGCGCACCAGGCTCTGGGTCCAGAAAAACGAGGCGTAGCGCGCCCCGCGGGTGACGGCATTGACCTTGTGCAGGCTGGTCCCCGGGTACAGCACCATGTCGCCGGCCGGCAACTTGACTCGCTGGGTGCCGTAGGTGTCCTGGATCTCCAGTTCACCGCCGTCGTAATCCTGCGGATCGCTGAAGAACAGCGTGGCCGAAAGGTCCGTGCGAACTCGTTCGGCGCTGCCCTTTGGCTGGCGCACGGCGTTGTCGATATGGAAATCGAAGCTGCCACCGGCCGTGTAGCAGTTCACCAGCGGCGGGAACACCTTGTGCGGCAGCGCCGCCGACATGAACAACGGATTTTTCCACAGTCGCTCAAGCATCGCCGCGCCGATTTCTTTCGCCAGGGCATGCCCCTCGGGCAGTTGCAGGTTGTGCTTGGCCTTGGCTGACTGGTAACCGGCGGTGGCCTTGCCGTCCGCCCATTCGGCCTGCTCCAGCGCCTCGCGGATCCGCTGCACTTCTTCAGGAGAAAACACGCCGGGAATATGCAGCAACATTGGCATTCGCACCTGTGGATAAAAAGGGCGCCAATGGTAGTGATTCTTATTGACTGTGCACAACCCCCATGACGCCCCACTGATTCAAAACCGGAAAGACCAATTGTAAAGAATGTAAATTCGTCTCAAATAGCAATGTTTCGCAATTGATACAAAGACCTGTTTACCCTATATTCCGCGGCCTCGAAACCTTGGGGAGGGGAATTTTCATGTCGCGGCAAGCACTACAATTACCGGTCAGCACGCCTCGTTTGCTGGCCTCCGCCATCGGCGTCGCGCTCAGCGCAACGACGGCGGCCCAGATGGCCCAGGCGGCCCAACCGACCGACGAAAAGGCCTCGCGCAACGCCATTGCCCTGGATGCCACCAGCATCACCGGCGAAGCCCAGGACACCACGTCCTACCAGGTGGAAAAAGCCTCTTCCCCTAAATACACCGCGCCGCTGGTGGACACGCCACGCTCGGTGACGGTGATCCCTCAGCAAGTGCTCAAGGACACCGGCGCGCTCAACATGCAGGACGCCCTGCGCACCGTGCCCGGCATCACCTTCGGCGCCGGTGAAGGTGGCAACCCTCAAGGCGACCGCCCGTTCATTCGCGGTTTCGACGCCCAGGGCGACACCTACCTCGATGGCGTGCGCGACACCGGCTCGCAAAGCCGCGAGATTTTCGCCGTGGAATCCATCGAGGTCAGCAAGGGCCCGAACTCGGCGGTCGGCGGTCGCGGCGCAGCCGGCGGCACCATCAACCTGGTCAGCAAGAAAGCGCACCTGGGCGATTCCTTCGACGGCGGTTTCACCTGGGGTTCGGACCAGACCCAGCGCTACACCCTCGATGGCAACTATCAGTTCAGCGACAGCGCCGCCGGGCGCCTGAACCTGATGAGCCATGAAAGCAACGTCGCCGGCCGCGACAAGGTCGACTACGACCGCTGGGGCATCGCGCCGTCGCTGGCCTTCGGCCTGGGCACCGACACCCGCGTCAACCTCGACTACTACCACCTGGAAAGCAACGACCTGCCGGACTCCGGCATTCCCTACAGCATGCCGGCCTCCGGTCTGTCGGCCAACCGCACCAAGTCCAACCCGGACAAACCCGACGACGGCGGCGACAGCAGCAATTTCTACGGCCTGAGCGACCGCGACTTCCGCAAGACCCGCGCCGACACCGCCACCTTCGCCATCGAGCACGACTTGAGCGATGCGCTGACGGTCAAGAACACCCTGCGCCACGGCTCGACTTCCCAGGACTACATCCTGACCCAGCCCGACGACAGCAAGGGCAACGTCAACAACGGCAGCGTATGGCGCCGGGCGAACAGCCGGGTCAGCAACGTCGACACCACCACCAACCAGACCGATCTGTTCGGTGATTTCTATGTCGCCGGGTTCAAGAACAGTTTCTCCACCGGCATCGAGTTGAGCCGCGAGACCGGTGAAAAATCCTCCTACACCGTCAACACCGACACCGTGCCCGCCACCACTGCGGCGAACACTAACTGCCGGCCATCGATGATCGGCGCGTCGAGCGGCTACAACTGCACCTCGCTGGCGAACCCGAACCCGAACGATCCGTGGAATGGCCGCATCGCGCGCAATTACGCCGGCACCGAAACCACCAGCGTCACCCGTGCGCTCTATGCGTTCGATACCCTGGAACTGTCGCCACAGTGGCTGGTGAACATGGGCCTGCGCTACGACCACTTCGACACGAAGTACAAGACCTATAACGCCGCCGGCACCACCACTTCCAAGGGCGACGACACCAGCGAATTCATCACCGGCCAGTTTGGCCTGGTCTGGAAACCGGCAGACAACGGCAGCATCTACGCCTCCTACGCCACCTCGGCGACACCGCCGGGCAACATGGTCGGCGAAGGCACTGAAGGCAACCCGCTGGGCGGCACCCCGGATCGCAACGGCAACCTGCTCAAGAGCGACATGGAGCCGGAAACTACCAAGAACTACGAAATCGGCACCAAGTGGGACCTGCTCAACGACCGTCTCTCGCTGACTGCGGCGATCTTCCGCACCGAGAAGGAGAACGCGCGCGTCCAGGTCGACGCCACCACCTATGAGAACGCCGGTACCACCCGGGTCGACGGCCTCGAACTGTCGGCCAGCGGCAAGATCACCGAGAAGTGGCAAGTGTTCGCCGGCTACAGCTACCTGGACAGCGAACAGGTCGATGGCGGCCCGCTGAGCGTCACCGACGGCAATGAACTACCGAACACGCCGAAGAACAGTGCCAGCGTCTGGACCACTTACGCGATCACGCCGAAACTGACCATTGGCGGCGGCGCGTTCTATGTGGACGACGTATTCGGCAGCGTGGCAAATACCACGATGGTCGACTCCTACGTGCGCTACGACGCCATGGCCAACTACAAGGTCAGCAAGAACCTGGACCTGCAACTCAACGTGCAGAACCTGACCGACGAAACCTACTACGACAAAGCCTTCTCGACGCACTTCGCCAACCAGGCGGCAGGGCGCACGGCGTTGTTGAGTACCAATTTCCATTTCTGATTGGAGCCATGATTCAGGCGCAACACCTGGGCTGGGGCCTGATGAAACTGTTTAGTTCAGGAACAAGGTGAAACCTGTGGCGAGGGAGCTTGCTCCCGCTGGGGTGCGAAGCAGCCCTGAGATTCGGCGCTGCGGTATTTCGGGCTGAGCGGCTGAGTCCTCCAAGGGGCTGCTGCGCAGCCCAGCGGGAGCAAGCTCCCTCGCCACGGTTGCCACGACAGATAACGCAATAAGCCCCGCTCATCCCCATGAGCGGGGCTTTATTGTGTGTTTATGAATGCTTCTCGATAACACACGGCATAATGCGCGCCGTGATGAACAGTATTGATTGAACAAGGCGGGCGACGTGTTGAAGAAAACCCTGTTCCAGTTGCACTGGTTTTTCGGCATCAGTGCCGGGCTGGTCCTGGCGTTGATGGGCATTACCGGGGCGGCGGTGTCGTTCCAGGACGAGATCCTGCGGGCGCTGAATCCGCAGGTGCTGACGGTCGAGAAACAACCGGCCGGCGTCCTGCCGCCTGCCGAGCTGGTGGAACAGATCGAGGCCGCGTCCGGTAAAACCGTTTCCATGCTCTGGGTCGAGACCGACAGCGGCAACGCCGCCCGGGTAATTTTCACCGCGCCGCCCGGGGAAAAGCGCGGCCCGATGCGCTATTTCAATCCCTACAACGCGCAGTTCCTCGGCGATGTGGTGGGCCAGGATTTCTTCGGCCTGCTGCTGAGGCTGCACCGGGTCCTGACCCTGGATGACGTAGGCCGGCAGATCACCGGGGCCTGCACACTGATCCTGGTGTTTTTCTGCCTGTCCGGCCTGTACCTGCGCTGGCCGCGCCGATGGCGAAGCTGGCGCGC
The DNA here is from genome assembly GCF_052042015.1 of Pseudomonas sp. SMV71. Lineage (NCBI taxonomy): Bacteria > Pseudomonadati > Pseudomonadota > Gammaproteobacteria > Pseudomonadales > Pseudomonadaceae > Pseudomonas > Pseudomonas sp. SMV71. Next base: position 127,437 of record NZ_JBKGGU010000006.1, on the reverse strand, counting down.
CTGGCTGACCCTCGACTGGAGGAAAAAAGGCCGCAGTTTCAATTGGGACCTGCATTCGGTGGCCGGCACCTGGTGCCTGCTGTTCTATCTGCTGGCGGCGCTGACCGGGTTGACCTGGTCCTACGATTGGTACAACAAAGCCGTCAGCCAGCTGCTCTCCGATTCGCCTAAGGAAGAACGGGTACGCAACCGTGGCCCGGCACCGAGCGGCCCGCCACCCGTGGCCGACTACCGCGCCATGTGGAGCAGCATCTACAGCGCTGCCGGCCCCGACCTGTCCAGCTATAACGTGCGCATGCCACCGGTGGCCGGGCAACCGGCGACCGTGTTCTACATGCTGAAAAACTCTCCCCACGACCGGGCCTTGAACCAGCTCATGCTCGACCCGACCACCGGGGCCGTCAGCCGTCATAGCCGCTACAGCGACAAGAGCCTCAAGGCGCAACTGCTCACCAGCATCTATGCGCTGCACGTCGGCAGCTATTTCGGTCTGGCCGGACGGATCCTGGTGACCCTGGCCGCGCTGACCATGCCGTTGTTCTTCATCACCGGTTGGTTGTTGTACCTGGATCGCCGACGCAAGAAGCGCCAGGCCAGCCAAGCCCGCCGGGCACTCGCAGGCAACCCCGGCAATGCCCCGGCGTGGTTGATCGGCTTTGCCAGCCAGAGCGGTTTCGCCGAGCAACTGGCCTGGCAGACCGCCGGCCAGCTCCAGGCCGCCGGGTTGCCGGTAAACGTCCAGCCGCTGGCGAACGTCAACGACCGGGACCTGAGCAACGCCACCCATGCCTTGTTCGTGGTCAGCACCTTCGGCGACGGCGAGGGGCCGGACAGCGCCCGGGGATTCGAGCGCAAGGTACTGGGCCGGGCCTTGAGCCTGGAGCGTCTGCAGTATTCGGTGCTGGGCCTGGGCGACCGCCAGTACGAAAATTTCTGCGGCTTTGCCCGACGCTTGCACACGTGGCTGGCGGAGCACGGCGGCAAGACCTTGTTCGCCCCGGTGGAAGTCGACAGCGGCGACCCCTACGCCCTGCGTCATTGGCAACAGCAATTGGCGGAACTGACCGGCCAGACGCCCGCGGACACCTGGCAGGCGCCGAGTTTCGAGAACTGGACGTTGACCCAACGCAGCCTGCTCAACCCCGACAGCAGCGGCTCGGGCGTATACCTGCTGGGCCTCACCGCGCCCGGCCCGAGCAGTTGGCTGGCCGGTGACCTGGTCGAGATCCTGCCACGCAACGATCCCTGGGCCATAGAACATTTCCTCGATGGCCTGGGCATCGCCGGCCAGGCCCGGGTGCAGGTCGACGGCTTGTCGCTGAGCCTCGAGCAGGCCCTGGCCACCCGCCAGTTGCCGGAAAATCGCGCTCATCTGGTCGGCCTGCACGCCCAGGCGCTGGTGGATGCACTGGCACCGCTGGCGATGCGCGAATACTCCATCGCCTCGATCCCGGCCGACGGCGTGCTGGAATTGCTGGTGCGCCAGGAGCGTCACGCCGATGGCAACCTGGGCATCGGCTCCGGCTGGCTCACCGAACACGCGCCGCTGGGCAGCGCCATCAGCCTGCGGCTGCGGCGCAACAGCGGTTTCCACCTGCCGGCCAAAGGCGTGCCGATGATCCTGCTGGGCAACGGCACCGGCCTGGCCGGCCTGCGCAGCCTGCTCAAGGCCCGCGTCGCCGAAGGCATGCAGCGCAACTGGCTGATCTTTGGTGAACGCCAGCGCGAGCATGATTTCCACTGCCGCGACGAGTTGGAGGAATGGGTGGCTTCAGGCGACCTGGAGCGCCTGGACCTGGCCTTCTCCCGAGACCAGCAACAGAAAATCTACGTCCAGGACCGCCTGCGCCAATCCGCCCCGCTGCTCAAGCAATGGCTGGCCGACGGCGCGGTGATCTACATCTGCGGCAGCCTGCAAGGCATGGCTTCGGGGGTGGACCAGGCGCTTACTGAAATCCTTGGGGCCGAGGAAGTTCAGCAACTAATCGAACAAGGGCGGTATCGGCGAGACGTTTACTGAGCCCCCCGACTCAAGAACACACCGTCCCCTGTGGGAGCGAGCTTGCTCGCGATAGCGGATCGTCAGCTAGTGCAGTGTTAACTGACACACCGCCATCGCGAGCAAGCTCGCTCCCACAGAACTTGCTCCCACAGGAAATGAAACACAGTCAAACCGGCTGCAATTTCTTCTCAAACACCGCCACCCCCTCCAGATCACGCAACACCACGCTCATCTCCCCGCTAGACCCGTCGATGTTCACCTCGCCAAAGAACTGATACCCGGCAAACGGCGAGGTGTTCTGGGCCGGTGGTGCTTTCTGGAACACCACCTCGGGACCGAAGGTCTTGTCCAGGGCGTTGGGGCCGAAACTGCCGGCGTTCAATGGCCCGGCGACGAACTCCCAGAACGGTTCGAAATCCTGGAACGCGGCTTGTTCGGGATGGTAGTGGTGGGCGGCGCAATAGTGCACATCAGCGGAGAGCCAGACGTAGTTGCGCACCTGATGCTTGCGCAGGAAGCCCAGCAACTCGGCGATTTCCACTTCACGGCCCTGGGCCTGACCCGGGTCACCGTTGGCGACCGCTTCCCAGCGCGGCACGCCGGGGCTGACTTCACCATCGGGCACGCCGAGGCCGATGGGCATGTCGGCGGCGATGACTTTCCATTGAGCCCGGGACTGCTTCAATTCGCGCTTGAGCCAGTTCAACTGTTCACGCCCCAGGAAAGGCTTGGCCGCGCCCAGGTTGGCGTCGTTGGCTTCACGGTAGCTGCGCATATCGAGCACGAACACATCCAGCATCGGCCCGTAGCCGAGCTTGCGGTAGATCCGCCCGCCGCCGTCGGCCTTTTGCAGGCGCATCGGCGCGTACTCCAGCCAGGCCTGACGCGCACGTCCGACGAGGCTGTGGATATCCTTGGTCTGGTAGCGCTCGTCCAACTGCTTGCCCGGCGACCAGTTGTTCACCACCTCATGGTCGTCCCACTGCCAGATCTGCGGCACCTCGGCGTTGAAGCGCCGTACGTTCTCGTCCATCAGGTTGTAGCGGTAGTTGCCGCGATACTCGTCCAGCGTCTCGGCGACCTTGCTCTTGGCTTGCGTGGTGAGGTTGCGCCAGACGCGCCCGCCCTCGGTGGTGATCTGCGCCGGCACCGGGCCGTCGGCGTAGATGGTGTCACCGCTGTGGATAAAGAAATCCGGCAGGCGCAGGCGCATGGCTTCGTAGATGCGCATGCCACCGATGTCCGGGTTGATGCCAAAGCCCTGGCCGACCGTGTCACCGCTCCAGACAAAACGGATGTTGCGCTTGAACTGCGGCACGCTGCGCAGGTGACCGAACCAGGGTTCACTGGCGACACCGCTCTGGGCGTCTTCGAACCGTACCCGATAGAAAATCGCCTGGTCACGGGGCAACCCGGTCAGCTCGACCCGAGCGGTGAAATCGCTGCGACTGTCGGCCAGCGGCGAGACCACACGCCGTGGATTGCGAAAGTGACTGCGGGTGTCCCACTCCACCACCATCCGCGCCGGACGGTCGCTGCGGCTCCAGATCATCGCCCGATCGCCTTGCAAGTCGCCGGATTGCACACCGTCGGTGAGCAGCGGACGGTCCTTGACCGAAGCGATCACCGCCGGCGCCAGCCCCGGCAACAACAAACCTGCGCCCACGGCCTGTATCACACGACGCCGGTCCCGGTCGAATTCGCTCATGGTGTTCTCCTTTGAAAATGGGAAAACTTAAGCATGGCTCTGTGAAGTGGGTGTGACAGGGATTTATGCCCGCCCCAAAACCAATGTGGGAGCGAGCTTGCTCGCGATGGCGGAGTGTCAGGCAACCAAGTTGTCGACTGATACACCGCTATCGCGAGCAAGCTCGCTCCCACAAGGGACCTCATTGCTTCAAAAAACGGGTCAGGCCTTCGCCGGCTCCAACGCCATCTCCACCGCTTCCGGCCGCTTGAGCAGCGCATACGCCACTCCGGTCACCAGGCTCCCCGCAACGATTGCCAGCAGGTACAACAGCGCATGGTTGATGGCGTTGGGGATCAGCATGACGAACAGCCCGCCGTGGGGGGCCATGAGTTTGCATCCGAAGTACATCGATAGCGCACCGGTCAACGCACCGCCGGCGATACTCGCCGGGATCACCCGCAGCGGATCCTTGGCGGCGAACGGAATCGCACCTTCGGAGATGAAGCACAGCCCCAACACCAGCGCCGCCTTGCCAGCCTCGCGCTCGGTCTGGGCGAACTTGCGGCGGGCGATGAAGGTGGCGATGCCCAGGCCAATCGGCGGCACCATTCCGGCGGCCATGGTCGCGGCCATCGGCGCATAGCTTTGCGATGCGAGCAGACCCACCGAGAACGCATAGGCGGCCTTGTTGATCGGCCCGCCAAGATCGACGCACATCATCGCCCCGAGCAGCACACCCAGCAGAATGGCGTTGGTGGTGCCCATGCTGTCGAGGAAATGCGTGAGGCCTTCCAGCATGCCGGCTACCGGTTTGCCGACGATGTAGATCATCACCAGGCCGGTGAACAGACTCGCCAGCAGCGGGATGATCAGGATCGGCTTCAGAGCCTCCAGGCTTTGGGGCAACCGGGCATAACGGTTGATCGCCAAAGCCGCGTAACCGGCGAGGAAACCGGCGATGATCCCGCCGATGAAACCGGCGCCCAGGGTGCTTGCCAGCAATCCACCGATCATCCCCGGCGCCAGGCCGGGACGGTCGGCGATGGAATAGGCGATGTAGCCGGCCAGCAGCGGCACCATCAGCTTGAACGCCGTGTCGCCACCGATCTGCATCAGCGCCGCCGCCAGCGTGCCGGGCTCCTTGAACGCGGTAATGCCGAAGACAAACGACAACGCAATCAGCAACCCACCGGCCACCACCATCGGCAGCATGAACGACACGCCGGTCAGCAGGTGCTTGTAGACCCCGGTCTTCTCCGACTTGGCCGGGCTGGCCGAACCGCTCGCTACGCTTTCCTGGCGGCCTTCGGCCAGGGCTTTGTTCAGCGTGGCCTCGGCCTGTTTCAGGGCGATGCCGGTGCCGCAGCGGTAGATTTTCTTGCCAGCGAAACGCTCGGTCGCCACTTCGATGTCCGTGGCGAGCAGCACCACATCGGCCGCCGCGATGGCTTCGGCGCTCAACGGGTTGCGCGCACCCACCGAGCCTTGGGTTTCCACTTGCAGGTCGTAGCCCAGCCGCGTCGCCGCCTGTTGCAAGGCTTCGGCGGCCATGAAGGTATGGGCGACGCCGGTCGGGCAGGCGGTGATGGCGACCAGGCGCGGGGCGCGCTCGGTCGAGACCGAGGACGCCGGTGCCTGTTCGAGCACGTCCGATTCGCGAAGCACGCTGGCCTCTTCGGCACCACGGCGCAGCAGCGAATCGACGTCTTGCAGGGCCTGGGCCGGGGTGCTGCGAAACACTCGCTTGCCGACGAACCGCGACAGGTCCAACGGGCCGCTGGTCACCAGCAACACCCACTCGGCCGCCTCCAGGGTGGCCGCCGACAACTGGCGTTCCGGATGGGCCGCATCATGCACTTCGACGCTGGTGCTCCAACCCTGGCGCTGGGCTGCCGCGTCCAGCAGGCGGGCGCACAACACACTGGTGACCATGCCGTTCGGGCAGGCCGTCACAATGGCTAATTTCATTCTTGCGAACCCTCTTATTGTTCTGTCAGGGGGCGCACGCGCACGCCCTGTTCAAGCGACGCCAGCAACGCGGTGTCGTGGATGCCAAAACCGATCTGCGTGACCGCCATCGCCGCGATGGCCGTGGCGCTGCGCAGGGTCTGCTCCGGGGTGTGCGCGCCGAGCAGGCCATGCAGCATGCCGGCCAGCAGTGAATCCCCGGCGCCGACGGTGCTGGCAACGCTGACCTTGGGCGGCGACGCATGCAACGCCGAACCGACGCTGAACCAGTTCACACCCTCGGCGCCGTGGGAAATCACAATATGTTCGATGCCTTGGGCGTGCAGGCGCTGCGCCGCTTCGGCCTGGGCCTGCTCGCTGACCACTTCACACCCCAGCGCATCGGCCAGTTCCTCGGTGTTCGGCTTGATCAGCCATGGCCCGGCGGCCAACGCAACGCGCAAGGCCTCGCCACTGGTGTCCAGGGCCACATTCAAACCGAGTGCTTTCAAGCGCGTGATCAACGCCTGCAGCCATTGCGGGCTGACGCCGCGGGGCAGGCTGCCGGCGACCACCACGGCGTCGTGGCCGGGAGCGATGTGTTCCAGTCGCTCCAGCAACGCCTGTTGCGCGGCGTCGTCCACCACCGGGCCAGGCCCGTTGAGGTCGGTGATGCGCCCGTCCTGTTCGGCGAGCTTGACGTTACTGCGGGTTTCGCCCGGCACGCGGACAAACCCGTCGATAAAACCGCGCTGGGCAAACAGCGTCTCGAACGGCTGGGCGTTGTCCTCGCCGAGAAAACCGCTGACCGTCAAGGTGTGGCCCAGATCAGCCAGTACCTGGGCCACGTTCACGCCCTTGCCGGCGGCGTGGCTGTGCATCGCATCGCTGCGGTTGACCTGCCCCGGCTCCAGGCGCGCCAGCTCTACCGTGAGGTCGAGCGCCGGGTTGAGGGTCAGGGTGAGAATCTTCGCCATTACAGCGCCTCCACTAATGCGCGCACGTCATCGGCGCTGCCCACGGCCAACGCCGACTGGGCCAGGGTCTGGACCTGGGCAAGTTTCAGTTCACGAACCCGCGCCTTGACCTCGGCAATGCTACGGGCCGAGACACTCAGCTCGTCCACGCCCAGGCCCACCAGCACCGGCACCGCCAACGGATCGGCCGCTAGCTCGCCGCAGACCCCGACCCACTTGCCATGGGCATGGGCCGCCCGCACGGTGATGTCGATCAGTTGCAGCACTGCCGGGTGCAAGCCATCGGCCTGTGCCGACAGGGTCGGATGCCCCCGGTCGATGGCCAGGGTGTATTGGGTCAGGTCGTTGGTGCCGACGCTGAAGAAGTCCACTTCCTTGGCAAGCACCGGCGCCAGCAAGGCGGCGGACGGCACTTCGATCATGATCCCCAGTTGCAGGTCCGCCACGGGGATTTCCCGGCGCAGGCGCTCGGTCATGTCCCGGGCCTGGCGCCACTCATCGACGCTGCCGACCATGGGGAACATGATCCGCAACGGGCGGTTGTCCGCCGAGCGCAACAGAGCGCGCAGCTGCGCTTCCATGATCTGCGGACGCTGCAAGGTCAGGCGAATGCCACGCACGCCCAGAAACGGATTTTCTTCCTTCGCGATCGGCCAGTACGGCAGCGGTTTGTCGCCGCCCACGTCCAGGGTGCGCACCACCAGCGGCCGCCCGGCCAGGCCATCGAGGACCTTGCGGTACTCGGCCTCCTGGGTCGCTTCGTCCGGCGCCTGGTTGTGGGCCATGAAAATCAGCTCGGTGCGCAACAGGCCGATACCCTCGGCGCCCTGCTCCACCGCACTGGTGACGCCGGCGCTTTCGCCGATGTTGGCGAATACTTCCACGGCGTGACCGTCGCCGGTCACGGCCGGTTGATGGCGCTGTTCGGCGGCCACCTTGAGGCGCCGCTCGCGGGTATCGCGTTCTTGCGCGGCCCGTTGCAGGGTGGCGGCGTCCGGGTCCACGTGCAGGCGGCCGCGCTGGCCGTCGAGCAGCAGCGAAGTGCCCGGCGCCAGCAGCAAGACCGAAGCACCGGCGCCGACCAGCGCTGGAATGCCCAGGGCCCGGGCAACAATCGCACTGTGGGCGGTGGCGCCCCCACGGGCAGTGAGAATCCCTGCCACGCGGGTCGGGTCCAGGCGCGCCACATCGGACGGACCGACTTCGTCCATCACCAGGATATAAGGTTGCTCCGGTTCGTTCGGGGTTTGCACACCGCACAACTGCGCCAGCACCCGACGACCGACGTCTCGCAGGTCGGCGGCACGTTCGGCAAGCAGGGCGTCCTGCAAGGCTTCCTGTTCCTTCGCGGCGGCTTCGATCACGCCCATCCAGGCGGCTTGCGCGCTCTCACCCAGTTTCAGGCGGGTGTCGACTTCGTCGGTCAGCTCCGGGTCGTCGAGCATTTCCTGGTGGGTGATGAAAATTTCGCGGATGGCCTTGGCCTTGGCGCGCTCGATCAGCCCTTCGATATCACGGCGCACCTGGTTCAGCGCTTTTTGCAGACGCTCACGCTCAATGGCTGCCGACTCGCCGCGCAGCGGATAGTCGATGGCTTGCAGAACCTGGACGTGAGCCGGGCCGATGGCGATGCCTGGAGCCGCAGGCACCGCCTGGATCAGGCTGCCGGATTCGGGCGCCAGCACGACCGTCGCGACGTCCGCTACGATGGTTTCTTGCGGTGCGGTCGGTGGCGGCAGCGGCTCGACTTCTTCGCCCAAGCCTTCCTCGATGGCCGCCAGCAACGCCGGCAGTGCGTCGGCGGCAATGCTCGGTTCGGCGATGAATTCCAGGACTTGCCCGCGACGGGCGCCCAGGCTCAGCAACTTGCTCAGGCTCTTGACCGACACGGCGCTGTCCTGGCCGTCGACGATGCGTACGCGGATCTCGCCGTCGAAGCTCTTCGCCAGTTGCGCCAGGATCTTCGCCGGGCGTGCATGCAAACCGTGGGCATTGGCCAGACCGATGCGGGCGCTGGGCCAGTCGGCGGGCAGTTCACCGCCGAGCACTTCCAACACCTTGCGGCTGCTGGTGGCTTGGCCCAGTTCATGGCCGCGGCCCTCGATCAGCAGCGCACAGAGCCTTTCCAGCAATGCCTGGTGGGCCTCGCCCAGGCTGGCGAGGCAGAACAGCCCGCTCAAGGGTTGGCCGAGGTAACGGATGGGCTTGTCCGGCGTGACGAACGCCAGGCCCGGACGCTTGACAGTCTGCTCGCTGTGCAGCCACCACAGGCCGTCGCCCAGGGGCAGCGCCTCGACCTGCTGCAAGACCCCGGCAAAACCATTGCTCACGCAGTCGGCCTGGCGCAGCAACCGGGCGCCACGCCAGACCAGTTCTTCAAAATCATCGGCCGACACACCAAGGCCGATCATCTGCGCATCCAGAGCCAGCTCCTGCGGCGCGCCTTGCAGCAGTTTCAACAGCGCCTCGGGAGAACCGGCGCGCCGCAGGGCCTGGCCCAGGTCGGTCTCGCCGAGGGCGCGAGTCAGCAGTTGCAGCAGGCGCAGGTGTTCGTCGGACTTGGCCGCGATGCCGATGGCCAGGTAGACAATCTGCCCATCGCCCCAGTCCACACCTTCGGGGAATTGCAGCAGGCGCACGCCGGTGGCGTGCACCAGGTCGCGGGTCTGCGGAGTACCGTGGGGAATGGCAATCCCTTGCCCAAGAAAGGTCGAGCCCTGGGCTTCGCGAGCCTGCAAGCCGGCGAGGTAACCCTCGGCGACCAGACCATCGGCCACCAGTCGGTCAGCGAGCAGTTGCAGCGCTGCGTCTTTATCCACGGCGGTCTGCGCCATGGATATCTGCTCTAGAGTGAGCTCGAGCATGCTTTCTCCTTTTTGGCGTCCGGTCGGCGCCAGGTATTGTTTTGAATGGAATCAGCTTAGCGTCGCAGAACGGTTTTTGGCGCTATCGCGGCAGCACGGCCAAAAATCCTGACAGCCTTGAAAATACGCTTGCTGAAACGTTTAATCTAGAAGGATTGGCACGTTACTCGATAATCTCTTGTCGTTGAAGTGCAACTTGTCGCCAGTGTCAGGGCGGTGACCGTCATCTTGAATCGGGTAGGATGGCCCTTATTGTCGGGCAAACTCGAAAAAACAAGGAAAACCGGGTTGAAACTCAGTGATATCGCCCAGCTCGCCGGTGTGTCCGTGACCACGGCCAGCTACGTCATCAACGGCAAGGCCGAACAGCAACGCATCAGCAGCGCCACCGTCGAACGGGTGCGGGCGGTGGTCGAGGAGCACGGCTTCACGCCCAATCCCCAGGCCGCCGGGCTGCGCAGTCGACACACGCGCACCTTGGGCTTCATCCTGCCGGATCTGGAAAACCCCAGTTATGCGCGCATCGCCAAGCTGCTGGAGCAAGGCGCCCGAGCCAGGGGTTATCAGTTGCTGATCGCCAGCTCCGACGATGCGCCCGACAGCGAACGGCAATTGCTGCAACTGTTCCGTGCCCGACGCTGCGATGCGCTGATCGTCGCCAGTTGCCTGCCGGCCGGTGACGACAGCTACCAGCAATTGCAAGCCAAGGGCATTCCGATCATCGCCATCGACCGGGTCATGGAGCCGGCGCATTTCTGCTCGGTGATCAGCGATGACCGCCAGGCCAGCCTCCAATTGACCCGCAGCCTGCTGGAGACCAAGCCCCGGCAGATCGCCCTGATCAGCGCCCGCCCCGAACTGAGCATCAGTCAGGAGCGGACCGCAGGCTTTCGCGACGCGTTGGCCGGGTTCGAGGGCCAGGTGCTGATCGAGCACGGCGAATCGTTCAGCCGTGAATGCGGTCGGCAATTGATGGAAGAAATGCTCACGCGCCTGGGCCACTTGCCGGATGCGCTGATCACCACCTCCTACGTGCTGCTGCAAGGGGTGTTCGACGCGCTGCACGACTTCCCGCTCAAGTCGCGCCCGCTGCGCCTGGGCACGTTTGGTGATACGCAACTGCTGGATTTTTTGCCGCTGCCGGTCAACGCCATGTCCCAGCAGCATCAGTTGATCGCTGACAAGGCTCTGCAGCTTGCGCTGGCAGCCATCGAAAACGATGACTACCAGCCGGGCGTGCAGGCCATTGCGCGGACTTTCAAGCAGCGCATTCACCAAGGCTGACCCATGGAGCTGATCGACACCCACACCCATCTGGACTTTCCCGACTTCGATGCGGACCGTCCGGCCCTGCTGGCCGAGAGTCGTGCGCTGGGAGTCCGCGAGATGGTGGTGCTGGGGGTCTATCGGAACAACTGGCAACGGGTCTGGGATCTGGTACAAAGCGACCCGCAGCTGCACGCCGCGTTGGGCCTGCACCCGGTGTACCTGGAGCAGCATCAACCCGAGGACCTGACGCATTTGCGTGACTGGCTGGCCCGCGTGGCCGGGCATCGGCAGTTGTGCGCAGTAGGGGAAATCGGCCTGGATTATTACGTCCAGACCCTGGACCGTGAGCGCCAGCAGGCGTTGTTCGAGGCCCAACTGCAACTGGCGGCGCAGTTCGAGCTGCCGGTGCTGATCCACGTGCGCCGCAGCCATGCCGCCGTCATCGCGACACTCAAGCGCATCGGCCTCAAGCGCGCGGGGATTATCCATGCCTTCGCCGGCAGCCTTGAGGAGGCCCGCGAATACATCAAGCTGGGTTTCAAGCTCGGCCTCGGCGGTGCCGCCACTTGGCCCCAGGCCCTGCGCATGCACCGGGTGCTGGCGCAACTGCCGCTGGAGGCGGTGGTGCTGGAAACCGACTCGCCGGACATGGCCCCGGCGATGTTCCCCGGCCAGCGCAACAGCCCGGCGCATCTGCCGGCCATTTGCGCGGCGTTGGCGCAGATTATGTCGATCAGTCCTGAGCGGCTGGCCGAAGCCAGCACTCAGAACGCACGCCAATTGTTTGGGTGGTAACCGCGTTTCCCTGTGGGAGCGAGCCTGCTCGCGATGCGGTGTATCAGGCAACGCAATGGTGTCTGACAGACCGCTATCGCGAGCAGGCTCGCTCCCACAAGGGAGGCGGTGGTGCGGCTTTTATTGGCTAAACCCGAAACGCATTGATCAACTGCTTGAGCTGCACCACCTGGGCTGACAGTTCGCGGCTGGCATCCTCAGTCTGGTGTGCGCCTTCGGCGGTGCGTTCGCCGGCGCGGTTGATTTCGACGATGTTCTGGTCAATGTCGTGGGCCACGGCGGTCTGCTGCTCCACCGCCGCCGCGATCTGCTGGTTCTGGTCGACGATCATGCCGACCGCACCGAGGATATTTTCCAAGGCCTGCTGGACCTTCTCCGACTGGCCGACCGTGCCGCTGGCCATTTCGTGGCTGCTGCCCATCGCCTTGACGGCTGCGCCTACTCCGCCATGCAGGCGGCTGATCATCGCTTCGATTTCTTCGGTCGATTGCTGGGTCCGCTTGGCCAGGGTCCGGACCTCATCGGCCACCACCGCAAAGCCGCGCCCCTGCTCGCCGGCGCGGGCGGCTTCGATAGCGGCGTTGAGGGCCAGCAGGTTGGTCTGCTCGGCGATGCTCTTGATCACGTCCAGCACGCGGCTGATCGCCTGGCTGTCAGTTGCCAGCTGATTGATGACCTGCACCGACTGGTCGATCTCGCTGGCCAGGCGAGCGATGCTGCCCTGCTGGGATTCCACCAGACCACGCCCACTGAGGGTCTCGTCATTCACACTGTGGGCGCTGCTGACCGCTGCGGCGGCGCTGCGGGCCACTTCCTGGGCGGTGGCTGACATCTGGTTCATTGCGGTGGCCACCAGTTCGATCTGGCTGCGCTGCCCGGCAACCGCCTGGTTGCTGCGGGCCGATACCGTTTCCACCTGGCCGGCCTGACGCTCGACTTCGGCGACCGTGCGACCGACCTGTTCGATCAGGTCATGGATCTTCGCCACCGTGCCGTTGAACACCTCACCCAACTCCCCCAGCTCGTCCTTGCTACGGGCGACGAAATTCACCGTCATGTCCCCCGCCGCCACCTTGTCCATCATCTGGCCCAAGTGCTGGAGGGTGGTGCGGGTCGAGGCGTAGAAACCGGCATACAGGTAAAAAATCAGCAGGAATACCGCCGCCAGGGCTACGGCTTGCAACACCATGTGGCTGCGGTTCTGCTCCAGGCGATGTTGCAACTGCACGCCAAGAAAGGCCTGGGTCGCGTCGTTCAGCCGGTAGGTACGCTCCATCAGGCCACTGACCTGTTCAAAGAACGCCGGCCATGGCGCATCCAGGGTGTCGGCCATCACCACTTGTTCTTCGATCAGTTCCGAAGCTTTCTTGAGGGTGCTCTTACTGCCATCCGCCTGCTCGGCCAGGGCTTGCCCAGCGGCTTTGCTCGACCCCAGGGCGTCTTGCAGTTTCAGCTCGTATTCGCCCTGGAGTTTTTCGATCTGCGCGAGCAACTCTTCGAAGCGGGTGCTCGCCGCCGAATTGAGGAACCCCTGCCCCAATGAAGACGCGCCCAACGCACGGCCCTCACCCAGCAGTTGAGTGACCTTTGGGGTGGTGCCGACAATCAGCTCGCTGAGCTGACGGATGTCGCTCTGGTTGTCACGACTCAACCCGGCCTGGCTGGCAATGATCTGGTTGAACATCTGGGCGCTGTTGAGCAGCTTGCCGATCAGTGCACTTTTGCTTTGCAGCGAGCTTTCGGCCTGCTGGGCCTTGAACGCGGCAATTATCTCGTCGCGCTTGGCGTCGAAGGCGCTGACCTGTTCAGGCTCCACAGCCATGGCCGTCATGCCTTGCAGGCGTGCCAGGACTTGCTGCTCAAGGGTGCCGATCTTCGCCTCCACGTCGCCGGCCTTGCCGGACTGCCCCAGGCTGGCATTGATCTGCACCAGATTATTCAGGGTTTCCAGATCCCGGCGCAGGGCCAGACTGCTGCCCAGCAGGTCGAGGCTTTGCAGCTCCACCTGGGTGCCCTGGAATTCGCGGTAGGAATCGCGCACCAGAAAGAAGTTGGTCGCCAGCATGGGCACAAGAAACAACACGCTGATCAGGCTGAACTTCATGCCGAAGCTCAGGCGGTTCATCAGGGCGACGGCGGGCCAGAGCAAACTCTTCACAAGGGAGTCTCCCGGTAGTGTTGTTATTGTTATGGGCAGGCGCACGCAGACAGCACAAAGCCACTATTCGGGCGCTGTTCCTGTATAGCCTAAATCGGCGGTGAGATTTGTAACTTAAGGTTAACGAGTCAACGTGGCACGGTCCCTGTGGCGAGGGAGCTTGCTCCCGTTCGGGCGCGCAGCGGCCGCAATCTATTGGAGGCGCTTCGCACCTCAGCGGGAGCAAGCTCCCTCGCCACAATAAGCGCACTGGCCACAACAGGCTCACTTATCACAACAAGCTGCCGGTCATTCGATCACTCGCTGTGTCAGGCCAACACCGTCCACAACGCAAACCCCGCATACCAGAGCAGTGCCGCGCGCAGCAGCAGTTCCCAGAGCCGGTCCAGGCTGTTGATGCCGTCCGGCCCGGCCACGGGCTTGGGAATCTCACCCGCCACCAGGCCAACCTTGTCGATGAGTTCCGCGGCGCTGATGTTCCAGTTCAGCAACTCGTGCAGCATGACCCGACTGACCGCGACGAAGTTGCCCACCAGGGCGAAGCTTGCCGCCAGCAGCCGCACGGGCACCCAGTCGAAGGCATGGCGCATCTGCGCGGCCCGCTCCGCTACGCCGGGGTTGAGGCTGTGCTCGGCGGCCAATGCCAGTAGCCGATAACTCAAGGCCGCCACCGGACCGAGCAGGAAGTACCAGAAAATCACCGCGAAAAAGCTCTGGTAGGCCTGCCACAACAGGTGCCCCTGGACCCGCTCCAGCAGTTGCTCGCCGTCGCTGGCTTCAAGGCCCAGGTCGCGCCTGGCGACATGGGCTGCCGCTTGCAGGTCTTGCCGACGCCACGCATCGCGAAACGGCCCCAGGCCGGCGAGCAGATCGCCGCGCCCAAGGCTGTAGATCACCACCAGCAGGTGCACCGGTAGCGCCAACAGCCCATAGGCTACCGGCTCCAGCACCCACAGCAACAGCGCCAGCAGCGCCGCCGGCAGCACCACCATGACGATCAGCACCAGCCATGGTCGTTTGACCCAACGGGGATGCGCCTCGAGCCTGTTCAGCTCACGCAACCAACCGCCGTCGCGCTGGACCCGCTGGCGCAAGGCCGAGAATTTCTCGACCCAGACCGCCAGCAGCAATACCAGAAAACTCATTGTCCTTCCCCTTCTGTCAGGGCCGCACGGTAGCGTGCCCAGTCGAATGCCGGTCCTGGATCGGTCTTGCGCCCCGGGGCGATGTCGCTGTGCCCGCAGATACGCTGCACCGTGATCGCCTTGAACGCCGCCTGCAGTTGCCGCGTCAGGTCCACCAATGCGACGTATTGCGCGTCGGTGAACGGCAGATCATCGGTGCCCTCGAGCTCGATGCCTATGGAAAAATCGTTACAGGTTTCCCGCCCCTCGAAACATGAGACGCCCGCATGCCACGCGCGGTCCAGACAGGAGACAAACTGGGTGACGGCACCGTCACGCTCGATCAGAAAATGCGCCGAGACACGCAGGTCAGCGATACCGGCAAAGTAGGGATGTTCCGTGACATCCAGACGATTCTGGAAGAATTCCTGCACCTTGCCCGTGGCAAACTGTGCCGGAGGCAGGCTGATGTTGTGGATCACCAGCAGGGAAATTTCGCCCTCGGGGCGCGCATTGAAGTTGGGCGAGGGGCAATGACGCACGCCATCACACCAACCGCTCGCGGGGTCCAGCTGCATACGGGTTCCTTCGATGACGACAGTGAATGGCGCCAGTATGCCGCGATCGGCCCCGGCTGCGCGATCACTTGCCGCGATTGAGCTGGCGCAGATTGCCCAGCACCGACTCCAGTGCCCGGTCGAACAACAACGTGTCGTCCAGCAACCGGGCCGCCCCTCGGCGGAACTCCAGGGCCAGGCTGGTGCGGCTGTGCTCCAGCACCTTGAGACCGGTGCGGTTGACGAAGACATATTTGCCGGTGGCCTGGATGATTGCCGCCAGCTTGCAGCGCAGGCGGTTGTCGTCCTCTTCCTGGAACTCGACCCAACTGCCCAGGCGCAATTGATCGACCTGGATCAAGCCCACGTCATCGGCCGGCAGCCGAACTGCCGCGCTCTCCGCCGGCGCCTTGTTGGCTGCGCGCAGGACGATTCTTTCCGACACCTGGACCATTACCGGCAGGTCGGACGGCTGCGGCTTCGCCTGCTCCGGCGCCTGTCCCATGCGCTCGAGCGATTGCACGTGCAACACTTCCAACTCACTGAAGAATTCGCTGGTGGCAAACGGGTCGAACGCCGAGCGGCTCAAGCCCTCGCGCAGGGCCTTGAGCAGTTCCGGCACCATCGCCAGCAAGCGCAGGCCGGCGTCGGACTCATCGTGCGGCTGGACGCTCCAGATCAATTGCTCCAGGGTCAGGACATCCGCTTTCCACTCCTCGGAATGTTCACCGTGCTTGAAGCAGGTCAACAGCAGCACCTGGCTCCAGGCCTGTTGCACGAACTCCACCACCGCCAGGGGCAACACCTTGCCCAGCAGGACCTGGTTCAGCGCTCCTTCGACTCGCTGCCGAGCGAGGTCGGCCTTGGCCCTGCCCTCTTCCGCGTCACGGATGCGCTGCTCAAGCAGTTCACTGCGGCGCCGTTCGTCACTGGTGAAGGCCAGGAAGTCAGCCAGCAACTCGGAGAAAATCGCCGGGTCATCGACATAATCATTCAACAGGCGCTGGACCACCTGCTCGATACGCAAGTAGAGGCTATCGCGCTGTTGGTCATCGCAATCGCCACACCCCATGGCCGCGGCGGCAATCTCATTGAGCAACCTGCGGGCGGGGTGATTGCCGCGACTGAAGAAACTCTTGTCTTGCACCGCGACCTTGAGCATCGGGATTTGCAGGCGCCCGATCAGGGCCTTGAAGGTGTCCGGCAGATTATGGTCGTCGAGGATGAACTCGAACATCATCGAGATCAGGTTGATCACATCCTCATCGGCATCCTCCACAACCCGGGACTTGCCACTCCTGACGCTGACGCGGGTGAGCAATTGTTCCAGCTGGCCGCGCAGGTCGAATTCGTCCTGCACAGCAGGTGCCGGCACGTATTGCTGCAAGTGAGAGAGCAACCGCAGCAGGTCTCGGGTGGAAATCGGCTGGGCCGGTGCGCTGGCTTCCAGGGTGGGCGCCACACTGCCGCGTACCTGCATCAACAACTTCTGCAACGCGGCGAACACTTCCTGCACGCTGTCGTCGACCTCGGCCGCTCGCGGTTTGGCTGGTTTGTCGGCCTTGGGCACCGGCTTGTCGGCGGTGCGATCCGAGGCCCGCCGCGACGGCGAGGCCTTGAGGTCAGGCAGGATCCCGGTAGCGGCCAGCAACTGATTGGCCTCGGTATAGAGTTGGTCGCATTCGCTGAGCACATAGCGCTCGAACAGCTTGAGCAGGATCAGCTTGACCTTGATCCCCACCCCCAGATTGCGCCCGGCCTGCAGGAAATGTTCGCACAGCAACGCCGGGCTCAATGGATTGTGCTGGCTGGTCAGTGGCCGCTCCAGTAATACGCCGAGCCGGGCGGTCAATTGTTCGAGCGCCACGCCATCGTGCCTGAGCACGCGGGCGACCATGGACTCGACCGCCAGGTGGCGCTCCAGCTCGTCCTTGGTCGGTTGCGCGGGTATGCCGGCGGCCACGACGGGCGCGAGGGTGGCCTGGGTAAAATCATACTGGGCCAGGTTGACGAAAGCATCGAAGAACTGCTCGATGAATTCGCGCTCGATGCTCTTGCGCTTCAGGCGCAGGTCGCGCATGGCTTCGAAGAACAGGTTCTGCTCGACGTCGTCCCGCGCCCGGTCGGCCATTTCGAACAGCGTGTCGTCGGCGTTATCGAACAGCCCCTGCAAACCCTGGCGCAGCTGCTGGGCGGCCTTGTCGCGGACCTGGAGCAGAATCACCGGCAGGCGGGCGAGCGGCGAACGATTCGCCTGATCGGTAGATACCTTATGCAAAGGCACTACATTCCCGTCGTTATGCATTCTGGCCTCCTGAAACGGCGTTCTTCGGTTCGCAACGTCAAAGCTATGGCGTCAATCGAAAGGCGGATTATCAGGTAAAAGAACCCCGTCCTGCCAGCAGACTCTGCGATCGAGCTCGAAATACTGCGCAACAAGTGACCGGAAAAATCAGGAAATGTTGCGAGGATGCGACCAAATGCAGGTCCTGAAGCGCTGGGCAGGCGCGCGGCGCCTTGGGTTCGCTCACGGCCTGGCCCTATAATCGGGCCACTTTGTTTGTGGAGCCCGTCATGCCGAATCTACGCCTCGCCGATCTGACCGCCGAAATCGAAGCCAACGTGCGCCGTGCGTTGCTCGAAGACATCGGCAGCGGCGACATCACCGCGCAACTGATCCCCGCCGAACGCTTGGCCAAGGCCACCATCATTACCCGCGACGCCGCGACCATCAGCGGCACGGCCTGGGTCGATGCGGTGTTCCGGCAACTGGACCCACGGGTCGCGGTGCATTGGCAAGTACGCGACGGCGACCGGGTCAGTCCCGACCAGGCGCTGTTCCACCTCGAAGGCCCGGCCCGCTCGCTGCTGACCGGCGAGCGCAGCGCGTTGAACTTCCTGCAACTGCTGTCAGGCGTCGCTACCCGGGCCCGCTACCTGGCCGACTTCGTCGCCGACACCCAGGTCAAGCTGCTGGACACCCGCAAGACTCTGCCGGGCCTGCGCCTGGCGCAGAAATACGCCGTCACTTGCGGCGGTTGCCATAACCACCGCATCGGCTTGTACGACGCGTTCCTGATCAAGGAAAACCACATTGCCGCCTGCGGCGGGATCGCCCAGGCCATCGCTGCCGCCCACAGAATCGCCCCAGGCAAGCCGGTGGAAGTCGAAGTGGAAAGCCTGGCGGAATTGAAAGAAGCGCTGGCGGCCGATGCCGATATCATCATGCTCGACGAACTGAGCCTGGACGACATGCGCGAAGCCGTGCGCCTGAACGGTGGCAAGGCCAAACTGGAGGCCAGCGGCGGCGTCAACGAAAGCACATTGCGCCCGATTGCCGAGACCGGGGTGGACTACATCTCGATTGGAGCGATGACCAAGGATGTGAAGGCGGTGGATTTGTCGATGCGGCTCAGTCTCTGAGCAGCTGCAAGCTGCAAGCTGCAAGACAAAGCCTCGACGCTTGTAGCTTGTAGCTTGTAGCTTGTAGCTTGTAGCTTGTAGCTCACAGCTAAACGACTAAATTATTCATCTCGCAGTACTCCTCCCATTCCACTCCCAACACCTCGGCCGCCTCCTTGTGCAAGGCAAGGCGTTGCGCCTCGAACTCCTCAGGTGTGCTGGTGTACTTGAGCGTCAACTCCCAGGGCTGCATCCCCTGGGCTTCAGCCTCGTCCTCGAATGCCCACTGAATCTGGTCTTTCTGATCGTCAGCACTCAGGTTCTTTATTTCTTCCAGTAACTGAGGCGTGTCCAGGGCGTACTTGCGCAGGGCTTCTTCGTGTCTGGCTTCTTGCGTCAGTGCTTTCGCGGTCATGGTGTTCTCGCTGATCGGAGGAATGGAGGATGGATCTGGATCTTCAAGGATCTCTCTGACGCAGGAAACCGTAGCAAGCCCGGTTTACCTGGCCTTCAGAACCATTCGGGGGATCATCTGAAAACAGAAGTATTGCTGCATGCGACAAGGATCCTAGCAGAGACGCAAGCCAGTGCAACAACTGGCATAGACACAAGGAACCTAGAAAGTGCCCGGTTACAGTTTCCCGTTTCCAACGGTGCACATTTACCTCGTATAAACAACCCCGCCAGAAGATCGTTGAACAACTGAAAACAGGAGGCCTGATTCCATGAGCGCCCAGTTGCAGCACAAGGGTTACATCGGCTCGATTGAGGCAAGCACCGAGGATAAATGTCTATTCGGAAAGCTGCTGTTCATCCGGGCGCTGGTAAGTTACGAAGGGCAAACCGTCGCAGAATTGGAAACAGCTTTTCGCGAAGCGGTGGATGATTATCTACAAAGCTGCGAGCAGCTCGGACAGCAGCCAGAACTGCCTTGCAAAGGTTCGTTTAATGTCCGTATCGGACATGATCTGCATCTGACGGCAGCGTTAGCCGCGACCCGTCAAAACGTTTCTTTGAACGATCTGACGCGCCAGGCATTGAACGAATACTTACAGCACCACGCGTGAGGAGCTCGAAGGGCGCGGGGAACCTATGTCTCGTTATCCAGTCATAGCGATGTGCCATATCGGCACTTCACAAGGAACCCCAGTGATGCGCAGCTTTTCCGCGTTGTCTTCATTCCACGTTGGCGTTGCCAGCCTGTTGCTCGGCAGCATGATCTCGTCAGGTACAGCCCGGGCGGCTGTCGAAACCGAGTCTGGTTACACATTGTCCTCCGACACCATTCCAGCCCTGCGCAGCTCAATCAACAATAACGTGCTCCTCAAGACCAGTATCAGCGTCGGCGTCCTTGAAGAACTGCCTAAAAATGTAAAGGCCAACACCACCGAACTGGAAGAACAGAAACGGACCCTCGCCGACCAGGCCCGCCAGATCGAGGAACTCAAGCGCAACAGTGGTTCGAGCTCCAGTTCGAGCAACAAGGAAATCGAAGAACTCAAGCGCACCGTCAAGGAACAGGAGCAAGACCTGCGCGACCTGGGTAAGCAAGTGGAAGAACTCAAGCGCAACAGTGGGACCAGTTCTAATTCGAACAGCAGCGAAATCTCGACGCTTAAGCGGGACCTGAGTGATCAGGATCGTGAAATCGACCAGCTCAAACGCACGGTCGAGGAACTGAGCCGGAAGGTGAAATGACGGGAGGGGGTTAATCTTGCCCGAGACAGGAATCGAACCTGCGACCTTCGCGTTACGAGTGCGCTGCTCTACCGACTGAGCTACACGGGCGGTGGCTAAACCTAGCACCGTCACGTGTGGCCAGGCAACCGGCAACGCAAGGATTTTCGACCCACAGCAAAACGCCCCGAACCAGTCGGGGCGTTTTGCTGTTCAGCGGTCAAGCGCAGGGGTGATTAAACGCCCGATGCCTTGGCTGCCGCGACGTCCTTGATGGACAGCTTGATACGGCCGCGGTTGTCCACGTCCAGTACCAGTACTTCCACCTCCTGGCCTTCTTTGAGGATGTCGGTCACTTTCTCGACGCGGGCATCGCTCAGCATGGAGATGTGTACCAGACCGTCCTTGCCCGGCAGGATGTTGACGAAGGCGCCGAAGTCGACGATGCGCTCGACCTTGCCGACGTAGATCTTGCCGATCTCGGCTTCGGCAGTGATGCCCAGGACACGTTGGCGTGCCGCTTCTGCCGCTTCCTTGGTTTCGCCGAAGATCTTGATCGAGCCGTCGTCTTCGATGTCGATCGAAGCCTTGGTCTCTTCACAGATCGCACGGATGGTCGCGCCGCCTTTACCGATGACATCACGGATTTTGTCGGTGTCGATTTTCATCGCGATCATGGTCGGAGCGTTTTCCGACAGCTCGGTACGGGACTGACCGATGATCTGGTTCATCTGGCCGAGGATGTTCAGGCGCGCTTCCAGGGCTTGGCCCAGAGCGATTTCCATGATCTCTTCGGTGATGCCTTTGATCTTGATGTCCATCTGCAGTGCGGTGACGCCCTTGGCGGTACCGGCCACTTTGAAGTCCATGTCGCCCAGGTGGTCTTCGTCACCCAGGATGTCGGTCAGGACGGCGAATTTCTCGCCTTCCTTCACCAGGCCCATGGCGATACCGGCAACCGGCGCCTTCATCGGCACACCGGCGTCCATCAGGGCCAGGGAAGCGCCGCAGACCGAAGCCATCGAGCTCGAACCGTTGGACTCAGTGATTTCCGACACCACACGAATGGTGTACGGGAACACATCAGCGGCCGGCAGCATGGCCTGGACCGAACGACGGGCCAGACGGCCGTGACCGATTTCGCGACGACCGGCGCCACCCATGCGGCCACACTCGCCCACCGAGAACGGAGGGAAGTTGTAGTGCAGCATGAACGGGTCTTTCTTTTCGCCTTCCAGGGTGTCGAGCAGTTGCGCGTCACGAGCGGTGCCCAGCGTGGCAACGACCAGGGCCTGGGTTTCACCACGGGTGAACAGTGCCGAGCCGTGGGTCTTTGGCAGGACGCCGACTTCGATGTTCAGCGGACGCACGGTACGGGTGTCACGGCCGTCGATGCGTGGCTTGCCATTAACGATGTTTTCGCGAACGGTGCGGTACTCGATTTCGCCGAAAGCGGCTTTGACGTCGCTGGCCGAAGGCTGGCCTTCTTCACCGGAGAACTTGGCAACGACCTGGTCTTTCAGCTCGCCCAGACGTGCGTAACGGTCAGCCTTGACGGTGATGGTGTAGGCCTGGGAGATCGCTTCGCCGAACTCGGCACGGATCGCGCCCAGCAGTTCGGTGGCTTCGGCTTGCGGAGCCCAGGTCCAGGTTGGCTTGGCGGCTTCGGCGGCCAGTTCCTTGACGGCGTTGATCACCACCTGGAACTCGTCGTGGGCGAACAGTACGGCGCCCAGCATCTGGTCTTCGGTCAGTTCCTTGGCTTCGGATTCAACCATCAGCACGGCTTCGGACGTACCGGCCACGACCATGTCCAGGCTCGAAGCCTTCAGTTGCTCGTAGGTCGGGTTCAGCAGGTAGCCGGTGCTTTCGTGGAACGCGACGCGGGCAGCGCCGATCGGACCATCGAAAGGAATACCGGAGATGGCCAGCGCGGCCGAGGTGCCGATCATCGCAGCGATGTCCGGATCGGTCTTCTTGCTGGTGGAAACGACGGTGCAGACAACCTGCACTTCGTTCATGAAGCCTTCCGGGAACAGCGGACGGATCGGACGGTCGATCAGTCGCGAAGTCAGGGTTTCTTTTTCGGAAGGACGGCCTTCGCGCTTGAAGAAACCGCCAGGGATCTTACCGGCAGCGTAAGTCTTTTCCTGGTAGTGGACAGACAGAGGGAAGAAGCCCTTGCCTGGATCGGCTTGCTTGGCACCGACGACGGTCACCAATACGCTGACGTCGTCGTCAACGGTGACCAGCACTGCGCCGGAGGCCTGACGGGCGATACGGCCAGTCTCGAGGGTAACGGTCGACTGACCGAACTGAAATTTTTTGATTACCGGGTTCACGGTGTCCTACCTTCTTTTGTGGCTCTTGGGGGAACTTGTCTTCTTGCGAAATTCTTGGGCAATGCCGGGAATCGGCCCGACTCTTGTCCAGGGGTAAAACGTGTATCCAGATAAAACTTGAGGCTGGGAGCCTGCCGCAGGCCAGCGGAAATTCCACTGACACACGGCAGACAACCAACCTCTAGCGCAATCGCTTATTAGCGACGCAGACCCAGGCGACCGATCAGAGTCTGATAGCGACCCAGATCCTTGCCTTTCAGGTAGTCCAGCAGCTTACGGCGCTGGTTAACCATGCGGATCAGACCACGACGGGAGTGGTGGTCCTTACCGTTGGCCTTGAAGTGACCTTGCAGTTTGTTGATGTTGGCGGTCAGCAGTGCAACTTGCACTTCTGGCGAACCGGTATCACCAACAGCTTGCTGGTAGTCAGCTACGATTTGTGCTT
This sequence comes from Pseudomonas sp. SMV71, assembly GCF_052042015.1. Lineage (NCBI taxonomy): Bacteria > Pseudomonadati > Pseudomonadota > Gammaproteobacteria > Pseudomonadales > Pseudomonadaceae > Pseudomonas > Pseudomonas sp. SMV71. Next base: position 104,188 of record NZ_JBKGGU010000006.1, on the reverse strand, counting down.
TTTCTTGAACGTCGAGAGCCATGAGGCAATCCTTCTATCAGGAAACCACCAGGGGCGGTTTCAACAGGCCAGGGACAAATCCCTGTATCAATAAAAGAGTAGTGACCGTGCCTGTTGACAGCCACACTCGCCAGCCCGCTGTTACGCAGACTGGTTCCGGTCATTCCGACCGAATCAATCGACGCGGCGCAATGCGCCCGTCTTCGCTCACTTCACCGATACCGATGAAGCGGCCATTGTGATCCTGTACCCGGACCATACCGAACTTCGGCGCGTCCGGGGCGCGTACCGGCTGACCATTGAGCCAGTAGAACGCGCTGTGCTCGGAGAACTGCAACAGCGGCCAGTCCAGCAAACCGCTGTCGGAGGGCATCAGGAAGCGGTCGACCGCCTCGTTGCCGCCTTCGGCGTGTGCCGCTTCGAGCTCTTCCAGCGTGACCGTCTGGGCCAACGTGAAAGGCCCGGCCTGGGTCCGGCGCAATTCTGCCACGTACGCACCACAGCCAAGCTGCTCACCGATATCCTCCACCAGGGTCCGGATATAGGTGCCCTTGCTGCAATCCACGGCCAGCCGCGCAGTATTACCGTCAAAGGCCAGCAATTCCAAGCGCGCAATAGTAACAGAACGCGGTTCACGCTCCACTACTTCGCCTGCACGGGCCAGCTTGTACAACGGCTGTCCATCGCGCTTGAGGGCCGAGTACATCGGCGGTATCTGACTGATTTCTCCACGAAATGCCGGCAGCACCGCTTCAATATCCGCCTGACCAACGGTCACCGGGCGCTCCAGCAACACCTCACCTTCGGCATCCGCCGTTGTAGTGGTCTTGCCCAGTTGCGCCAGGGTTTCATAGCCTTTGTCGGAATCGAGCAGGTACTGGGAAAACTTGGTCGCCTCGCCGAAGCACAGCGGCAGCACGCCGGTGGCCAGCGGATCGAGGCTGCCGGTGTGCCCGGCCTTCTCGGCATTGAGCAGCCAGCGAACCTTCTGCAACGCCGCATTGGAAGTAAAGCCCAATGGTTTGTCGAGCAGGATGATGCCGCTGACGTTACGGCGGATACGTTTGACCTGAGCCACCGATTACTCCTTGGTGTCGCCGGGTTCAACCGCGTGCTGACTGTCTTCAGCCACGGCACGCTCGATCAGCGCCGACAGATGCGCACCACGGGCGACACTTTCGTCATAGTGGAAATGCAATTGCGGAACGCTGCGCAGCTTCATTTCCCGAGCCAGTTGCATGCGCAGGAAGCCGGCGGCGGAGTTCAGCACCTTGATGCTCTGGGCGACGTCCTCGACGCCGTCCTGGCCCATGACCGTGATGAAAATCTTCGCATGACCGACGTCACGGCTGACTTCCACTGCGGTAATGGTGACCAGGCCGACGCGCGGGTCTTTGACTTCGCGGCGGATCAGTTGGGCCAGCTCGCGCTGCATCTGATCGCCGATTCGTTGGGTACGGCTGTATTCTTTTGCCATGTCTTGTTACCTGTTACTGCCCTGCGGGAAACCCGCAAGGTCTGAAAGCGGCAAACGCCCGGCCTGGCAAAAGCCAGACCGGGCGTTGCGTTTAGAGTCCGCCAGCGCGGCAGCGCATTTTCATACGGCTGCCCATTGCGGCTCTTGAAGTACGCGAGTCAGAGGCTGCGAGCAACCTGGACCTTCTCGAAGACTTCGATCTTGTCGCCGACCTTGACGTCGTTATAGCTCTTGACGCCGATACCACATTCCATGCCGGCACGTACTTCGGACGCGTCATCCTTGAAGCGGCGCAGCGATTCCAGCTCGCCTTCGAAGATCACGATGTCTTCACGCAGTACACGGATCGGACGGTTACGATGAACGACACCTTCGATCACCATGCAGCCGGCAATGGCACCGAACTTCGGCGAACGGAATACGTCGCGAACTTCGGCCACGCCCAGGATGTTTTCCCGGACATCACTGCCCAACATACCGGTCAGGGCTTTCTTGACGTCTTCGATGATGTCGTAGATCACGTTGTAGTAACGCATATCCAGACCTTCCTGCTCGACGATCTTGCGAGCACCGGCATCGGCACGCACGTTAAAGCCGAACAGCACCGCATTGGAAGCCAGTGCCAGGTTGGCGTCGCTTTCGGTGATACCACCGACGCCGCCACCGACCACGCGCACTTGTACTTCGTCGTTGCCCAGGCCGTTCAGAGCGCCTTGCAATGCTTCCAGCGAGCCACGGACGTCGGATTTGAGGACGATGTTGAGCGTCTTCTTCTCTTCCTGGCCCATGCTTTCGAAGATGTTTTCCAGCTTGCCGGCGTGAGCACGGGCCAGCTTCACCTCGCGGAACTTGCCTTGACGGAACAGCGCAACTTCACGGGCCTTCTTCTCGTCAGCCACAACGCTCATCTCGTCGCCAGCGTCCGGTGTACCGTCCAGGCCGAGGATCTCGACCGGAATGGCCGGACCTGCTTCCTTGATTGGCTTGCCGTTCTCGTCGAGCATGGCACGTACGCGGCCATAGTTCGAACCGACCAGCACCATGTCGCCCTGGCGCAGGGTACCGTCTTGAACCAGAACGGTCGCAACCGGGCCACGGCCCTTGTCCAGACGCGATTCCACAACCACACCACGGCCCGGGGCCGAAGGGGTAGCGGTCAGCTCCAGGACTTCGGCCTGCAACAGGACGGCTTCGAGCAACTCATCAACGCCGGTACCCATCTTCGCCGAGACCGGTACGAATGGCGTGTCACCACCCCAGTCTTCGGAGGTCACACCGTGAACCGACAGTTCGCTACGGATGCGATCGAGGTCGGCACCCGGCTTGTCGATCTTGTTCACCGCAACCACCAGCGGTACGCCGGCTGCCTGGGCATGCTGGACCGCTTCGACGGTCTGAGGCATCACGCCGTCGTCCGCTGCGACCACCAGGATCACGATGTCGGTGGCCTTGGCACCACGGGCACGCATCGCGGTAAACGCGGCGTGACCCGGGGTATCGAGGAAGGTGACCATGCCGCGTTCGGTTTCAACGTGGTAGGCACCGATGTGCTGGGTAATGCCACCGGCTTCGCCAGCGGCAACCTTGGCACGACGGATGTAGTCGAGCAGCGAGGTCTTACCGTGGTCAACGTGGCCCATGACAGTCACGACTGGCGCACGCGGAACCGCTTCGCCTTCGAACTTCAGGGACTCGGCCAGGGAATCTTCCAGGGCGGTGTCGCTGACCAGGGTCACTTTGTGGCCCAGCTCTTCGGCAACCAGCTGGGCAGTTTCCTGGTCCAGTACCTGGTTGATGGTCGCTGGGGTGCCCAGTTTGAACATGAACTTGATGATTTCAGCAGCCTTGACCGACATCTGCTGGGCCAGATCGCCCACAGTGATGGTCTCGCCGATCTTCACTTCACGCACGACAGGGCCGGTCGGGCTCTGGAAACCGTGGGCGTTGCGTTTCTTCAGCTTGGCCTTGCCGCGACCGCCGCGACGGAAGCCATCGCTTTCTTCGTCGGTGGTACGTGGCGCAACACGGGGTGCCGGCGCCTTTTCCTTGACCGAAGCCCGATGAGGAGCGTTCTTGCGCTCGCCATCGCCACCGCCACGACGGTTTTCGTCGGCACGTGGCTTGTCGGGACGACGCTGTTCGTCGCGTTTACGAGTATCGGCAGGTGCCGGAGCCGGCGCCACGACCGGCGCGCTTTCACGCACTGGTTCGGCTTGCGGAGCAGGCGCGGCAACGGCTTCGACCGGAGCAGGTGGCGCGACAGGCTGTCGACGCGCTTCTTCTTCGGCGCGACGCTTGGCTTCTTCTTCAGCCTTTTGACGTGCTGCGTTTTCTACTGCGCGGCGCTCTTCCAGCTCGCGCTTGCGCTCGGCTTCGATTTCTTCCGGGCTGCGCTGTACGAAGACTTTCTTCTTGCGTACTTCGACACTGATGCTTTTGCTACCGGCAACACGCAGGGTGCTGGTGGTCTTACGCTGCAGCGTGATCTTGCGTGGTTCTTCCACTTTCGCCTTGTGACTGCTCTTCAGGTGAGTCAGCAGCGATTGCTTCTCACTGTCGGTCACATGTTCCTCGGCGGCGGTGTGCGGCAGACCTGCCTCACGCATCTGCTGCAACAGGCGCTCTACCGGTGTTTTGACCTCATCGGCCAGTTGTTTCACCGTGACTTGCGTCATGCACTTCTCTCCTCAGGCCGCGCCTAATTACTCGAACCAGTGGGCTCGGGCGGCCATGATCAACTTGCCGGCACGATCATCGTCAATGCCGTCGATGTCGAGCAGGTCGTCAATAGACTGCTCGGCCAGGTCTTCGCGGGTAATTACGCCGCGCACCGCCAGTTCCATCGCCAAATCCTTGTCCATGCCCTCAAGCGAGAGCAGGTCTTCGGCCGGATGGGCGTCTGCCAGCTTTTCCTCAGTAGCGATGGCTTTGGTCAACAAACGATCCTTGGCACGAGCGCGGAGCTCGTTGACGATTTCCTCGTCGAAGCCGTCGATGTTGAGCATTTCTTCCACCGGCACGTAGGCAATCTCTTCTAGGCTGGTAAAGCCTTCATCCACCAGCACCTGGGCCAGCTCTTCATCGACTTCAAGTTCTTCGATGAAGTTGCGCAGGATGTCGCCGGTTTCAGCTTGCTGCTTAGCCTGGATGTCCGATTCGGTCATCACGTTCAGGGTCCAGCCAGTCAACTGGCTGGCCAGACGCACGTTCTGACCACCGCGACCGATGGCCTGAGCCAGATTGTCTGCGCCAACGGCGATGTCCATGGCATGGGCATCTTCGTCGACGATAATTGCCGCCACTTCAGCAGGCGACATGGCGTTGATCACGAACTGAGCCGGGTTGTCGTCCCACAGGACGATGTCCACGCGTTCGCCGCCCAGCTCGCCGGATACGGCCTGGACACGCGAACCACGCATACCGATGCAGGCGCCCTGCGGGTCGATGCGCTTGTCCTTGGAGCGGACTGCAATCTTGGCACGCGAACCCGGATCACGGGAAGCAGCCATGACTTCGATCAGGCCTTCGGCAATTTCCGGCACTTCGATACGGAACAACTCGATCAGCATTTCCGGCGCGGTACGCGACAGGATCAACTGCGGGCCACGGTTCTCCGTGCGGATTTCCTTGAGCAACGCGCGCAGGCGCACGCCAACCCGGAAGGTTTCGCGAGAAATGATGTCTTCACGTGCCAGCAACGCCTCGGCGTTGTTGCCCAGGTCGACGATCACGTTGTCGCGGGTGACTTTTTTCACGGTGCCGGAGATGATTTCCCCCAGCTTCTCGCGATAGGCATCGACGACTTGGGCGCGCTCTGCTTCGCGAACCTTCTGCACGATGACCTGCTTGGCGGTCTGCGCAGCGATACGACCGAACTCGATGGACTCGATTTTCTCTTCGACGACATCGCCTACCTTGGCACCCGGGTGCGTTTGCGCAACCTTGCTTGGCCAGGTTTCGATCGCCGGATCGTCCAGGTCGTCTTCCTCGACCACCGTCCAGCGACGGAAAGTCTCATAGGCACCAGTGTGGCGATTGATTTCCACACGCAAATCAACTTCGTCTTCAAACCGCTTCTTGGTAGCAGTGGCCAGAGCCAGCTCCAGCGCTTCAAAAATCACTTCAGCCGGTACGCCCTTTTCATTGGATACCGACTCAACAACCAGCAGTACTTCTTTGCTCATCGTACGCCTCGCCTTTCGCAAGCCATTGGATCCGCGGGATCCGCAGTATCTGGCACGTATCAGTCAAAACTGGGAATAATGTTGGCCTTGTCGATCATATCGATCGGCAACAGGAACTCGTGGTCGTCTACCTGCACCACGACATCCTGCTCTTCTACACCACGCAGAAGGCCCTGGAAGTTGCGCCGACCTTCGAAAGGCGAGCGCAGCCTGATCTTCACTTGTTCACCGGCAAACGAAGCAAACTGTTCAAGAGTGAACAGCGGGCGTTCCATGCCAGGCGAGGAAACTTCAAGGGTGTACTCAGAGCTGATTGGATCTTCAACATCCAACACACCACTGATCTGGCGGCTGACGATGGCGCAATCGTCCACCAACACGCCGCCTTCCTTATCGATATAAACGCGCAACAATGAGTGGCGACCTTGAGCCGAAAACTCAATACCCCAGCATTCATAGCCCAGGGCCACGACCACCGGGGCCAACAAGGCCTGCAACTGTTCTAGCTTGCTCGACACCTGAACCCCCTCGTGCATGTTTGTGCATGCTGTGCAAATAAAAAAAAATGGGCGAATCGCCCATCCCTGAAACGCCGTTGAACAGCGGCGTTATAAAGTGTCCAGCTAACAAAAAGCCCCTTGGAAGGGGCCCCTGAAACTGGTTGCGGGAGCCGGATTTGAACCGACGACCTTCGGGTTATGAGCCCGACGAGCTACCAGGCTGCTCCATCCCGCGACAAAGCTGGGGCGCAAGTATACGGCTGAACCCTTACAGGGTCAATGTAACCTCCACCTACAAGAAAGCCCGCAATTGCGGGCTCTCCTGATAATTGGTACCGAGAAGGGGACTCGAACCCCTACACCCTATGGGCACAACCACCTCAAGGTTGCGTGTCTACCAATTCCACCACCTCGGCAATACAGCGTTTGAAACCTTCTTACTTCTGCTCTTGAGCTTGAGGTACGTCAGTCGCCGAGTTGGCCGACTTTTGCTCTTGAAGCACCGGGACATCATCAGAAGCCGGTTGTTGCTTGGGCGCCTCCAATACCGCTGGGTTTGGCAAACCTACTTGAGTCAGCTCATGAGCTTTCTCTTTAGCAAAGTAACCTAACCCTAAGCTGGTCATGAAGAAACCGGCGGCAAGTATAGCAGTAAACTTACTAAGAAAGGTAGAGGAACCTTGGCTTCCGAACACAGTATTTGAAGCACCTGCACCGAAAGACGCGCCAGCATCGGCACCTTTACCCTGCTGCAGCAATACGAGAGCAACTACGCCCAGTGCGCCCAGCAGATGAAAAACGACTACGACTGTTTCCAGCATTTTTTCAGTTTCCCGCGGCGCGACAGATCGCACCGAACTCATCTGCATTCAGGGACGCTCCACCAATGAGCCCCCCATCGATATCCGGCATGCCGAACAGTTCGACCGCATTGGCCGCCTTCACGCTGCCGCCGTATAGAAGCCGCACACCTCGTGCCACTTCAGAATTCTCTGCCGCCAACTGCGCGCGGATGGCTGCATGCACATCCTGCGCCTGTTGCGGCGAAGCAGTCAGCCCGGTGCCAATGGCCCAGACCGGCTCGTAAGCAATGACTGCTTTTGCAAAAGCGCCGACACCCAGGTCTTCAATGATGCTGCCCAGCTGACGCCCGACAACTTCAAGGGTCTTGCCGGCTTCGCGTTGCTCGAGAGTTTCCCCTACGCACAACACCGGAGTCAGACCACACGCCTGGGCCGCTGCAAATTTGCGAATCAGGGTCTTGTCCTGCTCGCCCATGATCAGGCGACGCTCGGAGTGCCCGACCAGGACCAGAGTACAACCTGCATCCACCAGCTGACTCGGCGCAACCTCACCGGTCAACGCACCTTGCATGGATTCCACCGCAGAGTTCTGCGCGCCGACCGAAATCGACTTGCCTTTCAAGCCATCAATCACCTGATTGATATACAAGCAAGGCGGGAATACCGCGACATCAACACCGCTTGGCAAGGCCAGATGACGAAGGCCATTGATCAGCTCAGCGACGCTGGCGCGGGTACCGTGCATCTTCCAGTTACCAGCTACCATAGGGCGACGCATGCTGTACCTCGTCGGTCAAAGTGGGCGCAGATGTTACCCAACCGATTCATGACTGGCAAGCCGAATTCAGGCAGAAACTTCAGTTACGATCTTCGCCAGCTCTTCAGCGTAACCACGAACCTGTGCTTCATCCTCGCCTTCGACCATGACGCGCACCAAAGGCTCGGTGCCGGACTTGCGCAGCAATACACGTCCACGCCCCGCCATCGCTTGAGTTACGCGCTCGCTGGCCTCTCGGACCGCTGCGTGCTCAAGAGGATTCGCACCGCCACCAAAACGCACATTTATCAGTACCTGCGGGCACTTGCGCAGCGCTTGGCGCGAGTGTGCAAGCCCTTCGTTACGTGCCTTGAGCGCCATCAGCACTTGCAGGGCGGCGATGATTGCGTCACCGGTGGTGGTGTGATCGAAGCACACGATATGACCGGAGTTTTCCCCCCCGATCTTCCAGTTGCGCTCCAGCAGCTCGGACATTACGTAGCGGTCGCCCACGTTGGCCCGCACGAAAGGAATATCCAGATCTGCCAGGGCGAGCTCAAGCCCGAGGTTGCTCATCAGTGTGCCAACGACGCCGCCGTGCAACTTGCCTCGCTCGCGCAGATCCCGAGCGATGATGAACAGCAGCTCGTCACCGTCCACAAGAGTACCGGTATGGTCAACCATCAAGACCCGGTCGCCATCTCCATCGAAGGCGATGCCGAGATCGGCATGCTCGGCCAGCACGGCAGCCTGCAACGCTTCGGTATGAGTGGAACCACAATTGTGATTGATATTCAGCCCGTTGGGCTGGGCAGAAAGCACCACAACCTCTGCTCCCAACTCACGGAAGACACTGGGCGCGACCTTATAGGTTGCGCCATGGGCACAATCGACAACAATTTTCAGGCCCGCGAAACTGGTACCGGCCGGCACGCTGCCCTTGCAGAATTCGATATAACGGCCTGACGCATCGTTGATCCGCGACACCTTGCCGATCTTGCTCGACTCAACCACCGTCATCGGCGTATCCAGCAGCTCTTCGATCATCAGCTCCACTTCATCCGGCAGCTTGGTGCCCTTGCCAGAGAAGAACTTGATGCCGTTATCGTCATGCGGATTGTGCGAGGCACTGATCACAATGCCCGCCTGCCCCTGAAAAGTACGGGTCAGGTACGCAATGGCAGGCGTCGGCATAGGCCCCAACAGCATGACATCGGCGCCCGCCGAAGTCAGGCCAGCCTCGAGAGCCGACTCGAACATGTAGCCGGAAATACGCGTGTCCTTGCCTACCAGCACCTTGCAAGCGCCCATTTTGCGGAACGCCATGCCAGCTGCCCAGCCGAGCTTGAGCATGAAATCAGGGGTGATGGGATACTCGCCGACCCGACCACGAATACCATCGGTGCCAAAGTATTTTTTGCTCATGAGTGCTCCGTCATTCTTATTCGGCTGAATCCACAGCGGCGATCATCCGTACGACATCCATCGTTTCGGCCACATCGTGCACACGCAGTATGCGCGCACCTTTGGTCAGGCCCAGGGCCGCGAGTGCAAGCCCGCCGTACAGACGCTCACCTACCGGACGCCCTAGGGCATTGCCTATCATGCTCTTGCGCGAGACCCCGACCAACAAGGGTCGCCCCAAGGCATGCAAGGCTTCCATATGTTTGAACAGGCTCAGATTGTGAGCCAGCGTCTTGGCAAAGCCAAACCCCGGATCGAGAATAGTTCGCTCTGCAGGGATTCCCGCCACCGCGCACTGTTCCAAACGCTGCGCGAGGAATTCGCCTACCTGTGCGGTCACGTCGTGATACTGCGGGTCGTTCTGCATGGTCCCCGGCTCGCCACGCATATGCATCAGGCATACCGGCAAGCCAGTAGCCGCCGCCGCATCCAGCGCTCCGTCGCGCTGCAACGACCGGACATCATTGATCAAACCCGCACCGAGACGTGCAGTTTCGCGCATGACCGCAGGCGTAGAAGTATCAACCGAGATGATCACATCGAGCTCGCGATGGATGCGCTCGACAATCGGTGCCACCCGCTCCAGCTCCTCGGTGGGAGAAACCGATCGGGCGCCCGGCCGGGTCGATTCGCCGCCGACGTCGATCAGCGTCGCCCCAGCGGCAACCATGGCCTCGGCATGTCGTAGCGCAGCGTCATGCTGACTGAAACGACCACCATCGGAAAAGGAATCGGGAGTGACATTGAGAATACCCATGACATGCACATGGGCTAAATCAAGAACCCGGTTGCCGCAAGGCAACCGGGTCGAGGACGGAACAGAAGTCATTTCAAGCCTTAGACATCAGCAGCCGGACCGCCAATCGGTGTTTCCGGACGCTCGCCCTGCACTGCCGGCGGGGTACCGGAGGTGCCGGTACCACCCGACCAGTCGCGAGGCTCGCGAGGCGTGCGTCCCGCCATGATGTCGTCGATCTGGTCGGCATCGATGGTTTCATACTTCATCAGGGCGTCGGCCATGGCGTCGAGCTTGTCACGGTTATCCGTGAGGATCTGCTTGGCCGTGCCGTAGCACTGGTCGATGATGCTGCGCACTTCCGAGTCAATCAGCTTGGCCGTCTCGCCAGAGAAGCTGGCATGCTGGCCACTGCCACCACGCCCCAGGAAAACCTCCCCTTCTTCTTCGGCATACATCAGCGGCCCCAGCTTCTCGGACAGGCCCCACTTGGTGACCATATTCCGTGCTATCTGGCTGGCACGCATGATGTCGTTCGATGCACCGGTGGTCACGCCATCGAAGCCCAACGTCATTTCTTCTGCGATACGACCGCCGTACAGCGAACAGATCTGGCTGATCAGGGCGCGCTTAGACAGGCTGTAGCGATCTTCCTCCGGCAGGAACATGGTCACGCCCAAAGCACGACCACGCGGGATGATCGAAACCTTGTAGACTGGATCGTGCTCAGGCACCACGCGACCGACGATGGCGTGGCCCGCCTCGTGGTATGCGGTGTTCTGCTTTTCTTTCTCCGACATGACCATGGATTTGCGCTCGGCGCCCATCATGATCTTGTCCTTTGCCAGCTCGAACTCTTTCATCTCGACGATGCGCTTGCCGCCACGAGCAGCGAACAGCGAAGCCTCGTTGACCAGGTTGGCCAGGTCGGCACCGGAGAAGCCCGGCGTACCACGAGCGATGACCGCCGGAGCGACATCATCACCCATCGGCACCTTGCGCATATGAACCTTGAGGATCTGTTCGCGACCGCGGATGTCCGGCAGCCCCACGACGACCTGACGGTCGAAGCGGCCGGGACGCAGCAACGCAGGGTCGAGTACGTCAGGACGGTTGGTGGCGGCGATCACGATGATGCCGTCATTCATTTCGAAACCGTCCATCTCCACCAGCAACTGGTTGAGGGTCTGTTCGCGCTCGTCGTGACCGCCGCCCATACCGGCGCCACGATGGCGGCCGACGGCGTCGATCTCGTCGATGAAAATGATGCATGGCGCGTGCTTCTTGGCCTGTTCGAACATGTCACGAACACGACTGGCACCCACGCCGACAAACATTTCCACGAAATCGGAACCGGAAATCGTGAAGAACGGCACCTTGGCTTCGCCGGCAATTGCCTTGGCCAGCAAGGTTTTACCGGTACCGGGTGGGCCAACCATCAGCACGCCGCGAGGAATGCGGCCGCCCAGACGTTGGAACTTGCCCGGATCGCGCAGGAACTCGACCAGTTCGCCGACTTCCTCCTTGGCCTCATCGCAGCCCGCGACGTCGGCCAGGGTGGTTTTCACCTGGTCTTCGGAAAGCAGACGGGCCTTGCTCTTGCCGAAACTCATCGGCCCGCCCTTGCCACCGCCGCCGCCCTGCATCTGGCGCATGAAGAACATGAACACGGCGATGATCACCAGGATCGGGAAGCTTGCGACCAGGAGCTGGGTCCAGATGCTCTGCTGCTCAGGCTGCTTGCCTTCGATCACGACGTGGTTGTCCACCAGGTCACCGATCAGGCCATTGTCCTGGATTGCCGGACGAATGGTCTTGAAGGTGTCGCCATCGGCGCGCTTGCCGGTAATCACATAGCCATCAACGGCTACGCGCTCGACCTTGCCATCCTTGACCTGCTGGATGAAGTCGGAATAGTTGAGGGTCTGCGGCTCGTTAGGGCTGGAGAAGTTGTTCATCACGGTCACAAGGACAGCGGCGATGATCAACCACAGGATCAGATTCTTTGCCATATCGTTCAATTAACTACCCTCTGAAGCAAGCTCCGCTACTGGCGCGCGCTTCGCATGATATTCACCGGCCTAACTTACTACATTACCTACGACTCTGGCAGGCGCCGTCTGTAACCCTTTGTGAAACTTTGACCACGCAATTTTCGTTACGTGGCATTTTCAATGCGAGACAAAAAAAACTATCACCCCACTCAAAAACGCTCATCGCTCGCTGCGCCTTCGACTCCGCGGAAACCCCGCGCCAGCAGATACTGCTCGCGAGAGCGGTCACGGGACGACAATGGCTTGCGCATCTGCACCTTGTCGAACAATTTGCGCATGCCCTTGTGGTACTCGTCAAAACCTTCCCCCTGGAAGACCTTGATCAAGAAATCACCACCCGGGCGCAGTACCCGCCCGGCAAGATCCAGGGCCAGCTCACTGAGGAACATTGCACGAGGCATGTCGACAGCGGCCAGTCCACTCATATTGGGGGCCATATCGGAAATCACAAGGTCGACCTGCGTATTTCCGACGGCTTCGAGGATTTTCGCCAGCACGGCGTCTTCCGTGAAATCACCCTGGATAAAAGTCACGTCGGGGATACTGTCCATTTCCAGGATATCGGACGCAATCAGCCGCCCCTGACCGCCAATCAGACGACTGGTCACTTGCGACCACCCACCCGGCGCTGCTCCGAGATCGATCACCGTCATGCCTGGGCGGATCAGGCGATCCTTTTCCTGGATCTCCAATAATTTGTAGCTGGCACGTGAGCGGTACCCGTCTTTTTGCGCCATTTTGACGTACGGATCGTTGAAATGCTCTCTGAGCCAGTTCTGGCTAGTCTTGGAACGGGCCACGGGCCACCTCTAAAAATAAAACGGGTCGTGATTAAGTGGGCGGTCCCGGACTCGCTCGGGTAAACTGGCCGCCGCTTTTTTACAAGATCAGACGCAGGGGTCAGATTATGCCGCTCACTCAAGAGCAGAAGAAACAATACAAATCCATTGGCCACCATCTGAAACCGGTTTTGACTGTGGCTGACAACGGTTTGACTGAAGGTGTACTGGCCGAACTGGAGCGTGCCCTGGGTGACCATGAGCTGATCAAGATCAAGCTCAACATCCTGGACCGCGAAGCCCGCCTGGCCGCCATTGCCGAATTGTGCAAGGCCGGCAAGGCCGACCTGGTGCAGGTCATCGGCAAGATGGCGCTGATTTATCGCAAGAACTTCAGCGTCAACAAGCAACTGTCGAACGTTCACCGCTTCAAGTGATGCCAAAGGGTCAAGGGTGTGCCTCGCACACCCTGCCACTCCATCCGGGGACCGGTTGCAGCACCAGCACCAGGCCGGAGAATCCCAGGACCAGGTAGCTGAACACCTGCCACTGGCCAGCATCCGGCCAGCCGAGACGCACCGCAAAGAACATCCCGCACGCGTACAACGCCATGAGCAGCAATTGCCCACGAATGTCGCGCCATAGACTGGCAAGGCCCTCGGCCTGAACCAGCACCAAAGCCTGGAATATCACGCACATCGCGCAAAAACCCACCAGCAGCATCGTCAGCGTGCCTGCAATTTCGTCGATGAGCAATGGCGCAAGGCCGATCCGATTGAGCACTGGCAGCAAGCCGATGTGCAGCAACCAGACGCCGCCCACCCACAACATCTGGGTGAGCTGCCAGACCATGGCGCCCGCTCGAAGCGGGCGCCTTCTTTCAGATGTGACGGACTTCGACAATCTCATACTCGATCACGCCACCGGGCGTCTTCACCGCCACCACATCGCCCTCTTCCTTGGCAATCAAGGCGCGAGCGATGGGCGAGCCGACGGAGATCTTGCCAAGCTTGATGTCAGCCTCATCCTCACCCACGATCTGGTAGGTGACGCTTTCATCGGTCTCGACGTTGGCGATTTCAACGGTAGTGCCAAAGATGACCTTGCCGGTGTGCGGAATCGTCGTGACATCGATGATCACCGCATTCTGCATGCGGCCTTCGATGTCACGAATACGCGCCTCGACCATGCCCTGCTCTTCGCGTGCGGCATGGTACTCGGCATTTTCCTTGAGATCGCCCAGTTCACGGGCCTCACCAATGGCCTGGCTCAAGCGCGGACGCTCGACCTTGGTCAAATGAGCGAGTTCTTCTTCCAGGGCGCGAGCGCCCTGAACAGTCATGGGGTACTTGGTTATGCTCATGCCTTCAATCCTGCATGTAAATCCTGCAAGCGACGCACGGTCTTCTCAGGACCAAACTTGAGCGCTTCGCAGATCGCTTCGCCCGCGGCAATGGTCGTGGTGCAGTAGATCTTGTGCTGCAGCGCATTGCGGCGGATGGAGTAGGAATCGGCGATCGACTGGCGACCCTCGGTGGTGTTGATGATCAGCGTGACTTCGTCATTCTTGATCATGTCGACCACATGCGGACGCCCCTCGGTCACCTTGTTCACGCGACGCACTTTCAGCCCTGCCGCCTCGATCAGCTTGGCGGTACCGGCAGTGGCGACCACTTCGAAGCCCAAGTTGATCAGATCACGAGCCACGCCCGCAACCAGTGGCTTGTCGTCATCACGCACGCTGATGAACGCAGTACCACCTGTCGGCAGGACTTCACTGGCGCCCATCTGGGCCTTGGCGAACGCTTCGCCGAAGGTGTCGCCTACGCCCATCACTTCACCGGTGGACTTCATTTCCGGGCCAAGGATCGGGTCGACACCCGGGAACTTGGCGAACGGGAACACCGCCTCTTTGACGCTGTAGAAGTTCGGGATGATTTCCTTGGTGAAGCCCAGCTCCTTCAGGGTTTTGCCTGCCATGACCCGTGCAGCGATCATTGCCAGGGAAACACCGATGCACTTGGAGACGAACGGTACCGTCCGGGAAGCGCGCGGGTTGACTTCGATGACGTAGATATCTTCGCCCTGAAGCGCCAGCTGCACGTTCATCAGGCCGACAACGCCCAGCTCCAATGCCATTTTCTTGACCTGCTCGCGCATCTCGTCCTGGATGTGCGCAGGCAACGAGTAAGGCGGCAGCGAACAGGCGGAGTCACCGGAGTGAACCCCGGCCTGCTCGATGTGCTGCATGATCGCGCCAATCACCACGTCGGTGCCGTCGCTGACCGCATCCACGTCCATTTCGATGGCGCAGTTGAGGAAGTGGTCGAGCAGCACCGGGCTGTCGTTGGACACCTGAACCGCTTCGCGCAGGTAGCGCTTGAGTTCTTCTTCCTTGTAGACGATTTCCATCGCCCGGCCACCCAGCACATAGGACGGACGCACCACCAACGGGTAACCGATCTTGGCCGCAGCCTTGACCGCTTCGTCTTCGCTGCGCACGGTGGCGTTAGGCGGCTGACGTAGGTTCAGGCGCTCGACCATCTGCTGGAAACGCTCGCGGTCTTCAGCGCGGTCGATCGCGTCCGGGCTGGTGCCGATGATCGGCACGCCGGCCGCTTCCAGGGCACGCGCCAGTTTCAGAGGCGTTTGGCCGCCGTACTGGACGATCACGCCCTTGGGCTTCTCGACGCGGACGATTTCCAGCACGTCTTCAAGGGTCACCGGTTCGAAGTACAGGCGGTCGGAAGTGTCGTAGTCGGTGGACACGGTCTCCGGGTTGCAGTTGACCATGATGGTCTCGTAACCGTCGTCGCGCAGGGCCAGCGCGGCGTGTACGCAGCAGTAGTCGAACTCGATGCCCTGGCCGATCCGGTTAGGACCGCCACCCAGGATCATGATCTTGTCGCGGGTCGATGGCGCGGCTTCGCACTCTTCTTCGTACGTGGAGTACAGGTAGGCGGTGTCGGTCGCGAATTCAGCCGCGCAGGTGTCGACGCGCTTGTAGACCGGGAATACTTCCAGCTTGTGGCGATGGGCCCGCAGGCTCTTCTCGGTTACACCCAGCAGCTTGGCCAGGCGCTGGTCGGAGAAACCCTTGCGCTTGAGGCGGAACATGGTGTCGCGGTCAATGCTGGACATGCCCAGGGTCTTGACCTTCTCCTCTTCCTTGATCAGGTCTTCGATCTGCACCAGGAACCAAGGGTCGATCATGTTCATGCCGAAGATCTGCTCGACGGTCATGCCGGCGCGGAAGGCATCGGCCACGTACCAGATACGCTCGGCACCCGGCACGGTCAGCTCGCGCTTGAGCTCGCTCATGCTTTCCGGATTGCTCAGGTCCAGCTTCGGATCGAGACCGCAAACACCCACTTCCAGGCCGCGCAGGGCTTTCTGCAGGGATTCCTGGAAAGTCCGGCCGATGGCCATGACTTCACCGACCGACTTCATCTGCGTGGTCAGGCGGGCGTCAGCCTTGGCGAACTTCTCGAAGGCGAAACGTGGCAGCTTGGTAACGACATAGTCGATGGATGGCTCGAAGGACGCCGGGGTCTTGCCACCGGTGATGTCGTTCGACAGCTCATCCAGCGTGTAGCCCACGGCCAGCTTGGCGGCGACCTTGGCAATCGGGAACCCGGTGGCCTTGGAGGCCAGGGCCGACGAACGGGAAACCCGAGGGTTCATCTCGATGACCACCATGCGCCCGGTGTTCGGGCAGATGCCGAACTGGACATTGGAGCCGCCGGTTTCCACGCCGATCTCGCGCAGTACCGCCAGGGAGGCGTTACGCAGGATCTGGTATTCCTTGTCGGTCAGAGTCTGGGCCGGTGCGACGGTGATCGAGTCGCCGGTGTGCACGCCCATCGGGTCAAAGTTTTCGATGGAGCAGACGATGATGCAGTTGTCCTTTTTGTCACGGACAACTTCCATTTCGTATTCTTTCCAGCCGATCAGCGATTCGTCGATCAGCAGTTCCTTGGTCGGCGAAAGGTCCAGGCCACGCGCACAGATTTCTTCGAATTCTTCGCGGTTATAAGCGATACCGCCACCGGTGCCGCCCATGGTGAAGGACGGACGGATGATGCACGGGAAGCCCAGTTTGTCGAGGACCGCATTGGCCTCTTCCATGCTGTGGGCGATGCCCGAGCGCGGGCACTCCAGGCCAATGGCTTTCATGGCCTTGTCGAAACGGGAACGGTCTTCGGCCTTGTCGATGGTGTCGGCGTTGGCACCGATCATCTCTACGCCGAACTTCTCCAGGACGCCTTCGCGCTCCAGGTCCAGGGCGCAGTTCAGGGCAGTCTGCCCACCCATGGTTGGCAACAGTGCGTCCGGGCGCTCTTTCTCGATGATCTTGGCAACGGTCTGCCACTTGATCGGCTCGATGTAGGTAGCGTCGGCCATGGCCGGGTCGGTCATGATGGTGGCCGGGTTGGAGTTCACCAGGATGACGCGATAGCCCTCTTCGCGCAGGGCTTTGCAAGCCTGGGCGCCGGAGTAGTCGAATTCGCAGGCCTGGCCGATCACGATCGGGCCAGCGCCGAGAATCAGGATGCTTTTTATGTCTGTACGTTTTGGCATGGGTTTGTCACTCAAATCCGCAGGTCAGTCGGCTAGGCCGTCGAACAATCTTTGCAGCGCCTGAGGGGGCCGCCGTATGCGGGGCCGCCCTCGGGCTTACGCGGTCAGCGTCGCTTGGCCATCTCATTGATGAAGCGATCGAACAGCGGAGCCACGTCGTTCGGGCCCGGGCTCGCCTCAGGGTGACCCTGGAAGCTGAACGCGCTCTTGTCGGTGCGCTCGATGCCTTGCAGCGTACCGTCGAACAGCGATTTGTGGATCGCGCGAACGTTGGCCGGCAGGGTCGCTTCGTCTACCGCAAAACCGTGGTTCTGGCTGGTGATCATGACGACGCCGGTGTCCAGGTCCTGCACCGGGTGGTTGGCACCGTGGTGGCCGTGGCCCATTTTCAGGGTCTTGGCACCCGACGCCAGGGCCAGCAACTGGTGGCCGAGGCAGATGCCGAACACCGGGATCTCGGTTTCCAGCACATCTTTGATTGCCTGGATCGCGTAGTCGCATGGCTCCGGATCACCCGGGCCGTTGGACAGGAACACGCCATCGGGTTTGAGGGCCAGCACTTCTGCGGCTGGGGTTTGCGCCGGCACTACCGTCACACGGCAGCCACGCTCTACCAGCATGCGCAGGATGTTCAGTTTGACGCCGTAGTCGTAGGCCACCACGTGATAGGGCAGCTCGGAAGTCTCGATAGTCGCGTGACTGTCGGTCTTCAGATCCCAGACCGAAGAGCGCCACTCGTACTGCTTCTGGGTGCTGACCACTTTGGCCAGATCCATACCCTTGAGGCCTGGGAAACCCTTGGCAGCGGCGATAGCCGCCTCTTCGGAAATGTTATCGCCAGCCATGATGCAGCCGTTTTGCGCACCTTTCTCCCGCAGGATGCGGGTCAGGCGGCGGGTGTCGATACCGGCGATCGCCACGACGTTGTTGGCTTTCAGGTAATCGGACAGTGACATGGTGTTACGCCAGTTGCTCGCCACCAGCGGCAGATCACGGATGACCAGGCCGGCGGACCATACGCGGTCGGACTCGGCATCTTCCGGCGTGGTGCCGGTGTTGCCGATGTGCGGGTAGGTCAGGGTAACGATTTGCTGGGCGTAGGAAGGATCGGTAAGAATTTCCTGATAGCCGGTCATTGCGGTGTTAAACACCACCTCACCAACGGTCTGACCGTCGGCTCCAATGGCTTCGCCGCGAAAAATGCTGCCATCAGCAAGGGCGAGTATGGCTGGCTTAGTCAAGAAGACCTCCCGTAAATAAAGCCTGAAAGGGCGATCGCAGGTTGTAAAAAAGCGGAGTGACGTATGGACACGTCACCCCGCTTGTTCACTGAATTATTCTGCGCGCTTTTAGTGGACACACTAAAGCTGTAGCTTACAGAAAAAGGCTTTTTTGGTCCACCGCTAATGAGCCTTAAAGGCAGGGGAATGCGACAGACCGTCGCGAAGCGGTGAAAAACGGGGCGCAGTATAACCTGTACCCCGCTTTGCGATGCATCAACGCAGGTCGAGAACGTCCTGCATGTCGTACAGGCCAGGCTCACGCCCATCCAGCCACAGCGCTGCACGTACGGCGCCCTTGGCGAAGGTCATCCGGCTCGAGGCCTTGTGGGTGATCTCCAGGCGCTCGCCCTCGGTGGCGAACAGGACGGTGTGATCACCTACCACATCACCACCGCGCACAGTCGCGAAACCAATGGTGTCTCGATCTCGTGCGCCGGTGTGGCCCTGGCGTCCATATACGGCGACTTCCTGCAGATCGCGACCGAGCGCATCGGCTATCACCTCTCCCATGCGCAACGCCGTTCCCGAAGGCGCGTCGATCTTGTGCCGGTGATGCGCTTCGATGATTTCGATATCCGCGTCATCACCCAGGACCCGCGCCGTCAGATCCAGCAGCTTCAGCGACAGGTTCACACCCACGCTGAAGTTCGCCGCGAACACGATCGGAATGTCCTTGCCGGCGTCGGCCAGCAATTGCTTCTGCGCCGCATCCAGTCCGGTGGTGCCGATGACCATGGCCTTGCCGTGCTTGCGGCAGATGGCGAGGTTTTTCAGCATCACTTCCGGCAGGGTGAAATCGATCAGGACATCGAATTCATCGAGCACCTTTTCCAAGCCACCGGTCATCGGCACGCCGATACGTCCCAACGACGCCAGCTCCCCGGCATCAGCACCCACCAGCGTGCTGTCAGACCGAACGATGGCAGCCGTCAAGCCGGAGAGCGGAGAGCGCTGCTGCACCGCCTCGACCAACGCCTTACCCATGCGCCCCGCAGCGCCCATCACAGCTATACGTCGCATGCGACCTCCTTACAGATCGCCGAAGAAGCGCTTCACGCCTTCGAACCAACCGGTGGTTTTAGGGGAATGACTGTTGTCACCCTCCAGCGAACTGCGGAACTCTTCCAGCAACTCACGCTGGCGCCGACTCAGGTTGACCGGTGTTTCTACTGCAACGCGGCACATCAGGTCACCGGCGCCGCCACCACGCACTGGCGCAACGCCTTTGCCGCGAATGCGGAACTGCTTGCCAGTCTGCGTACCCTCGGGAATCTTCAGCTTGACGCGACCATCGAGGGTCGGGATCTCAAGCTCGCCACCCAAGGCTGCATCGACAAAGCTGATCGGCACTTCGCAGAACAGATGCTTGCCGTCGCGTTGGAAAATCGCGTGCTCGCGCACATTGATAACCACGTACAGGTCGCCGGTCGGACCACCCTGGGCACCCGCCTCGCCCTCACCCGACAAGCGAATACGGTCACCGGTGTCGACACCAGCCGGCACCTTGACCGACAGCGTCTTGTACTCTTCGACACGCCCTTCGCCGTGGCAGGAGTCGCACGGATCGGAGATGATTTTGCCCTGGCCATGGCATCGTGGGCAGGTCTGCTGCACCGAGAAGAAGCCTTGCTGCATGCGAACCTGGCCGATACCGCCGCAGGTTGGGCAGGTGACGGGCGACGAGCCTTTCTTGGCGCCCGAGCCATCGCAAGGCTTGCAATTGACCAGCGTCGGAACGCGGATATTGACGGTGGTACCGCGTACCGCCTCTTCCAGGTTCAGCTCCAGCGTGTAGCGCAAGTCGCTGCCACGCTGGGCACCGCCACGGGAGCCACCGCGACCGCCGCCGAAGAAATCGCTGAATACGTCGCCGAAAATATCGGAGAAATTCTGACCGCCAAAACCGGCGCCACCGCCGCCCATGCTCGGGTCGACTCCGGCATGACCATACTGGTCGTAGGCTGCGCGCTTGCTGGAATCGGACAGTACTTCGTAAGCCTCGTTGGCTTCCTTGAACAGCTCTTCCGACGCTTTATCGCCGGGATTACGGTCCGGGTGGTGCTTCATGGCCAGACGACGATAAGCCTTCTTCAGCTCCGCCTCGCTGGCACCCCGCTCAACACCCAATACTTCGTAGAAATCACGTTTTGCCATTAGTCTTTGCACTCTTATAGGACGTCCGGCAAACCTCTCCTGAACCTTGCCAAACTCGTTGAGCCCCCATACAGGCCCGGACCCAACTCACGTCGATTCAACGATCCTGGTCTTCAATCGTTCAGCCAGGGCCCCGGCCAAAACGCAGTGCCTGTCGATCGAAAAGCAGGAGCATCCCCGATCACACCGCCAGCATCCGAACGCCGTCGCATGCTGTAAAAATTCGCTGGCTCCAGACACGCCAACGCGGGAGCAAGCTCCCGCGCGGCGACATCCTACCAGCCACCGCACAAATGCAGTCAACCGGCCGACCAACAAGCGATTACTTGTGGTCTTTCACTTCTTCGAACTCGGCATCGACGACGTCGTCGGCTTTTTCGGCCGACTCGCCTTGCTGTGCGGCGCCTTCAGCCGGCTGGGCCTGCTCGGCGTACATCTTCTGAGCCACTGGCGCGGAGACCTTGGACAGCTCTTCGATCTTCGCTTCGATGGCAGCCTTGTCGTCGCCCTTGACGGCAGCTTCCAGGGCAACCACGGCTGCTTCGATGGCAGTCTTCTCTTCCGCGGTCACTTTCTCGCCAGCATCAGCGATCATCTTGCGGGTCGAGTGCACCAGGGCATCACCCTGGTTGCGGGCGCTGGCCAGCTCTTCGAACTTGCGGTCTTCCTCGGCGTTGACTTCAGCGTCGCGAACCATCTGCTGAATTTCTTCCTCGGACAGACCGGAGTTGGCCTTGATCACGATCGACTGAGTCTTGCCGGTAGCCTTGTCTTTCGCGCCGACGTGCAGGATACCGTTGGCGTCGATGTCGAAGGTCACTTCGATTTGTGGCACGCCACGTGGAGCCGGTGGAATCTCAGCCAGGTCGAACTTACCCAGGGACTTATTCTGGGCAGCCTGCTTGCGCTCACCTTGCAGTACGTGAATGGTCACGGCGCTCTGGTTGTCGTCGGCAGTCGAGAACACCTGGGATTTCTTGGTAGGAATCGTGGTGTTTTTCTCGATCAGCGCGGTCATCACGCCACCCATGGTTTCGATACCCAGGGTCAGCGGGCTGACGTCGAGCAGCAGAACGTCCTTCACGTCACCGGCCAGAACGGCGCCCTGGATGGCAGCCCCCATGGCAACGGCTTCGTCAGGGTTCACGTCCTTGCGCGCTTCTTTACCGAAGAAATCGGTTACCAGCTTCTGGACCAGCGGCATACGGGTCTGACCGCCGACCAGGATCACGTCGTTGATCGAACCCACGTCGATACCGGCGTCTTTCATGGCGATGCGGCAAGGTTCGATGGTGCGCTGAACCAGGTCTTCCACCAGCGCTTCGAGCTTGGCGCGGGAGATTTTCACGTTCAAGTGCTTAGGACCGGTGGCGTCTGCGGTGATGTACGGCAGGTTCACGTCGGTCGACTGGCTCGAGGACAGCTCGATCTTGGCTTTTTCAGCGGCTTCTTTCAGACGCTGCATGGCCAGCGGGTCACCCTTGAGGTTCATGCCACTTTCTTTCTTGAACTCATCTACAAGGTAGTCGATCAGGCGGATGTCGAAGTCTTCACCACCGAGGAAAGTGTCACCGTTGGTTGCCAGAACTTCGAACTGGTGCTCGCCGTCGACTTCAGCGATCTCGATCACCGAAACGTCGAAGGTACCGCCACCCAGGTCATAAACGATCACGGTGTGATCGCCCTTGGCCTTGTCCATGCCGTAGGCCAGAGCCGCTGCGGTTGGTTCGTTGATGATGCGCTTTACGTCCAGGCCCGCGATGCGGCCGGCGTCTTTGGTGGCCTGGCGCTGGCTGTCGTTGAAGTAGGCAGGCACGGTAATGACCGCTTCAGTCACTGCCTCGCCGAGATAATCTTCGGCGGTTTTCTTCATTTTCTTCAGGATTTCAGCCGAGATCTGTGGCGGCGCCATTTTCTGGCCGTTCACTTCAACCCAGGCGTCGCCGTTGTCAGCCTTGGCGATTTTATAAGGCACCATCTTGATGTCTTTCTGAACGACTTCTTCGTCAAACTTGCGACCGATCAGACGCTTCACCGCGTACAGGGTGTTATGCGGATTGGTCACTGCCTGACGCTTGGCCGACTGGCCAACCAGAATCTCGCCATCGTTGGCGTACGCAATGATCGACGGCGTGGTACGCGCGCCTTCAGCGTTTTCAATGACTTTGGCCTTGCCGTTTTCCAGCACGGAGACGCACGAGTTGGTGGTCCCCAGGTCGATACCGATAATCTTGCCCATGTTAACTCTCCCGGAACTTGGATTTTGTTGCCGCAGCAGTGGTGGCTATCTGCGGTAGCACTTAAACGCTTGACTTATAAATGGGGCCGTTACGACCGATTTCAAGCCTGCTCATCAATAGAAGGCGAAACCGGTGCCGGCGACTTGCTGACCACAACCATGGCCGGGCGCAGCAGGCGGCCGTTGAGCAGATAGCCCTTCTGGAAAACTTTCAGGACGCTGTTGGGCTCGACGTCGGCGCTTTCCTGCATCGCCATGGCCTGATGATGCTCGGCATTGAACGGTTCGCCATGAGGATCGATGGCTTCGAGCTGGTAGCGCTTGAGCGTGTCCTGGAACATCTTCAGGGTCAGCTCGATACCTTCACGCATCGGGCGGATGTTTTCGTCATCCGGGTTGGACAGTTCCAGGCCGCGTTCCAGGCTGTCGATAATCGGCAGCAGGTCACCGGCGAAACGCTCCAGGGCGAATTTGTGAGCCTTTTCTACATCCTGCTCGGCGCGACGGCGGACATTCTGCAGGTCGGCTGCTACACGCAACGCCTGATCCTGCGCACCGGCCAGTTGCTCCTCGAGCACTTGTACACGTACCGCCAGGTCCTCGCCCGAATCCTGGGGAGCCTGATTGGCGTCTAGATTTTGCGTGTCCTGCGTCTGTTCGTCAGCCATAGAGATTTCTCCTTTCAACTTCGTCCGCGAGCTCGACTCGCGCTTCTGCCCCGGTATATGGGGCCGGGTTTTTCAGCTTCAAGGGCCGCCCGACGAATTAACCTTACAAAAAACAGCTGCATAACCATTCCGTGCAGCACTAAGAAAACCATCGAACCAAGCAAATCGAGCTAAGCGAAGGCATTGTCAGGCCGAAACAAAACACTGTATAAATAACCAGACCTGAAGCCTGGGAGCGGCCTTATGCTGGTGCACCTGTCCGTACACAATTACGCCATCGTCGAACATCTCGACCTCGAACTCGATCGAGGCATGAGCGTGATCACCGGTGAAACCGGCGCCGGCAAGTCGATCATGCTCGACGCCCTCGGCCTGACGCTGGGCGATCGTGCCGACAACGGCGTGGTACGTCCCGGCGCAGACAAGGCCGACATCCTGGCGACATTCGACCTGGTCGACATCCCCGAAGCCCGCACCTGGCTGGCCGAGCGCGACCTGGACACCGACGGTCCGTGCATCCTGCGCCGGGTCATCACCGCCGAAGGCCGCTCCCGTGGCTACATCAACGGCACGCCTTGCCCATTGGGCGATCTCAAGGCCCTCGGCGAGCTGCTGATCGATATCCACAGCCAGCACGAACACCAATCCCTGCTCAAGACCGACACCCATCGTCGCTTGTTGGATGAATACGCTGGCGCCACCGACCTGGCTCGCCAGGTCCAGCTGGCGGCCCAGCGTTGGCGCCAGACGCGACAGGAGCTGGAGCGGCTTTCCAACTCGGGCGACGAACAACGCGCCCGTCACCAGTTGCTCAGCTACCAGCTCGAGGAACTGGAGAACCTGGCCCTCGGGGAAAACGAGCTGGAGGAACTGGAGCAGGAACACAAGAACCTGACCAATGCCGAAGCCCTGCTGGGCATCTGCCGTCAGGTCGTCGATCAATGCAGCGAAAGCGATTCGGGGAACGTGCTCAACGCCCTGACCGCGAGCCTGAACCGACTGTCCAGCGTGAACAACTCGGTAGGTGCCCTGAGCGAAGCGACCAACCTACTGACCAGCGCGCAGATCCAGGTCGAGGAAGCTGTCGGGGAATTGAACCGGTTCCTCGATCATTTCGATGCCGACCCGGCTCGACTCCAGTATCTGGAAGAGCGCCTCGACACCATCTATACCCTGGCCCGCAAACATCGCGTCCAGCCAACCGAAGTGGCCGAACTCCAACAACGGCTGCTGGAAGAGCTGGAAACCCTGAATGCCAATGACGAGTCCATTGAGCGTCTCGGTGATGAGCTGGCGGCCTATGCCCGTCATTATCAGGAAAAGGCCAAGGAACTCAGCGAACTGCGCAAGCAGGCCGCCACAGGGCTGGCCAGTGCCGTGGAACAGGAAATCCAGCGATTGGGCATGCCGGGGGGACGCTTCACCATCGAACTTCACCCCAACACCGGTGACGAACTTCAGCCCAACGGGTTGGAACAAGTGGAGCTGCTGGTCAGCGCCAACCCCGGCCAGCCGCTCAAGGCCCTGGCCAAAGTTGCTTCGGGCGGTGAGTTGTCGCGGATCAGCCTGGCCATCCAGGTCATCACGGCGCAGACGTCTCGCGTGCCGACCCTGGTATTTGACGAGGTGGATGTGGGTATCGGGGGGCCGACTGCGGAAATAGTCGGGCAATTACTGCGCCGACTCGGAGAGCGGGGCCAAGTGCTGACGGTCACTCACCTGCCCCAAGTCGCGGCCCAGGGACACCAGCATTTATTCGTGCACAAGGTGCGTGGCGAGGATGCCACTCGCACTGCGGTGTCCAAGCTCAACAAAAACGAACGCGTGGAAGAAGTGGCACGGATGCTGGGAGGGATCGACCTCACCAAGGAATCCCTGGCCCACGCGAAAAAAATGGTGGTTGCGGCAAAAAGCTGACAACCGCCATAAAGAAAGAAGGCGACCCTGGGGTCGCCTTCTTTCGTTTCGGGAGCCTGAGCTCACGCAACATGCTTATTTGAGCTTGCGTACGTGTAAGACGAGATGGTGATCGATCAGCTCGAAACCATGCTCTTCAGCAATTGCCTTTTGCAACTTTTCGATTTCCGGACTGACAAACTCGATGACCTCACGGGTCTCCACGTTCACCATGTGATCGTGATGCTCCCCGTCAGCCAATTCAAAGACAGCATGACCGCCATCGAAATTGTGACGAGCCACAAGACCCGCTGCCTCGAACTGGGTCAGGACACGGTAGACCGTGGCCAGACCAACGTCCTCGCCAGCCTCCATAAGCGCCTTATAGACGTCTTCGGCACTCATGTGGCGTTGCTCGGCGGAATCGAGCATTTGTAGAATCTTGACCCGTGGCAGGGTCACTTTGAGGCCGGCTTTGCGTAGTTCGCTATTTTCAACCATGGTCAGCTTTCTCGCGATGCTGCTTCGCAGCTTCTCTTAATGCGGGTATGATCGGCGTTTACGTTGTCCCAGCCAAGATAGTGGAAGTCGCCCACCGATGCAAAACACCAAGCTCTTGCTAACCAGTTTCACCTTCGTGGGACTGCTCGCACTCGCCGGTTGTTCATTCCCCGGGGTTTACAAAATCGACATCCAGCAGGGCAATGTCGTCACGCAGGACATGATAGACCAGTTACGCCCGGGAATGACCCGCCGGCAAGTACGGTTTATCATGGGCAACCCTCTGCTGGCCGACACGTTCCACGCCGATCGCTGGGATTATCTCTACAGCTTGCAGCCCGGTGGCGGTGAGCGCCAACAGGAACGCATCAGCGTTATCTTCAACGCCAATGACCAACTTGTCAGCCTGTCGGGCGATTTCATGCCCGGCGTGAGCCGCGACGAGGCCATCATGGGCAAGGACAGTGGCACGACAGTCACTGCGCCGGCGGAGAACGCCGACAAGTCGAAACCGGAAAAGCCGGCCAAGCCAGGTTCATTGCTGGATCAGATCCAGAAGGACGTGGACAACGTCGAGACCGTACCCGTCCCGACGCCAGAACCCCTGGATACGTCGCCCCAGTAATCGGCGATATAAAAAACCCGGCATGCCGGGTTTTTTATTGCCTGCGTTCCTGGCCCGCTATTGTCCCGATTGACGCGCCAAGGCAGCCTTGGCTGCGCGCAACCGACGGACTTCTTTCGGATCCACCAACAATGGCCGATAGATTTCCAACCGGTCGGCCGCCTGTACCAACTGGTGCTCCGGATCGGCCACGACCTTGCCAAAAATTCCGACAGTGCAAGTCGCCAGATCCAACTCCGGGAATGCATCGGCAATCCCTGACGCCAGCAGCGCCGCACGGACACTCGTGCCTTGCGGCACGGCACAAGTACGCAACTCCTGACGCTCGACAGAGGCGTACACCACTTCTATTTCGATCAACGCTTGAGCTCTGCGTTTTGCTTGGCACGCTGGCAGAAAGCGTCGACCAGGGTGTTGGCGGCTTGATTGAACAACGGCCCCAACGTCGCCTTCACCAGAGGACCGGCGTAATCGAACGACAGGTCCAGGCTGATCTTGCAGGCCTTTTCACCCAGCGGCTTGAATACCCAGACGCCGTGCAGCTGATTGAAAGGACCCTCTTCCAGGTTCATTTCAATGGACTGTCCCGGCACCAGGGTATTGCGCGTGACAAAGCGCTGGCTCAAGCCGCCCTTGGCTATGTTGAGACTGGCACGCATATGGGTCTCGGAACTCTCAAGCACCTCGGCCGATGAGCACCAAGGCAAGAATTGCGGGTAACTCGCCACATCGTTGACCAGGTCGTACAACGCCTGCGCCGGATAGGGCAGCAAGGCCGAGCGTTGAATATGTGTCGTCATGTAAGCGTCACTTCCACAGCTGGGCGGCAAACACTACGAGAATGCCGATGGGCGCCACGTAGCGCATCAAGAACAGGCTCAAGGCGAACAATACAGGGCTGCGCAGCGACAGCTCGTCACGCACAGCTTCACGCCCCATCACCCACCCTGCAAACACCACGAAACACAAACCGCCCAACGGCAGCATGATCCGCGATGTGAAGAAATCAATCACGCCGAAGAAATCCAGCCCTCCGGTAGCCCCCCACTGATAGAGACTGAACATCCCGTCTTCGTTCACGAAAAACTTGGCCTGCTTCCATATATTGAAGGAAAACACCGTCCCCAGGCCCACGAACCAGCAGGTAAAGGCCAACCAGAAGGTCACCCAGGCGCGACCGATACGCGTGCGCTCAACCAGATAGGCCACCATGGGTTCGAGCAGGGAAATGGCCGAGCTCCAGGCGGCGATGGCCACCAGGACGAAAAACACCACGCCCATCAACTGTCCGAACGCCATGCTGCCAAAGGCGAACGGCAAGCTGACAAACATCAACCCTGGGCCTTCGCTGGGGTTCAAGCCGGCGGCAAACACAATCGGAAACAAAGCCACCCCGGCCATCAGCGACACGAAGGTATCCAACAGCGCGACGCCGACGACCGTGCGGGTCAGGGAGGCGTTCTTGGGCATGTAGGCACCGTAGATCATGATCGAGCCAACGCCCACGCTCAGGGAGAAGAACGCATGCCCCATGGCCGGCAGCAGGCCATCCAGCACTTTCTCCGGCTTGAAGTCGAACATGAAGTGCAGGCCTTCCATGAAGTGCCCGGTGGTCATGCTGTAGCCCAGCAGCACCAGGATCATGACGAACAGCAGCGGCATCATGATTCGCAGGCTGCGCTCCAGCCCCGCAACGACACCCTTGGCAATCACCACGGCCGAAAGCACCATGAAAATCGTATGCCACAGGGTCAGCCGCCACGGATCGTCGATCACCTTGCCGAAGTAGGCGCCAACCTGATCAGGCGCGACGCCCTGGAAATCCCCTCGCCCCATGTCGATGATGTAATCCAGCGACCAGCCGCCGACCACACTATAGAAAGACAGGATCAGCAAAGCGGTGATCATCCCGGCGAAGGCGCCCCAGGACCACTTGGTCGAGTGCCCTGCTTCTACCGCCAGCACCTTCAAGGCATTGGCCGGGCTTTGCCGGGCGCGACGTCCGATCAGCGTTTCGGCGAGCATGACCGGTGCCCCGATCAGCGCGATGCACGCCAGGAACATCAAGACGAAGGCGCCGCCACCGTAGACGCCCACCATGTATGGAAACTTCCAGATGCTACCCAGCCCCACGGCAGAACCGGTTGCCGCGAGTATGAAGACCCAGCGGCTAGCCCAACTGCCGTGGACAGAAACCTTGTCTGTCGACATCGTGATCACGCCCAAGCGTTCAAAAAAGAGGCCGCATTGTCCGGGATTCAATCAAGGTGCTCAAGCACACCGCTTCACCGTAGCCGACACGCGCGCAACTGCCTATAATGCCGCCCCTATGGCTAAACAGAAGAAACACCCTACAGGGACCATCGCGCAAAATAAAAAGGCGCGACACGATTACTTCATCGAACAACGGTTCGAAGCTGGCATGGTCCTGGCCGGCTGGGAAGTAAAGAGCCTGCGTGCCGGCAAGGCGCAACTGGTGGACAGCTACGTGCTGCTCAAGGACGGCGAGGCCTGGCTGCTGGGCAGTCATATCACGCCGCTGACCACCGCCAGCACCCACGTGATTGCCGACCCGGTGCGCTCGCGCAAGCTGCTGCTCAACAAGCGCGAACTGGAAAAGCTCTTCGCGGGCGTCCAGCAGAAGGGCTACACCTGCGTCTGCACGTCGCTGTACTGGAGCAAGCACTTGATCAAGTGCGAGATTGCGCTGGGCAAGGGCAAGAAGGAATACGACAAGCGCGATACCGAGCGCGAACGCGACGCCGGTCGCGAGCTGCAGCGGGCCGTGCGGAACAAGGGCAAAGAAGACTAGCCCGCGCAAGAACCCATGTGGGAGCGAGCCTGCCCGCGATTGCGGTGAGTCAGTAATATTGATTTGACTGGCCCACCGCAATCGCGAGCAGGCTCGCTCCCACAGTTTTTTATAGCTACATCCCTTTACGCCGCTCGGCACGCGCCACGCGCTGCACTTCCTGACGCACCTCTTCCAGCACCTCCTGCACATACAGAATATGTCGGCTGGACACTTCCCGCGCCTGTTCGGCATGCCCATCCATGATCGCCTGATACAACTCCCGGTGCTGGCTGATCAGCATGTCGCGGGTTTCGCTGCGTTGCTTGTACATCCCGCCAATGTTGGTGACGACATTACGCTTGAGCAGGTCGAACAAGCCGCGGATGGTGTGCAGCAACACCGCGTTATGACTGGCCTCGGCAATCGCCAGGTGGAACCGGGCATCGGCCGCCCCCTCCTCCGCACGACTCACCTCTTCATGGCGCGAATAGCAATCCTGCAATTGCTCGAACGCCGCCGTCAGTCGCTCACGATCTACATCCGTGGCGCGCAACGCTGCGTAATAAGCACAGGATGCTTCCAGAGTATGCCGAAACTCCAGCAAGTCGCGTTGCGCCTCGGGATTGCTTTCCAACAGTTGCAGCAAAGGATCGCTGAACGTCGACCCCAGTGACTCCACGACGTAATTGCCACCGCCCTGGCGACTGACCAACAAACCCTTGGCCGTGAGCTTCTGGATCGCCTCACGCAACGATGGGCGTGACACGCCGAACTGTTCGGCCAGGGTTCGCTCGGCCGGGAGCCGTTCGCCGGATTTCAGCGTGCCCTCAAGGATCATTCCTTCAAGCCGCTCGACAATATCGTCAGACAAACGGCGCTGACGAATCTGATCAAACCCCATAACTCGACTCTCCACCATCCCGACCGCTCGCCGGGCTCTCTATTCTGGCCTATCCGGGCCTTGTCGACACGTATCAAAAGCGGGATCTGCAAACGGATCAGAGACCCTCTGCACCGCTTATTCGACGAAAGTTTTGCGGGCGGCAAATTGACACATCACAACCAAGGCTTTTACCCTAGCCGACAGCGCTTGTAAATTGGTCTTACCAATTAACCAAATACGCTGACCAGTGCCTGACCAACAACAATTAGGGGCCCACCCACATGCAAACCTGGCAACAGCTCTACAGCCCGCTCGGCAGTCTTGGCTTGTCCGCTCTCGCGGCTGTTATTCCCATCGTATTTTTCTTCCTGGCCCTGGCGGTGTTTCGCCTCAAAGGCCATGTGGCCGGCAGCATCACCCTGGCCCTGGCCATTGCCGTGGCAATCTTCGGCTTCAACATGCCCGCCAACATGGCCTTCGCCGCCGCCGGCTATGGCTTCGCCTATGGCCTGTGGCCTATCGCATGGATCATCGTCGCCGCGGTTTTCCTCTACAAACTGACGGTCAAGAGCGGCCAGTTCGAGGTCATCCGCAGCTCGGTGCTGTCGATTACCGATGACCAACGCCTGCAAGTGTTGCTGATCGGCTTTTGCTTCGGTGCATTCCTGGAAGGCGCCGCCGGCTTCGGTGCACCGGTGGCGATTACCGCCGCCCTGTTGGTCGGCCTGGGCTTCAACCCGCTGTATGCCGCAGGCCTGTGCCTGATCGCCAATACCGCGCCAGTGGCATTCGGCGCACTGGGCATCCCGATCATCGTGGCCGGTCAGGTCACCGGGATCGACGCCTTCAAGATCGGCGCCATGACCGGTCGCCAACTGCCGTTGCTGTCGCTGTTCGTACCGTTCTGGCTGGTGTTCATGATGGACGGCCTGCGCGGCGTGCGGGAAACCTGGCCGGCCGCATTGGTAGCGGGCCTGAGCTTCGCCATCACCCAATACTTCACCTCCAACTTCATCGGCCCGGAACTGCCGGACATCACCTCGGCCCTGGCCAGCCTGATCTCGCTGACCCTGTTCTTGAAAGTCTGGCAGCCCAAGCGCGCCGCCGGTGCGCAGATTGCCGGCGCCACTTCCAGCGCAACGATCACCGCCAGCGTCGGCGGCTTCGGCCAACCGCGCAGCACCGTGGCTTCGCCCTACAGCCTGGGGGAGATCTTCAAGGCCTGGTCGCCGTTCTTGATCCTCACCGTGCTGGTGACGATCTGGACCCTGAAACCGTTCAAGGCGATGTTCGCCGCAGGCGGCGCGATGTACGCCTGGGTGTTCAACTTTGCCATCCCGCACCTGGACCAGATGGTGATCAAGGTCGCGCCGATCGTGGTCAACCCCACGGCCATTCCTGCTGTGTTCAAGCTGGACCCGATTTCCGCCACCGGCACGGCGATTTTCTTTTCGGCGCTGATCTCGATGCTGGTGCTGAAAATCAACCTCAAGACTGGTCTTACCACTTTTAAAGAGACCTTCTTCGAGCTGCGCTGGCCGATCCTTTCCATCGGCATGGTGTTGGCGTTTGCCTTCGTCACCAACTATTCAGGCATGTCCTCGACCATGGCTCTGGTGCTGGCCGGCACCGGTGCAGCGTTCCCGTTCTTCTCGCCGTTCCTGGGTTGGCTGGGGGTATTCCTGACCGGTTCCGATACGTCGTCCAACGCCCTGTTCAGCTCGCTGCAAGCCACCACCGCACACCAGATCGGCGTCAACGACACTTTGCTCGTCGCGGCGAATACCAGCGGTGGCGTAACCGGCAAGATGATTTCACCGCAATCGATCGCCGTGGCCTGTGCGGCGACCGGGCTGGTGGGCAAGGAATCGGATCTGTTCCGTTTCACCCTCAAACACAGCCTATTCTTTGCAACGATCGTCGGCCTGATCACCTTGGCCCAGGCCTACTGGTTCACTGGCATGCTGGTGCACTGAGTCCTACAAGAAATACCGAAAGAACCGACGCCGATCCCCGCATCGGCGTTCGCTATCGATTACCGGGTCTGCAAGGCTGCTGAAAGATTTGCTCTCTATATTCAGCGGCCTCAGCGGACGGATAACCGGGACCACCCGGAGACACGCCTGATGAGCGAGCTTTTTTACAACGCCGTGCCGAACGCGACCCGAGTCGCGCCACCATTGCCCGAGCCTCGGCAGTACCCCAGCGAGAAACCGCCACGGGTCTACTTGTTCGGCACCTGCGTGGTGGACCTGTTCTACCCCGAAGCCGGGATGGATGCGATCCGTCTGCTGGAGCGTGAGGGGATCCGGGTGGATTACCCGCAAGGGCAAAGTTGCTGCGGCCAACCGGCCTACACCTCGGGGTACACCGAACAGGCGCGGACGGTGGCGCGAGCGCAACTGGCCTTGTTTGCCGATGATTATCCGGTGGTGGTTCCGTCGGGCTCCTGCGCCGGGATGCTGCGTGAGCATTACGCCGATCTGTTCAAGGATGAGCCCGAAACGCTCAAGCAGGTCCAGGCCCTGGCGGCCCGGACCTATGAACTGGCCGAGTTCCTGCTGTTTGTCTGCAAGGTACGGTTGAACGACAGTGGCGCGCCAGTGAAGGTCGCCCTGCACACGTCGTGTTCGGCACGGCGTGAAATGAACACCCACCTGCATGGCCGCGCCCTGTTGGCGCAGTTGGGCAATGTGGAACGTGTCGAGCATAGCCATGAAAGCGAATGCTGTGGCTTTGGTGGGACATTCAGCGTGCGCATGCCGGATATTTCCGGCGCGATGGTGGCCGACAAGACCCGGGCGCTGAAGGAATCCGGCGCGCATCAGGTTATCAGTGCCGACTGCGGTTGCCTGATGAACATCAACGGCGCGCTGGAAAAACAGCAGGAGGCGCTGCGCGGCCAGCATCTGGCAAGCTTCCTCTGGCAGCGTACCGGAGGTGTCGCATGAGCACGCCCACGCTGATTCCGGCCGTAGAGGTACAAGAGGATTTTCGCGCCCGAGCCCACAAGGCCCTGGACGACACGCAACTGCGAAACAACTTTCGCAGTGCGATGGATTCACTGATGACCAAACGGGCAACGTCCTTCAGCGATGCCCACGAAAGGGAACACCTGCGGGTGCTCGGCAATGCCGTTCGCGCCCGTGCGTTATCCAAGCTGCCCGACCTGCTCGAGCAACTTGAAACCAACCTGACCCGCAACGGTGTGAAAGTGCACTGGGCGGAGACGGTGGACGAGGCCAATGGCATCGTCCTCTCGATCATCCGCGCTCACGAGGCGCGGCAAGTGATCAAGGGCAAATCGATGGTCAGCGAAGAGATGGAGATGAACCATTTCCTCGAGGCTCGGGACATTGAATGTCTCGAATCCGACATGGGGGAATACATCGTCCAGCTCGATCACGAGAAGCCTTCACACATCATTATGCCGGCGATCCACAAGAATGCCGGCCAGGTCGCGTCCTTGTTCCACGACAAACTCGGCGTGGAGTACACCAAGGACGTCGACCAACTCATTCAGATCGGTCGCAAAGTCTTGCGACAGAAATTCTTCGAGGCGGATGTCGGCGTCTCGGGCGTCAACTTCGCCGTCGCCGAAACCGGCACCCTGTTGCTAGTCGAAAACGAAGGCAACGGGCGCATGTCCACCACCGTGCCGCCCGTACACATCGCCGTGACCGGCATCGAAAAAGTGGTGGAGAACCTGCGCGATGTCGTGCCGCTGCTCTCGCTGCTGACCCGCTCGGCCCTCGGCCAGCCGATTACCACCTACGTCAACATGATCTCCGGCCCACGCAAGCCGCACGAGTTGGACGGCCCCCAGGAAGTGCACCTGGTGTTGCTGGATAACGGTCGCAGCCAGGCGTTTGCCGACAGCGAACTGCGCCAGACCCTGAACTGCATTCGTTGTGGCGCCTGTATGAATCATTGCCCGGTCTACACCCGAATCGGCGGTCATGCCTACGGCGAGGTTTACCCGGGGCCTATCGGAAAAATCATCACGCCGCACATGGTTGGCCTGGCCAAGGTACCGGACCATCCCAGCGCCTCTTCGCTCTGCGGCGCCTGCGGTGAAGTGTGTCCGGTGAAGATTCCGATTCCGGCCTTGCTGCGGCGGCTGCGGGAAGAAAACGTCAAGGCGCCGGACAGCCCCCATCAAGTGATGCGCGGCCAGGGCAGCAAGTATTCGTCCAAGGAACGCTTCATCTGGAACACTTGGGCGTGGCTCAACAGCTCGCCGCGGCTGTATCGCCTATTTGGTTTTCTTGCCACACGCCTGCGCGCCCTGACGCCCCGTAACGTCGGCCCATGGACCCAGAACCACAGCGCCCCCAAACCCGCCGCCCGCTCATTGCATGACCTGGCCCGCGAACACCTGGATCAACAGGGAGACCGTCGATGAGCGCCAAGGAAAATATCCTCGCCAAGCTGCGCAAAAGCCTGACAGGCACCACGCCCGTTGCTGACACCTACAACGTCGAGCTGGTGACGCAAACCTATCGCTACGCCCCCGAGGAACGCATCCCGCAGCTGCGTAAGCTGATGGAGGCGGTGCACACAGAAATCCACCTGACATCCGGCGAAGGCTGGCCGGCGCTGTTGGCGCAGCTGCTGCGCGATCGTCAATTGCCGAGCCTGCTCATCGCCCCGACCACGCCCCACGGGAAAAAAATCACACAGTTCTGGGCGAACAATCCAGACCTGCCAACCCTCAAGGCCTACGACCGACCGGTCGAAGAATGGAAAGCCGAACTGTTCAACGACACGCCCGCCAGCCTGACCGGAACCCTCGGCGCCATCGCCGCCACCGGTAGCCTGATTCTCTGGCCGACGCGAGAAGAACCGCGGCTGATGAGCCTGGTCCCGCCGGTGCATTTCGCCTTGCTCAAGGCCAGCGAGATTCGCGACAACTTCTACGAAGTGCAGCAGGAATTCGAATGGGCCCAAGGCATGCCCACCAACGCCCTGCTGGTGTCGGGCCCGTCGAAAACCGCCGACATCGAACAAGTCCTGGCCTACGGCGCCCACGGTCCGAAAGACCTGGTGGTAATGATCCTGGAGGACCAATGACCCTTCCGGCCTCTTTCCTACACGACGTACGGCAACTGATCCCACAGAAACGCCTTTACGACGACCCCCTGTCGACCCTGGCCTTCGGCACCGACGCCAGTTTCTATCGGCTGATTCCGAAACTGGTGGTTCGGGTCGAAAGCGAAGACGAAGTGGTGGCGCTGCTGCAACTCGCCCAGCGCGAGCGGGTACCTGTCACCTTCCGCGCGGCGGGCACCAGCCTGTCCGGGCAAGCGATCAGCGACTCGGTGCTGATAGTACTGGGGGATAACTGGAACGCTCGGCAGATTCGCGACCAAGGCACACAGATTCGCTTGCAGCCCGGCGTGATCGGCGCCCAGGCCAACGCCTGGCTGGCCCCGTTCGGGCGCAAGATCGGCCCGGACCCGGCCTCGATCAACGCCTGCAAAATCGGCGGCATCGTCGCCAACAACGCCAGCGGCATGTGCTGCGGCACTGCGCAGAACACCTATCACACCCTGGCCGGCATTCGTCTGGTGCTGGCTGACGGGACCCGCCTCGATACCGAGGACGAGGCCAGCGTGACAGCTTTTCGCACCCGCCATGGTGACCTGCTGGAACGCCTGGCAACCCTAGGTCGCGAAACCCGCGCCAACGCCGAATTGGCCGCCAGAATCCGCCACAAGTATCGTCTGAAAAATACCACCGGCCTGTCACTCAATGCCCTGGTGGATTTCGACGACCCTGTGGATATCCTGAGCCATCTGCTGGTGGGCTCCGAGGGAACCCTCGGCTTTATCAGTGCGGTGACCTACAACACCGTCATCGACCACCCGAACAAGGCGTCGGCACTGATCGTATTCCCGGATGTGGAAACCTGCTGCAACGCGGTCACCGTGCTGAAAAGCCAGCCGGTATCGGCCGTGGAGTTGCTCGACCGGCGCAGCCTGCGTTCGGTGCAGGACAAGCCGGGCATGCCGGAATTCGTACAACATCTGTCGCCCCATGCCTGCGCCCTGCTGATCGAATCCCGCGCCGCCTCTTCGTCACTCCTACAGGAACAACTGACGCGGATCATGGGTTCGCTGGCCGCGTTCCCAGTGGAAAAACAGGTCGACTTCACCGAAGACCCAAAGGAAAACGCTCGGCTCTGGGCCATCCGCAAGGACACCTTCCCCGCCGTTGGGGCGGTACGCAAAACCGGAACCACGGTCATCATCGAGGACGTAACCTTCCCGGTGGAGCAACTGGCCATTGGCGTGAATCGCCTGATCGAGCTGTTCGACAAACATCACTACGACGAAGCGATCCTTTTCGGACACGCACTGGAAGGCAATCTGCACTTCGTCTTCACCCAAGGCTTCAACAACCCGGATGAAGTCGCACGCTACCAGGCGTTCATGGACGACGTGGCCCAATTGGTGGCGGTGGAGTTCGGCGGCTCGCTGAAAGCCGAACACGGCACCGGACGCAACATGGCGCCGTTCGTCGAGCTGGAATGGGGCCACGATGCCTACCAACTGATGTGGCAACTCAAGCGCCTGCTCGACCCCAACGGCATCCTCAACCCGGACGTGATACTCAGCGAAGATCCGCAGATCCACCTCAAACACCTCAAGCCACTGCCGGCCGCCGATGAGATCGTCGACAAGTGCATCGAGTGCGGGTTCTGCGAACCAGTGTGCCCCTCCAAAGACCTGACCCTGAGCCCGCGCCAACGCATCGTGATCTGGCGCGACATCCAGGCGAAAAAACGCTCGGGCATCGACACATCGGAACTTGAAGCAGCCTACCAGTACCACGGCATCGACACCTGCGCCGCCACCGGCCTGTGCGCGCAACGCTGCCCGGTCAGCATCAATACCGGCGAGCTGGTGAAAAAACTTCGCAGCCGTGAAGCGAAGAACACGAAAATCGCCAACTGGGCTGAAGGAAATTTCGCCACCGCCCTCCAAGGCGCACGCTTCACACTCCACGTCGCCAATGGCGCACGCATGCTGCTGGGAGCGCCACGCCTGGCGAAACTCTCGGCATCATTGACCCGGCTGTCCAAAGGCAAGGTCCCACAATGGACCAACTCCATGCCGCAACCGGAAAGCGCCATCCGCTTCAGCCCTAGCGCATCGGACGAACGGCCGAGAGTGGTCTACTTGGCCGCGTGCGTCTCCCGCGTCATGGGCCCGGCGGCACAGGACAAAGAGCAGATGTCGCTGTACGACAAGACGCGCGGCCTGCTGGAAAAGGCCGGCTATCAAGTGGTCATCCCAGACAACGTGGACAGCCTCTGCTGCGGCCAGCCATTCGCCTCCAAAGGCTACGCCGAACAGGCCGAACACAAACGCCAGGAACTGCTCAGTGCACTGCTGCACGCCAGTCGCGGCGGACTCGACCCGATCTACTGCGACACCAGCCCATGCACGTTGCGGCTGGTCCAAGACCTCGGCGACGTGCGTTTGGATCTGTACGACCCGGTGCGCTTCATCCGCACCCACCTGATGGAGCGCCTCGACTTCACGCCGCAGGAAGCCCCCATCGCCGTCCATGTCACCTGCAGCACCCAACACCTGGGCGAAAGCCAGGCGCTGATCGACCTGGCGCGCAAATGCAGCAAGCACGTGGTCATCCCCGAAGGCATCCACTGCTGCGGTTTTGCCGGCGACAAAGGCTTCACCACACCGGAGCTGAACGCGCATGCATTACGCACATTGAAAGATGCAGTCCAACCGTGCAGCGAAGGGATTTCCACCAGCCGCACCTGTGAGATCGGTCTTACGCACCATGGCGAAATCGACTACCACGGACTGGTCTACCTGGTGGATCGGGTGACTCAGGCGAGGGGGATTTAAAGAAAAATAGAACCCTTGAGCGCGACGGCAGTCCACAGAACAAGCCCCGAATGTCGGGGCTTTTCCTCCATTCGGTTGTCCGTCTGACGGCCAACGAAGCCTGGATCCTCAGTTCAAGGAGATACATATGAAACGTTCTGCACTGTTAGGTCTGTTCATTACCGCCTCGATGATGGCCTCCACTTCGTTCGCCGCAGAGAAGCCGGACAGCCTGTGCGAAGCCAATATCCAAACCATCGAGAATGCCAAAACACAATATCAGTCATCACCCGATCTCAATGGCCGTGCGACAGACAGCGTAAGGAGGGCACGGGAGCTCAAAAAAGAAGGAAAAATTGATGACTGCGTTGCTGAAACCCAGCAAACCATCCTCGAAATCAGAAAGGCCACTGACGGCACCAACAAGTGACCGAACGGGCAGGCCAACCTTCGGGTTGGCCTCAGCCGCAGATTGGCGTACACTGCAAACGCCTGTCGCTTCAGCAGATTGACGAAACGACAGGTTCGGGGCCGTTTAGGATTCGACGCCGGTTGCGAAACTTTAGGTGCATGCCGAGTTGGTAACAGAACTCGTAAATCCACTGTTGCAACTTCTATAGTTGCCAATGACGAAACCTACGGCCAGGAATTCGCTATCGCTGCGTAAGCAGCCTTAGATCCTGAGCTTCTGGTACCTTCGGGTCCAGCAATCATTAGGGGATGTCCGTAAACCCAAAGTGATTGTCATATAGAACGGAATCGCCGTGCAGTACGTTGTGGACGAAGCGGCTAAAACTT
Source organism: Pseudomonas sp. SMV71 (assembly GCF_052042015.1). Classification (NCBI taxonomy): domain Bacteria; kingdom Pseudomonadati; phylum Pseudomonadota; class Gammaproteobacteria; order Pseudomonadales; family Pseudomonadaceae; genus Pseudomonas; species Pseudomonas sp. SMV71. Next base: position 65,153 of record NZ_JBKGGU010000006.1, on the reverse strand, counting down.
ACACAACTCGCCCAAAGCACCCTGCCCGTCGGGTCGCTGAGGGTTAACTTAATAGACACGGCTACGCATGTAGTACCGACAGCGGAGTACTGGCGGACGGGGGTTCAAATCCCCCCGGCTCCACCACTTCATCATCTAAAGACGTCCACGGACGTCTTTTTTTGTGCCTGAAATCCATCAACGAGGGGAAATGCCTGCATCAGTACGGCTCGGCATATCCTGGGAATGGACAGCGTCCGTGGTGCGCCCCAAAAAGAGATTTTCAAGCAGTTACCCGTTCAGGGTATCGAAGGCGTGCAGATTGCCATCGGCACCTCAAAGGTATGAGGCTTTCGCTAGAAAACCTCTCTCCTACAGCCACCACCTACACTCTTCTATCAAACTACGCATCCTTGCGCCTTTGCCTACAACTACGCCAGAATCCGCCTGCTTGTGCGCCTTGTCCCTGGGTTTTATTGTCGTTCCTGCCACTGCCCATCAGTGGTCGGGTTTAGTAGCCCGAGGTAATCGAAGTTGTACAAGCACTTCTCAAACAGGGCCCTCCCCTGTTCTTGATGGTGGCTGTGCGCAGGGCGCTTAGGCGCGCCGGCTTCTTCGGTTCCCCGGTCTACTAACCTGCGTACAGCTGCCACCCCCTTGTTTAGTAGCTTCGGGGTGTCGGCATCACATTAGGAACCGAAGCGTATGTTCAAAATAACTCCGAACCCACCAGAATCAGGGTCCACCGCACAATCTGCAAAATCCAAAGCCAAGCAGCAAGACGAAACCACCAAACGCGTGCTCGATCACTACTTGCAGCCCAAGCCTGACAAATCCAAAGACGAACCGAAGCCGGGGCAGATATTCACCGTTGTGAAAGGTCTTGATAACGAGAGTCTGCTCGCCAACCTCAGTGAAACGCTGGCTTCAGCCGATGCGATGGTTGCTGAGCTGGCGTTCGACCTGAAAGGCTCGCGGCGCCATTTGGCGCTGGGGATTCAGCAGTTGATTGAGCTGAGTTCGTTGTTGGCAAATCAGGTGCTGGATAATGTGGAGCCGAGGCCGTAGGTAAACGGTTTCCAACGAAAACCCGGCCTTTTGCGCCGGGTTTTTCGTTCTTGTGCAGGGCGAATGGCTGAGTTTGAAAAATCCTCAACGCTCCGCCACTAATCGTCCTTCATACCCGAATCGACGATAGCAACCGGTCAATTCGCCTCTCGTAAAAATCCCGCCCTTACCCGTAGCTAAGCTACCGGACTTGTCTAAAGTGGCTCCGTGGAGCTTGCAATGGCATAGTAATATCGTCGATTCTTCTCCTTGCGTTCGGTCCACCTATGTGCAAGGACTGCATCGGCACTACTGAGGCCGCCGCCTCGTTCACGAGGGATCACTCAGCGGCAAGGAGAGCGAATGTCATTAAATGTGTACTGGGATAACTCCAATATCTGGCTCGTGGGAGAAATTATTGCCACATCCGAGAGCCAGGCCATGAGCGCGAATTCGGGTTCACTTTAAAAACCTATTGATGACAGTGGTGGCAGGGCGACAGATGGCAAGAATAGAACCCGTTTTTGACAGCATCAGCACCGAAAGCGAAAACCCATACCAACTGGGCGACGCCCAACTGATTGACGACGAGGTTGTCACGTTTTCAAAACCCAGGATTCTTGATTTTTCCGGGCGTATTTCTCTGGCGCGCTTCTGGCTGATTCGTGTGCCCTTGGTGCTGGTTCTTCCGTGCATTTTGCTGGCGTTCTTTATGGTGGGGTTGCGCCATGAACTGGTGGTTTTGGTGATAGTCGGCGTCACCGTTGTCGTTCCTGCCATCCTGCTCGACATGTCTCTACTGGTACGCAGGGCACGTGATCTAGGTTGGAGTCCCATAATATGGGGAATTCTCTGCGTGTTCCCTGTTATCGGCTTTGTGATAACGCTTCCGCTCATCATGCTTCCGGGGCGTAAAGCGATTAATAAATACGGCCCGCCCAATCCACCTCTCTCGACGTTGGTAAAGCTACTTACCGCGCTGTTGGTCGTGCTGATGCTTGTAATTTCAACCGTGCTAGTTGCGTATTTTCCCCAATACCACCCACAGGCACTCTACGAGTGGTTCGTTAATGCATTGGTTCAGGCATAACGTTAGCGTACGCGAAGTCCATTCTTCGCCTCATTGCGCGGCCCCAAGTGCTCAGGTGCCTTTGTAGAGAGCGCTGCGCACACCATGCGATAGCCCTGCGTACGCCGCGGCGATGTCCATTGGGAAAAGAGAACAGATTTATTTCTCTGCTCTGACCAATAAGGGGACACCCATTAGCCGGTCTCAAGTCAAGGCTAAAAGCCAACCCGCCCTGCAGCTTTTAACTGCAGGGTTTCCCCTTCCGCTCCCGCCCATTTCCCCCCCATCAAATACACCGACAAAGAGCTTTTGGTGCACGCCCCACTTCCCTGGCTGTCACGCAACCGCTAAGCTCCGGCCCGTCCCGCCCTAATAGAGGCCAGGGGCCACTAAGGACAAACGAACCGTTCAGGAGCCACCATGCCGTATTTAAAAGCTGCCTTCGCCGCCCTCGCTCTCGCCTCACTGGTGGGATGCGCGACCAACCGTTCCGAGGTCGACGTAACGGGCCCTGCGCCGCAACCCGGCACTCAGGGTCAAGGTCGGCAGGTGTACATCAGCGCCGTGGATGAGCGGGTGTTTCAGATCGACCCACGCAGCGCCGATATCCCTTCGCTGAAAAACGATGAAGAAGTGAACGATGCCAGCATCACTCAACGGGCCATTGGGCGTAAGCGCAACGGTTTCGGTAAAGGCCTGGGCGATGTGGTGCTGCCTTCGGGTCGTACTGTGTCGCAACTGGTGGGCAACGCCGTGGCTACCGCTTATCAGCAGGCTGGCTACCAAGTCGTAACGACACCAACCCCAAGTGCCGCAGCGGTGAATGTGCACATTATCGAATACTGGTCGTGGTTTTCTCCCGGTGCATTCACTGTGGCCGTGAACAACAAGGCCCACTTGAAAATCGAAAGCCCCGGTGCCGCGCCACTGGAGGTGATCAGCGGTGCACGCGACAGCATGCAGGTGGCCACTGACAGCGACTGGAAGAAGATCAACGAGCAAGGCCTCAGTGCCATCGTCACCGAGACGGGCAAGCAACTGGGCAAGGCTAAGCCATAAGGCTATTCCCGGCCTCCTGTCAGCGCCAATCGAGCGCAAGAATCTCGTAGTTGCCTGCCTTCGCTGGCAGCTACGGGATGGTGTGATGCCAGCGATGAGTCTGTCGTGTACGTCTATGTAGCGATCCCCATCCCCTTTTTCCCGATCCCCCCACTCAACCGCTCACTGCATGCCCGTCCAATTTGAATCCGATTCATCAAACCTATTCCCGCCTAGTGGCTAATCTCGCTCTATGGCCCGATGGATACTTGCCCCATCAACGGCTCAACGAGAACGTCACCATGCAACCCTCCTTCCGAAAGCTCCTGACCCTCGGTGCGATGCTGATCGCCATCCAAGGGGCGACTCAAAACGCGACGGCTTCTACTGAACCACAGTCGTCCGCTTCGATGCTGCCCGAGCTGATCAACCCCAGCCAATTCAAATGGCAGAAAACCATCCCGCAGTTGGGAGAAAAATCCCCTGAGTACGCCATTCTTCATGAGGATAAGGCGACCGGCCTGACTACCTTGATGTTCCGTACGCCTGTGGCGGTGCATATCAAACCGCACTCCCATCAACGCGCAGAAACCCATGTGGTCATGGTGGGTGGTACACACGTCTTTATGTCCCGAGGGGTGCACTACAACATTGCAAACGGAGGCTTCTTTCGAGCTCCTGGTGGAGTCGTGCACGAAGCTTGGTTACCGGCTGGGTCACAAACTTTCAACATTCTGGAAAGCGGTTGGGTGGTGGATTGGTTGAACGGTGGCCCATCGGCTGAAGACATTGACCAGTACCCGCCTAAAGCCCAATGACTTTCGAAAGAGAGAAAAGACGATGTATGGATCCTTGGTAATCATCGCCCGCGCGCGGGCTAAAGAAGGCTTTGAGGAACAGATGATCAATGCTCAGAAAGCCTTGGTCTCCGTGACTCGCGAAGAGCCGGGCTGCCTTGCCTATGAGCTTTTTGTATCTAATCAGGAGCCTGGCCTGGTGACGTTTTTCGAACGGTGAGAGTCTGCACAAGCCTGGCGCAAGCACATGCAGGGCGAGGCTGTGAGTACGTTTCGAAATACGGCGGGACACTGCATTGAAGAGTTCGAGCTTGAGGAAATGCACCAAGTGGCCTGAGTCGGGTTCGTAAACTGAACTGACGGTATTGCAACCACGGAAAAAGGACAGGGACCGCAGCTCAGACTGCGGTCTTTGTTTTAGGGAAGCGAACTCAACAACGGCCCGATTCGTTCTACCAGGAAATCGATAAAGACTCTCACCCGTTGCGGCATGTAGCGTTGGTTGTTGAAGATTGCAGTGATGTCCTCAGTGTCTCCTGCATTGAAGTCAGCGAGCAATTCCACCAGCCTGCCCGCTTTTACGTCCTCCGCGATATGAAACATTCCTAGCCGACTGATACCCAGTCCATTGATCGTCATCTGGCGCATGGTTTCGCCGTTGTTGGTCAGCATATCGCCGCGCACTGCCAGGTACTGCGTTTGTTGGTTCAGCTTGAAAGGCCACTCATCACGAGATCGGCGGAAGTTGAAATTAAAGCAGCGATGATTCTCCAGCTCAGCCGGCGTTGTCGGTTCACCGTGACGAGCTAAATACTCGGGTGAGGCCACGACTGCACGGCGGCTGCTTCCCAATATGCGTGCACGAAAACTGGCATCGTCCAGCGGCCCCATGCGTATAGCGACATCGATGCGTTCACGTTTCAAATCGACCAAAGCGTCGGTCAGCGATAGATCGAGCGTGATGTCGGGATATAGGAGGTTGAAATCACTGATAATCGGCAAGAGTTGATGCGTGCCGAAAGGCACCGAGGTATTGATTCGCAAGAGGCCGCTGGGCGCCACGGACGAGCCGACGGCATCGTGCTCTGCCTCTTCGATGTCATTGAGTATGCGCACGCAGCTATCGTAGAAGCGTGCCCCCTCACCGCTGATCACTAGCTGTCTTGTGGATCGCTCGAAAAGAAGCACGCCTAATCGCATTTCGAGTCGGGTAATGAGCTTGCTGACTGCTGAAGGCGTCAGGTTCAGCAACTTCCCCGCGCCTGAGAAACTGCCGGTCTCGACGACCTTGGTGAACACCTGCATTTCACCGCTTCGACTGTCCATGACGACCTTACATGTGAATTTTATTCTTCAATCATATTCCAATGCGTGCGCTAATCAACGCACCCAACGCTGCGCATACTTCTCTCCAGCGGATTGACCCGCCCCCGCAATCTCATCATTGGAGAAGAGTATGAATCTTGGTTTAGAAGGCAAAACTGCGCTGGTAAGTGCTTCTACAGCAGGCATCGGCCTGGCGATCGCTACGCAACTGCTGGAAGACGGTGCTCGCGTAATTATTAACGGACGAAGCGAAGCGGGCGTGGCGCAGCGCGTCAGTGAGTTGAACGAGCGCTTCGGTGAAGAGCGCGCGCTGCCTCTGGTGGCAGATGTCAGTCAGGCGGGTGGTGAAGCGGCAGCGGTCGCTGCTTATCCGCAGATCGATATTCTGATTAACAATATGGGCACCTATGAGCTGAGCGACTTCTTCAGCACAAGTGATGAAGATTGGCAGCGCATGTTTGAGACCAACGTCTGGAGTGGCGTGCGTCTGGCCCGTACTTATATGAAGGGCATGCTGGAGCGCGGCCATGGTCGCGTAATTTTCATCTCGAGCGAAGTAGCACTGACGCCAATGGCCTCGATGGCCCATTACAGCGCGAGCAAGGCCACGCAATTGTCGATTTCACGTAGCTTGGCGGAGCTGACCAAGGGAACCTCGGTGACTGTCAACGCAGTCCTGCCAGGGCCTACCGAGACAGAAAGCCTCAAAGGCTTCATCGAGTCAGTGAACCCTGGGCTGCCGTACGCTGAGGCGGAAAAGAAGTTCATGACGCAGAACCGCCCCTCCTCGCTGATCTTCCGCCTGGCCAAGCCTGCTGAGGTCGCGAACGTTGTAGCGTTCCTTTCCAGCGAACGTGCGGCTGTCATCAATGGTGCAGCAATTCGGGCTGAAGGCGGGACCGTTCAGACTATCGCCTGATTAATCAGCTGTGGTGGGTGGTCAACTCTCGAACACCTGAAGTAATAATCCAAAGGGTTTCGGAATTATGCAGCGTACCTTTTTAATCACAGGGGCCAGCAAGGGAATTGGTCGGGCAATCTCCGAGCAACTTGCATCAGCTGGGCACCGAGTAGTAGGCATCGCTCGACGGGTGGAGGACAGTGGATTCCCAGGGGAATTGATCGCCGCCGACCTGAGCGATTGCGATAGCACGATCAAGACCCTTGCAGAGTTGAAGACCCGCTATACCTTCGACGGTCTTGTTAACAACGTGGGCCTCGTTAAGCCTCAAGGAATCGCGGAGGTTGACCTCACCAGCCTTGAGGATGTCATGAAGGTCAACTTGTATCCGGCGCTGCTGGCAACACAGGCGCTTCTCCCGGATATGTCCGCCAGACGCTGGGGCAGAATAGTGAACGTCTCCAGCCTGACGGTTCTCGGAATGCGCCAGCGCACTTCCTACGCCGCCGCAAAAGCCGCTTTGATCAGTTTCACACGTAGCTGGGCGTTGGAACTCGCCCAGAGTGGCATCACTGTTAATGCGATTGCACCGGGCCCGGTCGACACAGATCTTTTCCGAAGAGCAAATCCCGAAGGCAGCCCTGGCGAGGCCGCCTACGTTGCAGCAGTGCCTATGGGACGACTTGGTCAACCGCATGAAATCGCTGCCGCAGCGACTTTCTTGCTTGATGAGCACAGCTCTTTTATTACTGGTCAGACGCTCTACGTTGATGGTGGTGCATCAATCGGCAGGAGCCTGATTTAGCCGTAGTAGAGGCGGTACCCGTCCGATGGAGCGGCGAAGCGATTCAGCAAGACAGGGGGAGGCAAAACAGCCCTCTGCAGGGCCGTTCCAGGATCTTTCAGCGATTGACATCAAGAATGATTTTCCCGCGGGTGTGTCCGGCCCAGCTCTGTTTCACCGCGTCGACAACTTCGGTAAGCGGTAGCACCTGGGTCTGAAGCTGGAGCTTACCCGCTGTAAAAAGCGCGGCGATTTCTGCTAATTGACGTCCATCCGAGCGAGTAGCGAAGTTCTTGCCACTGACGCCGTATGCACGCGCCATTTCTGTATCGGGAGCGCTGACGGGTGAGACCAAGACGCCTCCCCGCTTGATCACGCTCCAGGAGCGGGCCTGCGTCTCTCCGCCCACCAGATCAATTACCGCATCGACATTAGCGACGCTGTCTTCGAATTGCGCGCGGGTGTAGTCAATTACCTCATCCGCGCCAAGCGAGCGGAGGTAGTCATGGTTTTTTGCAGAACTGGTTGCGATCACATACGCGCCCGCAAGGTGAGCGAGTTGAATAGCGAAGCTGCCCACGCCACCTGCGCCACCATGAATAAGAACCTTTTGGCCGGTCTGGAGAGCGGCGTGCTCATGCAATGCTTGCCACGCAGTCAACGCTGCAGCCGGTACGCCGCCCGCCTGTAACAACGACAGGTTCGTGGGGAGATGAGCCAGCCGATCTGCCGTCGAAAGCACTTGCGTCGCATATCCGCCAACAATGCCGATAAACCCGAACACCTGGTCGCCAACTACGAAGTCAATAACGTTCTTGCCAACTGCGGCGACCGTTCCCGAAACCTCTACGCCAGGTGTGTAAGGCAATGGCAGGGGAATGTACTGCCTCATCGAGCCGGACAGGATTTTCCAATCGATTGGATTGATTCCGCTGCCAGCGACATTGATCAGAACCTGATCGTCGTTGGGGGAAAGGTCTGGAACTTCTTTCAGCTCCAACGCTTCGGCCTGGCCGTAGTGTGCTACTTGGATAGCTTTCATGAATTCTCTCGTTTGCGAAGGACAAGGTTCACTGGCGATGTCAGACGTGCCGATGATTGAATCAGCTGCGACGAGCATCGAGGCTGAATCGACCCGCGCCAAAAGCGACGATTTGCAGAAGCCCGCCGGCCATAGCGATATTTTTGAAGAAATGGATGAACTGGTTCTGGTCAGCCAGAGCACTATGGAAAATCAATGCGGTAAAGACACTGAAAACCGCGAGCACTGCGGCGGTAGCGCGAGTGCGGTAGCCGGCGATCAACGCAGCACCGCCCAGAATTTCAACAGCGATCGCGACAGCCAACGCCAGTTGCGGGAATGGCAGCCCAACGGAGCCGATGTAACCGATCATCATGGCGGGTGCGCCAATTTTGGATACGCCTGAAAGAATAAAAATGGCGCTCAAAAAAACTCGACCCGCTAATGAAACAGCGCTGTTCAGGTGGGTGACGGGTGCAACGGCAACGCCGGAGATGCTTGCTGTTTGAGACATGACGGTAGACCCCTTTAGGTTCAGCGCTTCCCTCTGAAGAGCTGTTGTGGGAGGAGATACTGTCACCCTCCAGCTTTGCTTAATAGCCGATTAATTTCGACTTTTAGGTTCTATAAATTAGAAATGATGAGTCACAGGAGCCGGAATGAAAATTCCGGCATTTTTATTGCGCTCGGATGGGCATCGGATACGGCCTCCATCGAGGTCGCCAAGAAGGATTAACAAGGTCGTGGAACTGCTTCGCCAATGGATGGCCTCAACCTAGCGGCCGCTGGATTCGCTTTTTTCACCTATTTTCCGAGATGCCTTGATGAATAAGGATCACGCTGAACGGACCTCCCCACTAGGGCTGGAAGCCTATATCCGCGGCAAGCGTCTTGCTGCCTCGGATGAGCTCGATGCACGCGACGTATTAGTCCAGATATTCAACCGCGAACGGCAAGAGGACAGCTTTATCGTGCCTGCAGTGGCCGAACCCTTGCTGGTATGGGTCATTTCTGGAACGGCTGAGGTTGATGAAAGAATCTTGGGTGGTGAATGGGAAACCAGTGTCGTGAGCAAGGGCGATTTTTTTCTTACCACATCGGCCGAACCTTATGAAATGCGCTGGAACGTCTCCGGCGAAGAAGCATTCGTGGTGATGCATATCTACCTTGGTATTGCGCTTCTGGAGAGAGCCATTAGCGAGACGCTTGGCGGACCTGGTGCGGTTCGTCTGCGTGAGGTATCGGGTGGCCGCGACGGCGTCCTGTCCATGCTGATGGAGCAGTTTCGCAAAGAGCTGACCGATCATTCCACGGGCAGTGCGCTTTTTCTCCAGGGATTGGCGCAGTGCCTGGCCGTTCACCTTGCCCGCAATTACCTGGACGATTCGGCTGAGGATATCGCTCACCGCAATTCCCTGCCTGCATACAAGCTGCGGCGAGTACTGGAGGAGATGGAAGCTAATTTGCACAGGGAGTTCAGTTTAGGAACATTGGCTGAAGGGGCTGGTATGAGCGAGTTTCACTTCAGCCGATTGTTCAAGAAAGCCACCGGGCATTCGCCGTCTCAGTTTTTCATCCGACTGAGAATGGCCCGAGCCCGACAGCTTCTTTTAGAGACAGATCGCAGCATTATCGACATTGGACTTGACGTCGGTTACAGCAGCCCAAGCCACTTTTCGCAAGTGTTCAAGCGCGAGGTGGGCATAACGCCAAGCCACTATCGCAAGTGAATCCAGATGCTGACGAACGTCGATTAATGGAAAGTCGGAATTTCGAAAAGCAGTCATGTCGCCTCCGCTAATGACCGAAAAAAGAAAAAACGCGTGGTGCAGAACGCCCCACGCGTCTTGAGGCAAGGCATCAGCCCACAGGGATGCTCATGCCGCCGTCGGCCATCACTACCGAGCCAACAATGAAGCTGGCGCGCTCGGAGGCAAGGAAGGAAACAATTTCTGCGATCTCCTCAGGCGCCGCAGCACGGCCAATAGGGGCAGATTTGCCATGCTCCTCCAGGAAGCCGCGGCCGTCGTCCATGAAGTGGTTCAGCAAGTTGGTCACCACATCCCCTACCCCGATAGCGTTTACGCGGATGCCATGTTCGATCGCCTCGAGCGCCTGGGTGCGCGTCAGCTGGGCCAAGGCACCTTTGGATGCGGTATATGCCGCGATACCGGGGAATGCAAAGTAGGAGGCATACGAGGCGATATTTACGATCGCACCGGATTTGTTTTTCATCATTTCCTTCATCGCTTCACGGGAGTGAAGGAAAGCTCCGGTGACGTTGGTTTCCATCTGCCAAGTCCAGTCTTCGCGAGTCATTTCGATGACAGGTTTATAAAGGATGCGCCCCGCGTTATTAACCAGGACATCCAGCTTGCCGAACTTCTCGACTGCCAGGGCAACCGCTTTCTCGGCCGAGCCATCTACGGTGATGTCTGCTACGAAGGGGACAATGCCGGGGCGCTCAAGAGCGTTCACGGACGGGTCGATGTCCTCCGCAATCACTTTCGCACCGCGAGAATGGAGAAGTTCGGTAATAGCTTTACCAATACCGCTAGCCGCGCCGGTCACCAGAATTACTTTGTCAGCCACTTCATTGGGGGTTGGGGTGAAGTCAGTCATGTCGTGTCTCCAAGTAGTCATTGGGTAGTCGCTTTCGACAGTTCCAATGTCCCCCTTTTTAAGGTGCTCCTCTTTCGCAGCCTTGCTCAGCCTGTCGGGATTTTGCTTCTTTGTCGAAAAGCTCAGGCACTTCCCGCTTGTTGACCGAACCGTTCTATTAACCAACGCCCAGCCGGACCAGGTGGCGAGTCAGTTCTATAAATAGCGTCGAACGCATAAGTACCGCCTTTGCAGTCAGGCATATCCAGCTCGACCAGGCGCCCCTCTTCTAGGTCAGCTTTAACCATGGGCATGGGCATGTTTCCCCAGCCGATACCCTCTTTCAGAAGCATGTGTTTAGCGCCCAGATCTGCCAACCGCCAGGTGCGTGTGCTCACGACGGCGAAATCTTTGTCACCGGTAAGCGTTGAGCGGTCTGATAAGACCAATTGAACGAACTCCCTCGCAGCCCCAGGCAATTTGGGGCATTCCTCCGCCAGCGGATGAGCAGGCGATGCGACGGGTATCAATTGAACGCTGCCCACGCCGATGCGCTCGATGCCGTCCAGACCGATATCCAGCGGGCCGCTGACGCCAACTCCGGCTTTCTTGTTCATAACCAGCTGAGTCACTGCTCCCAGGGCTTCCATATGCAAGTGCAAGGTGACGGTGGGAAATACTTCTCTGAACGTCTTCAGCGCATCGACTACGCGATCGGCAGGGAGCATTACGTCTAGCGCGAGGTGAACCTCCGCCTCTAATCCATGCAGCAACCCAGAGACTTTTGCCCGGAGCCCGTTTACGCCGTTGGTAATGGTGCGTGCTTCGGCCAGCACGGTTCGACCGGCCCCCGTCAGTTGCGGTTTGCGCGTGGTTTTGCGGTCAAACAGCGAGACCCCAAGCTGCATTTCAAGGTTAGAAATCGTATAGCTCACGACCGATGTAGCACGATGCAGTTTTCGAGCGGCCGCGGCAAAGCTGCCCACCTCAACCACAGTCAGGAAAACTTTGAGTTGATCGAGCGTCGGCGTTCCAGGATCGGAGATCATTTCTATTGGCTCGAACGTTTTTGGGGAAATTATCCTAGTTTCGCAGACAGCAGTATGTCCACAGATTGGGACCTGATTTCCATTGAGGCTGTCGAAAAATGGCACACCTGCCGAACACTCGAATCGAGTAAACGATTCTGGCCGCCCATTCTGAGATCGCTAGAAGGCGATCATTAATGCGACGAAACATAATCCGACGACGATGAAGGCGCAGGCAACGCATAAGCAGCCTTCATCCGCTCGACTTCAGCCTGGGGCGTGCGGCCAAAGAGGCGCTTGAATTCGCGGCTGAACTGCGAGGCACTTTCGTAGCCGACAGTGAACGCCGCCGTCGAGGCGTTCATGGCGTTACGCAACATTAATAACCGCGCCTGGTGCAGGCGCGTCGACTTCAGGTATTGCATGGGGGACGAGTCCGTCACGTTGCGAAAGTGCAGATGAAAGTTGGGCACGCTCATGTTGGCTTCGCGGGCGAGGGATTCAACGTCCAGACGCTCCGAGTAGCCGCTGTGGATCCTGCGAATCGCCCGGGTAATCTGGCCGAAGTGCCCCTGGCGCCTCAGCGCCGCACGCATGGAACCGCCCTGTTCGCCGGTGAGGATGCGGTAATAGATTTCCCGCACCAGCGCCGGTCCGAGTATCTGTGCGTCACCCGGACGACTCATGGCTTCGAGAAACCGCAGCGTCGAGGCGCAGAGCGAATCGTCCATGGGCGAGGCATACATTCCCTTGGGCTGGGCATCGCTCGGCCCCAGGGTTTCATCCACTTGCAGCAGCAGTTCACTGGCCAATTGGAAGTCCAGGCGCATGTAGACCGCCAGCATGGGCTGCGCCTCGCTGGCATCGGTCTCCATGGTGAAAGGAACGGGCACGGAGACCACCAGATAATGCCGAGCGTCGTAAACGTAAACCTCATCCCCCAGGTAACCGCGCTTGCGCCCCTGGCACAGGATGACGATACCGGGGTCGTACAACACCGGCGTTCGGCTTAGCGGCCGGTTGGAGCGTAAGAACCGGATGTCATCCAGTGCGCTGAGGTTGTAGCCCTCGACCGGCGCCAGCTGCTCCATCAACTGCACCATGCGTGCGGTATTTGCGTCGGCCTGTGTCATCGGTGTCTCCCCTCGCCTGCTCTTCAGCCGTCGGTCGAACGAGTCAGCGCTTCCCATTGATCGATCTCTTTGGCGGCACGGTCCAGCTTGTCACGCACCAGGCCCAGTGCGTCGCTGCCTAATAACAGATGGGCCGGCGGCGTCGGGCTGGCAATCACTTGCAACATCGCCTGGGCTGCCTTTTGTGGATCGCCCGGTTGCTTGCCGCTCTTGGCTTCGCGAGCCGTGCGGATCGGGTCGAAGAGCGCGTCATAGTCCTCGATGCTGCGCTGGGTGCGCCGCATCGAACGGCCCGCCCAATCAGTGCGGAATGAGCCAGGCGCGACAGCCGTCACGAAGATGTTGAACGGTTGCAACTCTTTGCTCAGCGTATCGGAAATCCCTTCGAGGGCGAACTTGCTGCCGCAGTAATAGGCGATCCCAGGCATCGTGATCGTGCCACCCATGGACGTGATATTGAGGATATGCCCGGCACGACGCTTACGGAAATAGGGCAGGAATGCCTTGATCATCGCCACCGCGCCGAACACGTTGACGTCGAACTGACGACGCATTTCCTCCAGCGGCGACTCTTCGACGATGCCCTCATGCCCATAGCCGGCGTTGTTGACCAACACATCGACCGGGCCGTGGGCCGCTTCTGTGGTGGCGACCACGCTGTCGATCCGGGCGAAGTCGGTGACATCGAGGAGGACGCCGTGAGCGCGATCGGCGGACAGTTGCTCGAAGGCCTTGAGGTCCGCCTCGCTGCGTACAGTGCCGATGACCCGGTGGCCGGCCGCCAATGCTTGCTGGGCCAGGGCGTGGCCGAAGCCACTGCTGACGCCGGTGATAAACAGGGTTTTTATGCGGTGCATGACGAACTCCCATCAGTAGGTGTGCGCATGTTAGCCATCGCTGTCCAGGGTCACCTATGCCGGTTTGCCTTGCAGCCTTGCCTAGTCCTATCAAGGCAAATACCAGAGCGAGCCTCACGTCCGGCAAAGTTGCCCAGGCCTCTTCAGCTTGAATATAATGCGATTCATTATCAATTATGTAGTCTCCGGTATGCTGACGCGCAGCAACGACACATTGGGCCATGCCGATCTCGCGCTGCTCTACCGCAGCCATCATTCCTGGTTGCACGGCTGGCTGAGCCGGCGCATCGGTTGCCGCGAGAGTGCCGCAGACCTGGCGCAAGACACGTTCGTGCGCCTGCTCAAATCCCGTCAAGCAAGCCCCCTGCGCGAACCTCGTGCCTACCTGAGCAGCATCGCACGTGGGCTGATGATCGATCGGTATCGCCGTCGCGAGCTCGAACGCGCCTACCTCGAAAGCCTTGCGCTGCTGCCCTCCCAGGAAATCCCTTCTGAAGAGGAACGGTTGTTGATTCTGGACAGCCTTGAGCGGATCGACCGTCTGCTGGACCTGCTCAAGCCGAGGGTTCGCGAGGCGTTTCTACTGGCCCAGCTCGACGGCCTGACCTGCCAGCAGATCGCCGAGAAACTCGGTGTTTCCCGCTCTACGATTGAACGCGACCTGGCCAAGGCCCTGCAACATTGCTATCGCTTGCGCTATGCCGAACAGTGACGCGCAAGCGCTTGACCCAGCGGTGGTCGACCAGGCGATCCACTGGCTGGTGCGCCTGCGTTTCAACCCAGCCGATGAGCAAACCCGGAGCATCTTCGAGCACTGGTTGCAGCAGCGCCCGGAACATTTGCTAGCGTGGCAACGCGTGGAAGCCCTCGGCGATGACTTCGCGGGCGTTCCACCTGATCTGGTCCGGCACACCCTCAAAGGCCCCCGCGCCGGCATGCATCGGCGCCAAAGCCTGAAGCTGTTGGGTGTGTTGGCTACGTTGGGTGGAGCGACCTGGTTGGGCCGCAACTACACACCGCTGCCGGCCATGCTTGCCCAGCAGCACAGCAGGACCGGCGAACGCAAACGCTTGCAGCTCGATGACGGCAGCCTTCTCCAACTCAATAGCGACAGTGCCGTCGACAGCTATTTCAACGCGCAACGACGCCTGGTCGTGCTGCGGCGCGGCGAAATCATCGTGAACACCGGCGCCGATGCCGGTTCGGCGCAACCGCGTCCCTTGTGGCTACAGACACGCGACGGATTCATACGCACCCTCGATGCTCGGTTCCTGGTGCACGAACGTGACGACGGAACCGTCCTCGCGGTGCAGACCGGTGCAGTCACAGTATTTCCCGGGTCCAATCAAAGCCCGGTCCAAGACATCGTCCTGGCCGCCAACCAGCGGCTGTTCACCTCAAAGGGCGTTCGTGAGCTCAAGGACGATGGCCTGGATCTGTGGAGCTGGAGCGACGGCGTGATCAGCGCCCGCAACATGCGCCTCGGTGATTTTATCCAGGCCCTGTCGCGTTATCGCCCCGGCGTATTGCGCTGCGCCGAAGAGGTCTCGGACCTGCGCGTTTCCGGGACCTTTCAGCTCGCCGATACCGACCGGGTACTGGCCTTGGTTGCGCAGTCACTGCACCTGCAGATCGATTATCGAACCCAGTATTGGGTGACGTTGAGCGCGGCCAGTTAGATGCATTTTTTCGCCATGCGAATATTTAAATAAAAATGAGGTGATTTCTCATTCTCGTTCGGCATGTAAGAAAGGCTGAAATACAGGCCGATCTGCCGATCCCCTTTCACGGAGCGAGTTAATGAGTTCGTCCCCGGTTCCACAGCGTCTTCGACTGAATCGTGCCCTGCACGGCGCCGCACTTGGCTTCATCGTCAGCAGCTACGCACTGCCGTCCCTGGCGCAATCGACGAGCGTCGATCAAACCCACCCGGTTCACCAGTGGAATATTCCCGCCGGACCACTGGCCCCGGCGCTGGATCGCTTTGCGCGTGAGGCCGGCATCAGCCTGTCCTTCGATGCCTCAAACGTGGCGAACCGCAACACCCGGGGTGTGAGCGGCGCATTAGATATTCCCCAAGCCCTGTCTTCGTTGTTGCAGGGCAGCGACATAGAAGTGCAACAGCAAGGGCCGAACGCTTACCTGCTAACGCCGCAAACCAGAGCCGAGGGCGAACTCGACGACTATCGCCTCGCCCCCATCCTCGTCAACGCCAAGGCCCGGGTCGACGGCACCGAAGACACTCACTCGGTGGTCGCCCAGGAACTCTGGGTCGGCGGTAAAGTGGCCACCAGCATTCTCAACACGCCCGCCTCGGTCTCCGTGGTGACCGACAAGGAAATGCAGCAGCGCAGCGTGAGCACGACCGAAGAACTGCTGCAGTACACGCCAGGGGTGATAACCGATTATTACGGCACGGACGACCGCAACGACTACTTCCAGATTCGCGGCTTCCAGGCCACGACATATCGGGACGGTCTGACCCTGGGCTCAATGCGTGGCGTGCGTGAGGAGCCTTTCGCCTATGAGCGCGTCGAGGTGATACGCGGGGCCAACTCCACACTGTTCGGCCCGGCCGACCCCGGCGGCTCGGTGAACTTCGTCAGCAAGAAGCCACGCTTCGACAAGTTCGGCCAGGGCTATGTCACCTACGGTTCTTTCGACCATGTCGAATCCGGCATCGACGTCGGGGACTCGCTGAACCAGGAACAGACCGTGGCCGGTCGCTTCACGGCAAAGCTGCAAGACAGCGATCGCGAGTACGACCACTCCCGGGACGACAACAAGTTCTTGATGGGCGGCCTGACCTGGTCACCCACAGATTTCACTTCGGCCTCGGTGATCGTCGATTACCTGAAAACCCAAAGCTCGCCCAACAGCGGTGGTTATCCGCTGGACAAGGAATACGACCGCAAGAAGTTCTACGGCGAGCCCAGCTACAACTTCCACGATGTCGAGCGCACCAACATCAGTGGCACCTTCAGCCATGATTTCGATAATGGGTTCGTATTGCGCAGCAACCTTCGCTACAGCGAACTTAACGATGATTTCGGCTATGTGTTCCTCAGCGACTCCACGACTCGCACCGGAACCACAGTCCCGCGTTATATCTTTGGCACCGACAGCGAAGCCGAGCAGCTGAACGGCAATTTGATGCTGCAATACGATGCCCGTTTCGAAAACATCGACAGCAGTACCTTGGTGGGCGTGGAGTATGGCGACTCCTCGACCGAGGAAAGCTCCGTGTATTCCCCGACGGGCTCCATCGACCTTGCCCACCCGGTGTTCACGGGGGTGCCAAGCGGCGTAGCGCCCTACAGCAACGACAAGCTCGATACCAAGACCAAGGCCGTGTTCCTGCAGCAGAACCTGTCCTTCTACGAGCGCTTTATCGTCACTGCCGGCGTGCGCAACGACTCGCTGGACCTGTCCAGCACCGACATCAATAACCTGAAAGAATCGGACAACTTCTCGGAAACCTCCTATCGCGGCGCGCTGACCTATATCGTCAACGACGAAGTTTCCACTTACGTCAGCATGGTGGAATCGGTCTCGCCGCCAACCGTTGGCGTTGTTCCGAAGACAGGCAAGCAATACGAAGTGGGGGTGAAATACGCGCCCATCGGGATGGACGCATTGTTCTCGGCGGCGGTCTACGACTTGACCCAGGAAAATGTCAGCATCGCTGTCGTATTGCCCAGTGGAGTCATCGAGCAACAGACCGTTGGCGAATCACGGGTGCGCGGGCTGGACCTGGAAGCCAAGGCTGAGCTGACCCCTAACCTGAGCCTGGTGGGCGGCTACTCCTACATGGAGTCCGAAGTGTTGCGCGGGACCTTGTACGACGGCAGCTCACTGAAAGGAAATGAGTTCGCCACCGCGCCGAAACACTCCGCGTCGCTGTGGACCTATTACAACGTACCCGACACCGATGTCAGCGTTGGCCTGGGCGCACGGTATGTGGGCTCCTACTACTTCGACGCGGCCAACACCGGCACCAGCGATGGCACCACGCTGTTCGATGCGGCGTTCAACTATAAGCTCTACAAAGGCACCGACCTGGCAATTAACGTCAGCAACCTTCTGGATGAGCAACATGTGGTCGGGTCGGGGACCGCGAACTACTACAACCCGGGGCGTGAGATCACGGCGAAGCTGAGTTACAACTGGTAAGCCGCGGTCCACAACAGCGACGCCCTGTGGGAGCAACTTGCTCCCACAGGGCGAGCGTCAAATGCCCGGCCCCCTGACGTAGGCCGGTAACCTGGCCAGGCGGTCCCATCCCTGAGCACTGATTTGCGAGCCATTGCGCAACGACAAGCTCTCCAGCGGCAAGTGTTCCAGCACCGACACCATGGCCGACGTAAGCCGCGACTCCCCCGGCCCGGCTTCTAGCGTCAGGTCCCGCAATGGCAACCCCGCCAAATGCGCCACGCCGGCATCGGTCAACCAAGGACTTTCATACAGGCCCAGGCGTTGCAGCGGCAGGTTACGCAAACAGGCCAGATCGCCATCGCGCAGGTCCAAGCCACTGATCTCCAATTGCTCCAAGGGCAGGCCCAGTTCGCTGAGCTTACGTAACGTCTTGCCGTCGATCCCCTGGCAAAAGCTCAAGTCAAGCCTTCTAAGCGGCAGGCCAGCCAGTTGTTTCAGTTCCTTCCAAGTAATGTCGTTCAACGAGAGATCCAGAGACTCCAGATTCAACCCACGAAGATCCCTCAACGTGTCGGCGCATACACCCTGCACATCGGAGAGCCCCAGGCGCTTCAGCGGAAAGCCGTGCAGCACGTCGAGCTGTTCGATCATCATCCGCGACGACTTGAGATCCAGCTCCGCAAGCGGCATCCCTTCGAGTACTTCCAGTTCCTCCTCGCCCACATAAGCCGATTGAAGCGAAAGCCGCTCGATGGGCAAACTTCGGATAGCGAGCATCGCGGCCTCGCTCGCGTAACAGTCATCGAGGCTCAGGGAACGCAGCCCGGTCAAGCGGGAGAGCCAGGACGGGTCCTTCAAAATCGCGCCACTGCCCTCAATCGACAGTTGTTCCAGCGGCTGACCGCACAGATGCGCCATGCCCCGCGAAGTGAGTTCACCGGCACGCTGTAGGGTGAGAGAGCGCAATTTCAGTTGTGAGAGTTCGAAAAGACCGTCGTCGGAAATCTCATCGCAACGATTGAGCGACAAGGCTTGCAGCGGGCTGTGGGCGAGCTGCTTGAGGAAACGGTCATCGAAATCGTCGCCGTAGGTTTCCAGCTTCAGGCTGCGCAGCCGTTCGAGCGAAGGGAGGCAGGTGGCATTGTCATGACGGGAAAAACCGCTGATCTCCAGCGTTTCGAGCGCAAGGTCTGGCAGCCGTCGCCACAGATCCGGGTCGCAACTGAACCTCGGGCTGTTGAGCACCAAGGTACGCAACGGTAATCCGGCCAGGGCGTCGAGCCACTGCGGCTCGGCATCATCGATTTCCACATGGTCCACCGGCAGGCCCTGCAACTGCGGCAACAACGGCCCGGGGCGATTGCGGTGGGCGGTGGTGTGCAGTTGGGCGATAGCCAATTTTGCCGCTGGATCGCAGAGGCCGGCGGCGACTCGCAGGCCGTCCAGGGACGCCTCGCCGGTGTTCAGCAGATCGCAATAAAGTGACGCTCGTGTGGCGATGTCGTCGGGTGAAGTGGCGAGTCGGGTCATCAAGGCGTTGCGGTTGGCAGTCTGCACTGTTCACGAGTCCGAAGTGAGGGGCGCGGCTTACGGCGAAATCCATTTCATCACAAAAATCCTGCGCTGCTCACAGAAACAAGCACCTTGCGGCAGCCGAAGGATGCAACCTGCCTCACTATTTGGATGTGCTGGAAAAAAATGCACTAAGCCCGACTTGTCTACCGCTCCCCAACACCACCCGTCCGTCTTTTTTCCCGTGTAGCTTCACTGCACTTTCTATTTCTGAATACAGCACCGGCTTGAACTCGATGACGGCTTCCCGGTCGCCAGCGAAGATAAACCTGTTTATGTTTTTGCTGAACCACGCCTGATACGCCAATGAGCTTTTGACGAAATTGTAGACATCCTTCAGTGGGTCTCCTTGGCTGATGTTACTGAGGTCGAACAGGATCACCTGATCAACTGACCCGTCGATAATTCCTCGACGATAATCGAGCTCCTCTTTCACGCTTCGCGAGTCAGGGAATTTGCGCTGTTGCATGAAGTAGTCGGACAGGAAGGTGGAGAGTTTCGAGCAGCGAGGGGTCTTCAATTCTATGGCGAAAACCCGGTTGTCCAGCTTCACGTAATAGTCAGGATAGGTGATGTTGCCTTTCTGGAAATACAGAGCGCCATCCGCATAACAAATCTCCTCCCGCCCTAGAACAACCTGGCGCCCCTCCCGGTTGCCGATGACGGTTCTCGACTTTGCCAAGCCCGGCTCAGGAACTGTTTCGTCATCGCAGAAGCTACCGGTATTGGCTCGATAAGCCTTGAACTGTCCATCCCTGGCGAGAAAAAGGTAATTGGCTTCGTGGAGCTTCTGATACATCCGCGCTTGCGACTGCGCTTCCACCACCGTGAGGTTTCCCTGGTGCAATGAGGCGCTGAACTCGTCGTAGGCATCGCTGGCCGAGACTTTCTGTTCGAGCGTAGGTACGGACGAAGAGGGGTTGGTAAACGTGGGGACCGGGACCGGTGACCCCGGTAGCGACTGAGAAGAGAACGGAGACGTCGGAGGAGAGAACGAAGAACCGAAAGAAGCGACCGGCGAAGGTGGCGGGGAAAAGGACGGAACGGCAACGGTAGGCTGCGTGATCACGGGCGCAGAGGTGGTTGCGGAGCCGCTTCGGTCTTGCCTCCCAAAAAGACGGGTAATCGGCACTTTCGCTCGCGGATGGTATTCCGATTTGAGTACCGGATGATCCGAGACATACGTCGCCCGCCTAAAGGTGGCCTTCAGCTTGCTGCCGCACGCCGGGCAGACTCTGTGCGCCAACATATGCGGCGTCAGTTTTTTTTCTGAGCGACTGAGGTGCGCCCGATCGCAAATGAAAAAATATGACATCGACGCTCCTTATCGATTTTTCCGGATGCCATTCTGGATCCGCGACCCGTGGATAAACGACGAAGGCCATCGCAGTGTAGTCAGCCCTTCACAAATGCGCCCAATGATCTGGGCATGCCCGAGAGGAATCTTTCGGCAGCAATAAACCCGTGGCGAGGGAGCTTGCTCCCGCTGGGCTGCGCAGCAGTCCCCAGGCCATCCACTCAACGCAACAAGAGGGAGGGTGCCTCATGAACTTTTCTTCACCCCACGCCCCCGAGCGATTCGGTAAAGTCCCCTCGCTCATTCAAGAAACTAAGGTTTAGCCCGCGCTCCCGCGGGCTTTTTTTTGTGCTTGATTTTGCCGGCGTATGGGTGGTCTCCACGCAACAGCGGAAAGGGCGACGTGGGCAAGCAGTGAAACCAATGTGAAAAAAAGCTTGGCGCATGCGCGCGAACATTTCGCGACAGGTGAACACCGCGAAAAAATCTTTCAGATCCAGGGTCGGCGGCCGATACAGGCCTGTTACACATTTCTGCTGGTTCTTAAAAACAACAATCTTCCAGCCAACCGACGACAAGCAGCACAACGTTCCTGGAGGAATTGAATGAACAGCTGGTTCGGCAACATAAGCGTCAACATGAAATTGGGCCTGGGCTTCGGCCTGGTGCTGGTCCTGACCTGCCTGCTGGCCTTCACCAGCTGGACCAGCCTGGGCGGGCTGATCAACCGCAGCAACTGGATGAGCGACATCACCCAGCTCAACGCCGGCCTGACCAAGCTTCGCGTCACGCGCCTGCAATACATGCTGACCAATGGCGACGAGACCGCCGCGCAGAACGTGCAAACCACCCTCGATGGTTTCGTTGCACAACAGAACAAGCTGCTCAGCACGTTCAAGAGCCCTGAGAACCTCAAGCTGCTCAAGGAGCAGAGCGCGGTCATCAGCGCTTACCAGGTGTCCTTGAATAAAATGCGCAGTGCCTATCGCACCGGCAACACAGCGCGTGACGCCATGGGCGCGAACGCGGAGATCGCCTACAAGCTGATCGAAACGATCAACAACGACGTGAAGCAAATGGCGCTGAGCGACGAGCGCTTCGAACAGTTCCAGGCGATCACCCAGGCCAAGCAGGAATTCATGCTGGCCCGCTATGAAGTGCGCGGCTATACGGCCAACAGCAACGCCGACACCGAACGCAAGGCCGTCGCCCAGCTGGACGCCGCGATCGCTTCGCTCAAGCCGCTGAACGAACATTTCTCCAGCACTCGCCAGGACGAGCTGCGCCAGTTGGAAAGTGCCCTGATCCAATACCGCAGTGCCTTGCAAGCCTTTAAGCTGGCCACGGCCGATGCGGTGCAGGCGCGCAAGGAGATGACCGACCAGGGCGCCGCCATCGTGACCCTGAGCGAACAGCTGTACCAGATTCAACTCGACCGCCGCGACGCTGAAAGCGCCCAGGCCCGGACCCTGCAACTGATCAGCACACTGCTCGCCTTGCTGGTCGGTATCGTGGCCGCCGTCATCATCACCCGCCAGATCACCGGCCCGCTGCGCGACACCCTGGCTGTGGTCGAGCGCATTGCCGGCGGCGATCTGTCCCAGAATGTCATCGTGACCCGTCGCGATGAACTGGGCGTCCTGCAACAAGGCATCGCGCGCATGGGCGTGACCCTGCGCGACTTGATCAGCGGCATCCGCGATGGTGTGACCCAGATCGCCAGCGCCGCCGAGGAGTTGTCCGCCGTCACCGAGCAGACCAGCGCCGGCGTCAACAGCCAGAAGGTCGAGACCGATCAGGTGGCAACCGCCATGCACGAGATGACCGCCACTGTGCAGGAAGTTGCCCGCAACGCCGAAGAAGCCTCCCAGGCCGCGGCCGCCGCAGACGGCGAGGCCCGTGCGGGCGATCAGGTGGTCAACGAAGCCATCGCCCAGATCGAGCGCCTGGCCAGCGAAGTGGTGCGCTCCACCGACGCCATGACTGTGTTGCAGCAGGAAAGCGACAAGATCGGCAGCGTCATGGACGTGATCAAGGCCGTGGCCGAACAGACCAACCTACTGGCACTCAACGCAGCGATCGAAGCGGCACGTGCCGGTGAAGCCGGGCGTGGTTTCGCCGTGGTCGCCGATGAAGTCCGCGGCCTGGCCCAGCGCACGCAGAAGTCCACCGAAGAGATCGAAGGCCTGGTGGCCGGCCTGCAGAACGGTACGCAGCAAGTGGCCGCCGTGATGAACAACAGCCGCAGCCTCACCGACAGCAGCGTGGCCCTGACCCGCAAGGCCGGCGCATCCCTGGAAAACATCACCCGAACGGTGTCGAACATCCAGTCGATGAACCAGCAGATCGCCGCCGCGGCCGAGCAGCAAAGCGCCGTGGCCGAGGAAATCAGCCGCAGCATCATCAACGTGCGCGACGTCTCCGAACAGACCGCCGCCGCCAGCGACGAAACCGCCGCCTCCAGCGTTGAACTGGCGCGGTTGGGCAATCAATTGCAGATGATGGTGAGCCACTTCCGCGTCTGATGACCGACCCGAGGCCTCACACCTGCGAGGCCTACTCGATTGTGCCACCCACCGTGGGAGCGGGCTTGCTCGCGAAGGCGGTGGGTCAGTCCACTGCAATGTCGGCTGATCCGACGCTATCGCGAGCAGGCTCGCTCCCACAGGGTCCTGGGACGGCACACGAACATGCTACTGGCCGCAGATCCCTTGTGGGAGCGAGCCTGCTCGCGATAGCGGTGGGCCAGTCACTTCGACACTGGTTATCCACACCGGATTTCCATTCGCCCCCCCTTTGAATCGCCCTTTCGTACATATCCCCCAGCCCCGGTCCTACCGTTTTTTTCTGCGCGCTCCTGTACGGTTTTCTCCTGGATAAGGACATTCCGCTCGAATAGGAGAGAGCGTCACATGGACGCAAGCAATGACTCGCTGCTGCACAGGCTCGTCGCCTTTGCCGACGACAACGACACCGCAAAGGCCCGCTTCGCAACCGCCATGCAGCGGATGGGGCTGGCGTCGGTTTTCGATATCGTGCGCATGGGCAAGGCGCCGTTCGCCCTTGAACTGGCCAAGTACAGCGACGCGGATGCCGGGCTGGCCTATGACCGTGCGGCGAGCTATGCCCGGCAAATCGGTCGCCTGTACCAGGAGCATCGCGTTTCGGCCGGGCAGCAAGCCCAGGGGCGTGTCCGGCGCAGCCTGGGGTCGGATTCGACAGTCGCATCCGCCGGCTATCAGGCACTTTTCGCCGAGAACTGGGATCAGTTCTGCAGCGAAGGCGATCTCGCGGCGATCGACTCACCCGTGGCGTATCTACGTGCCCTGTATCTGTTTGCCAGGCAATTGGAGCAACTACCGGCGCCCGTCTCATCTGCCAGGATTACCTTGGAAGAACGCCGCCCGGACCTCAAGGACCTGAAGCTGGATCGACACAGTGCCTTCGCCACGCGTCCCATGCTCGACATCGTCAACGACACCCTGCGCAGCAACATCGAGGCGCACCTGACCCAGGCCGGCGAAGGTCGGACCGCCCAGCAGTTGCTCGCTCGCGAACACTACCCTTTCTCGCTGCCCTATGACCTGCATCACCAGCAATGCCTGCTCGGGCTGGGCGCAGGCAAGCCCGCCCTGGGGGAGCTGAATTATCGGATCAGCCTGCAACTGCCGTTTTCACCAGGCCATTCAACCTACGGGAGCGTCACGACGTCCCATCGTGACGCTCAGAAATTGCTGTCCGGTCTCAGCCCGGCGCAACAGGACCTGCTCCTCGCCCCCGACGCCTCCAGCGCCAGGCCCGAGGCACTGAAGCGAAGCTATGGCACCCAGGACATCAGCCGCCTGGTCCAGCTCGATTTTTTCAAAGAGCGAACCGGCCTGACGACGGAGCAGGTGGAACAACTGCTGGCGCAAAACAGCCACAGCCCCCGGACCTCGATCAACAGTCCCGATTCCACCCAGACCGTGTATGGCGCCAGCTATATCAACGGCACGGGGTCGAGCCCGGCCCTGGGCATCGACACCCAAAGGGGGCAGCAGGTTCTCATTCATCACTCCATTGAACGTTTCGACCGAGCCCAGCGCATGATCCGCCTGCAGCGCTGGACCGACATCCCCATCTCTGAGCTGGACACACTGATCTTCAATACCCAACGCGCCGAAAGAACTCACACGCTCACCGCCAACACCTTGCGTGCCCTGGGCGTCTATCGGTACCTGAACCAGCGCCACGGCATCGCGGCCGAGGAGTTCGCCTCACTGCTGCACGACATGCCGATCGAGGCGTGCGGGGGCCGGGTACCGTTGTTCGATCAAGTGTTCAATCGCACCGGCTTGTTCGAACACTCGGTATGGCAGTTGCCCAATAAGCTTCTGACCGCCACGCAATTGCAAACCCTCAGCTACCTGAGTGCCGGGCTCGGACTGCCCATGACCGAGGACTCGTTGCTGTTACTGGTGCGCCAGAGCGAACGATACCTGCTGTCGCCGGAGCACGACCTGCCGACGGTGTCTTCGCTGTACCGCCAGGCGCGCATCGCCCGGATGCTGGGGCTGTCGCCCCTCGAATGCACCGAACTGGCGCGGTTGCTGGGCGGGGAGGCGTTCTGCAAGGTGCTGGTGACAGGCCAGCTACAAGCTGCGCAATCCTCGGACCCGGACATTCTCGACGTGCTGATGGCCCTGGAATGGGCCGTCGACTGGCTCAGGCAGAACCAGCTCGATGTGCTGCGCTGGTGTCGCCTGTTCGATGTCCCCGCCACGCCTCTACCGCTCGATCAAAAGCTGGAAAGACACCTGGCGCAACTCCAAGCGGACGCCAACACCGACCCTCGGCACCTGATCGAAACACTGCTGCACGACATCGCAGACCTCGGGCCCGAATACGTCCCGGGCGTGTTGCAGATGGCCGCCACCGATGCACCGGCGCTCGTCGCCGCCATCAAGGCTTCACCGGGTGTCATGCCCCCGCAACTGGCAACCGTTCTTCACGCCGCCAAGGCCTGTCAGCCTCTGCACTTGAGCAGCAACACGCTGAACGTCCTGATGGAAAACCCGACCTGGCTGGCCCCGGATATCACTGGACGGCTCACCCCGCACACGCTGTATCTGCTCGAACGCTTCAGCCACTGCGCCCGCCATCAAGCGCAATCGCAAGAGAACCTGCTGCACTACCTGAACGTGGCCAATCAGGAAGGGCCGAACTCGGACAAACAGGCCAACCCGCTGTTGGCCAAGCTGTTGGGCTGGACTACCGAAGACGTCAGTCGCCTGACAGCGCAGTTGGCGCCAGGCCGCGCGCAATCGATGCAAGCGCTGGACTGGGTCATGCGTTGTCAGGCCTGCTGCGCCAGCACGGGCCTGTCGGCCGACCTGCTGCTCAAGGCAAGTGCACTGACCAGCGAAAGCCCCGCACCGGAGTGGAAAATCGTCGGCCAAGCGCTGATCGCGGCCTGCCATTGACGGCGGTCCTGCCCCTTTCAAGGAACGAATATGACCCTAGCCATAAAGAAGCAGCTCGATGAAAGCCTGCGCGACGCACTGCTGGCGCTCTACCTGAACAAGGTCGTGCCCGACCAGGCCGCGACCCGGCCCCATATGCCGAAGACGGCCCGGCAACTCTACGAATACTGGCTGCTGGACGTGTTGGTCAGCCAGGACGTCCCCACCACGCCGGTGGCCTGCGCCATTGCCACTTTGCAGCAGTACATCAATCGCATCCTGATGAACCTGGAGCCCGGCTACGCGCCCACCAGCATCACCGCCGAGCTTCGACAAACCTGGCGCGACGAGTTGCACCAGTACCCGACCTGGGCCGCCTATCAGCAGTTGATCCATTTCCCTGCGATGTACCTCGACCCGACCCTCAGGGCCCATAAAAGCGCCAACTTCCAGCAGCTGGAAAACACGCTCAACCAGAATCAGATCCAA
The DNA here is from genome assembly GCF_052042015.1 of Pseudomonas sp. SMV71. Classification (NCBI taxonomy): domain Bacteria; kingdom Pseudomonadati; phylum Pseudomonadota; class Gammaproteobacteria; order Pseudomonadales; family Pseudomonadaceae; genus Pseudomonas; species Pseudomonas sp. SMV71. Next base: position 38,618 of record NZ_JBKGGU010000006.1, on the reverse strand, counting down.
TCCGACGCCGTCCAGTCGGCGGTCATGGGGTACCTGACCCGCTTCGAAGAAGTCGCCAACCTGAACATCCTCAATGGGTACATCGACGGCGAGGACTTCGCCAACAGCACGTACTATTTCATCGCCAAGTCCCGCACCGAAAACAGCTACTTCTGGCGTTCGCTGAACATGGCGCATCGCCCCCTCGCTGGCATACCGCCACAGCCGCCGGCTGTCGCGCCTAAGCTGGACCAGCCCGATCCATACGCCTGGACGGACTGGGAAAAAGCCGACGTCCCCATCCCCGAGAACGCGCCCGAGCACTCGGTGCGACCGGTCTGGTTCAACAATCGCCTGTTCGTCACTTGGGCGGAATGCATCCATCAGGACCCGTCGCCTTCCAACGTCTCTTCGCAGGACGATACAACGGCAACCAGCACGCACCACCCGCTGTTGCGCCTGAGCTATTGCTTCAAAAAACACGATGGAACCTGGAGTACACCGCGGGTGGCCTTGCAGGGCTATTGCACAGACGGGGCGCTGGGCGGCAAGGACCTTACGGCGATCAAGACTTTGCTCGCCACGGTCGTCGTGCATTTTCGCCAAGGCTCGCATGACTCGCTGTTTCTCGCCTTGCAGGCTCATGAGTCCCCGGCAGCGTCAGACCTCGCCACCGGCGGCCGTCGCGTATTCAGCAAGACGATGTACATCGACAAGCACCTGAGCCTTGAACCGGGTCGCTCGACGGATGCTGCCAACGAAAAGGACCTGCTGAGCGCTGCCGCACAGCGTATCCAAGCCACAACCTCCATAGACCTCGAAGTCACAGAAGCCGCCCTGCCCGGCAACATGCCCTCTACCCTTTCGGACTTCGAAAGGTCCTACCGTGACCGCATCAAACTCAGTTACTCCAGGCATAAATCCACACTGATGTTGCACATGGCGGCCAACATCGGCATCACCGGTGCAGGGGCCATGGAGTATCTACCGCGCACTGTGATGCGCTTGCGCGTGGCAAACGCCTTCAGCGGTGAACCTCGCCTGCAGATGAATCTGGTATTTGCCGCCCAAAGCCTGCCGCAAACTGCATACATGCGGCTTCTGGAGGGTTCGAGCTTTAGCCTCGGCAAAACTTCCGTCACACTCGACCGCCACTTCCTGTTGTCCTTCACGCACACGCCCGATGCATTGAGAGACAGTGAGCACTCACCCGGCATCACGCTGTCGAGCCAGACCAGCCTGGTAGGAAAATTCATTTCCACGCAGGCCGTCAGACAACTGATCAAGTCGAGCCGGCAAAACAATCGAAGCGCTTCCGCCACCGGGTCGGAAACCATCACCCTTAAGACAGAGAACGCAGGACCGCTTACCGTGGAGCGCGTCGGCGTTCTCTGCGACGAGCCGTTGGACAAGCAATACGTCGTCTTCCGGCAGCCCTCCACCCCAGCAAACCGGCCGCTGACCTACGCAGACCTGAGCGTCGTGGCCGAATCCCAACCTGCGGAGCAGTTGCCGCCGTCCTTCGATTTCGAATGGCCTGGAACGGATCCGGGCGCGGACGGCACCGTCGTCCTTCTCGGGGTAGCGTTCGTGCATCCCCTCGAGCCGGCCAGAAAGCTCTATTCCGTGCTCAGGGCCGTCACGTTGGAGCAACCCGTAAAGCGCCAGCAGCCTCCGGACATTACCCAGGTCACGACATCCGGCCTGGGAACCGGCCAGTTCATCGATTTCACCCATTGCGCCATCCGGACCAGTGACGCTTCCAGCCGGCGCCGTCCGCCGATCCGCTTGAACACCGTATTCGCCGCCGAATTGATCCGGCGCACCGAGAACGGCCTGGATGAATTGTTCGACTGGAGCACCCAACACCTGCAGGAGCCTCCGATTCCCGGCGACTTGAGCAACGCGATGGATTTTCATGGCGCTTATGGCCAGTACTTCACCGAACTGTTCCTTCATGTACCGTGGCTGGTGGCCCATCGCTTGAACGCCGAGCAGCAATACGAAGAGGCCGAGCGCTGGCTGCGCTATACCTTCGATCCGGGTCGCAACACTAACGAATGCTGGCGCAGCGTCCGGCTGGTCGATCGCAGCGTAGCGGCGTACGCCAACCAGGCGCCCCATGACCCGTACCAGATCGCCCTCAGTCATCCCGTGCATTTGTGCAAGGCGTTGTACTTTCTGTATCTCGACATTCTGATCAACCGTGGCGATGCCGCGTACCGCGCCATGACGCCCGACGGTCTCAGTGAAGCAAAGCTATGGTATGTGCGTGTGCTCGACCTGCTGGGCCCGCGCCCGGACGTTCGGCCGGTCGCTCCCTGGACGGCCCTCACCCTGCAGACGTTGGTCGAGGCCCCCGACGATGACCTGCGCTCCTTCGAGTACTCGGTGGCTCGCCAGGCCGACAGGCGCGCCTTGATCCTCCGTGAAGGCGACACACCTTCCACCCTGCCAAGTATCGATAGCCCGTACTTGCATCTGCCGTTCCATCCGCAGTTGCTCAAGTGCTGGGACACGGCCGAGAGCCGCCTGTACAACCTGCGGCATAACCTCGACATGGCCGGCAAGCCACTGCATCTACCGGCCTTTGCGGCGCCACTGGACCCTCGCGCCGTCTCCAGCGCCAGCGTCTTGAGCCTGTCGGATCGCCCGTCCGCAGGCCTGCCGAGCGTTGCCATTCCCCACTATCGCTACGCCGTCATGCACGACCATGCCCAACAGGCCGTGGACAGCCTCAGCCAGTTGGGCACCCTGCTGCTGTCGCTGATCGAGCGCAAAGAAGAAGCTCAGTTGCTGGCCTTGCAGCAGCAGCAAGCCTGGGACCTGGCCAAACTCTCCACCGACCTGCAACGTCAGGCCTTGAACATCGACAATCGAAGCCGTCAGGCGCTTGAGGCCACTAAAGCGATCGTTCAGAACCGAGCCCTCTATTACAGAAAACTAATGGAGGAGAACCTGAACAACTCTGAAGAACATGCCACCCATTTCTACCTGGCCAGCGGCGGTGCTGAGCTCGCGGCAATCACTTGCCAGATAGCCGCTGGCGCAATGATGACGCTCCCCAACATCTTTGGCCTCGCCAACGGCGGCAGCCGCTGGGAAGGGCCGACGCTCGCGGCTTCCGCGGCTGCCCACAGCGCAGCCATCCTCGCCCGTACGACAGCGGACCACTGCGACCGTATGGCCTCGTTCAACCGTCGTTGGGATGAATGGCGCCAGGCGTACGACCAGTCCCAGTTGGAACTGGAGCAGTTGGATGCCCAACTGGCGCTATCCACCGAACAGCAAACCGCCACCCGTGTGCAATTGCGCCTGGCGGAATCGACCCTGGGTCAAGCCAAGGCCAACTACGACCTGCTCAGCAAACGCTTTACCAAGGCGCAACTGTATCAGTGGCTCAGCAGCCAACTGGCCACGCTGTATCGCCAGGCCTACGACGCGACATTGAGCCTGTGCCTGGCCGCCGAAGCCTGTTGGCAATATGAAACCGCCGACTTCACCAGCCGCTTCATTCAACCCGGTGCCTGGCATACAACCTATCGAGGGCTCGGCGCCGGTGAGGCGCTGAAGCTCAACCTGCTGAACATGCACGCCGGATACCTGCAACGTCATGAGCGTGAGCTGGAGATCCGCAAGACGATATCGCTGCGACACCTGAAGGATAAAACTCCGGCCAGCCACCTGAACAAAGCGTGGCCACAGATGCTGGACGACCTGAAGAAAGGCAGCTGTGCCTTCGAATTGCCCCTTCAATTGTTCGAAGACGATTACCAGGGCCAGCAGCACTACCTGCGGCGCCTCAAGACCATCAGCGTGACCCTGCCGGTCGTCGTCGGTCCATACCAGAACATTCGGGCCACGCTGACCCAGACCGCCAGCACGGTGTTCCTGTCCGCGGGCAATCAGAACCATGTCATGCAAAGCCGGCGTGCCAACCAGCAGATCGCCCTGTCGACCGGGATCGACGACAACGGTCTGTTCACCCTGAGCTTCAACGACGAGCGCTACCTGCCGTTCGAATACACCGGCGCCATTTCCCAATGGCAACTGACCTTCCCCAACCCCGAGGCCCAAAAGGCACTGCTTGAATCGCTGACCGACGTCATCGTGCACATAAGCTACACGGCCAGGGTCGGCGGAGGTGCGCAATGAGCGAGCAGTCCGCGGTGCCGGTCACCGCACCCTCCCTGCCCAAGGGCGGCGGCGCCATTCAAAGCATCGGCAAAGGATGGAGCCCCGTGGGCGCCCACGGCACGGCTGTATATGAAATGGCCTTGCCCATTTCGCCGGGGCGCGGCTTTGCGCCATCCCTGTCGCTGAACTACGCCAGTACGCTCGGCAATGGTGTATTCGGCATTGGCTGGGGGTTGTCACTGCCCAGCGTGGCGCGCCGCACCAGCCACGGCGTACCGGCCTACGAGGAAAATGATGAAATCATCGGCCCCAGCGGGGTGGTGTGGCTGCCCCAGCGCGATGCGCAAGAGGCCATCGTCTCGACCCGCGTCGAGCACTACAACGAACTGGCGCTGGGTACGGCCTACTCCGTCGCCCGCTATTTTCCCCGGACCGAAAGCCGTTTCGACCGGATCGAGCATTGGGCCGCGCCAGGTGATACGCCGGGCTTCTGGCTGGTGCACGGCGCCGATGGCAGTCTCCACCTGTTTGGAAAGAGCCCGGCTTCGCGGCGCGTCGATCCCGAGGATACGAGCCGGGTCGGCGAATGGTTGCTGGAGGAAAGCCTGAACGCCCACGGCGAACATATCCTCTATCAATACCAGACAGACGCCACGGCCCAACGCTATTTGAGCCGCGTCAGCTATGGCAATTTCAAGGCCGACGCACACTTGTACGCCTGGACAGCGCAGCGGCTCGCGTCCGTGCAATGGCACTTCGAACTGGTGTTCGACTACGGTGAACGAACCACCGCCTATACGGAAAAACCGCCGTATGAGGGCCAGCAATGGCCGGTCCGTAGTGACCCATTCTCCAGCTTCGCCTACGGGTTCGAAGTGCGCACCGAACGCCTGTGCCGCCAGGTCCTGATGTTCCACCGCTTCCCCGATGAACTGGGCGAAGACCCCGTCCTGGTGCGACGGCTGTTGCTTGACTATCGCCAGACGCCGCTGGGTTATCAGCACTTGAGCGCCGCCCACGAGCAGGCATTCGCCGCGGGTGAAACCGCTGAGCAGCGTCCTCCGGTAGAGTTCAGCTACAGCCCGTTCAAGCTCGCACCCGACCCCAGCGCCTGGCGTCGTTGTCAGGACCTGCCGGGGCTCAACGACGGCCATGCCTATCAACTGGTGGACCTGTACGGCGAAGGCCTGCCGGGGGTGCTCCATCGCTCCGACCAGGGTTGGCATTACCGCGAACCCGTACGCGCCGGGATCGACAGCGACGAGGTGAGTTACGGGCCGTGGCGAGCGCTCCCCCATATCCCCGTTACCGACACGACAACGCCGATGCTGCAAGTACTGAGCGACCTCACCGGCGACGGTCGCCTGGACTGGCTTGTCGCCCAACCGCAGGTAAGCGGTTTCTTCTCCCTCGGCGCCGATCGAAACTGGTCGGACTTCGCCACGTTCAACGCCTTTGCGCCAGAGTTTTTCAGTCCGCAAGGGCAACTGGCCGACCTGATGGGCAACGGGCTCGGCGACCTGGCACTGATCGGCCCGCGCAGTATTCGCCTTTACGCCAACCAACGGGAACACGGCTTCTCAGCACCGTTGCAGATGCCTCGCCAGGAGCACGAAGACGCCTTGCCGGTATTCGGGGCATCACCCGCCGAACTGGTGGCGTTCAGCGATGTACTGGGCAGCGGCCAGCAGCACCTGGTGCGCATTCGTCACGACGAAGTGAAGTGCTGGCCCAACCTCGGTCGGGGACGCTTCGGCCAAGGCCGGGTGTTGGACTTCCCTGGGCTGGCCCACGAAAGCTTCGACGCCTCGCGCATCCGCCTGGCGGACCTGGACGGCTCCGGTGCCGTCGACCTGATTTACCTGCAAGCCGACCATGCGCTGATTTTCATGAACCGCTGCGGCCACGGCTTCGCCCCTGCGGTGGCGCTGCCCTGGCCGCAAGGCGTGCGCTACGACCGCTTGTGTCAGGTGAGCATCGCCGACCTGCGAGGGCTGGGGTGTTCCAGCCTGGTCCTGAGCGTCCCGCACTTGAGCGGCCAACATTGGCGCTACGACTTCGTCAGCGCCAAACCCTATCTGCTCACCGGTGCCCACGATAACCTCGGCGCCGACTATCGCATCAGCTACCGCAGCTCGGCGCAGGAATGGCTGGATGAGAAACAGGAAAGAATCGCGACCGGCAAACCGCTCACCTGTCGCCTGCCCTTGGTCCTGCATCTGGTGTGCAGTCAGGCCCGACTGGACGAAACCAGCGGCAATCAGCTGACCCAGACGTTCACTTATCGCCAAGGCTATTACGACGGCAGCGAGCGGGAATTTCGCGGTTTCGGTCTGTTGCTGCAAACCGACACCCAAACCAGCCCCGGCGATCGCGCCGCCCAGGATTTCACCGCCACCTGCCTGACCAAATCCTGGTTTCACACCGGACGCAAGGTGGATCTGCCGCGAAATGCTTACAGCCGCGCCGACAAGCACGCCGTGGCGCTGGGCAGGACACTGCTTTGCCAATACCAGCCCGAAGCACAGAGCGACCGGATCATCGCCTCGCCAGGTGCGACCGCCGACCTCGAAATGGCCCGGGCCTTGTGTGGCCGCTTGCTGCGCAGCGAGGTTTTCGGCGTCGATGAGCATCGCAACGCCACCCGCCTGTATTCGGTCCAGGAATACCGGTACGGGCTGCGCCTGCTGCAACCTCCCGATAACCCTCGCGGCCATGCCCGGATCTTGCCACTGTTGCTGGAAACCATCACCTATCAATACGAAGGCTTTGCCGATGATCCGCAATGCCAGCACACCTTGAACCTGCGACACGACCAGTACGGTGTGCAAACCCGCCGCGTGGATATCCGTTACGCTCGGCGAAAAACCGTCAGCGACACGCCACCGTTCAGCGACGCCGACCAACAGCGGTGGTGGCGCGACGCCCACGACCCCGCGCAGCAGTGCTACCACCTGAGCGAAACCCGCGCCGAGTTCATCCACCTGCCAACGCCCCAGCAATGGCGGCTCGGCCTGCCCTATCGCCAGCGCACCCTGGCCTTGCAGCGCCCCAAGGCCCCTGAAGACGAGGGTTTGGCCCCGCAGGACATTACGTTCGAAACGCTCGACGAACGCGTGACACCCACTGCCTGGAACACCCAAGGCGTGCTGACCGGGCTGTCCGTGCAGCGCTATAAGCAGGCGTCGAGCGGAGCTACCCTGCCCGATGGCATCGCTGACATGCAGGCCCTGGTCGATCATCTGGAACGCGCCGAACTGGATGAAACCGCCCTGGCGGCGTTCCAGTCGCTGCCACAAGACGTCCGCCCCAAAGGAAAACTGCTGGAGCGGATCGGCTATCACCGAATGACCGACTTCCTGTCCGCGCCCTCATCCGCGAGGCTCTGGTCAGTCAAAAGCGACTTCGCAAGCTACGCGCCGCTGGCAGGCTTCTATAAGGTCAACGCCGTACAGCCGAGCCAAAGCCAGGGAGTGACCGAGATCAGCTACGACCCGTACGCCTGCCTGGTCACCGCCGTCAGATTGCCCGATGGCTGCACCACCCAGGCCGTCCACGATTACCGCTCACTCCAGCCGCTGCGCGTCACCGACCCCAACGGCAACGTGCAGGAAGGCTTGTTCGATGCGTTCGGCCAGGTACTGGCCAGCTCTTTTTATGGCGATGAAAACGGCACGCCCGTGGGCTTCAAACCACTCGCCCAGTTCCAGCGCCCTTCGTTCAAGCAGCCGGCCGAGGCAGTCCGCCGGGAACGGGAAGCGCTGCAGGACGCTGCCACAGTCCACTATTACGCGCCCTTCAGTTGGATGGGGCGCGTATCGGCGGCGGCCTTGGCAGATACCGACTGGCTGGCCCGTTGCGTGGCACGGGGGGATCTGCTTCCTGGCGGACATATCTGCGCCTCGGCCCGAGCCCGCTTGTCCACTGACCGGGCACTGTCCGCCGATGACCTGAAACTCAAAGACGAACTTGAGGCCGCGACCCGTGAGCCCGTGCACGTCGCCACCCTGGTCGCCGACCGTTATCCCGATGACAAGCAGCAACAGATTCACGTCGCCATCACCCACTTCGACGGCTTCGGTCGAACACTGCAAAACAAGCAACGGGTCGAGTCGGGCATGGCCTGGGTCGTCGACGCCAGAGGCGAACTGACCCTGGCGGATGGAAAGCCCAAGGCGCAGCTCGCAGCGGTTCGCTGGCGTGTCAGCAAACGGGTGGAATACAACGGCAAGGGTCTGGAAGTGCGGGTCTATCGGCCTTACTTTGCCGATCATCATGGTCACATCAACGACGCGTCCCTGCGCCAGTGCGGTGATTTCGACCAGCATGTCCACGACCCCCTCGGACGCCTGAGCCACACCCTGCTCGCCAGCCAGGGTGGCCTTCGCTATCTGCGCCGCCACACGCGCCATCCCTGGTACATCGTGGATGAAGACGAGAACGACACCTTGCAGGAGGTCATGTCGACTCGCGGGGGTGATGCATGAGCGCCCGCCTTCATCACAAGACGCCCACGGTTAACGTCATCGACAACCGTGGCCTGCCCGTGCGGCAGGTGGCTTATTACCGATGCGAGGCAGACGAGCAAAGCCAGGCGCGCATCACCCAGCATCATTACGACGCAGCCGGACGGCCAGTGGCGCATTGGGACGCCCGGCTGTTCGCCGACGCTCTCGAGGCGAACCTGCAAACGGTCTACAGCCTGTCCGGCAAACCACTGCGGGTGAGCAATGTCGACGCCGGATGGCGCCTCAGCCTGCCGGGTGATGCGGGGCAGGTGGTGCGCAGTTGGGATCAACGGGGACACCATTGGCGAACCACCTTCGACGATCGGCTGCGGCCGATCAGCCTGCGTGAGCAAGCGCCAGGCCAGGCGCCGCGCACGGTCGAATGCCTGCGCTACGGTGACAGTTCGCCGGCGTCTGCCGCCCATAACCTGTGTGGTGCCCTGGTCCGTCACGACGACAGCGCCGGCACTCTGCTCACCCATGGCTACGCGCTTTGCGCCAAGCCCCTGAGCCAGACCCGACACCTGCCGGCCAACAGCGAGATCCCTGACTGGCCTGGGGACGAAAAGAACCGTGACCGGCTGCTGGAACACGGCGACGGCCACACCACGAACTGGCGCTACGACGCACTCGGGCAAGTCATCCAGCAAACCGATGCGGCCCGGCATCAACAGCACTACGCCTTCGATCGGGCGGGTCAACTCAGCGCCGTGAGCCTCCAGCCTCGGGATGCCAGCGTCGCAACAACCGTCGTCAGCCAACTCACCTACAACGCGTCCGGCCAGCTCGAATCGCAGGCTGCCGGCAACGGAGTGATCAGCCGCGCCGAGTTCGACCCGGCCAACGGGCGAATGACCGCCCTCAGCGCGTCGTTGTCCGCCCGCACCTTGCAGGACCTGCATTACACCTACGACCCGGTGGGCAATGTGATGCGCATCGAAGACAAGGCCCAAGCGGTGCACTTCGGCAGCAACCAGCGGGTCGAAGCCATCGGCACATTCAACTACGACAGCCTGTACCAATTGACCCGCGCGACAGGGCGCGAAACCGCAGGCCTGGCCCCGACGATTCTCGGCACTGCGATCGATGCCGGCCAGTTGTTCAACTACACCGAACACTACACCTACGACGCCGGCGGCAACCTGACCGAGCTTCGCCATGTCCGCGACCGCAATCAATATACCCGGACGTTCCACGTCAGCCCTGTCAGCAACCGTCTCATGAGTTGGAACACAGGCCAGTCGGCAATCGACGTCACGCTGGCGTTCGATGCCAACGGCAACCAGCAGGTGCTACAGCCTGGGCAGGCGCTGACCTGGAACAGCCGCAACCAGCTCGACAGCGTGGTGCTGGTCCAGCGCGAAGACGGGGCCAACGACGTTGAGCGCTATCACTACGACAGCAGCGGCCAACGGGTGCGCAAGATCCGGACGGCCCACGCCGAGGCCATCACCCATACGTGGGAGGTCCGCTACCTGCCGGGCCTGGAAATCCACAGGCGCCCTAACGAACGGCTGGAAGTGATCAATCTGCAAGCCGGTCGGTTCACCGTGCGTTACCTGCACTGGACCGAAGGCCGACCGTCCGGCATCGCTGCCAACCCGCTGCGCTACGGCCTTGGCGACCACCTGGGCTCCTGCGCACTGGAGCTCGACGACCAAGGTGGGCTGATCAGCCAGGAAAGTTACCTGCCCTATGGCGGGACCGCGTGGCTGGCCGCCCGCTCGGCGCTGGAAGTCGGCTACCGGACCCTGCGCTACGGCGGCAAGGAGCGCGATGCCAGCGGCCTGTACTATTACGGGCAACGCTACTACGCGCCTTGGTTACAGCGCTGGATCAGCCCCGATCCGGCGGGGGCGGTCGACGGGTTGAACCTGTATGGCATGGTGGCCAACAATCCGCTCAGGTTCGTCGACCACCAGGGCTGGATCAAGGATGACGTTGTCAGAGGGGGTGGAGGCTAATGGGCACGCCCGATCCCTGGCGATGATGCAATCTCCCTCGACCCTGCCGTCCAGGAGAACGGCCGGTGACGACCGAGAAAACGCCGTACTCAACCTGGCCTTGCGTCCGCCCCCAGGCTTGAGCAAGACAAAGCGCAAGGACCTGGTGGTCCACTCGTTTGGCGTGACCGGCGATACCCCGGATGGCAAGCCGGTGGCGCTCTACGAGTACCACAACCTTTCCGGTCCCAAATCCGGCCCGACGGGTTATCGCGGTGTGGACCCCCATTACGACGGCAGCGCTAAAAGCGACAATTTCTACCTGAACTTCGGCAGTTACAGGATCGGCGATACCAACGAATACCTGAGCGACCTGGCCGAACGCTACCGTGCGACAAAAAACGACCCGGTCTACAGACTCGAAGTAGATCCCGAGTTGCTCAAACGCGAACCCACGCTGAGCAGGACCGTCGATGCCCTGTCGGAGCTCCAGCCACATACCCAGAACCTCATCGCCAGACACATCGAACTCTGCAACGGCATCATCCCCGTGCGCGCCGGTGGGCCGGGGGCGCATGGGGAAGTCCGGGTACTGAACGACGTCGTTGCGCTTTATCCGGGCCAGGCCGAGCGAGTGCTTTCGGACACGTACCTGTTCACCGAAAAAATCACCGGTGTGGCCCAACCGGAACCGTTCATCGCCTGTTTCAACTGCAGCGGGATCATTCCCGAAAACGTAAATATTCCCACGCAGCGCCATCCCAGGAACTATGAGATGTACAACGATCACGTCCAGTCAATTCCGCGACCTTAGCACGTGGGCCGTTCAGGACTCAGGCACTGATCGTGTGGATGAATACCAACCGGTTCCCGAACGGATCGGTCACGGTCAGTTCCTGGGTCCCCCAGGGCATCGCCTGGATCTGCGGATGCGCGTAGCGGTACTGCCTGGCCTGCAATTGCTGCTGGAACGCTTCGAGCTCATCCGTTTCGATACGCAGCGCCGAACCCGGTGTGCAATCGCCGTGATGCTCGGACAGGTGCAGCACACAATCGCCGCGGGACACTTGCAGGTAGAGCGGGAAGTTGTCGCCAAAGCGGTGTTGCCAGTCGACGTTGAAGCCCAGGAAATCGACGTAGAACTCCATCGCCTTGGCCTCATCGAAGATCCGCAGGATCGGAGTGGTTTTACCGAAGCGCATGGGTTGCTCCCTGGCTGAAAAGTCCCCGTTCAAACGGGTTGAACCCAGTGCTTCGGCCTTGGCGCCGGGTTCTTTAATATCGCAGTGCCATCACCACCCCGTATAACACTGCACTTGGGACGCTCCAACGAACCCGTGGCGAGGGAGCTTGCTCCCGCTGGACGCGCCAGCGTCCCCTGCCGTGTAACTACAGGGCTGCTTCGCACCCCAGCGGGAGCAAGCTCCCTCGCCACACCGAGTCATAGACCTGAGTGTCGTTCCCGCGCCAGGAATCGTCCTCCCCGGCGTCCATTCGCCTGGCCTTCGCCATAACTCAGGACGCCGTTGACCCACACGCCATCAATGCCTTCGGCTGCCCGTTGCGGTTCGATGAAATCGGCGACGTCACGAATGGTCTGTGGATTGAACAACACCAGGTCGGCCCAGTGCCCTTCACGGATTTCACCGCGCTCCTTCAGACCGAAGCGGGATGCCGATAGACCGGTCATCTTATGCACGGCGGTGTGCAGCGGAAAAATCCCGACGTCGCGACTGAAGTGTCCCAACACCCGTGGGAAAGCGCCCCACAACCGGGGATGGGGAAACGGGTCTTCGGGCAAACCGTCGGAACCGACCACGGATAACGGATGGGCGAGGATCTTTCGCACGTCGGATTCGTCCATGCCGTAATACACCGCGCCGGCCGGTTGCAGACGTTGCGCCGCGTCCAGCAGCGACACGTTCCATTCAGCGGCGATATCGATAAGGTCGCGGCCGCCCATCTGCGGATGCGGCGTCGACCAAGTGATAGTGATGGGATGGGCGTCGGTCACCTGCTTGAGGTCCAGGGTCGAAGAGCTGGCCGCGTAGGGATAGCAGTCACAGCCGACCGGATGATTTTTTGCAGCGTTTTCCAGCGCCGCGAGTACTTGAGGACTACGCCCCCAATTGCCGACACCCGCACACTTGAGGTGGGAAATGATCACTGGGCTGCGGGCGTGCCGACCAATCTGGAACGCTTCGTCCATGGCTTCGAGCACTGGTTCGAATTCGCTGCGCAGGTGGGTGGTGTAGATCGCGCCGAATGCGTTCAATTCTTCAGTCAGTTGCATGACTTCATCGGTGGACGCGCAAAACGCGTTGGCGTAGGCCAGGCCGGTGGACAACCCCAACGCACCGTCCTGAAGACTTTCGCGCAGTTGCCGGCGCATGGCGGCGATCTCTGCTGCGCTGGCGGTGCGCAACAGATCGTCCATGTGGTTGCTGCGCAACGCGGTGTGGCCCACCAGCGCAGCGACGTTGACCGCGGGTGCGGCCGCCTCTACCGCGTCGCGATAAACGCTGAAGCGTGGATAGGCGAACGCCGACGCGGGGCCGAGCAGGTTCATCGGGTCCGGCGGATCGCCGCGCAGGCTCACCGGCGAGGCGCTGATGCCGCAGTTGCCGACGATCACCGTTGTCACGCCCTGGCTGAGTTTGGGCAGCATCTGCGGTTGGCGAATCACCACCGTGTCGTCGTGGGTGTGCACATCGATGAAACCCGGCGCCAGCACCCGGCCGGCGGCGTCGATTTCTTCGACGGCCCGGGCGCCGCCCAGATCGCCAATGCGCTCGATGCGACCGGCGCGAATCGCGACATCGGCAGGGTAGCCGGGGGTGTCGCTGCCATCGATGAGCAGCGCATTGCGGATCAGTGTGTCGTACTGCATGTCAGTCTCCCAGCGGCAACTCATCATCGCCGCCGCGGTAGTCGTCCAGGGCGAGTTTGACTCGCCGCAGGCGCTCTTGATTGTCTTCGGGATTTGCCAATGCAAGCTCGGTGGCGAGCACATCGATTGCCAGCAGCATGCCGTAGCGCGCCGCCGTGGGTTTATAGATGAATGAGGTTTCGGCGCCCTGCAGGGGTAGCACCACATCGGCCAGTCGGGCGAGCGGTGAGTCGGCGCGGGTAATCGCCAGGATTGCCGCACCATAACTGCGGGCCAGTTCGACGGCGCCAAGCAGTTCCGGGGTAATGCCGGTGAGCGAGCAGGCGATGACCAGATGTTGCTCGCTCAGCGACGTGGCGGTGATGCGCATCATCACCGGGTCGCGGCATGCGGCAATCGGATAGCCGAAACGCACCAGGCGCACCTGCAATTCCTCACTGCAGAGCGCCGACCAGCCACCGAGCCCGAACGCGTGGACCATTCGTGCCTTGCCCAGCAGCCGAACGGCGTCGGCAAAGCGGGGCTCTTCGAACGCCGACAGGTGCTGACGCAGGGTCGACTCGATATCGCCCACGATCTGCCCGTAGAACGCCGATTGCTCGGGCGCGCCGGCCGGGTCGAGAAAGCGACTGCCGACGCCGCTGGCCTGAGCCAGTTGCAGACGCAGGTCCCGCAGGTCCCGGCAACCGACGGTCCGGGCAAAACGCGACAGCGTGGCGCTGCTGACGTCCGCCCGCTGGGCCAGTTCATCGAGGCTGGCCGAAGCGGCAAATCCTACGTCGTCAAGCATCAGCCGGGCGATTCTTCCTTCGCCGGCGCTGAAGGAATCCTGGCGGGAGCGGATCTGGTAGAGGATGTCCATGACGGCTCCTGTGTGGTTGCGTTGTGCTCAGAGCAAACGGGCAAGCCCGAGGGTCAGGCCGAACGCGACCACGGAAATCAGCGTTTCGAGCACCGTCCAGGTCTTGAAGGTTTGTGCAACGGTCATATTGAAGTATTCCTTGATCAGCCAGAAGCCGCCGTCGTTGACGTGGGAAAAGATCACCGACCCGGCCCCGGTCGCCAGCACCAGCAGCTCGGGATGCGGATAGCCCAGGCCGATCGCCACCGGCGCGACAATGCCGGAGGCCGTGGTCATCGCCACCGTGGCCGAGCCCGTGGCGACGCGCATCAGCGCGGCGAACAGCCAGCCCATGACCAACGGTGACAGCTGGAACTCCTGGGCCAGCCCGACGATTTGCTGGGTGACACCGGCGTCCACCAGGATCCGGTTCAAGCCGCCGCCGGCGCCCACCAGCAGGGTGATGCTGGCGGTCGGTGCCAGGCACTCATTGGTGAACTTGAGGATCGACTCGCGATTGAAGCCCTGGGCCAGGCCGAGGGTCCAGAAACTGAGGATGGTCGCCAGCAGCAAGGCGATCACTGAGTTGCCGATGAACAACAGGAACTGGTTCAAGCCGCTGCCGGGCGTGGAGATCAGGTTGGCCCAGCCGCCGATGAGCATCAGCACCACCGGCAACAGGATCGTCCCGAGGGTCACGCCGAAACCCGGCAACCGGGCACGCGGTTCACGGTCGAGAAACTGCCGCTCCAGCGGGTTATCGGCCGGTAGCTGGATGCGCGGCACGATGAACTTGGCGTACAGGGGCCCGGCGATGATCGCCGTGGGAATTCCGATCAGGATCGCGTAAAGCAAGGTCTGCCCCACCGACGCCTGGAACGCCTGCACCGCCAGCATGGCAGCGGGATGCGGCGGTACCAGCGCATGGACCACCGACAGTCCGGCAACCATCGGCAGCCCGACCATGAGGATCGATACTCCCACCCGCCGGGCGACTGTGAAAGCGATGGGTACCAGCAGCACGAAACCCACTTCGAAAAACAACGGCAGCCCCACCAGGAACGCGATGCACACCATGGCCCAATGGGCATTGCGCTCGCCGAAGCGTTCGATCAGCGTTTGCGCCATGCGCTCGGCCCCGCCGGATTCGGCCATCATCTTGCCAAGCATCGTGCCCAACGCCACCACCAGCGCGATATGCCCCAGCGTCTTGCCCACGCCCGCCTCGTAAGCCCCTACGACACCCGACGGCGGCATCCCGGCCAGCAGTGCCAGGCCAATCGACACCAGGGTAATCACGATGAACGGATTGAGCCGGTATCGGGCGATCAGAACGATCAGGGCAATGATGGCAATGGCCGCGTAGACCAATAGCCAGTATCCGAAAGCAGGTGCCATGCGGGACTCCTCGAACAGGGTCACATCTATGAGTTGTGAAACTCATAAAGCATTTCCACGAAGAATCCTCAAACCCATTGAAAGTTATTTTCGTACCCAGACAAGAAATGTCGCTGACGGACATCGCGACACAGTGCCGATGAAAATCCACCACCGAATTTTCGTCCCTAGTACCGGACCCTGTGGGAGCGAGCCTGCTCGCGATTGCGGCGGGTCAGCCGACATCGATATCGACGGATCCAACCGCATCGCGAGCAAGCTCGCTCCCACTGGGGAATTTCCGTACCATTCCCATCTGCTCTTGCAACCACTCCTCCGGCAGCCGACATTCCACCGGCGCCCACTCAGGTAAATCATGAAACCAGCACGCCTTCGCGCCGATGCCCTCGCCGGCCTCACCACGTCTTTCGCCCTGCTCCCCGAATGCATCGCCTTCGCTCTGGTCGCCCATCTCAACCCACTGATGGGGCTGTATGGCGCCTTCATCATTTGCACGCTGACCGCCCTGTTCGGCGGTCGTCCGGGCATGGTCTCGGGCGCGGCGGGGTCGATGGCGGTGGTGATCGTGGCGCTGGTGGTGCAGCACGGCGTGCAATATCTGTTGGCCACGGTGCTGCTGGGCGGGTTGATCATGATGGCGTTCGGGCTGTTGCGGCTGGGCAAGCTGATACGCATGGTGCCGCATCCGGTGATGCTTGGTTTCGTCAACGGCCTGGCGATAGTCATCGCACTGGCGCAACTGGAGCATTTCAAGAACGGCGAGGCCTGGCTGAGCGGTGGCCCGTTGTACCTGATGATCGGGCTGGTGGTACTGACCATGGCCATCGTCTATCTGTTGCCGCGCCTGACCCGCAGCGTGCCTCCGGCCTTGGTGGCAATCCTCGGTGTTGGTCTGGCGGTGTACCTGCTCGGCCTGCCCACCCGCACCCTCGGCGACATGGCACATATCGCCGGCGGCTTGCCGAGCCTTGCCTGGCCGGACATCCCGTGGAACCTGGAAACCCTGCAGATCGTCGCGCCTTATGCGCTGATCATGGCACTGGTGGGTTTGCTGGAAACCTTGCTGACCCTGAACCTGACCGATGAAATCACCGAGAGCCGCGGCTATCCGGACCGCGAGTGCGTCGCGCTGGGCGCTGCCAACATGGCCTCCGGACTGCTGGGCGGCATGGGCGGTTGCGCGATGATCGGCCAGACGATGATCAACTTGAGTTCCGGTGGGCGCGGGCGATTGTCCGGCGTGGTGGCCGGGGTGATGGTGCTGCTATTCGTGTTGTTCCTGTCGCCGCTGATCGAACGCATCCCGCTCGCCGCGCTGGTGGGGGTGATGTTCGTGGTGGCACAGCAGACGTTTGCCTGGGCCTCGCTGCGGGTGATCAACAAAGTGCCGGTCAATGATGTGCTGGTGATCATCGCGGTGACGGTCATCACGGTGTTTACCGACCTGGCGATTGCCGTGCTCTGCGGCATCGTCATCGCAGCCCTCAACTTCGCTTGGCAACAAGCTCGGGAGCTGTACGCCGACACGCACCTTGAAAACGATGGGAGCAAACTCTATCGCCTGCACGGCACCTTGTTCTTCGCCTCGACGACGCCATTTCTCAACCAGTTCGACCCGGCCAACGACCCACCCCTTGTGACCCTGGACTGCCGCCACCTGAGCTTCGTCGACTACTCGGCCATCACCGCGCTCAAGACCCTGCGCGAGCGCTACAGCAAGGCCGGCAAGCACCTGCGGGTGTTCCACTTGTCCGACCGCTGCAAGCAGATGCTCAAGCGTGCGGGTGTGCATCACGACTAATAAAACTGTGGGAGCGAGCTCGCTCCCACAGGGGATTGCAGTGAGTTAGGGACTTTTTACCCCTTACACCATCTCGTGAAGAATCCACTCCACCACCGAGGTCCGCTTCGGCGTCCAGCCCAGCAGCTCGCGGGCGTGCTTGCCGCGTACTCGGCTATTGGAGCCGAGGCCGTAGTTGGCCATTTCGTAGCCCCACTCGGCTTCAGCATCGGCCAGCGGCCAGTCCTGGGGTTGGCCAAGGTTCAGCGCCCGGGCCATGGCAGTGGTCATGTCGATGAACGAGGCTTCGCCACTTTCGACGAAGTAGAACGTGCCCGGCACATTGTGGACCAGGGCCAGCTTGTACAACTCGACCACATCCTCGATGTGCACGTTGGACCAAATGTTTTGCCCCGGCCCGACATGCCTCACCACCCCACTTCTACGTGCCTGCTTGAGCAAGCGCGGCAGTTGCACGCTGTCACGCTTGACGCCCAGGCTGTGGCCGTAGATCAAGGTGTTGCAGATCACCGCCGAATTCACGCCGTGCTTTGCCGCGTCCAGGATCAAGTTGTCGATCGCGACCCGGGCCGCTTTGTCGGCAGAGGGTTGCGGCAGGTTGTCTTCCTGGTAGACGTCATCGCTGGCCCGACCGCCCGAAGCATCGCCAACGATGCTCGAGCCGCTGGTGTGCAACAGCACCTTGTTCGACCCCTTGAGCGCCTCGACCAGGGCTTCGGCGGCACCACGGTGATCGCTGCTGGCCGCATTGATGACGGCATCGGCGGCACGCGCCTGTTCGCCCAGCAGTGCGCTGTCTTCAAGAGTGCCGATGACCGGCCGGATGCCCAGCGCGGTCAGTTCGTTCGCCTGTTCGGCGCTACGTACCAGACCGGTGACCTGATGCCCGGCTTGCACGAGCCCGGTGGCGATGGAACCGCCAATGAAACCGGCGGCGCCGGTGATGAATACGTTCATGGATAACTCCTTGGCTGAATCAGTGATGAGAGGAGTATCGAGGACCTATCCCTGACGAAACAGGGCACCTTGCCCAAATCACTCTTGCCGCAAAGTCACGAATCAGCCTTTGAAATCACGCGAGGCATATTCGGCGAGCTTGCCTTGGATAAAGTCCAGGAAGCATTGGATGCGCAAGGCCAGCTGGGAGTTGCGGTAGTACACCGCGTTGATCGGCTGGCGGTATCCGCTGTTGGCATGCGCCAGCAACACCTTCAGCCGCCCGGCCTGGATGTCATCGCGAGTCATGAAATCCGACAGGCAGGCAATGCCCTGCCCCTGCAACGCCAGGTGGCGCACGGTTTCGCCGCTGGAAGCGCTGATGGCCGGCTGGATCGGCCAGCGGTCACCATGAATATGGCGCAGCGGCCATTGGTTGAGGCCGTCATTCTGGGCAAAACCCAGCAACGCGTGGTCCGTCAGCTCGGCAACGGTCGACGGCGTGCCGTGTTGCTTCAAATATTCGGGGCTCGCCAGGATGTGCAACGGACTGCATCCCAATGACCGCGCATGCAGCGTCGAGTCGGTGAGGGTGCCGATGCGAATGGCGACGTCAGTGCTTTGCTCCAGCAGGTCGATGATCAGGTCGTTGCTGTTGAGTTCGAGCTGAATGTCCGGATAAAGCCTGCGGAACTCTTCGATGTGCGGGACGATGGCGTGCAGCATGAAGGGTGAGGCCGCGTTGATCCGCAAACGTCCGGCGGGGTGTTTCTGGCGCGACGACAGGCGTTCTTCCAACTGGTCCATCTGGTCGAGGATGCCCTTGGCCTGCTCGAAGAAATACTTGCCTTCCTCGGTCAGGTCCATGCGCCGCGTGGTGCGGTTGATCAGGGTGGTGTCGAGCTTGGCTTCAAGGCGCGATAACGTGCGGCTGACCGCCGACGGCGTCTGTCCGACCTGTTCGGCGGCGGCGGAAATCGACCCGCACTCGATCACGCAGACGAAAATCTGCAATTCGTCGGATCTGGCTTTCACAGCTGTCCTCTCATCAAATGCACAACGGGAGCCAGGCAGCCTTTGTGGCGAGGGAGCTTGCTCCCGCTGGACTGCGTAGCAGGCCCGAAAAAAGCGGCCGCTGCGCGCTGGAGCGCCAGCCCGGCCGAGCGGGAGCAAGGTCCCTCGCCATAAAGTGCTCCCGCCCTGGGTGCATCTTTGCCTTCGGGTAAGACCCGATAGTAGCCGGTTACCGCGAAAGGCCGAACACCTCAATCAAATGCTGCTCATACCGCGCCACATCCGCCTCGATATTCGGACGCTTCATCACGTCCACGCACAGGAAGGTCGGCAGAGTGGTCATGCCCAGGAACTGGTTGGCCTTGTGAAAGGGAAAATACACCGCGTCCACGCCCTTGGCTTCGAAGAAATCGGTCGGGTCGTCGAAGGCTTGCTGCGGGGCGTTCCAGGTCAGGGACAACATGTACTGCTTGCCCTGCACCAAGCCGCCGCTGCCGTATTTCTGCGAAGCATCGGAGCGCGTACGACCGTCGCTGGCATAGAGGCTGCCGTGGCCCTCGGTGAAGACTTCGTCGATGTACTTTTTCACGGTCCATGGCGCGCCCATCCACCAGCCCGGCATCTGGTAGATGATCACGTCGGCCCAGAGAAACTTGGCGACCTCTTCCTTGATGTCGTAGCCGCCGTCGATGAAGGTGGTCTTCACATCGAGACCGCCACGGTCCAGCACACTGACAGCGGCGTCGTGCAGCGTTGCGTTGTAGCGGCCGTCGGAGTGGGCGAATTGTTTGCCGCCGTTGAGCAACAGGACTTTTTTCATCAGAGGCCTCATCAGGTTCCCGGTGGGCCGTTGGCCTTTCACCGGATGGAAGGTTGAAAAATGATGGCGGCAGGATATCGATCAGCCTCGCGCGGAATAACCACCGAAAGAGCAAAAATGTTTTGATTCATACGCACGAATAGACATCTTATTCTTGCCGTAAAATTCGGTGTCCCTTCATTTCAAGGATTCAACTCGATGAGCGACCTGCATGGTTTCATCCTTCACGCCAAGACCCGTCCGGAAAAAGCCGAAGCTTTCGAAGCGCTGTTCCGCGCCTACGTCGAACCGAGCCGCGCCGAGCCCGGCTGCATCGAATACCACATGCTGCGGGACCAACAGGACCCGACGCTGTTTATCTTCTACGAGATCTGGGCATCCCAGGCGCACCTGGACGTGCACTCGAACCTGCCGCACATGAAGCAGTTTTTCGAGCAACGCATGGATTATCTGGAGCGCGATTTCGAGATCCGCCGAGTCGACATGCTCAGCCCGTCGTCGGCTAGCCGCTGATCAGCAGGTGGCCGCCGAGCACGCCCAGGCCGATGAAAAATACCCGCTTGAACAACACGGCACTGATCCGCTGACGCAACCACTGCCCCAACCACATCCCGACCAGTGCCGGTAGCAGTGCCAGCAACGAAGCGCTCAGTTCACCGCCACCCAGGGCGCCGCGCCACAGCAGGCCGGCGGCCAGGGCCAGGGTGGAAACGGTGAACGACAACCCCAGGGCTTGCACCAGCTCATCCTTGCTCAAGGCCAGCGCTTGCAGGTACGGCACCGCTGGAATGACGAACACGCCGGTGGCCGAGGTAATGACGCCTGTGAGTACACCGCAGAGCGGGGCCAGCCACCGCTCGGCCCGTGGCGCAATCCGCAGCGTTGGCAGGCACAACCCGCTCAGCGCATACACCAACAATGCTCCGCCCAAGGCTCGCACCACCCAGGTCCCTCCCACCATGCCGAGCCACAGCGTACCGAGGCCGGTGCCGATGAAAATCGCCAGCAGTAGCGGCCACAGGCGCCAGATCAAGGTTCGCAGATGCCCACCGAAAGCCAGCTGCCAGAGATTGGTCAAGGTCGCCGGGATAATGAGCAAGGCAGCAGCCTGTGCCGGCGCCATAGCCAGACCAAGCAAGCCCATGGAAATGGTTGGCAGGCCGAGGCCGATCACCCCCTTGATCGTGCCGGCGAGCAGAAAGGTGGCGATGACCAGCAGGGAAAGCGCCAGGCCGAGGTTCTGATAGAAAACGATGAGAGTGTCCATGGCGCTATCGTGCGCCTTGCCGGGTGGGTTTTAAATCTGGCATATACTGAGCGTGCCTCTTACCCAGCAAGAGGCTGGATTTCTTTGCTGATGCGGCCGCCACTATCGCGAGCAGGCTCGCTCCCACATTGTTCGGTTCCTTCAGAGTAAATGCACGCTTCTGTGGGAGCGAGCCTGCTCGCGATAGCGGCTTACGAGGCCCCCCCGAAACCCGGCACAAGGATCTCATCGCCCATGCACTTCGACCTCACCGACCTGCGCCTCTTTCTGAACATCCTCGACACCGGCAACATCACCGCCGGTGCCGGTCGCAGTCATTTGTCCCTGCCTGCGGCCAGTGCGCGAGTCCGTGCCCTGGAGGCATCCCTGGGCATCGACCTGCTCGAACGCGGTCGGCGCGGCGTCACCCCGACGCCTGCCGGCAAGGCCCTGGCGCAACATGCGCGAGTCTTGCTGCAACACGCCGAACACTTGCAACAGGACCTGGCCGAGTACGCCCGAGGCGTCAAAGGCCGGGTCCGGCTGCTGTGCAACACCAGCGCCATGACCGAATACCTGCCCGAACCACTGGCCGGTTTCTTGAAAGATCACCCGAACCTCGACATCGACCTTCAGCAATTGCCGAGTGCGCGAATCACCCATGCGTTACGCCAGGGCGCGGCGGATCTGGGGATCGTTTCCGACGCTGTCGATACCGCTGGCCTTCAGACCTGGCCGTTTCGCGATGATCCGTTGGTATTGATCCTACCCTCTGGGCACCCCTTGGCTGACGCTCACACGCCGAGTTTCAGCGAGACCCTGCGTTACGACTATGTCGGCCTGGATGCCTCCAGTGCCCTGGCCATCTATCTCGAAGAGCAAGCGCTGCACACCGGGATGCGCATGCAGATCCGCATCCGCGCCGACGGTTTCGACGGCGTGATCCGCATGGTCGCCCACGGCGCCGGCATCGCCGTCGTGCCGAAGGCCGCCGTCGACCGTCGTCCGCCAGGGCCGTCGTATCAAGTCGTTGCATTGCAGGAGGCCTGGGCCCATCGGGCGCTGCTGCTCTGCGCCCGCAACTTCGAAGGCCTGCCCGCCTATGCCAAGGCACTGGCCCGGCATCTGGCGGACTGAAGCGCGCTCCTGGGCAAGCCGATGTCGAGCATAGACACTCTCATGCCCCATTGGCGCGTTAGGGTGCCTGCTCTCTTCTGCCCGCATTTTCGGAGCCCCCATGACCGCACCCATCACTGTCCTGCGCGATACCCATCCGTTGCCCGTACTCGACGCCTGCAAATGGGAAAAACTCGAAGGCGACCCACACACCGTCAACCTCAACGCCTACACCAGCGAAGATGGCAGCAAGATCATGGGCACCTGGATCTGCACCCCCGGCAAATGGCGCGTGGATTATGTGAAGTGGGAATACTGCCATTTCCAGGAAGGCTACTGCGTGATCACCCCGGACGGCATGGAACCGATCCATCTGCGCGCCGGTGATATCTTTGTCGTCGAGCCTGGTATGAAGGGCACGTGGGAAGTGGTCGAGACCGTGCGCAAATATTTCGTGTTTGCCTGAAGAAAAAATCCGAGAGGCCATCCGATGTGGGCTCTCGGAAAACAAACCTCAATATGCTTGCGCGGTCCCTGTGGCGAGGGCGCTTGCTCCCGCTGGGCTGCGCAGCGGCCCTGGTTTTTGGGAGCGCTGCGCACTGGAGCGCCAGCCCGGTCCAGCGGGAGCAAGCTCCCTCGCCAAAAGCTCCTCGGCACAATCAAGGACGGTGGTTACTGCGGCTTGCGATAGCTGTTAACAATCGCCGAAAAGTCCTTGCCACCCTCGCCCCGCTGGCTCATCGCTTGATACAACTGCTGCGCCACGGCGCCGAGCACCACCGGCTGACGGACCTGCCGTGCGGCTTCGGTTGCCAGGCCCAGGTCCTTGAGCATCAGGTCCGCGCCAAAACCACCGGTGTAGCCACGGGACGCGGGTGCCGTCTCGATCACGCCCGGCCAAGGGTTGTAGGTGTCCGAGCTCCAGCAACGCCCCGTCGAACTGTTGATGATCCCGGCCAGCACCTGGGTGTCGATGCCCAGGGCATCGCCCAGAGCCATGGCTTCGCTGACGCCGACCATGGAAATCCCCAGCAACAGGTTGTTGCAGATCTTGGCGATCTGCCCGGTACCGACTTCACCGCAATGCACGATGTTGCGGCCCATCTGTGCCAGAACCGGTTGCAAAGTGGCGAACAACTCAGCGGTGGCACCGACCATGAAGGTCAACGTACCGGCCGCCGCGCCGCCAGTGCCACCCGAGACGGGCGCATCGGCCATCGCCACGCCTTGACTGGCGGCGGCAGCGGCGACATCACGAGCGGTCTGTGGATCGATGGTGCTGCAATCCACGGCTGGCGTGCCAGCGGCGATGCCTGCCAGAACGCCATCTTCACCCAGCCAGACACTGCGTACGTGAGCAGCGGCCGGCAGCATGGTGATCACCAGCGCTGCGCCTTGGGCCGCGTCACGCGGCGAGGCGCTGACAGTGCCGCCCAATGCCGCCAACTCAGCCAACACCGTCTGGTTCAGGTCGAACAGGTTCAACGAATGGCCAGCCTTGAGCAGGTTGCGTGCCATGGGGGCGCCCATGTTGCCCAGACCGATAAATGCGATGTTCATGTCCGGCTCCTTAACGCAGATTGATGGTGGTGTTCACGCCGTCATTGACGCTGTCATCATCGAACCAGCGCGCGGTGACGGTCTTGGTCTGAGTGTAGAACTGCACCACCTGTTTGCCGTAGGGACCCAGGTCGCCAAGTTTCGATCCGCGCGAACCGGTGAAGCTGAAGAATGGCACTGGCACCGGGATCGGGATGTTGATCCCCACCTGGCCGACGTCGATTTCGCTCTGGAATTTGCGCGCCGCCGCACCGCTCTGGGTGAACAGGCCCGTGCCGTTGCCGAACGGATTGGCGTTGACCAGTGCAATGGCCTCATCCAGCGTGTCGACTTCCAGCACCACCAGCACCGGCCCGAAAATTTCCTCGGTGTAGATGCGCATGTCGGTCGTCACGCCGGAAAACAACGTCGGGCCGACGAAGTTGCCTTGCTCGTAGCCCGGTACGCTGACATCACGACCATCGAGCTCCAGCTTCGCCCCTGCCTTCACGCCGCTCTCGATCAACTCCAGGATCCGCGCCTTGGCCCGTTTGGAAATCACTGGCCCGACGTCCGTGCCCGGCTCGCTGCCGGCATTGACCTTGAGCTTCTGCGCCAGGGCCTTGAGCTCCGGCAGCCACTGTCTGGCCGCGCCTACCATCACCACCACCGAGGTGGCCATGCAACGCTGGCCCGCCGCACCGAAACCGGCGCCGACCAAGGCATTGAGGGTTTGCTCACGGTTGGCATCGGGCAACACCACCGCGTGGTTCTTGGCGCCCATCATCGACTGCACGCGCTTGCCATGACGTCCCGCGAGGTCATACACGTGGGTGCCAACCGCAGTCGAACCGACGAAGGACACCGCCTTGATGTCTTTGTGGGTGCACAGCGCATCCACCACGTCCTTGCCGCCATGCACCACGTTGAGCACACCCGCCGGCACGCCGGCCTCGATCGCCAGTTCCACCAGCAACATCGTTGACAGTGGGTCCTGTTCCGACGGCTTAAGCACAAAGGTGTTACCGCACGCGATGGCCATCGGGAACATCCACAGGGGAATCATCGCCGGGAAGTTGAACGGCGTGATGCCTGCACACACGCCGATCGGCTGGCGCAACGTATATGTGTCCACGCCCCCGGCAACGTTCTCGGCGAATTCGCCCATCTGTAGGGTGCCGATGGAACAGGCGTGCTCGACCACTTCCAAGCCACGGAAAATATCGCCCTCGGCATCGGCGATGGTCTTGCCCTGCTCGGCGCTCAGCACGGCGGCAATACGTTTGGAATGCTCGCGGATCAGCGCCTGGAGCTTGAGCATGATGCGCATCCGCGCACCGATGGGCGTCAGCTTCCAGGTCTGGAAGGCACGCTGGGCAGCGGCGATAGCGGCGTCGACTTCCGATGCCGTGGCAAACGGGACCTTCGCCAGAACCTCCTGAGTAGCAGGGTTGACGATGTCATGCCATTCATCGGACTGGGATTGAACCCACTCACCATCGATCAGCAGTTTGACGGTGTGCAGGGCAGTGTCGTTGGGCGTAAGGGAAACGTTCATGCTGGCCTCCGGGATTGTTCTTATAGAGAGCGCTGTTCAGCCGGAACCAAGGTGCGCGAACACCTTGGCGATAAGACGGTTTCTGGAGTATAGATGTGCAAACTTCCAATAAGAATGCACATAAAAGCCGGTCCATCATGCAAAAAAACATCACCTCGCTGGGCTCGTTGAATTGGGACGACCTGAAGTTTTTTCTCGAAGTGGCCCGCACCCGCAAAGCCAGCACGGCGGCCAAGCGCCTGGCAGTCGACTACACCACAGTGTCGCGACGCATCAGTTCGCTGGAAGCCTCGTTGGGCACGCTGCTTTTCGAAAAATCCCGGACCAATGGCTTCGTCCTCACGGCCGAAGGCCAGCGTCTGCTGGGTTACGCCGAGTCGATAGAAAGCACCCTGCACATGGCCTGCGAGCAGGTTTCGGGTTCGGGCGTCGCGCTGTCCGGGCACGTGCGAATGGGCTGCACCGAAGGCTTCGGCAGTTTTTTCATCACCCCGCAACTGAGCCACTTTGTCGATGCCTACCCGGCCATTTCGGTGGACATCCTGCCGCTGCCGCACTTCATCAGCCTGTCCAAGCGCGAAGCCGACATCGTCATCGCCCTGGAACGTCCCGAACATGGACCCTATGTCTGCTGCAAACTGTGCGACTACCGATTGCAGCTCTACGCCACTCAGCCGTACCTGGATAGCCACCCGCCGATCCAGCGTCCGGCAGACCTGAGCCAGCACTCATTCATCAGTTACGTAGACGACCTGGCGTTCAGCTCGGAGCTGCTCTACCTGGCCAACGTCCTGCCCGGCGCCAACGCCCATCTGCGCAGCACCAGCGTGATCGCACAGTTCGTGGCGGCACAGCAGGGACGCTCGCTGGCGATTCTGCCGTGCTTCCTTGCCGCCCAGGACCCACGTCTGTTGCCGGTGCTGCCGGAGGAAATCACCGTCACCCGGCAGTTCTGGATGTACTGCCGGGAGGACTTGCGCAAGCTCAAGCGGATCACGTTGCTGTGGGATTACATCAGGGAAGTGACCGAGCGGAACCAGCCTTTGCTGATGGGTGAAAACCCTGTGATGGTATTCGCCGATTAATCGGCGATGACTACGATGGCGACACGGCGGTTTTCGGTGCGTCCGCTGGCCGTGTCATTGGAGGCCACCGGATTGCTGCTGCCGAGGCCGCGCAGTTGGATGTTCTCTTCGCGCATCCCCACACCCGTCAGCACCTGGCCCACGCTGTTGGCGCGGCGTATCGACAGCTGTTCGTTATAGGCCTGGGAGCCGGAGGCGTCGGTATGCCCATCGACGCGTACCCGTTCGATTCCAGCGAGCACCAGCGCCTTGCCGATTCGCTGCACAATCTCGCTGCTCGCCGTGTTCAGGCTTTCCACATCACTGCCAAACAGCACCTTGCCTGACAGCCCGAAGGCCCAGCCTTCGTCGGTCAGTTTGAAACCCTGTTCCTTGAGTACCGCGATCTGTGCCGGAGTCAGACCTTTGGGGGGTGGGGCAGTCTGGCAGCCGGTCAGAGCGACGACGGCCATGAACAGAAACGCGACGAACCGGTGCAGGCTGGATCGATGGAATGAACGCACGAGTTAGCTCCTGGTTTGAAGATCAGCGACAGGGTTATCCGCCCCCGCCGTGTGTTGGCCGCCTCGGGCGAGGCGCTTGGCCTGGTACATTGCCGCGTCGGCGGCATTGAGCAAGGTGCCGGGGGTGGCACCATCATCCGGGTAAACGGCAATGCCGATACTGAGGGAGGTCAGCACCGAGGCATTGCCGGGCAACTGGATCGGCATCTCCATGCTGGCAATGATTTTCTCTGCGATCCGCTCGGCATCCTCGGTTTTGTGCAGGGGCGTCAGCAGCACGGCGAACTCGTCGCCGCCCAGGCGTGCCACCAGATCATCCTCGCGCAGCTGCGCCCGGACCCGGGTCGCCACTGCCGTGAGCACCGCGTCACCGGCGGCGTGGCCGAAATTGTCATTGATGCCCTTGAAGCGATCACTGTCCAGATAGAGCACAGCGACCTGCTCGTTGAGCTTGCTGGCATTGCGCAAGGCGCGGATCAGCCGGCCTTCGAAAAACGCCCGGTTCGGCAACCCGGTCAGGCTGTCGTGACTGGCCTGGTGAGCGAGGGTTTCGTTCTCGCTTTGTAGGTGGGTCTGCCAGGATTCCAACTCATCGAGCAGTGCGTTGAAGTCATTGCCCAAATTATCCAGCTCGGCGATGGCCGCTGGCGGCACGCGTCGGTCCAACGCGCGTTCACTGCGCGCGGCGTGCGCCACTTCGGCCAGTCGGCGCAACGGCCCGGTGATTGCTCGCAGTTGGCGCCGCGCCAGATAAAGCGCCACCCAGGCGCTCACCGCCGTGCACAGGATGATTCCCGCCAGGCCGCTGAGTAAAAAGCGCAATAGGCTACCGCCGTGGCCGGCCAGCAGAATCCGGCCAATATTCTGCCCTTGATGAACAATCGGCAGGCTGATGGGCTTTTCTAGAAAGGCCTTGGCAATGTGCATCTCCAGTTCCGACAACAAACCGGTTTCCGGTCGTTGCCAGCGCGCCAGCAGACGGCCATTCGCATTGAACACCTGGGCATCGGCGACCTCCTCGGTGGAGGCAATCAGCGCGAGCGCTTCGGTGGCCGCAGCCGAGTCATCGAAGACCACGGCGGCTTCCACGGTGTAGCTGATCGAACGGGCAATCAGGTGCAGGTTGTGATCGGCATAGACTCGCAGCGCCAGCACCCCGAGCAGGGTCAGGGAAACGCTGGCCATCGTGATCGCCAGCAAGGCGACGATCAGATGACCGCGGCCGATGACTGAGCCCAGGGTCGGGCGGACCTGCGGTTTGCCCCGACTCATGGCGTCGTCGCCCTGCGCCGCGAAAGTTGCAGGACGCTTGGATGGATACGCACGCCACTGCGTGCCACCGAGTCAAGGTTGACCTCGAACGACACCTGCTCGTCCCCGACCCGCAGGCAGAACAGACTGCCGACAGTGCACTGGTCGCCGCCTTCGCTGATGCTCAGAACCGGCTTGCCGATCAGCGAAGTAAACAGGCGAGAGCGTTCATCGCCGGTCAGCTTGCCGATGTAGACCGCATTACAGGCCGTTGCGATGTCCGGGTGGTCGATCAGTAACCTTTGCACGGTAACGGGCCGACCGGTGGCTTGCGTCGTGCCTTTGACCAGATCGTCGGTGTATTGGGTAGGCCCGACGATGCACAGTTGCAGTTGCGCTGGTTCCACGGGCCAGCGGGCATAACTGAGTATGCCCAGGACCACCTGGGTGACCGCTTCGGCGCGTTGCTCGGCCCGGCTTGATTCCGGCTCCTGGGCCATGACCGCAGGCGACATTGCACAGAGGAAACCGGCAAGCAGATAACGCCTCCAGCCCTTGCCGCGCACTGTCTCCCGAACAGCCACCTTCATGGAAATCTCTTGTTTTAAAAAAAGTGCCGGAAAGATAGCACAGTGCCCAAATGCCAGCGAGACACCGTCCTACAGACGTTTCTGACATCAACAGGTAAAACGCGAGTGTAGGAAATGGATCACGCAAAGCCGATCACTCGGTCACATGTGCAAGCTCCAGCATCAGCCCGCTCAGGCGCTTGACCTTGCGCCGGACCGCTTCTTCGAATACGCCGGACCGTGGCTCTATCAGGCTGAACCATTGCTTGCCTCGGGTAATGGCGGTGTAGACCAGCTCTTTGGTCAATACCGGGTTCAGCGCATCCGGGAGAATCAACGCCGTATGGGCGAATTCCGAGCCCTGGGATTTGTGTACGGTCATGGCATATACGGTTTCCACATCGTTCAAACGGCTGGGCAGGACGAAGCGCACGCCACCTTGGCCGTCGTTACGTGGAAAAGCGACCCGTAACACCTGCTTACCGGCATCCGGCCCGTCACGCTCGGGCAACTTGAGGGCGATGCCGATATCACCATTCATCAACCCGAGCCCGTAATCGTTGCGGGTCATCAAGACCGGGCGTCCTTCATACCACTGATGATCGCTCTCGATCAGACAGGCCTTGAGCAGCGCGGCGGTGATCCGCTGGTTCAGCCCCTCGACGCCCCATGGGCCCCTGCGGACCGCGCAAAGCAACTGGAACGCGTCGAATGCCGACAGGACTTCTCGCGCCCAGTCGACCCAGCAGCTGTCTTCCAGGGGCCTGGAGCTGGCCGGACGCTGCTGCCGTAGCAGATCGAGATAATGCCGGTAGCCCTGAGGCCCGCCTGGCTTGCCTTCAATCAACAAGCGTTCCAGAGCCCCATCGTGCTCCCCCTTCAATGCCAGGCAAAGCAGATCGGCATATTGGCCGCCCATCAACAACTGGCGGGCCTTTTCCGGTTGTTGCTGGTTGACCCAACGCGCCAGCTGACCGATCCCGCTGCCCTCGCCAAAACGTCGGGAATGCCTGAGCATGACTACTTGCTGCGCCAGGGGATGGGTTGCGTCGAGGTCTTGCTCCAGGCCGGTGGTTGCGAGGTTTTCACCACTGACGGCCTCAAGCCAGGCACGGGTGCGGGGGCTGTACCAGCCATCCTCTGCGTCTCGACACAGATCGCCGAGCACCGCACCGGCTTCTACAGACGCCAACTGGTCCTTGTCTCCCAGCAACACCAGTCGTGCATGGGACGGCAGTGCATCCAGCAAATTGGCCATCATCTCCAGGTCGATCATGGACGCTTCATCGACCACCAGCACATCCAGTGGCAGCCGGTTGCCGCTGTGATGACGGAAATGCCGGGTGCCGGGACGGCTGCCCAGCAGACGATGGACCGTGGTCACTTCGCAGGGAATGCGTTCGCGCACCGACTCGTCCACATCCAGGGTCCGGACCTGCTGGCTGATGGACTCGGTCAGGCGCGCCGCCGCCTTGCCCGTGGGGGCGGCCAGGCGAATCCGCAGCGGCTTCCCTGCCTCGACGGCGGGTGCCTGGAGCAAGGCCAGCAGGCGCACCACCGTAGTGGTTTTACCGGTGCCCGGCCCGCCAGTCACGATGCTGAAAGCCCCTCGGGTCGCCAGTGCACACGCCAGTTTCTGCCAATCCACCGGGCCCGTGGCACTGGCAGGCCCGAACAACCCGTCCAAGCGCTCGCGCAGGTCGTCGGGCGCGGCTTCACGTTCGACCAGCCTTTGGCGCAATGCTTCGTCGATCCGCCGTTCATAACCCCAATAGCGACGCAGATAAAGGCGTTTCCCCGACAGCACCAAAGGACGTTGCCGGGCCTCTTCACTTTCATCGACCGCCAGGGCCACCAAGGGACTGGCAGCCAAGGCCTTGCACCAGTGAGGGCCATCCAGCCCGGTCAGGATTTGTGACGGCAACACGCCGGTCTGCAAGTCACCCTCTGGAGGCAATGACAAGGCGAAGTCCGGTTCCTTGAGGGTTTCGAACAGGTCCAGGCAGACATGTCCGTGGCCCAACTGATGACTGGTGAACGCTGCCGCGAGCAAGACCAACGGATCATCGTCGGGCGCCAGCTCATGGAGGAATGTGACGAATGCCTTGTCCAGGGCACGCAACCAGCCGCGTTCGACCCAGCGCGTAAGCAGCAACAGCAGATCATCTGCACGACTCAAGGGCTCCAGATCGACCAGGCTCTCGTCATCGGACGGCTTGGGTAGCAGATCGGCAAAAGAACGGCTCATAGCAACTCTCCCTGTACCCACGCCGGTTCAGCCTTGGGCTCGGGCGCTCCTTGGAACAGTCGATCCAATTGTTCGATCAAGCTCCGGGGCGGCTTGGTGAAATACACACCCTGGCTGGCGGAGCGGGTGCCTCGCAGAAACAGATACAACGCGCCGCCGACATGCCGGTCGTAGTCATAGCCGGGCAGTCGGGCCTTGAGCTGGCGATGCAGGGCCAACAGGTACAACACGTATTGCAGGTCGTAGCGATTGTCCAGGATCGATTGTTCCATCGCCTGCGAGGTGTAGGCCATGTCATCGACACCCAGCCAGTTGGACTTGTAGTCGGCCACGTAATACTGGCCATCATGCTCGAACGTCAAGTCGATAAAGCCTTTGAACATGCCATTGAGCAACACCGGTTCGGCAGCGACGCGGGCCACCCCGCCATGGGTGAATTTGCACACCAGTTGATCAAGCTTCTGCACATCGACCTTATGGCTGGCGAACCAGAACTCCATCTCGACCTGGAATTGACTCAGCTGCGAGAAGACCACAGGTCTATGGCCATTTCCGACTTGCAAGGGCATTTGCACCAGATGTTGTAGCCAGTCGCTCAGGGTGGTGATCCAGCCCTTCCAGCCTCGGCGATTGCAGCGCCGCGCGATGGCATCCTCGATCGCTGCAGGCTCCGCCGAAAAGCCCTCCCCGGCAGCCCATTCCAGCAAGCCGTGGAGGAAGGTGCCGGGATGGGGGCCGCGAGGAAAACGGTGGATATCGCCGCCCGCCGCGTTCACCTCCCTGGGTGCTTCCGGATCGAGTCGTTCGTCGTCGAACAATTTCTGCGCCTGTGGATTCTCTGGGGCGGCATCGCTGCCCTCGCTCAGGCTTTCGCCAATGCGCAACGCGCTGTAAGAGGCAATCCACCAATTCTCGCTGGCCTTGCGCGTCGGCACCAAAGGCTCGAGCAGCACGGCCTCGTTACGTGGGGGCTGATAGCGCTCGTCGGTGACTTCGGGCAACTCCTGGCAACTGATTGAGGCGTTGCCTTGTTGCAGGTCCTCGAGCCAGCACCGCAGCGCAGCCGACTCGCTCAACGGCGCACCGCCGCCCAATAAATAGCCCAGCGCAGACAGATGCAGGATCGAACTATTGTTGTTACCCCGCTTGAGGTCCGCGACACCCAACCAGCAGGCATGCTGTGCGCGGGTCAGTGCAACGTAGAGCAATCGCAGATCTTCGGCCAGACGCTCATCGTCGGCCTTGGCGATCAACTCCGCCGTTGGCGTCAGAGTGATCTGCGCCTTGCCGGACTCATCGTGGTAATGCAGGGGCAATCGACTGCCATCCACCGGTTTGGTCGAACAGATGAATGGCAAGAATACCAATGGATACTCGAGCCCCTTGGACTTGTGAATCGTGACCACCTTGACCAGTTGCTCATCGCTTTCCAGCCGCAGGATCTGCTCTTCCCCCGCCTGCCCGGACAAGGCCAGGTGCTCGGACAAATGCCGGATCAACGCTTGCTCGCCATCCAGCTCACCGGCGGCCTGCTGCAGCAGTTCGCACAGGTGCAGCAAGTTGGTCAGCACCCGCTCACCATCGCTGCGCGCCATCAAGGCCTGGGGCAACTCGAAATCATGCAGAAGGCGCCGCAGCATAGGCAGCACGCCCTGGGCGCGCCAGACGGTACGATAGCCGCGGAACTGCATGACCCGGCTTTCCCAGGCCAGCTCATCCTGGTTGAGTCGCTCAAGCTCGGTCAGCGGCAGACTCAGGGTGATGCTGGCCAATGCCGCCCGCAGCGGTCGTTCGACATCCGGTTCGGCACAGGCTCTGAGCCACGTCAGCAAGTCCCGCGCTTCCTGAGAAGCGAAGACCGAGTCCTTATCCGACAGGTAGACGCTGCGCACACCCCGGGCGGACAGTTGGTCTCGCACGGCCTGCGCCTCCTTGCCGTCGCGCACCAGGATCGCAATATCCGCCGGGCGCAATCCCCGAAGCAGCTGCCCGTCGACGATAAAACCGTCGCGGCCCGACTGGCCGCCATTGAGCAACGCGGTGATTTCACTGGCGCACGCCGCAGCCAGGTGTTGCCGGTACACCGCACCGGAGAACGGCTGATCCGACGGCAGATGCCAGATGTTCAATGCCGCAACGGCCTGGCCGGCGATCTGCAAGACCTCTTTGCGGCCCTGGGATTCAACGGACAGGAACGGCACCGGGTTCTCGCCCGACGGCTCGCGAAACAGAAACGCTCCGCGCCCTTGCGAGCGGGATTCGGCGTTTTGGAAAATGTGGTTGACCGCACCGACCATGGCGTGGCTTGAACGGAAGTTCGTCCCCAACGTATGCAGCCTGCCGGCAGTGGCCTCCCGAGCGCGCAGGTAGGTATAGATGTCGGCACCGCGAAAGGCATAGATCGCCTGCTTCGGATCGCCGATCAGAAACAGCCCGGTCTCCGGATTATTGTCTTCAATGCGATAGATGCTCTCGAAGATCCGGTATTGAACCGGGTCGGTGTCTTGGAATTCGTCGATCAGCGCCACCGGGAACTGCTCGCGGATCAGGCTCGCCAGGCGTTCTCCGCCTTCGGCTTGGAGAGCCGCATCGAGGCGCAGCAGCATGTCGTCAAACCCCATCTCCGCACGACGCCGCTTCTCGGCCTCGAAGCGTGCCCCGACCCACTGCGCGGCATGCTGCAACACCGCAGCGTGAGGCGTGGGCAACGCATCCAGGCTGGCCTTGAGACCGGACATGGCGTCCAACCCGGGATGGCTGGGCACCTCGCCTTTCCACGCTTCGGCCATGCCCTCGGGTGTCAGCCGGGTGAAGCCGGTGCCGATGTCCAACAGCTCAAGACTTTCATCTTCCACCCAAGCCGTGATTTTCTGGAACCATGGCTCGAAGTAACGAGCCTGCATCTTGCGCCCGTCGACGCTTTTATTGGCGACGCCCCGCTGGCAGATCTCCAGCAACTCCACGGCCCACTGCCGCCACGGCGCCTTGAGGTCGAGCAAGGCGGTGCTGCGTTCCTGCAGGGCTGCCGCAATGAGTTCGGCGGGCTCAAGCTCGTCAGCATTGTTGCGCTCGCTGTTGAACAGGCCCTTGACCCGCGGCAGCAACGCAGCCGGGCCTCCCCAATGCGTGCGCACCCAATTCAGCGCCTCGCCCTGCATCGAGTAGCAGAACAGTCGCCAATAGTCGCGCAACACCTCACCAAGCAGCTCACTGTGATCGGTTTCCAGGGTCTGGGTAAACAGGCTGCCGCTGTCGAACGCATGTTCGCGCAGCATGCGCTGACACCAACTGTGGATGGTCGAGACAGCCGCTTCGTCCATCCACTGCGCGGCGATGTCCAACCGGTCTGCGCAGCCTGGCCATTGCTCGGCGCTAAACTCGTCACGCAACTGGGCGATCAATGAGTCCGGAGCGGGGATTTCGTCTCGGAAAAAACGCGCGGCTTCAGCAAGGCGTGTGCGGATACGTTCACGCAGCTCTTTGGTGGCGGCGTCCGTAAAGGTCACCACCAGGATCTGCGGCGGCAGCAGCTCACGGCCAAAACCGGACGCCGAGCCGCCATGCCCGAGCACAAGGCGCAGGTAGAGCGCTGAAATGGTGAAGGTCTTGCCGGTACCGGCGCTGGCTTCGATCAGTTGGCTGCCACGTAGCGGAAAGGCCAGAGCCAGCGGTGCCTGTCGACTCATGAGCGCGCCTCCTCATCAGCCGATGAACGCCAAGGGGCTTCAAGCAACGGTCGGTAAAGCGCATCGCACCAATCGGGAAATGTTTCATCAGCCATCAAGGCATCGAAATCGGCAAACTGCCGGGCCAGGGCCGGACTTTCCCGTCGTTCGCCTTCGGAATTCTGCCCGTCGCCTTCGTAGGCTTTGCGAGCCGCCGCTTCAGCCTTGATCGGCTCAGTCTGACCCAGCCAGGCGAAGGCGGTCTTGACGGCGACCGGTAGCGGCTGGCGCATGCCGGCCTGCCAGGCCTGCAACAGGTCGCCCAACAGTCGGCGCGCTACCGGCTCTTCAAAAGGCCCCAGCAGCAGGCTGTCATCACTGGCGACCAGCGCTGTCGTCAATGAGAGACCGTTGGCGCACGCCACGAGATGATTGACCCAGGGCCGTATCAGGCGATGCCATTTTCGACTTTTGGTAGCGCCGATGCTGTTGGGAATGGCGGTGATGGCAAGGACCGCCCCATCGGAGCGCTGGTGCAGGCCACCCAGCCATCCTTCGACACTCACACCGTGCAATTGCAGGCTGACAGGTACGGCACTGGTCAGCGGAGTCGGCCATAACGCCAGGAGCTGTTGGTAACGCTGGATCAAGTCCGGCAGCGGCTCGATCAACTCGCGTTGCATGTGTTCACCGAAACCGGCCATGGGTAACAGGCCGCTATTCTGCAAACGCTTGGCATGGGCAGCCAGGGCAAGGTCCGGCTGGTCCAGACGAATCAGGGCCGCTTCGAGCAGACTGTCGCTCAGGCTGTAGCGTTGCAGGGCATCAAGCACGAAAGGTTCATCGTCGCCCAAGGGCGCCTCGACGGCTTCGAAGAACACTTTCAGACGCTGACTGAAGAAATGGCGAACGGGATTGCGCAGGAAATCCTGCAACTGCCCAAGGCCCAACGGCTCTTCCTGGACATAGGGCTGCAGTACCTGGACGTTATCGGCGCGATTTTGATCGCCGTGGAGCATCCGCCATTCGCGGGCGTAGCTGAACAACTCATCGCCTTGGTGGAAGTAGCGGGCACTGAACGGTTGCAAGGGATGCTCTTGGGTCAGCGCCTCGAGAAGATTTTGGTCACCGCTTGCCAACCGCCAGCCACTGGCCAGATGATCCCGAAGTTGCCCAATCAGTACCGATGCAGGTCGATCACTGTTATCCCGGATACTGCGCCCGACCCAACTGATGTAGAGCTTTTCACGGGCCGAAAGCAGGGCCTCCAGCAACAGATAGCGATCATCCTCACGTCGGGAACGATCGCCCGGCCGATAGTCGGTGCCCATGAGATCGAAATCCAATGGCGGCTGGGCGCGCGGGTAGTCACCATCATTCATTCCCAGCAGGCACACCAGCTTGAAGGGAATTGCACGCATCGGCATCAAGGTACAAAAGTTGACCGCTCCGGCCAGGAAACGCTGGGACAATCGCCCCTGGTCCAGCCCGGCTAGCCAGGCCTCGCGCACCACCGTCAGCGGCAACTCATCATGCAGCCCCACCGACTCGCAGGTTTCCAGCCAGGTTTCACGCAGGTCTTCGAGTTGGGCGAGCAGATAGTCGTCATGCTCGTTGCTCGCCTGGAAGAACAGCTGCACCAGATCGTGCAGACGCGAACCCCATTGTTGCGGTGAGGCAGGTTGGGTGAGCTCCTGATGAGCAACTTCGAGCGCATCCAGCAAAGCGACCAAGGGCCCGATCAACGCCGCATCCAACCCGCCGATTTCGTCGTAGGGCTCGATACCCGCATAGGCGTCCGAGCTGCCCACGGCGTACCCCAGCAACATGCGACGCAGACCGAAACGCCAGCTGTTCTGCTCAAGCTCAGCGGGCAAACCGAGCCCGGCACGATGCTCGGCACTCATTCCCCAGCGTATGCCTGCTCCTTCGATCCAGCGGTGCAGCGTAGGCAGGTCGGCCTCGTCGATGCCGAATCGCTCACGCAGCGCCGGGACATCCAGCAAATCGAGAATTTCGCTGACCGGGAAGCGACTGTCGGGAAGCTTGAGCAAATGCTCGACGGCGATCAGCAGCGGGTCACGTCCACGCTGGCCCTGGTCGGTCAGGGTAAACGGAATGAATCGAGGATCTGTTCGATCGAGCTGGCCGAACACCGCGCGTATATGCGGTGCATAACTGTCGATGTCCGGGACCATGACGATGATATCCCGAGGCCGCAGGGAAGGATCTGCGCTGAAGTGAGCCAGCAACTGATCATGAAGAATCTCCACTTCACGCTGCGCACTATGGGCGACATGAAAGCGAATGGACCCGTCTCGCGTCGTATCGACGGCAGGCCATTGCTCTCGGGTTTCGTTGAGCGGGCGAAGCTCAAGGATGTCATCCTGCAACTGACCGAGAAGGGTCGTGGGGTTCCCTTCGCTGAACAGGTCGATGCGGCCATCGCGAAACACCGAGCGATAACTGTTGGGGTCATCGTAGCTGTCGAGCAGGTTGATATAGTCACGCCCCTGCTTGCCCCAGGCGGCCAATAACGGATGAGCATGTTGATGCAACGTCTGGGAATCGAGTGAAACAGGCATGCCGGCCTTGCGTGCCTGGCGTTTGTACTGATGGCGCAGAAGGTCCTTGTCCGCAACGATGTCCGCCCAGTGGTGGCGGCACGGGTTATGAACGCACAGCAGAACCTGACTAAATCGAGACAGACCGGCCAACGCCTCGAGTGCCTGGGCAGGCAACGAAGAAATGCCGAATACGATCACCCGCGAGGGCAGGTCCTTCGGAGCAACCTGCAGGCTGTTGATGCGTTCGAGATAGCGCTGGTGGACACCTGCACGACTTTGGGCCATGCCTTGTTCGCCGACGTCCAGCAACAAGGCTCGCCATAGTTCGGCTTGCCAGCAGTTTGCTGGTGCGAGCGGCTTGATTTCGCCTCGGACATTTCTGGTCTGGTGCCGACCGTCCGCCCAGTCTTCAAGCCAGTCGGCCCGGTATACCTGATACTGGTCGAACAGGTCCGCCAAGCGCTCGGACAATTGATAGCGTTTGCGTAAGTCGGTGTCGTGGGTGAGGAAGCGTCGCAGTGGCTCGAAATGGGGCTGTTCGATCAACTGTGGTAGCAGGCGCATCAACCTCCAGGTCAGCGGTGCTTTGTCCAGCAGGGACTTGGCCGGGATCTGGTCCCTGCCGAGCACGGTTCGATAAAGTTGCCACATGAAGCTGCCCGGCAGTTGCACATCAATGGCCGCAGCGATACCACAACCGCCGGAGTCATCATCTTCAGGGTCCTCAGCCAATGCCAGCTTGAGCCATTGGGCAATGCCATTGCTTTGTACCAGCGCGATTTCATTCTCAAGGGGTGCCAGCGGATAGCGCCGCATCAAGCTGATGACCAGACTGCGCAACTCATCAATGCGATTCCCATGGATCACCATGAAAGCTGGGTTTAGGGACGTTGCGTCCGGCATGGAGGGCATCCTTGAAAATGCAAAAACCAGGGCAGAACCTTAGCACTGTCGGGGGGCTGTGGCAGCCGGAAGCTTTCCGAGCCTGTCGTAAGAACTTTCCC